>CAIKHO010000021.1 GCA_903827245.1 uncultured Opitutia bacterium
AGGCGTGGTTCGCCCGGCCCGACACCTGCAGCGAAACCTCCTTCGGGTAGCGGTCCCAGAGGGAGGCAAACACCGTGTTCTTCGCCCCCTCGGCGGGCGGCAGCTGGAAATGCACGCCGGAAGGCAGCGCGAGCCCACCCGCGGCCCCGGCCACGCGCCGCAGGCCGGAGTCGTCCACGGCAAAGGCCGCCTTGAAATTATCCCAGGACCCGAGTCCCTGCCGCGGAACCTGCAGCGACGCGCCGAGGGGGCGCGGCGCGAGGTACTCGTTCTTGAAGATCTGGCCGACGGGGTCGTTGTAGGCCGCACCGAGATCGACTGACCGCCACACGGTTTCCGCCGGCGCGCTGATCTGCCAGTTCATCACGTTGTCCGTCACCGTGCCAGAATCGCCGAGATCGACCCGCACGCGGATCGTGCCCGGCATGAGGCCGGCCGAGGGAAAGGCAACCTCCGCCGACTCTCCCAGCGCGGGAACCTTCATCGTGACCGTGCTTTTCTGGCCGCCCACCTCCATCGCCGCCCAGCGCTCGATCGGCACCGTGGTGTTATTCCGCACCCGGAAGCGCACCGACTGCCCGTCCTGCGCCAGCGACGGCACGATCTCCAGCGGCAGGCGGACCTCAAAATCCACCGGCATCCACCAGGTCATGTCATCCTGCCGGACCTTGGCGAAGACCGTGTGGTAGCCCGGCAGTCCGTTCACCACCGCGGTCGCCGCCTGGTCCTTCACGACCACGGCCTTCAGCGCCTTCTGCGGGTCAAAAATCTCCTGCACCGTGGCCGGGCCGAACTCCATGCGGAACGGACGGTCGAGAACGTTCATCACCGCCGGCCGCACCAAGGCGGTGGCGTGACCGACCCAGCGGATGGTCACCTCGTACCGCGCAGCGGCCTGCGCCGACTGCAGCTCGATGACCGGCTGGCCGATCATGTCGGGCACGTTCGTCCATTTCACCGCCTGCCCGTTCACCAGCACCGCGGCCACGCGCTCGCCGCGGGCAGTGGAACGCAGGCGCAGGCGCATGGGCTTGGAAAATTTCGGCTCGATGATGAAAAGCTCCGTCTGGTTGTTATCGAGGCGGTAGGTGTAGCTCACGTCGGGCGTGCGGATCGACGCATAGGCCCAGTCGCGCGGGAACCCCGGGTGGATGAGGAGTTCGCCCGCCAGCGCGTCCGGCGTGATGCCGAACAGGCCCTCGACCAGGCCGCGCGCCATCATGCCGGTGGTGTCGCCGAAGTCCCGGTAGGTTTCGCGGCGGTAGGCATCGTACTGGGACAGGTTAGGCAAGTTGCCGGGCGACGTGCCCATATACATCGCGTCGAGAGTCATGCCCTTCCACAGGCGCCAGGCCTCGTCGGCCCGGCCGCCCTGCCAGTAGGCCAGCGCGGTGTGCGCCAGCTCGGCCGGCACCACGTTGTTCAGGCTCCAGTTGTAGGGCACCCAGTTGCTCGTCGGCAACACGTACCAGTCGCCGGCCGGCACGCCCGGGCCGCGCACGGGAATGTGCGCGATCTGCGTGTCGACATAGCGCAGTGCCTGGTAGGCCTGGAAGGGGTCGGGCAACCGCCGCCATTGCCGCGCTCGTCGGTTCCTCCGCTTACGTGAAGGCCTTGAACACGGTCGCGAACGAGGCTTATCCCCTCAACTTCACCCAGGGCAACCCGGTCATCGTCTCGGGCATCGCCGGCGCGCGCACGCTCACCTACATGCAGTAAGCCTCGGATTCTTAATCGCGGCCGCTCACTGAAAGGTGAGCGGCTTTTTTATTTCACCGCGGCAGCCGGGATCATGCCGTTGAAGGTGGAATGCGTTGACCCCAACGCGTTGCGGCGAAGCCGCTTCGATCCAGCGCGTTGGGTCAACGCGCTCCACCTTTCAATCCGCCGTCTTCGTTGCTGGATTTCTTCCAACGGCATGGATCTGGGTCAGCGCCAGGAGCGCACAAGGGCTTGCCCACCTCGGGCGAGTCAAACACTCCAATGTTCAAGCCCTGTTGCGCAGCTTAACTTCTTTCAACCGCTCGGGCCCAACTCAGGCCACGGCGACCGCCAGCGGCTTGGCGCGCGGGAAGTACCGGAGGGGTGAACATGACTTCGTGATAGCGGCCGGCCATGGGGGAATCGGGTTGGGTGGGTGGTGGCGACGGGCCGGGAGGGCGCGTCGATGACGCCGGACTAGACAGACTAGTCTATCCGTCGTCAAGCGGAAAATAGACAGACCGGTATATTTTATTTGCCCGTCTCGAAAAATCCTCTTCCTTGTGCCCATGAGCCCGACCACCCCAACTCCCGCGTCCGCCAAGCGCGAACAGCTGCTGGACACCGCCTGGAGTCTCTTCTGCCGGAATGGCTACCGCGCCGTGGGCATCGACACCGTGCTGGCCGAGGCGGGGGTGGCGAAGATGACGCTCTACAACCATTTTTCCTCGAAGGAGGACCTGATCGCTGCCGCCATGGAGAAGAAGGGTGCTGAGACCCTGGCTGGACTGGACCGGCTGATCGCCGCCGGCCGGAGCCCGCAGAAACGCCTGCTGGCGGTGTTCGACTGGCTGGCGGGCTGGCTGGAGTCGGACAATTTCACCGGCTGCGCCTTCCTCAAGGCCGTGGGCGAATACACGGCCGCCGGGGACAAGCCGCGCCAGGCCGCGACCGCCTTCAAGCAGGCGATGCAGGACCGGATCGAGACCCTCTGCCGCGAAGCGGGCCTGAAGTCCCCCGCCCTGCTCGCCCGCCAGCTCATCCTCGTCATCGACGGCGCCACCCTCCACGCCGACATGCACGCCAACCCCGGCTACGCCGCCGACGCCCGCGCCATCGCCAAGGCCCTGATCGAAGCGGCCGCCGGCTGAGCAGCAAACGTCGCTGCAATTAAAACCAAGCGCTCGTAAACCAGCGAATGGACGAGCCGCTGGTCCAAAATCCCGCTCCCTCTGCGCCTCGACGCGAAATCAATCCGTCCGAAGCCCCGGCCACTCCCCACTTGCCACCCGTCACTCGTCCGCGACAAAGTCGCGCGACGCGGGCCTATAGCTCAACGGTCAGAGCAGAGGACTCATAATCCTTTGGTTCTGGGTTCGAATCCCAGTGGGCCCATTACCCGAACCCAGTATGCGATTTCCGCGCTGTGTTACCCTCCCGGAGGCCGACTCACTTCATCGCCTTGTCGACCTCGACGGCGAATATGTAGGTCGCGCCGAACATGTTTGAGCGGAAGAAAATCAGCTTCTGGTCAGGGCTGAAGAAGACGTTTGGCTCGAGGAGATAGCCGTGCTTGGACATGTTGACCAGGCGCTCGGAGTGCAGGATCCCGGGGTGCGGCAGACTTTTTTCCGGGGTGGTCGAGTCGTCGATGCGCTCGGGCCGGAAGAGGAACAGCCACTCGTTCGCCGGCGTCGCCCACGTGCACCAATCGGGCGCACTCGAGGTGCCATCGCCGCAGAAGAGAGTGCCGTCGGCGGTCGCGTTGTAATGGATCGACCATTCCGAGTTCGGCAGGTGATACCAGATGCGCTCGCCGTTCTCCACGTTGTAGGTCGCAAGATAGAACGACGTGCCAAAGGGCATGTGCAGGTCGTAGTAGATGGTCCTGCCGTCGATGCTCCAGAACTCGTGGCCCGACGCCTCCATGCCCATCGTGCGCTTGTGGATGAGCGTATTGCCGGTGCCGTCGGTGCGGATGGTCCAGATGCGGTCCACCTTCCACCACGAGCCTTCGTGGCAGTACATCAGCAGCGTCGGGTCGGTCGGCGAGAACAGCAGGTGGTTGAGCCAGTCCGTGCTCTTGAGGATCACGTTCCGCTTCCCGGTGCGCAGGTCGATCGTGTACATTTCCATCGGCAGCCGCGCAGCCAGGCGGGCCTCCATCATTTCGACCTTGTTGACGGGTTGGACCCCGACGCCGCGCTGGCCCTGTCCCTGACGCTGGCCGCCGGCCTTCTGGTTGTAGTCCTGCCCGTCGCCCACGATCATGGCGCCGGCGGCAAGGGTTTCGTCGGCATTGATGGTGTCGACGTTCCCGCGCGGTGGCAGGTCGGCGATTTTGCGGGTTTCCCCGGTGTCGATGTTGGTGCCGTAGAGGGCGTGCTCCGCCGCCTTGGTGTAGAAGATGGTGGGTGTCTTGCGTCCCACAACGACGACCTTGACCTGGCCGGCGACGAGCGAGCGGATCCTGAACGTCGCGAGATCGAGCACGGAGATGCCCTCCGGCGTGGTAAAGACCATCTCCTTCCCGTCGGGGGTGAACGGATTGACGTTGAAATAAAAACTGGCCGACTCCGGCTCGTCGGTGATCCGGTGCACGCGATGGCCGGTGTCCGGATCGATCCAAATCTTAGGCGGGACGTCGCCGGCGGCGAGCAGCCCAGCGTTGAAAAACAGCGCGGCGACGATCGCCGATACGCGACCGGCAAAACGGGGGGAAGGAGTGATCATGGAGGCAACAAGGGTTGAAGAAGGATCACGCAGCCTGACGGCGGGCGCCGGGGTTCGTGATGAAAAGGGATGGCCGGGAAATTTCACGCTTTGGCCGAGCGCGGCGCCGGGCCGGAATATTTCCGATCCGGGTCGCGCAACGACGCTACGGCGTGATGGTTGGGTGAAGCTCGAACCAAACGTGTCAGGCCATTACTCCTAAAATCGAAATGCCACCTCGCTCCAAATTGACACCTCATGGCCGTTCGATCGCTGCCTTGGACTCGGTGCTGGATCCTCCGCGGTCGGCACGGTGAAAGCCAATCTTGCGGTCATGAGTGGGATCAGCCGGAGCCAGAAGCTGGCTGATTGCCTCAAGAGGTTGGCGATCGCCGTGTCGTGTCCCTCCAGCTTGCGTTCCAACTCGGTGAATTTGGCCGCGAGCTCCCGATGGGTGGACAGCAGTTCGCGCAATTGCACAAAAGCGTGGGCAATGATCGGAGGCCGGACCGGGATTGGCGGCGTTCGCGGCGATTCCGGACAACCTCGTCGGACA
Source organism: uncultured Opitutia bacterium (assembly GCA_903827245.1). Taxonomy (GTDB): domain Bacteria; phylum Verrucomicrobiota; class Verrucomicrobiia; order Opitutales; family Opitutaceae; genus CAIUWA01. The sequence goes on from CAIKHO010000021.1 coordinate 4,970, forward strand.
TGGCGCGTCTGGCTTGGCGACTCCTGAATGGACAGCGCCATGAAGGGAGCCCTATCCCCATGAATACTCCGGCTGATGACAGGAATGCGATTTCGCGGCGGGAATTTGTCCGCACGGCGGCCGTGGCGGCGACAGCGGTTGGGACCGGCCTGGCGCTGAATTCGTCGGCGGCAAGGGCGGCTGAGGCAACAGCGGCGGCGGCCAAGCCCATGGTCGGCTTTCAGGCTGAGGTGTCTTACCTGCTGCAGTATGGGATCACGCGGTTTCTCGACGACGTGCAGGCCCGGGCTTCGGTCAATGCGATCTTCCTCCACGGCAATCCGTTCGAGGCGTCCTGGGCCGGGCTCGACCAGGCCGCGAACCCGAACGGCAACTTTGCCACGGCCCACCCCCAGTATTACCGCGATATTCTGATGCAGCCGCAGCCGCTGGCCGCTGGCGATTTCAACCTGCCAGACGCCATGGCGAAGATCACCGCCGAAACGCGGAAGCGGGGCGTGAAGGTTTTCACCTGGATGGAGGAGGACAACCGCCCGCCGCCCAAGATCAAGGGCATGGACCAGCTCTACGAGATCGACCTCCACGGTCGCCGCACCGCCGGCCACCCGGGTGGGCCGTGCCTCAACAACCCTTATTTCCGCAATCTCATCGCCGCGCAGGTCGAGGATTTCATCCGTTCCTACGACGTCGACGGCTTGCAGCGGGGCTCCGAGCGGCAGGGTCCGCTGGGCAACGCACTCGGCGCCTGGCATCATGGCGCGAAGAGCGATCCCGGCCACACGTCCTGTTTCTGCGAGCACTGCGCCGCCAAGGCGGCGAAGCTCGGCATCAACTTCGAGCGGGTGAAGCAGGCTTACCTCACCCTCGAGCCCTATGTCCGGGCCGGGCGCGCCGGGCAGCGTCCGCGGGACGGCTATTACGTGGAGTTCTGGCGGATCCTCCTGCGCTACCCTGAGCTGCTCACGTGGGAAACGTTCTGGTCCGACAGCATGCGCGAGATGCAGCGCGAGTTTTACACCAAGGCGAAGGCAACCCGGCCCGGCATCCAGATCGGGTTCCACATCTGGCAGAACATCGCCTTCAACCCGATGTACCGGGCGGAGCAGGATTACCGTCCGTACACCGAGTACGCCGATTTCCTCAAGCCGGTGGTCTACGACAATCCGGCGGGCGAGCGCATGACGTCCTTCGTGGACAGCCTGACGCAAAACATCTTCGGCGACCTGAGTCGGCAGCAACTGCTCGATTTCGAGTACAGCGTGCTGGGGCTCCATGAGAAGTCCTACGCCGAGATCACCGGGCAGCCGGCCCCAGCGGCCGGAACGCCGCCGGCCAAGGGCGGACCGCGGACGAGCTTCGCGCGGTTCTCGAGCGACTACGTCTATGGCGAGACCAAACGCGCGGTGGAGGGAGTTGCCGGGTCGAACACGAAGATCTGCCCGGGCCTGGGGATCGACGTGCAGGACAAGAACAGCACTCCCGAGAGCGTGCGCGACGCCGTGCACGCGATCTTCCGCGCCGGCGGCGTGGGCATGGTCGTTTCCACCAGCCACGCTGCGATGCGCCCAGAAAACCTCAGCGCCGTCGGCGCAACCCTCCGCGAGCTCAAGCTGGCGTAAGCGCGCCGGCGCGCCGTGGTCGAGGCCGTGCGGTGCTTCGCCCAGGCACCTTCGTGCAGTCTGATGCATGCGGCGGCGGCGAACATGATCCCAGCCCAAGCCGGGATCATGCAGTTGGAATGAGGTGGACCGTGACCTCCGGGCACGGTTGGCCTGCGCACCATTTGGTTTTACGTAGGGGCGCAGCTTGACTGCGCCCGGGCGTCGTCAAGCGACGCCCCTACCGCCGCCCGGAGGTCGGCGGCCACCTTTTAGTTCGGCAGTTTCACAGTGAAGCAGACCCAGGCTGCTCCATTCAACTGTATGATGCCGGCCAGCTGCGAGCTGGCACGTCCCGTACCCGACAATCTCCACCGAACCAATCGGCGCCTGCCCGGTCGGTGAATGCCATGAACCACGTTCCAGCCGGTTCGCGGACCCTTTTTTCACTGCGTACGGGTGCGCGCGCCCGCACGGCCCTGATCTGCGGCCTTGGCCTCGTGGTGCTGCTGGTGGCCATCCGCCTCGCCCTGCCGGCTATCCTGCGGAAGGCGATCAACCGCCGCCTCGATGAAATCCCCGATTATGGCGGGCACGTTACCGACGTGGGACTGAGCCTGTACCGGGGCGCCTACCATTTGCGCGGGTTGGAAATCGTGAAGCGCAACGGCCAGGTGCGGGAACCGTTTTTCTCGGCCGAGGACATAGATTTTTCCCTCGCTTGGCTGGAGCTGCTGCATGGCAGGGTCGTGAGCGACATCTATGTCGATCGTCCGAAGCTGAACTTCGTCAAGGGCCCGACGACCGAGTCCAGCCAGCTCGCGGCCGACCGCCGCTGGCAGGATGTGATCGACGACATCTTTCCCATCAACATCACTTTTCTCAAAATCACCGACGGCCAGTTGCGCTACGTCGATACGGCCAGCAAGCCGCTGGTTGACGTGCGCGTGGAGCACCTGCTGGCAGTCGCCACGGGACTGCGCAATCGCGCCGCGGAGAAAGGGGATGAGTTTCCCGCCAGCATCAGCCTCCAGGGCGAGACGATCGGAGGCGGGAAGCTTCGCATCAACACGCTGGCGGAGCCACTGGCCGCCCAGCCGCACTTCCTCCTGAAGCTGGAGCTCGAGGATGTTTCGCTGCCCGCCCTGAACGAATTCCTGCGCGCCTATGGCAACGTCGACGTGAGCGCCGGGGATTTCAAGGGCTACGTGGAGCTGGCCGTGCACAACGGTCGTTTCTCCGGATACTTCAAGCCGTTCTTCCAGCATGTGGATTTCAGTCCCGTGCCGGGCGAAGACCGGCCGCTTGGGCGCCGGATTTGGGAGACGCTGGTCCACGGTTTCGCCGTGATCTTCAAGAATCATCACAAGGACCAGGTGGCGACCCGCATTCCCTTCTCGGGCGAATTCGGCAAGATCGACGTGCGCGTCTGGCAGACCTTCGTGAACCTCGTGCGCAACGGTTTCATCCAGGCCCTGCCGGAGAAACTCGACAGCAAGGTGAAGCCGGCCGACGCCGCCGTGCCGCCCCCCGCGGCCGGCCTGTCCAACACGGCACCGCCAGCCAAGAAGTCATAGCCCCTGGAAATTTTCCGGGCTGCCCTCAAAATACCATGGTCTTTTGCCGTCATTCCGAACGCCGCGGGCTGAAATCGCTGCGCGCGGGCACCCGGAATCCGCCGCCCGGAGGTCGGCGGCCACCTGTGCTTGCTGGCATGAATTGGCCAATGGGCTAAAGTCCAAAACCTGGCGGACGTTGGTATTATTGCCGGGCATCAAATCCTTGCCAGCAGACCGGCCGGTTCAAAACGTTGCGCCGTGATATCGTGGCGCGACACGGATCGGGCTTCGTACTCCCAGATGACATGAATTTGCCTCTGCGTCGCACGAGTCAGAAACGGGAGCAACGGTCCTGTCCTCGGCCTTGTCCGATAGTTTCACCGCCCGGGGCATGGTCACCGGTGTGCCGTTGAAATAGTCGATCTGCTTCGCAATGAGCAGGGCATGGCTGAGTTCTTCGGCGGCGTGGCGCTCCAGCTCGCCCGCGATGTGCTGGAACTTGGCACCCTTCATCGTCTGGCTGTAAACGATGTAACCGATGATGGCCTGATACTCCCTCGCCAGGTCTTGGTTCAGGAGCTTGATCATGTGCTTGCGGGTGATGGGGGCGGGATTTTTCATAATTACTGTGACCGACAGCCGTCATGCCACCGGGTTCGGTTAATAAGTCGCGCGCCCTCCCCCGCCCGTGCTCCCGGCCCTCTCCCCGGCTGTAGTGTCAACTAATAGCTGACACTACGTTTCGGGCCGTCCGGTGGTGGTTGATCGGGACCGTCCGCTTTGATTCCCTTTTTCGCGGGCGGAGTGTAGCCGGCCTCGCTGAGGCCGGGCGGGGTCAGCGACCCCGGCTACAAGAAAACTTGCCACGACGCTCTCGCGCGCGGGGAGCGGCTTTCCCGTTACTCCCGCCTACTTCTTGTTTTTCGCGAAGGCGGCGAGGTCCCGCGCGGCCTTGGTCTCGAAGCCGGGCTTGCCCAGGAATCCGAGGTCGCGGAACCAGTCGATATAGCGGTCCTGCCAGGTGCCGAACGGGATCCCGCGGCGGTCCATCAGGCCGTCGGCGTGCACGCCGTTGCCGTAGATGTGCATCTCGAGGTTCGGCACCCCGGCCTTCAGCATTGCGGCAAAATAAGTGTCGGCCCAGACGGCATGCTGGCGATCGCCGGAGCCGGCACAGACGATGAAGGTCGGCGGGGCGTCGGCGGGAATTTTCGTCGCCGCATCGCGCGTGAACGGCGTGGGGCCCGGATAGATCAGCCCGACAAAGTCCGGTCGCGAAGAAACCGGCGCGAGTGGGTCGCCCGGAGCCTGGTTCTTGCGGTTGAAATCGTCGTAGAACACCGCGGTAGAGGCCGCGAGCTCGGCCCCGGCGGAAAAGCCGACGATCCCGATCTTCGCCGGGTCGATCTTCCACTCCGCCGCGTGCGCGCGCACCAGCCGGATGGCCTGGAGCGCATCGGTCACCTCGTCGGTCAGCGGATCGTAGCCGTCGCTTTTCAGTCGGTTGCGGAGGATGACCGTGTTGACGCCGTAGTTGTAGAACCAGCCCACAAAATCGGCGCCCTCCGTGCCGACATTCAGGGTGTTGTGCCCTCCGCCCGCGGCGAGAATGACGGCCGTGCCGGTATTGACCGAGGCCTGCGTGAAATGCACCTCGATGGACGGGTTGTGGATGTTGACGATGCTCTGGATCCGCCCCGGCACGTCGCGAGCCATGTTGTAATGCTCCGCCTCGCGGATCCGCTCGTGCTTCAGGTAGGGCGAATCCGGCGGGTAGAGCGGGATCACGATGCCGCCCGGCAAGATCGGCTGCGGGGCATAGGGACCATCGGTCGCCGGCCCCGGCGACGGCACACCGAGCGGCGCGTAAGCAGCCGCGGCCGGAGGCGACGGATTCTGCGCCCGGGCGGCAGGCGCCAGCAAGGCCGACAAGAGCAGCGGCCCGAGCGCCGCGCCGATCCGATTTCTCTGCACCGGGGTGAACAACTTCATGGGGTTCGAAGGCCTTCAATCCAGCGGCCCTGCCGCTGAGGCGCAAGCCGCCAGCGTTACGCACCGGATGAAGGGCCCAGTTCTCCGGTCTCTATCTCTGCCTTCAGTCGACTGTTTTTTGAAAGATTGACCACAAAAGCTGCGTTTCATCAGGAGCCAGATGTTTTTCGAACACCCTCTTCCGTCTCTCGGGTCGTCTCCTGTAAAGCCTCCGGATCCGATCCGTTGCACAGGAGGAATGCCGAGGTCGGTCCGAGAGTTGATTCAAACGGCTCTCTTCCGTCCCCCCGGATCCCCTCCTGTAAAATCCCGCTCGCATCCATCACATGCACCCACTGTTTGATAAAGCCGACAAACTGACCGGACAGATCATCGCTGCCGCCATCGAGGTCCATAAGGACAAAGGCCCTGGACTGGTTGAATCCATCTATGAATGGTGCCTGCTCTGCGAATTGGACCTGCGCCAGCTATCACACGAGGTGCAGCGCGTAGTCCCGATCCGCTACAAGAAATTTCACCGGGAGGATCTGCTGCGCTTCGATCTATTGGTGGAAGGCTGTGTCCTGATCGAAGGCAAGGCAGTTGAACGCATCCTGCCGATTCACCAGGCACAACTGCTGAGCTACATGAAGCTCCTCGATGTGCCCGTTGGTCTTCTGATAAACTTCAATGTGGCCAGACTCACCGATGGTGTCTCCCGGCTCGTCCTTCCGGGCGCTGGTATTTAAAATTAATCCATTCTTACAGGAGGAAGACCTAGGCCGATCAGTGGACTGGTTCGAATACCCTCTTCTGTTACTTGGATTTCCTCCTGTAAGATTTCTGGCTTCAAATTTATTGCCGTGAAACGCTCGTGTGAAGCCTAGGACTCCGACTTGGAGAACGCCTCATCACCAGCTCAATTCCAGATACCGGCCGCTGCCCTTACGGCTTAGTGAGCGCCGAGGCGACGCTCGGCGTGGCTGGCGATTCCGAAACCGTTTCGGGCGATCTGATCGCTATCTTGGGCGCCCATTTCAGCCACTCCTTGTCCGGCTCCGACGTCAGCTGGAAAACGCCCCCGTCCGGGGCGGGCGGTGCGAGGGGCTCGGTGTCGGGGGTGGCGAAGGCCACGCCCCCGGTGACCAGCGATTCGAGCGACGTGTTCTTGAGCTCGGCCCCCAACAGGCCGACCTTGAAGGAAAATCCGCCCGCGTTCCAAAACCGGGTGCTCGTCCGCACTAGGTCGACATAAGGGGCGGCCACGTGGATGCGGACCAGCACCGCCGTGGCGTCGTCGGCCAGCCGGTTGGTGTCCACTTCGCCCACCTTGACCTCGCGATAAAAAACCGGAGCGCCGGTCGTGAGCGAGCCGAGCCGGTCGCCCTGCAGAATGAAGTTCCGGCCCTTGTCGGAGTTCTCGGGCGGCGGGGTTTTGTCCAGGCCGGTAAACTGCTTTGCGGGCGGACCCTTGCCGGGGTGCACGTTGAGGCGCGCGCCCGTGAGGAGGGTGTCGAGCCCGCGCACGCCCGAGAAGCCGATCTCGGGATGCACGATCCAGAATTGGCCGCCACCGGCGGCGAGCGCCGCGGCGCCCTTGTCGATGACCACCCGCACGCGCACACGGTTCAAATCCGGATTCAGTTCCACGGCCTTGACCAGACCGACCGCCACCCCTTTGTACTCGAGCACGGTCTTGCCGGCCTCGACGCCGGAGCCGTTGGCGAACTCGATCGTTATCACCGGGCCGTGGTCGTACAGTTCGCGGAAGATCATCCAGGCGCCAACCGCCGCCGCGATCAACGGCACGATCCAGACCAGCTGGAGCCGGGGCAAGCGGGAGCTGCGGGAAATCCTCGGCGTCGCCGGAGAGTTCATGAGGCGGTGGACGTTGAGGTCATCGGCGCCTGATCGCGCCAGAGCACGCGGGGGTCGAACGCCTGGGTCGCGAGCACGGTGAGCACCACGGCGATCGCAAAGGCGATGATCCCGCTGCGGGGTTCCACCGTCGAAAGGGCGCCGAACTGCACCAGCCCGGAGAGAAAGCCGACGAGGAAGACATCGAGCATCGACCAGCGCCCGATGAAATCCAGGGCGGCATAGAGCCGCGTCAACCTCCGGACATCGTTGCTGGGGCCCCGGTGCGCTGAAAGGATCAGCCAGCCCAGACCCGCCAGCTTGAGCACCGGGATGAGAATACTGGCGGTGAACACGATGACGGCGATCACCCACAGCCCCTGACGCCAGAGTTCAACGATGCCGGAGAAGATGGTGTCCGTTCGGTTCAGTCCGGAAATCTGCGTGTTCAGGATCGGGAGCAGATTGGCAGGGACCAGCATCATGGCGGCGGCCAGCGCCAGCGCGGCGGCGTTGGCCGGATTTTCGGAACGGAGCCGCGGCAGGCGTCGCTTCATGACGGCGGCGAGGCATCGCCCCGGACGGTGGATTGGAATTCAAAGCTGCGCCACGCCAGCAGGAGCGCGAACGACATCGCGCCGTAACACCAGAAGCCCGGCCCGATCGCGACATGGACCAGTTTGCCCAATTTCATGAGGGCGACGAGCACGGCCAGCACCTGCACTTCCGGCATCGCCCAATACCCGAGGGCGTGGGCGGCGCGCGACAGCAGATCCACCTGCACCGGCGGCCAGCCGAGACGCGCCGGCACCAGCAGGCCGGCCAGCACGATGAGCATGGCGATCGGCACGAGCGTGCCGCAGAGCAGCACCCAGATTGCCAGCAGGTGCATGCCATTGTCCCGGAAACCATTCACGCCCGTGAAAAGCAGGCCCACCCGTTCATGGCCCAGTTTTCCGGCGGTGATAAACGGCAGGAGCGCCGCGGGCAGGGCGAGCATCAGGCCGGTGATCGTGAAAGCGAGGGCCGCATCGGCCCCCAAGCGCGAGCCCTGCGCCAGCACCGTATCGCAGCGGACGCAGAGCGCCCTTTCACCGGGCGCGAGGGGAACCGCCCGGTGCTCATGACCGCACAGGCGGCAGGTCAGGTTTTGAGGGTGGGCGGACATTCAGGCGGGGAAATGAATTTGGAGCCGGGATGAGGCCATGGATGCAATTCGCGGATTTGCAGAAGACCGCGAACGAACGACCCACAGTACAGCGGTGGGTTCCCGGCGGGCCGGCCAAACCGGGGGCAAAGACCTGGCACCCAGATTGGATGTTCGATCTAGCACCCTCTTCCTCCCTCGGATCGTCTCCTGTAAAGCTTCCGGATCCGATCCGTTGCACAGGAGGAATACCGAGGTCGAACCGAGGATTGGTTTGAATACCCTCTTCCTTCCCTCGGATTGCCTCCTGTAAAAATTTGGTTCGATCGTTTTTAAAGTCGACTGCGCAGGGGCGGCGCCTGTCGCCGTCCATGGGCGTCCGCAAGGGACGCCCTGCAAGAACTCCAAGATGCATCTGGATTCCTAGCCGCGCCCGGAATCACATGGGGCGTGTCCGGACCGCCGACAGATTCTTCCTTTCCCTTCCGTATCGACTTCCCGCCGGCGCTGCCGATCAGCGCGCGGGCGGAGGAAATTGTCGCGGCCATCCAGGCGCATCCAGTCGTCATTCTCGCGGGCGAGACCGGCTCCGGCAAAACCACCCAGATCCCGAAGATGTGCCTTGCCGCCGGCCGCGGCACGCGCGGCCGCATCGCCTGCACCCAGCCGCGCCGCGTGGCCGCGCTGTCCATCTCCCGCCGCGTGGCCGAGGAGCTCGGCGTCGCCTGGGGCCGCGAGGTCGGCTGCAAGATCCGGTTCAACGACCAGACCACTCCGGCCACGGTCATCAAGTTTCTCACCGACGGCATGCTGCTCGCCGAGGTGCAGGGTGATCCGCTTCTGCGCGAGTACGACACCATCATCATCGACGAGGCGCACGAGCGCTCGCTCAACATCGACTTCCTCCTCGGGCACCTGCGCACGCTGCGGTACAAGCGGCCCGAGCTGAAGATCATTGTCACGTCCGCGACGATCGACACCGCCGCGTTCAGCAAGGCGTTCGACGACGCACCGGTCATCACCGTCGAGGGCCGCATGTACCCCGTCGAGCTGATCTACGCCCCACTGGATTCCTTCGGCCGCGACTGGAATGAAGATCCCGACCGGGCCGGCGCAGACGCGTCCGCCGAAGCCTCGGCGAAGGCGGAGGCCCTGCACTACATCGACGGGGCGGTCGCGGCGGTGGAACGCATCGTGGGCGACAGCACCGCCGGCGACATGCTGGTGTTCATGCCGAGCGAGCGCGATATCCGCGAAACCTCCGAGCTGCTCGAAGGCCGGATCAAGTCCGCCGGCGGCGCCGCCCGGGCCGGCCTCGAGGTCATCCCGCTGTTCGGCCGCCTGACGAACGCCGAGCAGCAGCGCGTGTTCGCCCCGTCACAGCGCAGGAAAATCGTCATCGCCACCAACATCGCGGAAACGTCGCTGACCATCCCCGGCATCCGGTTCGTCGTGGACACCGGCCTCGCGCGCCTGAGCCGCTATTCGCCGCAGGCGCGCACGCGCCGGCTGCCGATCGAGCCCGTGGCGCAATCAAGCGCCGACCAGCGCAAGGGCCGCTGCGGGCGCGTGGCCGACGGCGTGTGCATCCGGCTTTATTCCGAGCAGGATTTCCTCGAGCGCCCGCGCTTCACGCAGCCGGAAATCCAGCGGGCCAATCTCGCCGATGTGATCCTGCGGATGAAAGCGTTCGGCTTGGGCGACATTGAGCGTTTCCCGTTCCTGAACATGCCCGCGACAAAATCGATCCGCGCGGGTTATGCGCTGCTGGAGGAATTGGGGGCGGTCGCGCCGGCGGATGCGCCGCCGGCGCGAGGGGCGAGGGCGAGGGACGAGGGGCCAGAGCCTCAGACCAATCCGACCAGCGGGGGCACGGCGCTTGCGTTGGTCGAGCTGACTCCACTCGGGCGCGAGTTGGCGCGGCTGCCGGTCGATCCGACGGTGGGGCGCATGATCCTGCAGGCGCGGAGCGAGAAGGCGCTGCGCGAGGTGCTCATCATCGCGGCCGGCCTCAGCATCCAGGATCCACGCGAGCGGCCGCTCGAGAAGCAGCAGCAGGCGGACGCGGCCCACCGCCGGTTCGCCCATCCCGACTCGGATTTCCTCACCCTGCTCAACCTCTGGGATTCAGCTCACGGCGAGTTCGAGACGATGTCGCAGTCCCGGCTGCGCCGGTTCTGTCGCGACCATTTCCTCAGCTACACGCGGCTGCGCGAGTGGAGGGACATCCACTCCCAGCTGCTCGACACGCTGGAAAAGCGCGACGACTTCAAATTCTCCTCGGCCTTTGACGGCCTGAAAGCCGACGACCCGCGGGCCACGGCCTTCGGCACGCCGCCGTACCGGGCGATCCACCGCAGCATCCTCGCCGGCCTGCTCGGGAACATCGCGCGGCTGGACGAGGACAACGGCGGCTACAAGGCGACGCACGACCGGCGGGTGAGCCTGTTTCCCGGCTCGGCGCTGTTTGTGCGCGAGGATCCCCGGAAGAAAAACCCGGCGGCGCGCACCGGAGCCAAACCCAAGACTCCGCGCTGGATCATCGCCGCCGAGATCATGGAGACCTCGCGGATCTACGCCCGCACCTGCGCCCGGCTCGATCCGGCGTGGGCGCTCGAGCTCGGCGCCCATCTCGTGCGTGTGGCGCACAGCGAACCGTTCTGGAACGCGGACCAGGGCCGCGTCCTGGTGAAGCAGCGCACGCGGCTGTACGGGCTCGAGCTGGACAGTCGGGCGGTTGGCTACGGCCGGATTGATCCGCCGCATGCGACGGAGATCTTCATCCGCGAAGGCCTGGTGAACGACACGATCACGTGGCCCTTCGACTTCCTCGCCCACAACCGCAAGGTGCGCGAGCAGGTGGAGGCCATCCTCACGCGCACGCGCGACAGCGGCTACCTCAACCTCGACGAGGCGGCTTACCGGTTTTACGCGGCGCGGCTGGCGCCGGAGCGGCCGGGGGGCGAGGGCGAGGGGCGAGGGACGGCAGTCGGCGGACGGACGACAGAGGGCGGAGGACAGGGAATCTCGGCGGTGGCGGAGCTGGTTGACCTGATGCGTGAGCGGCGCGGGGCGGACCCGCGGTTTCTGATGATGACGGTGGACGACCTGCGGGATCCGGCCACGCCCGAGCAGGACACCACGGCGTTTCCCGAGGTGCTGCCGTTGCAAAACAACGCACTGCCGCTGGCCTATGCGTACAAGCCGGGACAGTCGGACGATGGAGTCACGCTCGAGGTCGGCGTGCGCGAGGCGGAGACCCTCAACGCCGCGGCGCTCGACTGGGCGGTGCCCGGTCATCTCGAGGCGAAAGTGGAGCACTACCTGCGGACGCTGCCGAAGGAATTGCGGCGCGCCTTCGTGCCGCTGGGCGACACGGCGCGCAGCGTGGCGGTGCAGATCGCCCGGCGCGACCGCCTGACCGCCCGCCGCGAGACCCTGATCGAGGCGCTGGCTGCGCAGCTGCGCGAAGGATTTAAAATCGCCGTGGACCCGGCGCTTTGGGCGGAAAAGCCGCCGCCCGACCACCTGCGCGTGCGGGTGCGCGTGGTGGACGATGAAGGCCGCGAGCTATGCGCGAGCCGGGAACTGGCCGAGATCCAGGCGGCGCTGCACGCGCATGGCCGCGCCGCCAGCGCGGCCGTGGCCCACGAGGACCCGGAGGCCTGGCGCCGGGCGCGCACGCAATGGGAAAGATCGGACCAGACGGCATGGACGTTCGGCGACATCCCGGCACGCGTGCAGGTGGGCGACCAGGCCGGCGTGCCGGTGTTCGCCTTCCCCGGACTCCGCGCCGGCGTGGAGGGTGTCGCGCTCCGTTTGTTCAAGACCCCGGAGGAGGCGCGGGACGCAACCCGGCGCGGCCTGGCCGCGCTGCTCGAGCTGCAACTGCGGCATGACCTCGGCTGGACGCAGCGCGACTTGGGCAAGCTGCGCGAGCTGGGCGCCCTCACGGCCACCATTGCGCCCCTGGCGGCGCTGCAGGAGGACGCTTTCCAGTCGGTGCGACGCTGGGCCTGCGATCCGGGACGCGTCCCCGGCCCGCCGGAATCCGGCGCCGACCGCGGACTCAACGCCGCCCGTTTCGCCGCCGCGCTCGAGCGCGCGAAAACGGACCTGCGCGGCCTGGTGCCGCGGCTGGTCGACCTGCTGCGCGAAATCCTTGAGCTGCGGCAGGCGCTGCTGGTCCATGCCCAGCCCTACCCCGGCCTCGAGCAGGAGGTCGCCTCGCTGCTCAAGGCCGATTTCCTGCGGACCACGCCGTACGGACAACTCGGGCAGTTCCCGCGCTACCTGAAAGGCATGAAGCTCCGCGCGGACCGCTGGCGGCAGAATCCCGCGAAGGACACCGAACGCGCGCGCCAGATCGCGCCCTATCTGGCCGCGCTCACGCAGCGGAGCGAGCCAGCCGGGACGTTTCGCTGGCTGGTGGAGGAATTCCGCATCAGTCTCTTTGCGCAGGAGCTCGGCACGGCCGAGCCGGTGTCGGTCCAGAAGCTGGACCGTGCGCTGGCGGAGCCGGCTGGACGATTGGCGCCGACCTTGACGACCACGGAGTCTTCCCCGCCCGCAGGCATGGCCAGTCCAAAAAAGCCCGGGGAAAGCAAACCGGAGCCGGCGGCGTCCGGCCGGCTGCTGGCCGAGCCGGCAAAAAAATCCAGGCCGCTGAAAAACCTGGGCGGACTGGACAATCTGTTCAGGAAGTGAGCGCCTCGGATCGGCCTCGGCTTGCCTCCTATGCCACGGATCGGATCCGGAAATTTTCAGGAGACGATCCAAGAAGGGGGCAGAGGGCGGGCAAAAGACCCCTCCCTGCCATTCATCCCGCTCTCAGCGGCTTTGTCCGCGGCCGATAAGCTTGCGCCGGCGCAGCGCGCCGGTGGCGAGCAGCGCCGTGCCAGCCAGCAGCAGGCCCCAGGTCGAGGGCTCCGGCACGGGCGTGAAATTCAGGAAGAGATTATTGCCCACCTGCGAGACGAAAAAACTGCCGGTGCCGAGGCTGTTCGCGAAGCCGGGGTTGCTTCCAAAAGAAGCCGTTGTGAGCAAAAAGGCGTTGGAATTAAACCCCGTGATTCCTCCCGTCGTGTTGGCAATCATCCACGAATAGGACTGGGCCGGATTGAAATTGACGACCGACCCGGCAAGGTTCCCGGCCGTCACGGAATTAATGGAGATCCCAAATTGGGCCGAGTTACTGGCAGTGATGTTCAGCGCGCCGGAGATGTTCAGCAGACTCCAGTTGGCGCCCGCCGTACCAGTGGCATTGTTGATGAAAAAATAGAGCAGCCCGTTGCCCGCAAACGTGGCGCTGGGCGCCGAGAACGTACCCGGGGTGAAGGTGCTAGCACCGCTATTGAACATACCGGGAAAGAGCTTTCCGCCGCCGCCGATGGTCAGCGCCCCGGTGATGCTGTTATTGGCGATGAGCGCGCCGCCGCTGCCGATGGTCGACGGAGTGGAACTGGTGATGTTGACCGGTCCGGAACCGAGGGCCGAACCCGTGCTGTTGGTGAGGATCACCGTCCCACTGTAAATCGTCGTGCCCCCCGAATAAGTGTTCGCGTTTGGCAGGGTGATCATGCCACCCGTCAGCACCGAAACCGCACCCGTGCCCGAGATCGCGTTGGCGAAGGCAACGTTGGCCGAACCGTCCTCATTCAGGACGAGCGTTCCATTGTCGACGATCGCACCGGCGATGGACGAATTGCTCGTCACACCGTCACCGATCTGCAGCGTCGCACCGCTGTTGATCATCGATCCGCCCCCATAGGTGTCGGTGCCGGTGAAGATCGAGCTGCCGGTGCCCCCGATGGTAAGGCTGCCGGTGCTGCCCGAGATGACACCCTGGAACGTGTTGGCTACGGCATTGTTGATGATCAGGTTCACGCTCGAGCCCAGGCTGACGTTGCCCGCAAAGCCGCTGTTGCCGATCAGGCCGGCAATCGTCTCGTTGTAGTTTACGTCCAGCGTCGTCCCGGTCGAGAGCTTCATGGTGCTGTTCGGCGAATAGGCGCCGGCGTTGGCATCGACGATGACCGCGCCGCTCGGCCCGATGAACGTGTTGCCGGAATAGGTCTTGTTGGTGCCCGTGAACGTCAGGGTCGAGAGCTGGGTGAGCCGCACATTGCCGGTGCCGGAAATCGCGTTGGCCAGCGAGCTGTTGACCGTGAGGTTGATATTGAAGTTGCCGTTGTCGACGATCGCGCCCGAAACCGAGCCCGAGGTGGTCGTGCTCGCCGAGCCGAACTGCAACGTGCCGCTGCTGCCGATGGTAATCCCGCCGGTGCCGGTGCCGGATCCGGTCGTGTTCGTAAGAATCAGCAAACCGCCATTGACGGTCGTGCCGCCGGTGTAGGTATTGGCCCCCGCCAGGATCTCGTTGAAGGTGGTTGCGCCGGACTTGTTCAGCGCACCGGCACCGCTGATCACACCAGTATAGAGATCCGCCGACACCGACGCTGAGCTTATGGTCAGGGTTGCCCCGCTTCCGATCGCCACGCCGACCGAGCTGGTACCCGTCAGGCCGGCGATGCTCTCGTTGCTGTTAACATTCACGCCGCCGGTGGACGAAAGGGCGATGATGCTGTTGGGTGAAAAGTCGCCGCTGACGGTGTCGGGATCGTGCCGGCACTGACGTTGGTCTGGCCGGAATAGGTCTTGTTCGCCCCGGAGAAGGTGAGTGTACCCGTTCCGACGACGTTCAGAATTCCCGTGCCGGAAACCGTATTGCCGAGGCTCGTATTGCCGGCGAGATTGAACCCAAGAGTGCCGTTATCGATAATGCTGCCGGTGACAGAGCCGTTGTTCGTGCCGTCACCCAGCTGGAGCACGCCGGCCGTGTTGATGGTCGTGCCACCGGTGTAGGAATTGGCGCCCACGAAGATTTCCTTGCCGCCCGCGCTGCTCACCGCCACCGAACCGGAGCCGGTGATGACACCCTGATACTCGTCGGTGAAACCCGCGGTATTCAGGGTCAGCCCGGCACCCGTAGCGATCGTGACCGTCCCGCCCGCGTTGCTGTAGCCGATCAAGCCGAAGATGGTTTCATTGAATCCGACCTGCAGGTTGGCGCCACTCGCCACGGCCATGGTGCTGCCCGAGGAAAACGCGCCGGCGTTTCCGTCCGCCAGCGTGGCGCCGGACAATACGTTGGTGAATCCGGAATAGGTCTTGTTCGTGCCCGAAAATGTAATGGTCCCGGTCTGGGCGTCGGTGACACCGCCCGTGCCGGAGACTGTATTGCCGAAGGTGACGGCGTTGGTGCGGTTGAACTGGATGCTGCCGTTGTCGACAATGGCACCCGAGACCGACCCGGTGGTGCTGCCGCCGGTGGTGCCGATGGCGAGGGTGCCGCCGATATTGACGTTGACGGTGCCGGTGCCGGTCGCCGAGCCGGAGGAGTTGGCCGCGTAGAGGGTGCCGCCGCTGTTGATCGTCGTGCCGCCGCTGTAGGTGTTGCTGCTGCCCGTGATCGTGGCGTTCCCGCCATTGATCACGGTCACCACGCCGGTGCCAGTGATCGCGTTGCCGAAGGTGCTCGTTTCGGCGAAGCTGAGGATGCCGTTGTCCGTAACACTGCCGGCAATCGCGCCATTGGTGCCGGCGCCGACAGCACCGATCTGAAGGGTGGCGCCATTGCTGATCGTGACGCCGCCCGAACCGGTCGCGGAGCCGCTGGCGTTATTCACGACCAAGGTGCCGGAGCTGACTGTCGTGCCGCCGGAATAGCTGTTGCTGGTGCCATTCAAGGTCATGGTGCCGGTGCCCCCGGTGACCAGAGCGCCTGAGCCGTTGATGACGCCTGAGAAAGGACCCGCGATGCCGGTGGTGTTGACGGTCAGGGCCGTGCCGGAGGCAAGACTCACGGTACCGCCGCCGCCACCGTTTTGCAGGCCGGCGATCGTCTCGTTGGAATTCACCGAGAGCGTGCCATTGGTTCCCACCAACACCGCGCTGTTCGATGAAAAGGAAGCCCCCGAGACGCCATCGGCCAGCGTGCCGTTGTTGACCGAGGTAAGGCCGCTGTACGAATTGCTGCCGGTCAGGGTGAGGGTGGCCGTGTTGCTGCCCCCGTAAGTCACGCTGCCGGTGCCGGAGATGTTTCCTCCATAAGTCTGGCTCGCTCCCGCGCCGGAGAAGAAAGAGAGCGTGCCGCTGTCGGCGACGTTACCGCTGATCATTGCGGTGGTGGAAATGCCATTGCCCACCGTGAAGGTGCCGGTGGTGATCGTCGTGCTGCCCGAGGTGCGGCTGTCAACCCCGGCAAATTGCAGCGGTTGGATGCCGTTGTTGGTGATGGTCAGGTTGCCCGCGCCAGAAAGAGTCCCGTTCATCAGCAGGCCGGCGCCGGCAGTGACGGTGTTGGTCACGGTGATGTTGCCGTTCATGACCACAGGCACGTTGATCAAAATACTCGTGGTACCGGATGTGTTATTGGTCACCCCCGACGCTCCGCCGCCAGTGAACGCGATCGCAGAACCGCTGCCGGTATTGATGCCGTAACCCTGGTTGCCGCTGAAAGTGATCGAGTTCAGCAGAATACTAGCGTCGAGATTTACCAAAGGCTGGGCCGCGGTTCCGAAAATAACGTCGGAATTTGCCGTGGGCGCTATTCCTCCCTGCCAGTTGCCGTTCTCCGACGCGTTGTGGTTGGAGCCGCTGGCATCCGTCCACGTGAACTGCGCCCGCAGGGAAATCGCACCGGCCGAAGCCGAAAGAATCACCAACGCAACTGTGCGCAGGTTCTTCCAAACACCAAGTTCACTCATTCGCAGCAAAACGAAAGGGGTACGGTTTCGCATATGAAGCTAGGGACTTATCCCCAACCTGACAGAAACCTGACGGACAACAAGTGAATTGCATTAAGCCATGCCTAACAGGGATATCTAGTACCTGATTGGTCCCAAAATTCCTCGATCAAGGGAAGTTAGGTAACTTCCGGACTAGGTCTTCTTGCAACTCCAGGACGCTCGGTGAGAACGAAGCCGCAGCCTGAAATCCGCGACCACTTGTGGCTGACTCTATAAATCACACGTTGCGCGGTGCGAGCGCCGCACCGGCCAAACCAAGCGCCGCACCGCCAAGCACGTCGAGCGCCACGTGCTGCTTGGTCGCCAGCGTGGAATAGACGATGCCCGCGCACCAGATCCAGCTCAGGCTCCGCGCCAGACCGCGGTCACCCATTTGCCGCAGGCGGCGGTGCAGCAACAACGCGCAGAAAACCGCGAACGCGACATGCAGGGAGGGACAGGCATTGCCGGTCCCGTCGACCGTCTTGAGGTGGGAAAATCCTGGGTGAATCCTCCAGTCGACATCCAGCGACGACACGGCGGTTGGCCAGAAGAAGAAGACCGCGAACCCCAAGAGACAGAGCACACCGGCCGTTCGATAGAAGGCGACGATCTCGCGCCGCTCAATCATCAGCCCCGGCACCAGCGGGACGTAGATCCACAGCGATACATAGAGCAGCAGTGCGCCGGGCCGGAAGGCAATCCACCGGTCGATCGCTGTGACCGGCATCAGGGTCACGGGAAAAACCGGGAATTTCAGCAGCAGGAAATAGCCGGCGAAGAAGGCCACGCCGAAAAGCGCGAGAGCGGCGAGCTTCAACCCGGCCAAGGCTTTCAACCGTGGACCCGCCGGATCCCGCCAGGCTGCTTCGTGGGTGCGTAGGGCCATGCAGGTTCGGCCGAACCTGCGGGCTGCGGGGAGGAAAGGCAAAGGAAGAAGGCGCCGGATTATTTTCGCGCAGAGGCACGGAGGCGCTGAGGAAGTCAAAAAGCCAGATCAGGAGGCCGCAGCAAAAAGCATCCGGCGCTGGATCTTATCTGCTCTCGCTTTGCGGTTCTGCGCCTCTGTGCGAAATCCCTCTTTCTTGCCGCCTCTTAATTTTTGCCGTCCGCCTCGTACCAATCGCCGCGCAGCCAGTCGGCAATGAGCCCGATCTCCTGCTCGGTGAGCTGCTTTTCCGCGCCAAACGCGGGCATGCGGTCGTTGCGCGGGCCGTAAAAGCGCTCGTGAGCGGGATTGGAAATGAATGACGTCAGCCACTCGCGTGAGCCGTAGCCCGTCAGGCTGGGTCCTTCCCCTCCGTCGTTCGCCTCGCGGTATTGGTGGCAGGTCGTGCAATTCATGGCGTCGCTCGCGATCTGCTTGCGTCCGTCGGCGACGATCGCCGCGTCGCGGGCATCAAATTCCGCCTGCGCTTTCAATCCCGCCTCGGCGGACAGCGCGATGATGGCTTTCCCGAGCTGTTCCCGGTCCGCTGCGGAGAAATTCGGGACCTCCTCCTTCACGAACTTCACCATCTTGCCGTCCTTGTGCTTGCTGCCGCCGAAATAATGCGGGCTGTCCACCTGCCTGGCGTCGAACAATCCCGTCAGCCACTCGCGGCTGGCAAATCCCTTCAGGTCGGACGCGGACGGCGGATCCTTCGGCTGGCCGCCGAGCGCGTCGTCCCCGCCGAAACGGTGGCAGCTGGCGCAGTTCCGGGCAAAAAGCTTGGGCCCCTGGGTCAGCGGATCGCCGCGCAGGAGCGTGACGGCCCCCGTCACGGGAATGCCCGTGGGCGCCTGGGCCAGCGCCACGACGCGCTCGGCCTCGCGCTCGGCGGTCCGGACGGCGGCGAGGTAATCGGGATTGCCCCGGTCCTCATTGACCGCGAGCCAGGTCAGCAGCGCCACGCCGGCGAGCATCGCCCAGAGGAAACCGACGTTGAAGCGGTGGCCGAGCTTCCATTTGCCCAGGACCGGCAGCGCCGCCAGCACGAGCAGCAGCAGCGTGGGCAGCACGATCGCGCCCCAGATCTCGGTGCCGCCGGGGAAATATTTCAGGAGCTGGAAGAGGAAGAGAAAATACCACTCGGGTCGTGCGGCGGAAAACTGCTCGGAGGGATCCGCGGGCGCGCCGAGCTCGGCGCCGTGGTAGCGCACGACGAAAAACAGCACCGCCGCCAGCACAGCCAGGCACGCCACGGCGTCACAGAACACCTGGTCCGGCCAGAAGGCGGCATCGGGCTTCTTCTTCGGCAGCTTCGGCGTGAGCCCGTGGCGGCGGAAGAGATAGATGTGGGCGACGATGAACGCGATGATCGCTCCCGGGATCACGCCCGCGTGCAGGGCGAAGAAACGCGTGAGTGTGGGATGGCCGTAGTCGCTGCCGCCGATGACAATCTGCTGCAGGGACGGACCGATGACCGGAGTGATCGCGGCGATGTTCGTCGCGACCTTCGTCGCCCAGTAGCCCTTCTGGTCCCACGGCAGCAGGTATCCCGTGAGCGAAAGCGAGAGCACGAGCAGGAGCAGCACGACGCCGAACCAGAAGTTGACCTCGCGCGGGGCCTTGTAGGCACCGTCGATCACCACCTGCATGAGATGCAGCACCAGCAGCACGGTCATCGCCTGCGCCGTGTAATGGTGAAGACCGCGCAGAAACCAGCCGCCCCACATCTCGTGCTGGATGAAATAGACGCTCTCCCACGCCGTCTGCGAGCTGGGGCTGTAGGCCAGCCACAGGAAAAGGCCGGTGATGACCTGGACGGCGAAGCAGAACGTCAGCGTGCTGCCCCAGACGTAGCGCCAGCGCGCGCCGCCAGGCACGTTTTCAAACAGCGACTCATGCAGCAGCTTCTTGTAGCCCGTGCGGTGGTCCAGCCAGTCGAGCATCGCTTTCATCAAACGCGGACCTGCTCCTTCACGCCGGCGCGGTAGTTCTGGAAGTTCACCCAGATCTCATCGCCGTTGCGGATCTCGGCCGTGAGCTCGTCCAGCGCGCGCGGGCTGGGGCTCTTGGGATCGAGGACCTTTCCGTCCAGCGCGAACGTGCTGTCGTGGCAGGGACAGTGATAGTGGTTTTTCGCCGCCTGAAAATCGACGAAGCAGCCGGCATGCGGGCACACGACGTTGAAGGCCCGCACCTCCTTGTCGCTGATGCGCCACAGGTAGACCGCGCCGACAGGTACGTTCGGGGTGCGCGTCCAGGCGTCGACCTTGGTCGCCAGCACGGGAAACTTGCGCGGCTCGCCCGTCTCCGGGAGCGCCTTCAGCGAGGCGACCCGCACGGCGCCGGTAGTGGCGGCCTTGCGCCGGAGCGGGTTGAGGAGAACCAGCAGCCCCGAGACGGCCGGCACCAGCATCGTAACCGCGCCGATGGCAATCGCGCCGGCCTTAACGAAGAAATTGCGCCGGGAGTTCTGCGGATGCGGGTGGGATTTGGCCATGCGAGGAGGAGGCAGGAAACAGGAAGGGGGTTGCGGAAGGATGACGGATAAGCCGGGAAATCGTTTCAAACCCGAAATCCAAGGAATGCTGTTTTCGTGCAGAGGCACAGAGACG
This sequence comes from uncultured Opitutia bacterium, assembly GCA_903827245.1. Classification (GTDB taxonomy): domain Bacteria; phylum Verrucomicrobiota; class Verrucomicrobiia; order Opitutales; family Opitutaceae; genus CAIUWA01. Next base: position 25,434 of record CAIKHO010000021.1, read on the forward strand.
CGACGGGGACGTCGCGTCTCCAACTGTCCCATGTAACACTCCGCCCCACTCTGCGTCTCGCGCGAAAATATTTCCATGCGGCGTGCCTAGGAGGCGATCGCCTCCTGCACGAGCCCCGCGATGCCGGGCGGCAGCGCGAGGCCGCCGGCGAGCTGCTGGGCGGCGGGGCTCATCTTCCGCCAGGTCTTCCGGATGATATCCACGAATTTTTCGCGCGGGTACCCGGCATGCTGGGCGGCAAAGGCGCCGATCTCGTTTTCCAGGAAAACCAGGCAGGCGGCATCCTCGAGCGCCTGCGTGCCGGGATTGGTTTTCAGGCCGGTCTTCGAGACCCATACCGCCACCTCGGCCGCCTCGGCGGGGGACACGCCGGCGGCGAGCAGGAGTTCACGGGCCCGCTCGGCCTGCTTCACGTAGAGCGATCGGCGCCAGGCGTGGTAGCCGGGCTTGTCCATGGCGAACGACGCCCGCGGCACCGACCAGCGCTCAAGATGCTGGCAGCGCGCGGCCAGTCGCAGAAGCGGGGTTGCATCCGGCACAAGGCGCGCCACCCACGCCTCGATGCCATCGGCATAGACCAATTCGGCGGGCCGGCCGTCTGCCGCGCGGTGCGGATCAGCCGCGTGGGCGGCATCAATCAGTTCCCGGGCGCGGGTGTAGAAATCCATGGCGCCCGATTGCAAGACCTCGCAGCTCGCACGGCAAGCCGCGGAACGGGTCGTCGCCCAGGAGGTGGAGTGGGTTGACCTCAACGCGCTGGATCGCGGCGGCTGCGTTCCATTGCATCGGTGCCTGAAGTCGGGCTTCTCCAGCCCGACCCCGAATCCCACGGAAAGTTTGACCACTGATTACACCAATGGGCACGGATAACGCATGCGACTATCTCTGCCATTGGTGCAATCAGTGGCCAAAATCCGACTGTGCCCGAAGGCGGGTCAAAGACCCGCCCTGCCCTCCAATAATTCTTCCTTCCTCCTTCGTAATGGTCAGATTGTCCCCATGGGTCCCGCCGATTCCTCCGCATCGCGCGATGGACAACTGGCCGCGTTGCTGGCCGCGCCGGCTCCACGGATCGTGCCATCCGCATTGCGGCGCGCTGGTGCCCGGCAGGCGACGCCTGTGTCCATCGCGATTTTAGGGGCGATCTTCGCCGTGGTCGGCCTGGGCATGGGCTCGGTGTTCTTCCCATGGAATTTCTATCGCGACTGGCAGTTGTCTGCCTCCGGAACCGACACCGCCACCGGCCGGGTGGTGTCCGTCAGGAACACCAGCCTGAGCATCAACCGGCGCAAGGTGGTCCGCTACGAGTTCACGTTCAAGACCGCCACTGGTGCGAATGAGCGCGGGATTTGTTACACGACCGGCCAGCAGTGGAGCCCGAACGCCACCGTCACCGTCCGCTACCGTCCCGAGGATCCGGAGGTCGCCTGCATCTTCGGCGCCCGCCTGAGCGAGTCCGGCGCGGTCGTGCTGCCCATGCTGATCCTCCCCGGCGCAGGCCTCGGTCTCATCGCGTGGTTTGTCGTCTCCCGCCGGCGCATCCGGTCGCTGCTGGAACGGGGCACCGTGGGCGAGGCCCTCGTGACGGCGGTCGACCAGACCTTCACCCGGGTGAACAAGCGGTATGTCTACAAGATCACGCTGCAACGCACCGACGCACCTGACGCCGGCACGCTCACTCTGCGCAGCTACCAGCCGGAGGTGGTCTCGTTCGCCCAGGCGCGCCTGGCCTCGAAACAGCCCGTCTTCGTGCTCTACGATCCCGCGAAGCCCAAGCGCGCTTTGCTGCCGGAAACGCTCTGACCGGCAGGAATGATCGTTCGGAAATCTTCGTCTCCAGCGACGACCACGGGGCCGCAAACCCGCGGCTGCCGATAAACCCGCTCCGTCTACGCCAGAATCCGCCGCAGGCTGTCGAGGTCGAGCACGCTCGCCAGCGATTCCTCCTGCACGACGGCGGCGGCGAGCGCGGCCTTCTCGCGCTGCAGGGCGCGGATCTTCTGCTCGACGGTGTCCGCGGCCACCAGGCGGTAGGCGACCACGGGTTGCGTCTGTCCGATGCGATGCGTGCGGTCGATCGCCTGCGCCTCCACGGCCGGGTTCCACCACGGGTCGCAAAGGATCACGTAGCTGGCGGCGGTGAGGTTGAGACCGAAGCCGGCGGCCTTGAGGGACAAGAGGAACACGGTCTGGCTGCGGTCGGCCTGGAATTTATCCACCAGCGCGGCGCGATCCTGCGTCTGGCCGGTGAGCAGCAGGTGCGCGATGCCGGCGGCGGCGAGCCGCCCGCGGATGAGCAACAGGAGCTCGACGAACTGGCTGAACACCAGCACCTGCTGGCCTTCATCGCGCAGTTCCTCGAGTCGCTCCAGCAGCGCGTCGAGCTTGGCGCTGGGCAGGTCGCGATGAACAGGGTCAACGAGCGCAGGATGGCAGCAGATCTGGCGCAGGCGCAGGAGGCTGGCGAGGACGTTGAAGCGCACGGCGTCGAGCGCGCGGTTGGTCTCGACGCCGAGGAGCTGCGCGCGGGCGTGCTTGAGCTCGGCGTCGTAGAGCCGGCGCTGCCCGCCTTCCAGATCGACGAGGATCTCGTCCTCGGTGCGCGAGGGCAGCTCGGGCGCGACCTGCGCCTTGGTGCGGCGGAGCATGAAGTGACGCACGCGGCGGCGCAGGCGCGCGGTGGCGGCGGGGTCGTCCGCGGGAAACTGGCGGCGGAAGGCGGCCTGCGGGCCGAGCAGGCCAGGTTGCGCGAAGGCAACTAGGCTCCACAGGTCGAGCAGCCGGTTCTCGATCGGCGTGCCGGTGAGCGCGAGCCGGTGCGCGGCGGGAATGGCGCGCGCAATGACGGCGGTCTGGCTGGAGGGATTCTTAATGAACTGGGCCTCGTCGAGGATGACCGCATCCCACGCGTGCTGCTGAAACCATTCGGCGTTCAGGCGCAGTTGCGTGTAGTTGGCAATGAGGATCGCCGGCCCGGCGGGCGGCCCGGGCGGCACCGGGGCCGCCGCCACCACGGGCGTGAAGGCGATGGCGGTGAGCCCAGGCGCAAAGCGCGCCGTCTCTGTGAGCCAGCCGTGCATCACACTTTTCGGGCAGATGACGAGCGCGCGGAAGGGTGGTGTGTCTGTTCGCGCGCCCTGCCGTCCGGCAGGGCCGCGGGCTGCGCCCTCGGCCTGATGGAGAAGCCACGCGAGGGCCTGCACGGTTTTGCCCAGGCCCATGTCGTCGGCGAGGATGCCGCCGAAGCCGTTGGCCGAGAGCTGGGCGAGAAAGTGGAAACCTTCTTCCTGATAGGGCCGCAGCGTGGCGCGCAAACCGGCGGGCAGCGCGGGCGGCGGCACGGCCGCGATGGCCGCCGCGCGTTCTCGCAGGTCGGCGGCGAAGCGGGCGTCGCGCGCGGCGAAGGCGCCGGCCTCGCTGGCAAGTTGAAGGGCGTGCAGCCGGTGCTTCGCGGGGCGGCCCTCGGCGAGCAGATCGCCGGCCTGGAGGCCGAGCCGGTCAAGCGCGGCCGCGGTGGCGTCGCCCGCGCCGGACGCCAGTTCCAAGCGGCGCCAGCCGCGGCCGGCCAGGCGCACCCATTTGCCCCGGGCCTTCAGCAGCAGCGCGAGTTCCTCGGGCTTGAGCGTGGTGTCCTCGACGCGCAACTCGACGGTCAGATCGAACCAGTCCCGTCCCGCGCCGGACGCGGGTACGGCGGAAAACTCCACGTGTGCGCGCAGCGGCGGCCCGAGCAGACCGGCCAGCTCGGGCGCGACCTCAATGGCCAGACCGGGCGGCAGCGTGGCGTGCCACGCGGTGAATTCCTCCGGGAAGTTTTTCGACGCGAAGCGCGACCAGGCCCCGGCCCAGCCATTCCACTCGAGCCGAAACGCCCCAAGGCGCGCGCTCACGGCGTGGGCCGCCGTGAGATCGAACTCCAGCAATGGGTCGTCGGGCCCGCGCCGGGGCGGTGTGCCGCCCTCGGTCCACCGCCAGCCTTCGCCGCCACTCCAGCGCTGCTCGCAGGGCGGCTCTTCGGCCCGGGCGGAGAGTTGGGCGTAAAAATCCACCGGGCCGTTTTCAACGGTCGGTTCGCCCAGCCAGAGTTTCAGCCGCGGACGCAGCACGACGTGGCGCACATTCGTCTCGAATGACGCGGGCAGGCGCAGTCCAGCGGCGCGCAGGCGCGTCATGATGCGCGGATCCGCGAGGGCGGCCGTCGGCAATTGCCCCGCGGGAACAGGCGGCGGCCCGCGCCACACGCGGCCGTCGAAAAGGTAGAGCGGCTCCGGCCGCAGGGCGACGACCGCTGCGCCGGTCGCGTCGCGGCCGTCGGGCGTGACAAGGCGGAGGTCGAGCCGGTCGCTCGCGGTCGCGGAGACGGTCGCCTCGGGCACAAGCGGAGCCGGCTCGATGGCGAACGGGCGGCCATCGGGGAGCACAAACGCCCCCCGGGCCGCAGCGGTACGGAAAAGCCCCTCGGCCGCCTCCCCGGGCAGGGGTTGTTTCGGGGAAAGGCTGAAGTCGAGCCCGGCGCCGTACTCGGCGGCCAGGGCGGTGGCGAGCGCCGCCTCCGCGGGCGGGAGGTGCTCGAAGTCGGCAGGACGCGCGGCGTCGAGGGCGTTGAACCATTTCTGCGCGGGCGCCTTCCATGGCTTGTCGGGCCCGGCGCGCACCTCGATAAGCAAACCGCCCGAGGGGCCGACCCGGGCTCGCAGTCCCGCGACACCGGCGGTGGGGCCGGGCGCGGACGGCTTGTCGGGCCCGGCCAGCGCAGCACGCCATGCGGCCAGTTCCTTCTGCACCAGACGCTCGTTGATGGCAGCGTGGACGGCGCGGGTGTCCGTCAACGGACGGAAAACCTCCGGAATCGCGTGGCCGGTACGCTCATAATCGTAGGCGATGAACTGCCAGAGCGCCCAGGGGTCGGCGGGCGCGGTGGTATGATCCCACCAGTCGGCGAAGGCCGGGGCGTAGAGCGGTGCGTCGGGCGCGGGCGTGTGCTCAAAGCCGTGGCGCAGCAACGTGCCGGGATAGAGCCGGCCGTAAGCCTGGGTGAACTCGGTGAACAGCGCCGCAAGGCCCCCGAGTTGGCGGCCCTCGGCGTCGGAAAGCGGGCGGCCGAGTTTTTCGGCCAGAACCGGCGACCATTGCTCGCGGAAGGAGACGTTCTTATTGGCCGGTTTCGGCGCCAACGCGAGGGGTGGCCGCCGCGGCATCGGGGTGAGATCGTCCTTGTCCACCACCCCGGCCTCGACGTCCGCGATCCACGCAAGGCCCGCGGCATAGACGTGCTTGCAGTCCACCTCCATCGGGCAGGTGCAGGCCGAACTCCATTTGCCCCGCGTCAGGAAGAGGGTGACGGAATAGGCCTCCTGGCCGGTCACGACGGCCTCGACAAAGTGGTCGGCCTCGGACCACACGTCCTGAACCTGGGCTTTGGCATAATAGTCCTCGCCGCGCCCGCGGATAACCGGATCGAAGGTGGTGAGCCACGCCTTGAGCGCCATGAGGGCCTCGGGGGTCTTCACGCTGCGCACGATGGGCCCGCGGGATTTGGCTGACATACAGGAGGCCGCTGGTGGGCGGGAATTTATTATCGGGGACACGGTCGGCCCCGCCCGCGATTTACTGCATGAGGGGACCGCCCGTATTCCTGGGATTAGTAAACCTGTTCTTCGAGTAGCGCAAACAGCTCGGCCTCCGTGATGCGCCTCTGCTGCATGCTGTCGCGCTCGCGGAGGGTGAACGTGTCGCCGGGCTTTTCGATGGTGTCGAAGTCGATCGTCACGCACCACGGCGTGCCGATCTCGTCCTGCCGGCGATAGCGTTTGCCGATGTTGCCGCCGTCGTCGTAGAACACGGCGTAGCGACGCTTGAGCTTAACGTAGAGATCCTTCGCCCGACCGACGAGCGCCTCCTTGTTTTTCAGGAGCGGCAGCACGGCTACCTTCACCGGCGCGAGGCGCGGCGAGAGCCGGAGCACGGTGCGCTTCTCGACGTTGCCCTTCTCATCGGTCACGTCCTCCTCCGCGTAACCGGCGCAGAGGACGGCGAGGAAAATGCGGTCCACGCCCACGGCGGGCTCGATCACGTGCGGCACGAATTTCTTCTTCGTGGCCTCGTCGAAGATTTCCTGCGGCTTGCCGCTGGCGGCGGCGTGCTGGCCGAGGTCGTAGTTTCCGCGCGCCGCGATGCCCCACAGTTCCTGCACGCCGAACGGATACTTGAACATGATGTCCACCGTCCCGCGCGAGTAGAACGCGAGCTTCTCCTTCGGGTGCGTGTGGCGCGAGAGGTGGTCGTCGGGCAGGCCGATGCTCTTCAGCCAGGCCTCGCACCACGCGATCCATTCCTCGTGGCACCTGGCCCAGTCGGCGTCCTCGTGGATGAAATACTCCATCTCCATCTGCTCGAACTCGCGGGAGCGGAAGATGAAGTTGCGCGGCGTGATCTCGTTGCGGAACGACTTGCCGATTTGCGCGATGCCGAACGGCAGCTTCACGCGGCCGGTGTCGACCACGTTCTTGAAGTCGACGAACATGCCCTGCGCCGTCTCGGGGCGCAGGTAGGCGACCGAGGAGGCGTCGGTCATCGCGCCGACGTTCGTCTGGAACATCATGTTGAACGAGCGCGGCGCCGTCAGGCTGCCGGGTTCGCCGGTGGCGGGCGATGGGATGAGAGCGATCTCGTCCGGCTGCGCCTCGGTCATGTCTTTCGCCACAACCGGCGCCAGCTGGCCTTGAATGGCCTTCTTGCGCTTTAAATCCTCAGCAGCGGCCTGGAGTTCGCCGGCTGTGTTTTCACTTTCCAGAGCGGAAACATAACCGGAGATTTTGCCGTCGACAACGACGGCGGCGAAAAACAGTTGATCCGCCCGGTACCGCTGCTTGCTCACCTTGCAGTCGACGAGCGGGTCGGTGAAGCCGGCGACGTGGCCTGACGCCTCCCAGACCTTCGGGTGCATAATGATGGAGGTCTCGATGCCAACGACGTCGTCGCGGCGGCGGACCATGTCGTTCCACCAGCAGTCGCGGATGTTTTTCTTCAGCTCTGCGCCGAGGGGACCGTAGTCGAAAAAGCCGTTGAGGCCGCCGTAGATCTCGGACGAGGGAAAGACGAAGCCCCGGCGCTTCGCGAGCGAGACGATGGCTTCCATGAGGTTTACGGGGACGGTCGGCGTGGACATAAGAGGCGAAGGCATAGCGCAGGGCGCGGGGGGCGGTCAATTCCGCGCTTGGGCGGGTAATGGCAGCGTTTGGGATCAATCCTACCAAGCCGGTTTCGCGCAGAGGCACAAAGCCGCAGGGGAGAGGTAATTTCACACGGAGGCCACAGAGTAATTCGCCGATGATCGACCTCTGTGTCCTCCATGCCTCTGTGTGAAATTCCGGGTCCCGAGCCCAATCTCCCGCCTTACTCCGCGACTTTGCGGCTCTGCGCGAAACCGGTTTGAAATGACCGATCGCAACCAGGATCATCGCTGCCGCCGGCAGGCCGTAACCCGCAGGGAAGAGCGGCGTCATATTTTCCAGAATAACTCCCTCAAAAATCCCGCTCTCTTCCATGAAAACATTCACCAAGGTCACTCTCCTCACCCTCGGGCTCGCTTCGGCCGCCCTTCCCTTTCTGGCGGCCGCCGACACGGCCGCGCCCTCCGCACCAGCACCCGGGGCGAAATTCCCGCGGCTGCACGCCATGATGGTCCGCCGGATGGCCGTGGCCCGGCACGTGGCAAAAAAGCTCGGCCTGAGCGCGGACCAGATCGCCCAGCTCAAGTCCCTGCGCCAGCAGACCGCCGCCACGATCAAGGGCATCCGGACGGACTCCGCACTCACGCGGGGGCAGAAAAAGACCCAGGCCGTCGCGGCACTGCAGAACGCGCGGACCCAGATGCGCGGTGTGTTGACGACAGACCAGCAGGCCAAGTTCGACCAGATGCGCGAAAATCTGCGCGCATTCCGCAACGGAGCGCTCTGAGCAGGGTTGATGCCGTGCTGGTGGAGCGGGTTGACCCCAACCCGCTGGATCGAGGCGGCTCCGCCGCAACGCGTTGAGATCAACGCGTTCCACCTGCACGGATTCAAACGTTGCCGAAGCGGAGGGCATGGCCAACGTCGCCTTCGCCGCCATGCCGCTGATCGACCTTTCCCAGCCGCTTTTCGACCAGGCCCCGAACTGTCCCGTGCATCCGCCGGTGAGCTTCCGGCGGACCGCCGACCATCCGCAGGGCGGGTGGCGCATGGAGGAGATCGCCATGGCCACCCACACCGGCAGCCATCTCGACGCTCCGCTGCACAAGATCGCCGGCGGCAAAAGCATCACGGATCTTCCCCTCGAGACCTTCACCGGTCCGGCCCGGATCGCCGATCTCCGCGGGCTCGCGCCCGATGCGCCCATCACGCCCGCACTGCTCGCGCCGCGGCTGCCCGGACTCGCTGCGGGCGATATCGTGCTCCTCGCCACGGGCTGGGGCGACCGGCGCGCCAAGACTCCGGAGTGGCTGCAACACTCCCCTTTCGTCGATCCCGCCGGCGCCCGCTGGCTGGTTGAACAACGGGTGCGGGGCGTAGGGATCGACCACTACTCCATCGGCGGGAGCGGCCCGATCAATGCCGAGACGCACACCGTCCTGCTCGGTGCGGGACTGTGGATCGTCGAGGAATTGCATTTTCCGCCCGAGGTTTTTTCCCTGGCGTCGCCGCTGAAATTCTGGGCCCTCCCCCTCAACTGGCCCGGCTGCTCCGGGGCCTTCTGCCGGCCGGTGATCGAGCACGACGATAGCCGCGGTTGAAAGTTTAGTGGTGAAGGTTGAAAGTCGGAAAAAACGGCGGGAATCAAACTGGTTATCAGAGCTGAGCGCCCCCCTCCGGACTTTCAACTTTCCCCCTTCAACTTTCAACTGTCCCCCTCCCCATGCTTCGCCCGCCCGAAAGCTTCACGACCGCCCGGCTCAGCGCGCAGCGTCCGCGCGTGGAGGATGCGCCGGCGGCGTTTGCGGCCTATGCGGGTGACCCCGAAGTGACACGATACCTCGCTTGGAAGACGCACGAACGCGTCGAAACCCTTGCGGAATTTCTCCAGCTGCGCGCGGAGGACTGGGCGCAGGACCGCCCGCATTATACTTGGCTGTTGCGCCTGCAGGGCGAGGAGGCCGTGGCCGGCACCATCGGCTGCATTCCCGCCGGCGGCAAAATGATGTTCGGCTACGTGCTCGCGAAGAAATACTGGGGCCGGGGACTGACGGGTGAGGCGCTGCGCTACCTTGTCGACTGGACCCTGGCTCAGCCGGAATATTTCCGGGCGTGGGCCTTTTGCGACGTGGAAAATCCGGCGTCCGCCCGCGTGACGGAAAAGGCGGGCATGACCCGCGAGGGCGTGCTGCGCCGCTGGCACGTGTGCCCGAACCTCGGTTCCGATCTGCGCGACTGCATCATTTGCGCGAAGGTGAAATAGCGCGGGCAAGGTCGCGGTGCGCGACGGCGCGTCGGTCCGCGGGTTACAGGATCCGGCTTAATTTTGGCGTTTTTTTGACCGGGGGTTTTGCAACCGGCCCGATGGGGTGGCGTCTCGACCGCAGATCACATCACCTACCATGAAAAACAGCCTCTCCTTCAAATTCCTCGCCGTCATCATCCTGGCGGGCCTTGTCCTCGCCGTCGTCAATCCCGGCAATTCCGCCACGCGCGCAGATGCCCGGACCGTCGAAACCGCGCAGCGCTGAAAAGCGCCGGCCATCCTTTTTCCTCCCCCGTTTCACGCCGGGAGAGCGAATGCACCCGCCGCCCCGGAGTCCGCTCCCGGCGGCGGTTTTATTTTCCGGGGCCCAGCCGGAACGAGGAGTTGAAAGTCGAAGGGTGAAATTTGAAAGACCGCGGCCGAATCCGAACCGAACGAAAAGATGGCTGGAATCCTCACCTTGAAAAGCAACGTGTCTTTCAACTGCATGAATTGGCTCAGCCCTTCAACGCTCCGGCGGCGACGCCCTTCACAATCTGGCGCTGCAGCAGAAGATAGACGACCAGGATCGGCAGCGTCACCAGCACGAGTCCGGCAAACAGCATGCCGTAGTCGGTGTGGTATTGCGCGTTGATCGAGAGGTTCGCGAGCCCGAGGGGCAGCGTCCGGGAACTGCCATCGACGTCGCCGCCGACCAGCATGAAGGCGAAGAAGTACTCCTTCCATACCCCGATGAACTGGAAGATCGCCACGGTCACCAGCCCGGGCCGGGCCAGCGGCAGCAGCACGCGCCAGAACGCCGAGAACTCGCTGCAGCCATCGATCACCGCGGCCTCGTAGAGCGAGCGCGGCAGCGACCGGAAAAATCCCGCGAGGATGAAGATCGCGAAGGGCAGGCCGTTGGCGGTGTAGACGAGGATGAGGCCCAGCCGCGAATTGAGCAGGTTCAGCGCCCGCAACTCGAAAAAGAGCGGCACCATCGCCAGCTGCGCCGGGATCATCAGGCCCGCCAGGAACAGCCAGAAGGTCGCGCGCGCCAGCGGATGATAAAATCGCGTGAGGGCATAGGCCGCCATCGCCCCGAGCGCGACGATCAGGGTCACGGACACGCCCGTGACCAGCACGGAGTTGAAAAAATAGTCTCCGAACCGGGCCTCGCGCCAGGCCCGCGCATAGTTGTCGAGGCGCAGGTCATCGGCCGCCGGCAGCGTAAACGTATCGCGGAAAATGGCGGCGTCGGGTTTCAGCGAGGAATACGCCACCCAGAACATGGGAAAGATCACCCAGGCCGCGTAGCCGAGCAGCACGGTGAAAATGAGCGGCCGGCCCAGGGAAAAATTCCGCGCCCGCCCGGCCTTCATTCCACGGCCTCCCGTTTGAGCCCGCGCAGCACGACGGCGCTGGCGGCCAGCACCAGGACGAAAAGGACGACGGCGAGCGCCGTGGCCCGGCCGATGTCGAAATCCTTGAACATGGCCGTGACCATCAGGGTTCCCAGCGTGTGGGTGGTCGTATCGGGATCCTGCGACGTGAGCAGCCAGATCATCTCGAAGGCGTTGAGGCCGCTGATGACGAGGAAGACGGCCGAGATGACGATCGCCTCCCAGATCAGCGGCAGGGTGATGGTGAAAAACTGCCGCCATGGCGGGGCGCCGTCGATTTCCGCCGCCTCGTAAAGCTGCGGGTCGATGCCCTCCATCGCCGCCAGGTAGAGGATCAGGTTGAAGCCGCACGCCATCCAGAGATAGATCGGGACCAGCGCGACGTAGAGGTGGGCCGGCGCGAGCCAGGGATAGTTGTCGAACGAGCGCAGCCAGTCCGAGTCGACCATCCCGCCCAGTGCGACCAAGCCCGCGTTCACGAGCCCGCCGTGCGGTTCGTACGCATTGAGCCAGAGCAGCGTGGCCGCGATGCCCCCGAGCATGTTCGGGAAAAGAAACAGGACCCGGAACACCGCCCCGCCCCACACGCCGCGGTGGATGAGCGTCGCAAAGAACAGCGCCAGCGGCACAACGACGAGCGCGGGCACCAGCATGAGAAAAAGATTGTTGCGCAGCGCGACCCAGAACGCGTCGCTCTCGAAGAGGAGCCACTTGAAATTCAGGAGGCCGACCCACGTGCGCGCCCCGATGCCATCCCAATGCGTGAAGGCCCAGCCCAGCGCCGTCAGTCCCGGGAGCAGCACAAGCCCGGCATAGAACAAAAGCGCCGGCCCGACAAAACCCAGGGCGACCGGCGCCCGCAGCCGCGCAAAGGAGGATGCAACACCCTCGCCGGCCGTCTGGCCGGTCGACCTCCCGCGGGCCCGTTCGCGCAGTTTTTGGCCACCCAGCCAGAGGGCCACGCCCCCGACTGCGGCCAGCAGGAGGGTACCCGCGACGGGATGGCGGATTTCCACGCGGCCGGGTTCCGCCAGATCCGCGCGGTCGCGCGCGGCGGCGGCCTCGACCCGCTCCGCGAATTGCTGCGGTGTGATTTGTCCCGTCGTGAGGCGCTGACTCTCGTCGACGAGCGCCTGCCGGACAGCCGGTGGCTGCAGCATGGTCTGCGGCATGTTGAAGGCCTCGCGCGCCCGCGAAATCATCGCCGCGGTTTCCTGCATGCGCGGGGAGAAGGCCGCCACGGGTACGCCGCGCACCGCGACGGGCGCGTCCTGCTGCCGCACAAAAGCCTCGGCCCGGGCCCGGGAGGTCAGGAAACGCAGAAAGTCGACGGTCTGCCTTTCTCGCTCCGCATCCCCCGTCGCAAACACAAAAAAGCAATCCGCCCCGGTCTGGATGGTCGTCGGATCCGCCACGCCATCCGGAAAAACCGGGAAGTTCATCACCCCGAGCTCGAAGCCGTCGGGAATTTTCCCCTGCATTTCACTGACAAGCCACGAGCCGGACACGGTCATGGCGGCCCGGCCGTCCAGCAGGGCCAGCTCCGCGCCGGTGTGCGTCGCGCCCTCCCAGCCGGGCTGGGCGTAGTCCCGCGTGATGCGCTGCAGCAGCTCGGCGCTCCGGACGTAACGCGGGTCGAGCCTGGCGCCGGGCTTCAGGTCGTTGACCGCCTGCCAGCCGGCGAGCCCGGCCAGGTTGTAGTAGGCCGCACGCAGAAAGGCGTCGGGATAAAGCCACCGCGAACCCGGCAGGCTGATCGGAGCAATGCCGGTGGCACGGATTTTTTCACAGAGCGCGAAGAACTCGTCCCACGTGCGCGGTTCCTTCCAGCCATGGGCGCGGAACAGCGCCTGGTTGTAGAAGATGGACCAGCAGGCATAGGTGAACGGCAGTCCGTAGACCCGGCCGGCGATGCGCCATGAATCGAGCGCACCGGGCATGAATGTATCGCCCCACCGCGTGTCGCCCTCCCAGTTGCGGGCGTCGAGAAACGGCGTGAGGTCGAGCATCCGGCCCGCCCGGATCAGCGCGGGCCAGAGGACATAGGGGGCGGACGCGGCATCGGGATAGTGCCCATCGATGATGCGCACCCGGAGTTTGTCCTGAATGCGCGGATCGCCATAGATGTTCACCTTCACCCCGGGCCGCTGCGACTCGAATAGCCGCGCTGTCTGTTCGTAGAAAGTGACGCCGTAGCCGCCGCTGAAAACAGGGATGTCGAGCTCCGTGGCGGCGGCGCGCGGGCCGATGACCTGAAATACAAACCCAACGAACAGGCCGAGGCCGAGCCTCGTCATCCCGGTCAGGCCGGAGCGCAGGCTGCCTGAAAATCCGGCCGGTGTCTCCCGCGTCGCGTTTTTCGGCCCCAGGTTCATGCGGGAAGAAAGCATGGCCAATGGCGGGCTGGTGCAACCAAACCTTTGGGCCGCCGGAGGAGTTGCCGACGACGGTTTTCCTCCGTTTTCCGGACACTCCCGCGCTGGGTCATGGAATAGCGTTGCTGCGGCCGGTCCTGAGCCTACAACAGCGGCTTTCATGGTCGTAAAAAACACCGGTAACGAGAGCTGTCCGCCGCATCACCGCGGGCGCGGGAACTGAGCGTCCGTCCGCCATGTACCAGGTCAATTTTTCCGAGCAGGCCATGCGGGAGCTGAACCGCCTCGACAAGCTGGCGCAGATGGAGGTCATCGAGCAGATCAGCCTGCTGAAGCCTGCAGACCTGGCGGCCCCGCGCGAACCGCTCGGGCATTTCCACCGCGCCGGCCGTGAATTCTACCGGCTGCGGGCCGGCGAATTCCGGTTTTATTTCGCGGTGCACGGCGAGACGCTCCACGTCGACTACATCCTGCACAAAAATACGCTCGAGGACTTCCTCCTGCGCAACAAGTTCCCGGTCTCCGAGCAGCAGCTGGTGGAGCAACACTCGAAATTCTGGAAATATCTCGAGAGCCTGACCAAATGATCTTCCGCCGACCCACCGACGCCGAACGCGCCGCCGCCGAGGCGGATCTCGCCGATCGCGAGGATCCCTACCATGTGACGCAGGCCAGCCGGATCTATTTCCTGCCGAACCTGATGACGGCGGGCAACCTGTGCTGCGGGTTTGTCGCGATCATCTTCTGCATCAAGGCCAGCTACGAAATGCGCCTGGCCGGGGTAAAGGTGACATCCGACCTCACACCCGAAGCCATCAACTACTTCAAGTGGGCGGTCTGGCTGATCTTTGGTGCGGCCGGATTCGACACGCTGGACGGCCGGCTCGCGCGCCTCGGCGGCCGCGAATCGCTCTTCGGCGCGGAATTCGACTCGCTGGCCGACGTGGTGTCGTTCGGCATCGCCCCGGCCCTGATGGTTTTCTTCCTGATTCTTTCGCCGACGCAGGGATATCCCAACTTCCAGCAACTCGGCGGCTTCCTGAGTTTCATCTATCTCCTTTGCGCGGCCATCCGGCTGGCCCGTTTCAACGTCATCACCAACCCCCTGCTCCATCGCGACGCGAAGGACTCGAACAAGGACTTCGTCGGCCTGCCGGTGCCTGCCGCCGCCGGCACGGTCGCCTCGCTGGTTCTCACCCTCCTCCATCTGGCCGAGAACAGCCGCGATCTTCAGCGCTGGGCGTTGGGGCTGCCCCCGTTGCTGGCCTTGATCGCCATCCTCATGGTCAGCTCCGTGCGTTATCCCAGCGGCAAGAAGGTCGACATGCAGACGCGGACCAAGCTGTCCACGTTTGTCCTGCTCATCTGCATCGGCGGGATCATTTTGAATTTCAAGGAGGTCGGCCTGCTGGTCTGCACCCTCAGCTACATCTTCTTCGGCCTGCTGCGGCACTGGCGCCGCAGCCGCGTCCCGCGTCGGCCGACTGCTTCCTTGTGAGGAAATTGCGCGCTCCTTGCGTACAACCGTGTACCTGCGAATAACCGCCGGGTTATTGGCCGAAGACCGAAAGTTCCTCACAGGTCCCGACGATGTGTTTTCCAGAGGTAAAACGCACAGTTGCTATGGATTCGAGCTGCCCATAATAATACTGATATAGTTCCTTATTGAACTGGTTTATAATCAGACTTTGTTAGTTTCTCACCGAACGCCCTTAGCTTCCTCATGAAATTCAAAATCAATCGCGACCATTTCGCCAACGGCCTGGCCCAAGTGCTGAACGTTGTCGGTTCCAAGGCCACGATGCCGATTCTGAGCAATGTGCTCATCGAAGCGGAGAAGGACCAGATTTCCCTGACCACCACGAACTTGGACCTCGGGATCCGCTGCAAGATCAAGGCGGAGGTGAAGGAAACCGGCTCGGTCACGCTACCAGTCAAGCGCCTGGCGACCATTGTGAGGGAATTGCCCAACATCGACGTGACCTTGGATGCCTCGCCCAACCACCAGGTGAAGCTGAGCTCCGGCGGTTCAAACTTCCGCATCATGGGCATTGGCCGGGAGGAATTTCCCCCGTTGCCGGAGTTTGGCGACGAGAAGGCCTACAGCCTCGAGCAGGCCGAGCTGGCCACGATGCTCAAGAATGTCTCCTACGCGCAGTCGACCGACGAGACCCGTTACATCCTCAACGGCGTCTATTTCAACTTCAAGGACGGCAAACTCTCGCTTGTGGCGACCGACGGCCGCCGTCTGGCCCTCACGGCCAAGGAAATGACCGTCCCAGCGGCCAGCGCCGGCGCCATCATCCTGCCGGCCAAGACCGTAGGCGAACTGCTGCGCCTGCTCGACAAGGGCGAAAAGGTGAAGATCAACTTTAACGACCGCCGGGCGTCATTCCAGATCGCGACGGACAAGGACAACAGCGGGCTGATCGACAGCGTTTACCTTTATTCCAAGGTCGTGGAGGGAAATTACCCCAATTACCAGCAGGTGATCCCGAAGGAAACCCACCAGCGGATCAAGCTGGAGCGCGAACTCTTCCTCCAGTGCATCCACCGCGCGGCGCTGGTCTGCTCGGAAAAGGCGAACTCCGTGAAGATCAAGCTCACGAGCAACCTGCTCGAAATCACCGCGCAGAGCCCGGACTTCGGCGAAGCGCACGAGTCGATGGCAATCGGTTACAGCGGCCCCGACCTGCAGGTCGCGTTCAATCCGGCTTTTGTGATGGATCCGCTGCGCGCACTGACCAAGGACGAGGTGTTTTTCGAGCTCAAGGACGAGGTGAGCCCCGGTGTGTTCAAGACGCTGGACAGCTTCATCTGCGTCATCATGCCCGTGCGGCTGAGCTGACACCTTGCCGATCCTGGTGACGGAGCAGCCCCGCCCGGCCCGCCGGCGATCATGGTGGCCGCGGACTGCCCCCCATCACACCCGATGACCGACCCCACTTATCCGCTGCTGGCCGCGATGACCGTTTCGATGGTTCTGTTCCAGCTGAACCACCGCTACGCCTCGCCCGTGCTGGCCATCTTCAACCGGTGGCTGCGGTGGTTCATCTTTGCCTTTGGCGCGGCCTTTGTCTGCCGCGACTTCGAGTTTATCGAGCGGCCGTACCCCGTGCTGGTCATGGTCTTTTTCCTCGTGTGGTTTCTGGTCGAGACGCTTTACAACTGGCTGGCCATTCATGCCCTCAGCGTGAGCCCGCTGCCCCTTTTTCCCCGCTACACCCCGAATCAAAGCGGCGAGGAATGGCCCACCCAGCCGCGCCTGCTCAAGGTCCGCGAATGGCTCCGCTCCCAAGGTTTCAAGCAGGTGCAGGCGCTGCGGGCCGAGGTCGGCGGCGGCAGTTACCTGCGCGTGTCGATTTACCAGGACGAAGCGGCGGCGCTTCGTGTGCAGATCATGTTCCTACCCCAGGCCAATGGCAGCATCACCGCCTGCTATGTGCTCTCCTCGCAGCTGGCGGATGGGCGCCGGGTCGTGACGGACAACCTTTACGTCCCCTTTGGCGGCTTTTACCCGGAAAACTGGCTGGTGGAGCGCGCGCCCTGGCGCCGGGCGCTACCGCGCATGGTAGCACGCCACCGCGTCCGCCTCGGGCGGGCCGGGGCACCCGTCGAGCCGTGGGCAAACGACCCGATGGCCGACCTCAATTCCGAGCAGCACGAGCTCGACCGCCTGAACACTGAGCTCGGCTTCCTGCACCCGCACCACGACCGCGACGACCTCGGCAAGATCACCCACGAGGGGCGCTATCGCGTCTGGAAGGAAATCTGGATGCTCGACTACCTCGGCCGGCCCACGCGGTACGAGTGAGTGAGAGTGGCCGGCTGGGCCGGTGGACCGCGACCTCCGTGGCGCGGTGAGGCCTGCGATCGATTCAATCCGCCGCCCGGAGGTCGGCGGCCACCTTTCGATAGATGAAACCGGCTAGGGTCGTTTCTTCCGCTCCGACTCGATCTCGTCCCACAGCGCCCGGGACTGTTCCTCGGCCAGCTTCAGCTCCAGTTGCTTGAGCTGCTCCCTGAGATCGTGTCCCCGCCGGGCTTGTTCGCCAAAGAGCGTCGAGCCCGCGGTCATCGCCGGATTCATCCGGTAATGCTCCGTCATCCGGGGGAACGCACGCAGGTCGGTCTGGTCGCCGGCGCCGACGTCGAAACCCGACCGCTTGAGCAGCCGGCCCAGCGGGTAAAAGGCCTTGTGCAAGGTCTCGGCGAAGTGCGCGGGAAAGGGCGACTCCGGCCGGCCGCGCCCGCGGAGATAATCGAAGATCCGGTAGGCCGTCGTGTCCGGATAGGTGTCATTCACGGTGAAGCACTGCTGCATCCAGGCCTCGGTGAAAAGGTCCTCGAGCAGGTTCGGCACATCCCAGGCCAGCAGCTCGGCCTCATCGAGCAGCTCCTTCAGGCCGGCCTTGGTCCGGTTTCGAGAGATGAGGAAATCCTGCCGACCGATAATCGCTGTGATCCGGGGATAACCGGCCATCACCTCTGGAGCCGCCATCCGGCGGAAGGCCGACATCTGGGTGCGCATCAGCCCGAGCGCTTGCTCCATGTCGGTTTTTACCCGGGCGACCGCATCGGCTGTGGTGCTCATGAGAGGCTGGTTGATGACTGGGGGCGCAGATTGGTGGAAACTTGCCGGGCGCGGCAATGCGGAACCAATGCCGTGGTCCCCCGGGGTTCAGCCGCCGATGTAGCTCATCTCCACCTTGGCGCGGCCCTCCCCGGTGGCGAGCAACTCGGCGCGCTCGTCGCTGTAGCGGTCGAGGCGGCCCGACCAGATCCGTGCGAGGTATTGCGCCAGCTCCGCGTCGCCGGCCCCGGCCCGCAGGCAGCCCAGCACGTCCCAGCCGAGCGAGGCAAACAGGCAGGTGTAGAGCCGGCCATCCGCCGAAAGACGCGCCCGATGGCAGTCGCGGCAGAACGGCTCTGTCACCGAGCTGATGAGCCCGATCTCTCCGCGGCCGTCGCGGTAGCGGTAGCGTGCCGCCACCTCGCCGCGGTAGGCGGGCCCGGCCGGCTCAAGGGGCCAGACTGCGCCGATGCGCGCCACGATTTCCTGCGCGGGCACCACCTGGTCCGGCGACCAATGGTTCGTGTTGCCCACATCCATGAACTCGATGAAACGCAGCGGATGGCCTCGCTGGCGGAAGTATTCGCACAGCGCGATGAGCTCGTGGTCGTTGATGCCGCGCTGGACCACGCAGTTGATCTTGACCGGCAGGCCGAGGGCCGCCGCGGCGTCGATGCCGCGCAGCACGCGCGCCACGCTGAAGCCCAGTCCGTTCAGGCGGCCCGCCGTGGTGTCGTCGAGGGAATCCACCGAGACATTGACACGGTCGAGCCCCGCGGCGCGCAGGGCGGGCGCGAGTTTTTCCAGCAGCCAGCCATTGGTGGTGAGGGCGACATCCGGGACGCCGAGCTCCTGCTTCAGCGCCCGCACCAAGTCGGGCGCGTCGGCGCGCAACAGGGGCTCGCCGCCGGTGAGGCGGACTTTTTCCACGCCGAGCGCCTGGAACGCGCGCACGATCCGGGTGATTTCCCCCAGTGTCATCAGCTGGGGATCGCGCAGGAAGGAATAACCCGCGCCAAAGATCTCCTTCGGCATGCAGTACGGGCACCGGAAATTGCAGCGGTCCGTCACGGAAATGCGGAGGTCGCGCAGCGGGCGGGCAAAGGGGTCGCGGACGGACAGGGACATTCTTCCCATCAAGACACACGGAAAGGAGAGAGGCAAAGCCGGATGTTCATTCGGCTGCGCGCATTTTGGGCGAAAGGACCCGGCCGCCCCAATCCCACCCGTTTCTTCCCGCGGACCCAGACTTTTTGGCACGCACTATATCACAAACGGACCCAGCCCAATGTCACCTAATGGGTGACATTGGGTCGGGTTCATGCGGCGCGCGGGGTGATTTCCCAAGATTATAAACCGGGGTTAGGATCGTTTATTTCCTCCGTGCCCTCCGCTGGTTCGTCGTCCAGCCTCGCCGGGTCATGCTTACCCCTGCCGAAGCCGAGCAGCTCATCCTTGGGAACCTCGTACCCCTGCCCAGCGAGGACTGCCCGCTGGCGGAGGCGCACGGCCGGGTGCTGCGCGGCGCGGTGTGCGCCGACCGCGATCTCCCGCCGTTCGACCGCGTAACGATGGATGGCTATGCGGTGCGGGCTGCGGCGTTGGCTGCAGGCACGCGGACTTTCCGGGTCGAAGGAATCCAGGCTGCGGGCATGATCCCCCAAAAGCTCGGCCCCGGGCCTGATGCCTGCGTCGAGATCATGACGGGCGCGGTGCTGCCGATCGGCGCCGACTGTGTGGTACCCTATGAGGAAACGACGAGGGCGGGCGAGGTGATGACCGTGACCGCGGTGAATTTTTCCGCCGGGCATGCGGTGCACCGCCGCGGCAGCGACCACGTGGCCGGCGATGAAATACTTTCCTCCGGTCTGCGGCTCACCGGCCGGGAGATCGCGGTGGCGGCTGCCTGCGGCTGCGCGAGCCTGACCGTTGCGATCCGGCCCAAAATTGCGGTGGTTGCCACCGGCGACGAACTCGTGGACGTGAACATGCCGGTGGCTCCGCACCAGATCCGCCGCAGCAACGACTACGCCCTGCGGGCCGCGCTCATTGCCGCCGGATATCCGCAGGTTGGGCGGTTTCACCTCCGGGACATGCGGCAAGAGATCGAGCACCGGCTATGGCATATTCTGGCCGAGTACGATGTCGTGCTGCTCAGCGGCGGCGTATCGAAGGGCAAGTTCGACTACCTGCCTGCCGTGCTTGAGTCGCTGGGCGTGAAGAAAATTTTCCATGGCGTAGCGCAGCGTCCCGGCAAACCCATGTGGTTTGGCACCAGTGCGCGGCGCACCCCGGTCTTTGCGCTGCCGGGCAACCCGGTGGCGAGTTATACCTGTCTGCACCGCTATGTGCTTCCGGCCCTCGACCGGGCGGGCGGGCGCATTCCGCCGGCGCTGCGCACGGTGGCGCTGGCGGCGCCGGTCACCTTCAAGCCGGCCCTCGCGTATTTCCTGCCCGTGAAGCTGGCGAGTGGACCGCGTGCGGAGATGCTCGCCCTGCCCGATCCGGCCAACACCTCGGGCGATTTCGCCGGTCTCGTCGGGACCGACGGCTTTGTCGAACTGCCGGCGGACCAAACGGAGTTTCCCGCCGGCTACCTCGCGCCGTTCCGGGCCTGGGCCTAGCCCGCAAAATCACTTTGCGCCCCTGCGGGTTTGCGTGAACCTTTCCGCCCGATGTTCTCCCACCTCGATGAGCAAAACCGGCCGGCGATGGTCAACGTCGGCGGCAAACCGGTGACCCGGCGCACGGCTCACGCCATGGCGGTCGTCGCCCTGCCATCGGCGCTTGCGGCTCTGTTGAAGGACGGCGACATCGCGACAAAAAAAGGGGCGATTTTTCAAACCGCCATCCTGGCCGGCGTGATGGGGGCGAAGCGCACCAGCGAACTCATTCCACTCTGTCATCCGCTCGCGCTGGACGACTGCCAGATTGAAATCACCTCCGACGCGGCGCGCAGCGAGGTGTCGATCCACTGCCGGGTGCAGACGCACGCGAAGACCGGCGTCGAAATGGAGGCGCTGACCGGTGCCACGGTGGCCGCGCTCACCGTCTACGACATGGGCAAGGCCGTTTCCCACGGCATTGTCATCAAGGAAATCCGGCTCCTGGAAAAAACCGGCGGGAAAAGCGACTATCACGCGGAATGATTTTCATGGGGCAACGAGCGAAAAACGAAGAGATCAAACCCGTACGCCCGATCCGTTTTCTCTCCCCAATCGCATGACCAAGTCGATCCACGTGCAGTATTTTGCGATCCTGCGCGAGCAGCGGGGACTCGCGCAGGAAAAAATTACGACCAGCGCCGCCACGGCCAGCGAGTTTTATGACGAGTTGCGCGGCCGGCATGGCTTCACGCTCCCGGCCGATCGCCTGCGCGTCGCCGTGAACGATGAGTTTGCGCCTTGGGGATCGGCGCTGAGCGATGGCGACCGCCTCGTCTTCATTCCCCCGGTGGCGGGCGGTTGAGCAAGGAGCCCATGTTCAGGATTTCCCCCGAGCCACTCGATCCGGCAGCACTGCAACGCCGGTTGCTCGATCCGCGGGCCGGCGCCTGCGCGACCTTCGAGGGCTGGGTGCGCAACCGCAACGACGGCCAGGCCGTCCGGGCGCTCGACTACGAGGCCCATGCGACCCTGGCGGAGAAGGAGGGTTTGCGCATCCTGGCCGAGGCGCAGGCGAAATTTTCAATCCTCAACGCTGTCTGTGCGCACCGGGTTGGTTCGCTGGTGCTGGGCGACATGGCGGTGTGGGTCGGGGTCACGGCGGAACATCGCGGCGATGCCTTCGATGCGTGCCGCTACATCATTGACGAAGCCAAGGCCCGGGTGCCCATCTGGAAAAAGGAACATTACGCCAGCGGCGCCACGGCCTGGATCAACTGTGCGACCCGCGGCCCGGCGTCAGGAATACCGCCGGCGAAACCGCAATGAGGCCTTCGCTGGAAGGAAGGCGTCTTCTGCGCCTTAAATAATCCGCTAAACATATGGAGCCCGGTGGATTTGCACTCGTCTTGGCCGGCGGCTGGGTTATGCCCAACCCATGACTTTGCTGGCTGTCACCGCGATGGAGAAGCTCAAGGCGATCCCGCCGGGATTCTGGCTGAAGGTGCTTCTGGGTGTCGCCATCGTGGTCGGCGTCGTCATTGCCCTGCGCAAGGTCGCCGCCATGAACAAGGTGGTGCTGGCTGTCATCGTCTTCATCGTGGTGATCGTCGGCGGGGTAAACTGGATCTACGAGCGGAACGAGCCCGCGATGCTCACCCCGTTCATCGACAAGATCGCGCCCTTTTTCCCGAGCAAGGGCAGTTACGGCGGCAAGCAGCAGGGCGGACCGAAGATGTAGCCGGGGAAGTCGGGCGCGGCCCGATTTTCGGGTGGTTTTCCTCAGGGCTTTGTGGCCAACTCATCCTCCGCCATGCCCAAATCTCAATCTGACATTGGACTCATCGGCCTCGCCGTGATGGGTCAGAACCTCGCCCTCAACATCGCCGACCACGGCTTTCAGATCTCGGTCTACAACCGCACGACCGAGAAGACCGACAAGTTCGTCGCGGAAAATCCGCACACACCCGGTGGTGTCGTCGGCACGAAGACCCTGGAAGAGTTCGTCAAGTCCCTCGCGAAGCCGCGAAAGATGATCATCCTCGTGCAGGCCGGCAAGGCGACGGACGCCGTCATCGACGGCCTTGTGCCGCTGCTCGAGCAGGGCGACATTGTCATCGACGGCGGCAACGCCCTCTGGACCGACACGATCCGCCGCGAAAAGGCGCTGGCCGCGAAAGGCCTGCGCTTCATCGGCAGCGGCGTTTCCGGCGGCGAGGAAGGCGCGCGCTTTGGCCCGTCACTCATGCCGGGCGGCGAGTTGGCGGCCTGGAAGGAACTGAAGCCCATCTGGGAGGCGGTGGCCGCGAAGGTGGATGCCAAGACTGGCAAGCCCATCATGGGAGCCACGCCCGGCCACCCGGTCACGGGCGGCGTGCCGTGCACGACCTACATCGGCGCCAACGGCGCCGGCCACTACGTGAAGATGATCCACAACGGGATCGAGTATGGTGACATGCAGATGATCTGTGAGGCCTATGCGCTGATGAAGGGCCTGCTCGGACTCAAGGCGGCCGAGATGGGCGCGATCTTCACCGAGTGGAACGCCGGGATCCTCGACAGTTTTCTGATCGAGATCACCGCCGACATCCTGAAGCAGAAGGATCCAGTTTCGAAGAAGCCGTTCGTCGACATCGTCCTCGATACCGCGGGCCAGAAGGGCACGGGCAAATGGACCTCGACCAACGCCCTCGACATGGGCGTGCCGGCGCCGACCATTGCCGAGGCGGTGTTTGCGCGCTGTATCTCCGCGATCAAGGAGGAACGCGTCGCCGCCTCGAAGATACTGAAGGGCCCGGCGAAAAAATACCGCGGCTCGAAGAAGGCGCTCCTCGCGGCCATCCACGATGCACTCTACTGCTCGAAGATCTGTTCCTACGCGCAGGGCTTCCAGCTCATGCGCACCGCGCAGAAGGAATACGGCTGGACGCTCAACTTCGGCGAAATCGCCCAGATCTGGCGCGGCGGTTGCATCATCCGCGCGGCCTTCCTGCAGAAGATCACCGAGGCCTACGCGAGGAACCCGGACCTGGCGAACCTGCTGCTCGACCCGTATTTCAACAAGACGGTCAAGAAGGCCCAGGAAAACTGGCGCAAGGTGATCTCGCTGGCCGCCGAATGTGGCGTGGCCGCGCCGACCTTCAGCTCCGCCCTCGCCTACTACGACAGCTACCGTTCCGCCCGCCTGCCGGCCAACCTGCTGCAGTCGCAGCGCGACTACTTCGGCGCCCACACCTACGAGCGGACCGACCAACCGCGCGGGAAATTCTTCCACTTGGACTGGCCGGAGCCCACCCGCCCGCAGATCGCGAGCTGAGGAAATTTCCCCCTCTGTCCCGTCATTCTCTAGGCGCGTTCCACCAGGACGCGCCTTTTTGTTTTTATTGGGCCCGAAGGAATTCGACTCAGTTGGCCCAGGCACCGGTGAGCACGCCGGCGATCTCTTCCTCCTCTTCCTCCGCCGGCAATTCCTCAAGGGGGGCAAAGCGTTCCGAGGAAAAACCGAGCTCCTGTTCCCCCTTGTGAAAGGGATCGGGCGGATTGTGCAGCTCCTCAAGCAGGAGCCCGACGGTCGCCGAGTCGCCGCCCTTGACGATCTTTTCGCGGCCGAGAAACACCTCGCGGATGGTGTAGATGTTGTCCTTCACGGGCAGCTGCTTGTAGATCGCCCGGACGAACTCGGGAAAGGTGTCGTTAACGCACACGACTTTCTGGCCTTTGATCATGGGAAAAAAGCTAAGGCTGTTTTATGCCGGAGGCAACGAAGGGAACGGAGAAGAAACAAGGGGAGTGAATATCCCGCGCCTTTGATCGTTAAAATCAAGGCTTCACTCGATCCGTCCCTCGTCGAACTCGATCAGATCGGGCACGCTCTTGATTTCCCCGACACGATCCGCGCAGCCCATGGCGGTGAGGGCCTCCCTCAGGAATTCCTGCCCGGCCGGGGTCATGCCTTTCTGGACGTAGTTGCGGTTCCATTGGTGGGCGCGGACGTCCTTCGGGAGCAATTCTAGCAGGCGCTGCTCGACCTCTATTTCTTCCCCCGCCGTGAAGACGATTTTTTCCACCGCATCAGGATCGATGCCGAGGTGCAGGCAGAGGAAACGGTCGAGACCGCGCTTGTAGTTTTTCGCGTAACTGGCCGGCAGCGCCCCATGCGCCTTCACATACCGGCATTTCGCGAGAAAACGCGGCAAGTGGAGCAAGCCGGTCGCCGCGTGCGGCAAGTACGCGGACGGGAGGCTGGTCAGGATTTCACCCGTGGATCCGGGAATTGGCTTGGAGGTCATGGGCTCGACCGAACGAGTGGGTTTACCGGCCGGCGGGCAAGTTCCCCCGTGGGCCCTTATCAGAAACAGGAAAGCCGCGGTCTAAGGCAGATCCGTCGAGCCCATGAGGTAGCGGTCGCACTCGCGCGCGGCGCCACGGCCCTCATTGATCGCCCAGACCACAAGGCTCTGGCCGCGGCGGCAGTCGCCGGCGGCGAAGACGCCCTTGAGGCTGGTGGTGTACTTTTCGTGCTCGGCCTTGACGTTGCTGCGGGCGTCGGTCTCGACGCCGATTTCCTTCAGCAAAGGCTGCTCTGGCCCGAGGAAACCCATGGCGAGCAGCACGAGCTGCGCGGGACGCGTCTTTTCGGTGCCTGGCTGTTCCTTCGGCACGAACTGGCCCTTCTCGTTTTTTTCCCACTTGATCTCGACGGTCACGAGTTCCTTCACGCGGCCCTCGGCGTCGCCGACGAATTTCTTCACGGTGGTCACGTACACGCGGGGATCCGCGCCGAACTTGGCGGCGGCCTCCTCTTGGCCGTAGTCCATCTTGTAAACCTTGGGCCACTCGGGCCACGGGTTGTCCGCGGTGCGGTCCATTGGCGGCTTCGGGAGAATTTCAATCTGCACGAGGCTCTTGCAGCCGTGGCGCATGGACGTGCCGACACAGTCGGTGCCGGTGTCGCCACCGCCGATGACGACCACGTCCTTGTCCTTGGCGCTGATCATCGCGTGGTCGGCGCCGCCGTTCAGAACGGCTTTGGTGTTGGCCGTGAGGAACTCCATCGCGAAATGGACGCCCTTGAGGCTGCGGCCCTCGATCGGCAGGTCGCGGGGCTGCGTGGCGCCGGTGCAGATGACGGTGGCGTCGTATTCGTTGAGGAAGATCTGGGGCTCGACGTTGTCGCCGACGTTCGCGTTGCAGATGAACTTGATGCCCTCCTGCTCCATGAGCTTGATGCGGCGGAGGACCACCTCCTGCTTGTCGAGCTTCATGTTCGGGATGCCGTACATGAGGAGGCCGCCGGGGCGGTCGGCCCGCTCGAAGACAGTCACGGTGTGGCCGGCGCGGTTAAGCTGCGCGGCGGCGGAAAGGCCGGCCGGACCGGAGCCGATGACGGCGACCTTCTTGCCGGTGCGGACCGTGGGTGCTTCCGGCAGGACCCAGCCTTCATCCCAGCCTCGGTCGGTGATGGCGGCCTCGATGTTCTTGATCGTGACGGGCGGCTCGTTGATGCCGAGGACGCAGGAACCCTCGCAGGGCGCGGGGCAGACGCGGCCGGTGAACTCGGGGAAATTATTGGTCTTGTGCAGCCGGTCGAGCGCCTCGTGCCAGAGACCGCGGTAGACCAGGTCGTTCCACTCCGGGATGAGGTTGTTGATCGGGCAACCCGACGCCATGCCGCTGATGAGCTTGCCGGTGTGGCAGAAGGGCACGCCGCAGTCCATGCACCGCGCACCCTGATGGCGGAGCTTCTTCTCCTCCATGTGATGGTGAAACTCCTTCCAGTCGCGCACGCGCTCGACCGGGGTGCGGTCCACGGGCAGCTCCCGCAGATACTCGATGAATCCAGTTGGTTTGCCCATGGGTCAGTAGCGATAAGGGATGTAAGTTTTAAGCGGCAAGCCGGGAGGGGTTAGTTTCCGCCGACGCGGGAGAGGTCGCGCGCGTTTTCCTCGAAGGCGGCCATGACCGCCTCGTCGCCGGTGAGGCCCTGGTCGTGGGCCCGTGCGATGCACGCGAGCACCCGCTTGTAGTCCTTGGGCATGACCTTGACGAATTTCGGCACCATCTGGTCCCACGCGGCCAGCACATGCTTCGCGCGGACGCTCCGCGTGTAACCGAAATGTTTTTCAATCATCGCGCGGACCTCGGCGATCTCGGCCGCCGATTCAAGTTTCTCGAGGCCGACCATGGCCGGATTGACGCGCTTCGGGAAGTCGCCGCGTTCATCGAGCACGTACGCGACACCGCCCGACATGCCCGCCGCGAAATTGCGTCCGGTGGCGCCGAGGATGACGACCTGGCCGCCGGTCATGTATTCGAGGGCATGGTCGCCCACGCCCTCGACGACGGCGTTGACGCCGCTGTTGCGGACGCCGAAGCGCTCGCCCGCCATGCCGCACAGGTAAACCTCGCCGGCCGTGGCGCCGTAGAACGCAACGTTGCCGACAATGATGTTTTCCGCCGGCACAAAGCTCGAGTTGGCCGGCGGGAAGATGGCGATTTTTCCGCCGGAGAGACCCTTCCCGACGTAGTCGTTGGCATCACCCTCGATGGAGAAGGTCATGCCCTTCGGCATGAACGCGCCGAAGCTCTGGCCGGCGGAGCCCTTGAAGTGGACCCGGATGGTGTCCTCGGGCAGGCCCGCGGCGCCCCACTTTTTCGTCACCTCGCTGCCGGTGATGGTGCCGACGACGCGGTTGACGTTGCGGATGGGCAGTTCGGCGATGACCTTCTCGCCGCGCTCGATGGCCGGGCGGCAGAGCTCGAGGAGCGTGGTGAGGTCGAGCGACTTTTCGAGGCCGTGATCCTGCTTGATGGAGCAGAACCGGCCGACCTCGGGGCCCACGTCGGGCTGGTAGAGGATGTTGCTGAAATCGAGGCCCCGGGCCTTCCAGTGCTCGACGGCCTTGTGCGGCTCGAGGCGCTCGACGTGGCCGATCATCTCCTCGATGGTGCGGAAACCGAGCTGGGCCATGAGCTCGCGCACTTCCTCCGCGATGAAGCGCATGAAGTTGACGACATGCTCGGGCTTGCCGGCAAACTTCGCCCGCAGCCGGGGATCCTGCGTGGCGACGCCCGCGGGACAGGTGTTGAGATGGCAGACGCGCATCATGATGCAGCCCGTGGCGACGAGCGGCGCGGTGGCGAAGCCGAATTCCTCGGCGCCGAGCAGCGCGGCGATGACGACGTCGCGGCCGGTCTTCAACTGGCCGTCGGTCTCGACCGCGATGCGGCTGCGGAGATTGTTGAGGACGAGGGTCTGGTGCGTTTCGGCGAGGCCGAGTTCCCATGGCAGGCCGGCGTGCATGACGGAGGTCTGCGGCGAGGAACCGGTGCCACCGTCGTGCCCGCTGATCAGCACGACGTCGGCGTGTGCCTTGGCGACACCGGCGGCGATGGTGCCGACACCGACCTCGGCCACCAGCTTCACGCTGATGCGCGCGTGGCGGTTGCTGTTCTTGAGGTCGTGGATGAGCTCGGCGATATCCTCGATGGAATAGATGTCGTGGTGCGGCGGCGGGGAAATGAGGCCGACGCCGGGGGTGGTCTTCCGAGTCTTGGCGATCCACGGATAAACCTTGGCGCCGGGCAGCTGGCCGCCCTCGCCGGGCTTGGCGCCCTGCGCCATCTTGATCTGGATTTCCTTGGCGCTGACGAGGTATTCACTCGTGACGCCGAACCGGCCGGCCGCCACCTGCTTGATGGCGGAGTTTTTCGAGTCGCCGCTGGGCAGGGGGAGGAAACGATCGGAGTCCTCGCCGCCCTCGCCGGTGTTGGACTTGCCGCCGATGCGGTTCATCGCGATGGCGAGCGTCTCGTGGGCCTCCTTGCTGATGGAGCCGTAGGAAATCGCGCCGGTCTTGAACCGCTTCAGGATCGCCTCGACGGGCTCGACCTCCGTGATTGGAATCGCGTCCGCCGCCTTGAAGTCGAGCAGGCCGCGCAGGGTGCAGAGGTTCTTCGAGGTGTCGTTGACGATCTTCGAGTAGTCCTTGAACGCGGCGTAGTTGGTGGTGCGCACGGCCTTTTGCAGGCGATGGATGGACTCGGGGCTGAAGAGGTGGAACTCGCCGTCGTTGCGCCACTGGTACTGGCCGCCGACCGGGAGCACATGGCCGTTGACGACGCGATCCGGGTAGGCCGCACGATGCCGCGTGAGCACTTCCTGGGCGATGACATCGAGGCCGATGCCGCCGACGCGCGAAGACGTCCAGGTGAAATAGTGGTCGATCACGTCCTGCCGCAGGCCGACCGCCTCGAACACCTGCGCACCGCGGTAGCTCTGGATGGCGGAAATGCCCATCTTGGACATGACCTTGATGACGCCCTTGGAGGCGGCCTTGACCATGTTCTTGCACGCGGTCTTGTGGTCGATGTTCGTCAGCAGGCCATCCTGGATCATGCCGTCGATCGTCTCGAACGCGACGTACGGGTTGATGGCGCTGCAGCCATAGCCGATGAGCAGGGAGAAGTGATGGACCTCGCGGGCCTCGCCGGTCTCGAGCACGAGGCTGACGCGCGTGCGCAAGCCCTCGCGAATAAGGTAGTGGTGCAGGCCGGCGATGGCCAGCAACGCGGGAATGGGCGCGAACTCGCTGGTCACGCCGCGATCGCTGAGGATGAGCACGGCGGTTTCGTCCTCTTCGATCATGCGCCGGGCCATGACGCACAGCTCCTCGAGGGCCTTGGCCAGGCCCTTTTCGCCGCGGGTGACGCGGAAAAGGATCGGCAGCACGCCGACCTTGAAGCCGGGCCGGTCCAGCCGGCGGATCTTGGCGAACTCCTCGTTGGTGAGGATGGGCCACTTCAGCTCGATGCGCCGGCATGCGCTCGGCTCGGGATTGAGCAGGTTACCCTCGGAGCCGAGACGGGTTTCGGCCGAGGTGATGAGCTCCTCGCGGATGCTGTCGATCGGCGGGTTGGTGACCTGGGCGAAGAGCTGCTTGAAATAATCGTAGAGCAGGCGGGGCTTGTTCGAGAGCACCGCAAGGGGGGTGTCGTTGCCCATCGAGCCGATGGCCTCGACGCCATCGCGGGCCATGGGAGCGAGAATGATCCGCTGGTCCTCAAAGGTGTAGCCGAACGCGATCTGCCGGTGAAGCAGCGTCTCGTGATCCGGCACGGGCACGGCGGGTACGGGCGGCAGATCTTCCAGGTGAACGAGGTGCTCGTTGAGCCACTGGCGGTACGGCCGCTCGGAAGTGAATTTCTGCTTTATCTCCTCGTCGCTGATGATCCGGCCCTCGCCGGTGTCGACGAGGAACATGCGGCCAGGCTGGATGCGGCCCTTCTCGCGGATTTTTTCCGGCGGCACGTCGAGCACCCCGGCCTCGGAGGCCATGATGACGAGGTCGTCGGTCGTGACATAATAACGCGAAGGCCGCAGGCCGTTCCGGTCGAGCACGGCGCCGATCTGATTGCCATCGGTGAAGGCGATGGCGGCCGGGCCGTCCCATGGCTCCATCAGGCAGGAATGATACTGATAGAACGCCTTCCGGGCGTCGTCCATGCTCTCGTGGTAGGACCACGGCTCGGGAATCATCATCATCATCGCGTGCGCGATGGGCCGGCCGGCCAGCACGAGCAGCTCGAGCGTGTTGTCGAACATCGCCGAGTCGCTGCCGTGCGGATTGATGATCGGGAGGATCTTCTGCATGTCCTCGCCGAACAGCTCGGAGGAGAAGAGCGCCTGGCGGGCGTGCATCCAGTTGATGTTGCCCCGCAGGGTGTTGATTTCGCCGTTGTGGGCGACGTAGCGGTAGGGATGGGCGCGGTCCCAGCTCGGGAACGTGTTGGTGCTGAAACGCGAGTGGACCAGCGCGATCGCGGTTTCCATCGCGGGGTTCAGCAGGTCGACGAAATACCGGTCGAGCTGATCGGTGGTCAGCATGCCCTTGTAGACGATCGTCTTGTGGGACAGGCTGGGCAGGTACCACGATTCGCCGCCATTGATGGTCGCGGTGCGGATCTCGCTGTAGGCGCGCTTGCGGATAATGTAGAGCTTGCGCTCGAATGCCATGTCGTCGGTCAGCGACGGGTTGCGACCGATGAAAATCTGGCGGATGAAAGGCTCGCTGGCCTTCGCGGTGTCGCCGAGCGACGAGTTGTCGGTCGGCACGGTGCGCCAGCCGAGCAGGGTCTGGCCCTCGGCCTGGACGATCTGGCCGAAAAGTTCCTCGAGCTTGCGCCGGACGGCGGCGTTGCGGGGGAGGAAGACGAGGCCGGTGCCGTATTCGCCGGGCTTGGGCAGGGCAATGCGGGCCTTCTTGCACGCTTCCTGAAGAAAAGCATGCGGCATTTGCAGCAGCACTCCGGCGCCGTCGCCCGTGTTGACCTCGGCGCCGCTGGCGCCGCGATGGTCGAGGTTCCGCAGCACCTGGATCCCCTGCTTCAGGATCTGGTTGGACTTGCGGCCCTTCATGTCCACCACGAAGCCGACGCCGCAGGCGTCGTGCTCAAACCAAGGATCGTAAAGCCCCTGCTTGGCGGGCCGCTGCCCGGCGGCGCGGTCAGGTCGGCTGTTCAGGGAGGAAGGGGACGGAGTGTTCACAAGCGGATCGGATTCAACGGGAGCCTTGAAAAGGACGATGTGTCATGGGCCGCATCTGCCGGCGGCCCGGCAGGTTCGAAGTGGTGATGGGTGCGCAAAAAAAGGGCCGGTCATTCGGTGGAGAGCCGGCCCTGTAAAAACTTGGATGGTCTGGACTGGGCGGTCTCGTCAGAAGAAGCGGATCGTTTTGGTGGCCATTTTGGCATGCTCCTCGTCCGAGCAACCCGCATTGGTGGGCGAGTCGGCGCTGGTGTCGGCCGGTTTCACCAGGTCGTTGCTGAGCAGGTAGTTTTCCACCTCTTCGCCCGAAATGTCGGCCAGCATCACCCCGTCGATCTCGACGCAGGGCGAGAGGGGCTGGCCAGACTTCTGCACCATTTCGGCGTAGTTGGCGCGGTTGTTGATGATGTCGATGTCCTCGAAGGCGAGGTTGTGCTTGCGCATGATGGCGCGAACGCCATTGGACCAGCCGCATTGCGGCTTGAGATAGGCTTTGATCTTCATGCGATGAGTATGTGTGGGGACGAAAACGGCGCAAGGTATAGGACTGCATTCCCGCCGGGCAAGAGGAAGTTTGGACTTTTTTGGGATCTAACTAAGCATATGCCATGCACAGCACGCCGTTTTTCTCTAGCCGCATGCGCCGGGGTCACGTATCACGCGGAGGAAGAATGTCCTCGTGACGGCATCATCGGCCATCCGAACCGCCGCTGGAGCAGGCCCCCGGGAGCTTTGGGGCGTGGTTCAGGGCGGACCATAATGGGCCGCCGATCGCATGATTTTGCATGAAAACCATCCTCCTTCTCCTCTGCTCCAATATTTTCATGACGATTGCCTGGTACGGGCAGCTCAAATTCAAGTTCCTCGAGGGCAAATCGCTCCTCACGATCATCCTTTTCTCATGGGCCGTCGCGTTTTTCGAGTATTGCCTCATGGTCCCGGCCAACCGCGGCGGCTACCTGAGCGGTGAGTTCACCGGCTACCAGCTCAAGATCATCCAGGAATGCGTCACGCTGGCGGTCTTTGTCGTGTTTGCCTGGGTCGTGCTCCGGGAAAAACTGGCGTGGAACTACGCGGTCAGCTTCGCGCTGATCCTCGCCGCGGTGTGGTTCGCCACCGCCTTCAAGCCGGGCGGGCCGTCGGGCGGCCACTGATCCGCGGCAAAATCCGCTCCGCGCTTGCGTCGACCATTGAAAGATTCACGGTCAAAACCACGTTTCTATTTGCGACGGTGACCTCGCATTAACCCTTAATCCATCCCTTCCGCCATGTCCAAAGCCGCTCCCGCCAAGGCCGCCTCCCCTGCCCCCGCGACCCATGTCCGCGACAAAAACATCGAGCTCGCGCTCTCCGCCATCAGCAAGCAGTTCGGCGAAGGCTCGATCATGCGCCTGGGCAGCAACCAGAAGATGAAGATCGAGACGCTCTCGACCGGCTCCCTCGCCATCGACCTCGCCCTGGGCGTCGGCGGCCTGCCCAAGGGCCGCATCATCGAGATCTACGGCCCGGAATCCTCGGGCAAGACCACCTTCTGCCTCAGTGTCATCGCCGAGGCCCAGAAAAGGGGCGGCCTGGCCGCCTTTATCGACGTCGAGCACGCGCTCGACCCGAAATACGCCCGCGTGGTCGGTGTGAGCCTGGATGACCTGCTGGTTTCCCAGCCGGACAGCGGCGAGGATGCGCTGAACATCATGGAGACGCTGATCCGCTCCAACAGCATCGACGTCATCGTGCTGGACTCGGTGGCGGCGCTGATCACCAAGGCCGAGCTCGACGGCCAGATGGGCGACATGACCATGGGCAGCCAGGCCCGGCTGATGTCGCAGGCCATGCGCCGCCTCACCGCCGTCGTCAGCAAGACGAACTGCGTGTGCATCTTCACCAACCAGATCCGCGAGAAGATCGGCGTGATGTTCGGCAGCCCGGAGACGACCTCGGGCGGCCGCGCGCTGAAGTTTTTCTCCTCGGTCCGCATCGACATCCGCCGCAAGGACCAGATCAAGACCCCCGAGGGCAAGGTCATTGGCAACCGCACGAAGATCAAGGTCGTGAAGAACAAGATCGCCCCGCCCTTCACCGAGGTGGAATTCGACATCATGTACGACGAGGGCATCTCGAAGATTGGCTCGCTCCTCGACCTCGGCCTCGAGCACAAGATTCTGGAAAAGAAAGGCGCGTGGATCGCCTACGAGGGCAACCTCGTCGGCCAGGGCCGCGACGCTGCCAAGCAGGCGCTCAAGGAAAAACCCGAGCTGGCCGAGAAAATTTCCAAGGCGATCCTGGAGAAGGTGAATGTCACCGGTGGCGCCGTCATCACTGGCGGGAACACCGATTGATCGCCGCGGCCTTCACGGCCCGGGCGTGACGGTTTCGCCGACTTTTTTGCCGAGATCGCGCAGGTACGTGTCGATGGTCGTGTCGTAGCCGAAAACGAAACGGCCGAGGAATCGAAACACGACGTTTTTTACCTCGCCGTGTTCCGTGATGCGCACGCGGGCGCCTTCCGGGGCGGCTGAAAATTCATACGTCCACGAGCCGCCATAAGGCAGGTCGTCGTCGTCGATCTTCACCACCAGTTTCTCGGCCAGTCTTTCCTCCAGCACGACATAGGTCACGGCCCGATGTCCCGCGGCCTCCCGGTAACAGGGCCGCCCGTCCCGCGGCGGCAGCAGTTCGACGCTTTTCAAGCCGGTGCGCCAGGCCGCCGTGTTCGCAAAATCACGCACCAGGGCGAAAAGCTCGGCCGGCGTTCGATGAAACACGGCCTGACGCGTGGCCTCGTGCTGGCGCGGCAAAAACGATCCGAGCAGCGCACATGTGGTCACCAGCAAGAACGGCAGAGCAAGCAGGAGGAACAGCCATTTCATGGGTTTATTCACCGGGATTGAGGTTGTTTGATTTGGAGATGACGGGCGGCGCGTGCGAGCAGGGCCAGTCCGTCCATGGCCCGCTTGGCCTCGGAGGGCGTGAGTTGCCCGAGAAGTTTCACGACCCGCCGGCGATCGAGCACGGACGCGCCGGCCATGGCTTCGGCGCCCTTCGCTGTCAGGCGCAGTTCAATCTGCCGGCGGTCGCTGGCGCGAGGGGTCCGGACGATATAACCAAGCGATTCCAAGCGTTTGACCGACGCGGAGAGCGTTGAAGCTGACAAGCCCAGGTGTTTCGCCAGTGCACCCGTGACGACGGCCTGATCGTCGTCAAGATGAGTCAGCAGTCCCGAGTCCTGCGCCGAAAGACGATAAGAGGTGGAAACCGCGCGCACATGGTGGCGGTGGCAGGCCAGATAAATCTGCGGGTAAAAACGCTGGATCGCGATCACGGGGTCATCGGTCATTTCGGGCGAGTTTAGCGGTCCGGCAATATTTCGTCAAAACGAAGGATCTTCCGGTGGTTCATTCCTGCTCGGATCTCTTTCGAACCGAGGGTTGGACCGGTTTGCACGTTGCGGCGGGGATGGCCCCGGGCTTGGCTGGTTTTAATTGCCATGCCTCCGGTCGAACCCAGTTCCCTTGTCCTGCCGGCGGTTGAGCGGGAACCGGTTTTTCAGGTACGTGATCTGGCGCGCATTTACGGCGAGGGCACGGCGGCGGTCACCGCGCTGCGGGGGGTCGACCTCGATCTTTTTCCCGGTGAACTGATCGTGCTGCTTGGCGCCTCGGGCAGTGGAAAGTCCACGCTGCTCAACCAGCTCGGCGGACTCGACTCACCCACGCGCGGGACGCTGCTCTACCGGGGCTGGAATCTGGGCGCGGCCGATGAAGCCGACCTCACCCGTTTCCGCCGCGATGCCGTCGGCTTCGTCTTTCAGGCCTACAATCTGATCCCGAGCCTCACCGCGCGGGAGAACGTCGCGCTCATCACGGAGATTTGCCGCGATCCCATGGCGCCCGAGGAGGCGCTCACCCTCGTCGGGCTCGGGGAGCGCATGGATCATTTTCCCGCGCAGCTCTCCGGCGGGGAACAACAGCGCGTGGCGATCGCCCGCGCCATCGCGAAGCGCCCGGCCGTGCTGCTTTGCGACGAGCCCACCGGTGCGCTCGACGTGCGCACCGGTATCACCGTGCTCGAGGCGATCGAGCGCAGCAACCGCGAACTCGGCACGCTCGCCGTCATCATCACGCATAACGCCATCCTCGCCGACATGGCCGACCGCGTCTTCACGCTTTCCGACGGCCGCATCGTGAACGAGCGCACGAATGCCCGGCGCGGCTCCGTGAGCGAACTGGCGTGGTGAATTACAGGAGACAGTAGACAGGAGACAGCACCGACCATGAACGATCATCATCACCTTTCCCTTCCGTCTCCTGTCTCCCGTCCACTATCCCCTGAGGCGCCTCGGGCGTCTGGAACATGAGCCTGCTCGACCGCAAGCTGCTGCGCGATCTCCGGGCGCTGAAGTCGCAGGCGCTGGCGGTCGCGCTCGTCATGGCCTGCGGCCTCGCGATGATGATCATGACGCGCTCGCTCATCCTCTCGCTGGAGACGGCGCGCGACACCTATTACGGGCAGAATCATTTTGCGGAGATCTTTGCGCGGCTGAAGCGGGCGCCGAACGCACTTCGCGAGCAGCTGGCGGCCATTCCCGGCGTGGCGGCCGTGGAGACGAGCATCGCGATCCAGGTCACGCTTGATGTGCCGGGCCTGGCCGAGCCCGCTGTGGGCCTCATCAACTCATTGCCCGAACGCGGCGAAGCCCGGCTGAACCGGCTCTATTTTCGCAGCGGCCGGCTGCCCCTCGGCCAGACCACGCACGGCGAACTTGCCGTCAGCGAGGCGTTCGCCGATGCGCACGGGCTGAAGCCGGGCGACACGCTCGCCGCCATCCTCAACGGCACCAAGCAAACCTTCCGGCTTTCCGGCATCGCCCTCTCGCCCGAGTTTGTGTTCGAGGCGCCGCCGGGAGCCGCGCTGCCGGACAACAAGACCTATGGCGTTTTTTGGATGCCCTACCGGGAACTCGCCACGGCCTTTCAGCTGTACGGCGCCTTCAACGCCCTTGCGCTGACGCTGGCGCCCGGCGCCTCCGAGGGCGCGGTCATCGCCGCGGTCGACCGCCTGCTGGCACCCTATGGCGGGCGCGGCGCCTATGGCCGGGAAAACCATCCGTCCCACCGCCGGGTGGAGGACGAGATCCGCGTGCTGCAGGGGCTTTCCGTCGCGTTTCCGCTCGTTTTCCTCGGCGTGGCCGCGTTCATGACCAATTCGGTGATGAGCCGGCAGATCGCCCTGCAGCGCGAACAGATTGCCATGCTCAAGGCCTGCGGCTTCAGCAACGCGCAGGTCGGGGCGCACTATTTCAAGTTCTCGCTCGCGATCGTGGTGGTGGGCGTCGCGCTGGGCACGCTGGCCGGCGTCATGCTCGGGCGCCGCCTGGTGGAGATGTATCACCTGTTCTTCCGGTTCCCGCGGCTTGAATTTCTCCTCGATACGCGGGTGCTTTTCGCCGCGGTGTTCGTGAGCGCGCTGGCGGCCTTCGCCGGCGTGGCGGGCGCGGTGCGTCGCGCGGTGCGACTTCCGCCCGCCGAGGCCATGCGACCGGAGGCACCGGCCAGCTACCGCCCGGCCTACGCCGAGCGGCTGGGGGCCGCGCGCTGGTTCACGCCTTCCTTCCGCATGGCGCTCCGCAACATCGAGCGGCGCCCCGTGCGCGGTGCCCTCACCTGCCTGGCGCTTGCGCTGGCGACGGCCATTCTCATCGTGCCGAACTCGTTTCGCGATGGGATTGGCCATGTGATCGATTTCCAATGGGACATCGTGCAACGGCAGACCGTCACCATGTCCCTGGTTGAGCCGGGCCCGGCGCGCGCGATCGCCGATTTCCGGCACCTGCCCGGCGTCGTGCTGGCGGAGCCGTTCCGCTATGTGGCCGTGGAACTGCGCGCCGGGCCGGTCACCCGCCGGCTGCTGCTGCAGGGCCTGCTTGAGCGCGGCACACTCAACCGCGTGATCGACGCGCATTCGCAGCAGCTCACCCTGCCCGCCCGCGGCATCGTCATCTCCGGCAAGCTGGCCGAGATTCTCCACGTCAAGCCGGGTGACGAGGTGATCGCGAAGGTGCTGGAGGGAGAGGAACGCGAACTGGCCGTGCCGGTGGCCGGGCTCGCCGAGGATTTCGCCGGCACGGCGGCCTACATGGAGCTGCACGCACTCAACCGGCTCCTGCTCGAGGGCGACCGCATCAATGGTGCGCACCTCGCGGTGGATGGCAGCCGGTGGGACGAATTTCTCCGCGCCACCAAGGCCACGCCGCGCTCCGCCGGCGTTGTGATTAAAAACCTGATTCGCGAGGGCTTTCGCAAAACCACCGCGGAGAGCATCGGCCTCCTCCAGAAAATGTACATGCTGTTCGCGACGATCGTCGCGTTTGGCATCATCTACAACAGTGCGCGCATCTCGCTCTCCGAGCGCGCGCGCGAGCTCGCGACGCTGCGCGTGCTCGGCTTCACCCGGGGAGAAGTGGGCGCGGTCCTCGTGGGCGAACTGGTGCTCCTCACGCTCGTGGCGCTGCCGCTTGGCCTCGTGCTGGGCTCGGGCTTTGCGAGCGGGATCATTGCGAGCGTGAACACCGAGACGGTGCGTCTGCCGCTGGTCCTCACCGCCTCCAACTACGCCTTCGCCGTGCTGGTCGTCGCGCTGGCTTCGGCGTTGTCGGCGCTCTTCGCGGCCCGCAAGCTGGCCGAGATCGACCTCGTGGGCGCGCTCAAGGCGCTCGACTGAACGGCCGTTATTTTTCCATGAATCCAGTCTCCCCGCCCTTTCCCGCCGCAAAAAAGACCGGTGCCCCCGGCTGGCGCCGACGGCTGCCGCTCCTCGGCGCCGCCCTGCTCGTGCTGCTCATCGTGGTCGGCCTGTGGCCGCGCGCCGTGCCGGTGGAAATGGCGACCGTGACGCATGGCGCCCTCGTGGTGACGGTCGACGAGGAAGGCATGACGCGCGTAAGGAACCGCTATGTCGTCTCGGCGCCGGTGGCCGGCCAGCTCCGCCGCATCGACTGGAAGGCCGGCGCCGTGGTGGAGGCGGGGCGGACGGTTCTCGCGGTGCTTGAGACCAGCGGGGCGGATTTCCTTGATGCCCGCAGCCAGGCCCAGGCCGCAGCGCGGGTGCAGGCGGCGTCCTCGAATCGTGAACTGGCGGCGGCCCAGCGGGAACGATCCCGCGCGACCCGCGCCCTCACCCAGGCGGATCTCGGGCGTTACCGTTCGTTGCTGGAAAAGAACACACTCTCGAAGCAGGAATTCGACGTGGTGCAGATGCGGGACGCGACTGCTGCGCAGGACGAGCGCGCGGCGGACTTCGCGCTGCAGGTGGCGGAGTTTGAACTCCAGCAGGCGCAGGCCCTGCTGGTGCGCGGCCAAACGGCGGTGAATTCGAGTGGTTCTTCGCAGGCCGGCTCCGGTCCGGTTGTTCCCGCGGGCAGTGCGGAGCCGTTGATTATCACCTCGCCGGTGAGCGGGCGGATCCTGCGGGTGTTTCAGGAAAGCTCGCGTGTTGTGCCGGGTGGTTTCCCTCTGCTGGAAGTGGGCGATCCGGCCGATCTGGAGGTGCGCGTAGAGGTGCTCTCGCGGGATGGCGTGGCGATTAATCCCGGCGCCCGCGTCATGCTCGAACAATGGGGCGGTCCGCAGCCCCTCGAGGCGCGGGTGCGGCTGGTGGAACCGTCGGCGTTCACCAAGGTCTCCGCGCTCGGGGTCGAGGAGCAACGCGTCTACGTGGTGGCCGATTTCGTCGATGCCTTTGACCGGCGTCCCACGCTGGGCGACAGCTATCGCGTGGAGGCGCGCATCGTGACATGGGAGGGCGCGAATGTGCGGCAGGCGCCTGCCGGCGCGCTTTTTCAACGCGATGGCGGCTGGCAGGCCTTTGTGGTTGAAGGAGGCCGCGCCCGGCTGCGCCCGGTCAAGGTCGGCCACACCAATGGATTCAAGACGGAGATCACGGGCGGCCTGGACGAAGGGGACCGCGTGATCGTTTATCCCGGGGACAAGGTGATGGATGGCATCCGGGTTGAGCCGATTGCCGTGACCGGCGGTTGAAACCCGGAAGACCGAAGCGGAAACATAGCCCGGCGTTTTGACTTGGCGCGGACGGGGGCCG
The DNA here is from genome assembly GCA_903827245.1 of uncultured Opitutia bacterium. GTDB lineage: Bacteria > Verrucomicrobiota > Verrucomicrobiia > Opitutales > Opitutaceae > CAIUWA01. Next base: position 64,445 of record CAIKHO010000021.1, read on the forward strand.
CGCGTTGGTTCACGGCGGATGCCGCGCCCCCATGACACAATAGCCGCGCTTGCGACGCCTGCGGGCACCGCGGCCATTGCGGTCCTGCGGGTCAGCGGGGCCGAGGCGGGGCGAATTGCCGGTGAAATCCTCGGTCGTGCTCCCCTGCCCCGGGTCGCGATCCATGCCGATTATCATGACCAGGCGGGCGGGCTGATCGACGATGTGCTAGGTACTTTTTTTCAAGGGCCTCACTCGTACACCGGCGAGGATTCATTCGAGGTCTCGTGCCATGGCAACCCCTTCATCGCGCAGAAAATCCTCGAGGATCTTCTGGCCCGCGGGTGCCGGTTGGCTGAGCCGGGTGAATTCACCCAGCGCGCTTTTCTGAACGGGCGGATGGACTTGAGCCAGGCGGAAGCGGTGATGGACCTCATCCGGGCCCGCAGCGAGCGTTCGCTTGCGGTGGCCCAACAGCAGCTGCGCGGATCCCTTGGACGCCGCCTGGCCGGGTTGGTGGATGGATTGCTCGGCGTGCTGGCCCGGGTGGAAGCGTATATCGACTTTCCCGAGGAGGATTTGCCACCGGAAGACCAGGAATTGGTCGCGTCTGAATTGGACCGGATCATCGAGGAAACCGACCGCCTGCTGGCGACGGGCCACTATGGCGAGCTGCTCCGTGACGAGATCAAGACGGTCATCATCGGTGCGCCCAATGCCGGCAAAAGCAGCCTCCTGAACCGGCTGGTCGGCAGCGAGCGCGCCTTGGTGAGCACCGAACCCGGAACGACGCGGGATTTCATCGAGGAACGCATTATCGCGGGACCGCACGGTCTGCGGCTCATCGACACGGCGGGGTTGAATCCCGCGCCGGCCGGGCTCGAAAAACTCGGCATCGCCAAGACCCTCGAACGCGCCGCCGAGGCTGACCTCTTCCTTCTGGTGCTCGATGCGACCCAGTCGGCGCCCGACCTGCCCGACCTGCTGGCTGCGCGCCTGCGGGATTCAAATACCGTGGTGGTCTTGAATAAAATGGACCTCGTGCAAACGCTCCCTGCCGCCAGGGCTCCGGCTTCCCTGCCCTTTGTCGCGATTTCAGCGCTGACGGGCGCCGGGATGGATGAACTGCTAAACGCAATCATTCATCTGGCGGACCTCTTTCAGCGCGATATCGGCGATGATATTGTGGCGATCAATGCCCGCCACGCGGATGCCCTTGGCCGTGCGCAGGCTTGCCTGCGGGGAGCACGGGCTAAACTGGGAGATAAGATGGCTATAGAATTATTGGCCAGCGACTTGCGCGGCGCCCTAGATGCTTTCGGCGAAATCTCCGGCAGGATCGATAGCGAGCGGATGCTCGATCGACTTTTTGCGACATTCTGCATCGGCAAATAGTCCCCTTGCCTTGGGCGCAGATCAAAGGTAAGCTATTGGCTTTTAATTATTTAAGTTAATGGTTTATAACAAGATACCGTTTGAAGTCATCGTCTGTGGCGCTGGTCATGCAGGGGTTGAGGCGGCATTGGCGGCATCGCGCATGGGGGCCTCCACCCTGCTCCTCACCGGCAACATCGACACGATTGCCCAGATGAGCTGCAACCCGGCCATTGGCGGCCAGGCGAAAGGCCAGATGGTTCGGGAAATCGATGCCCTTGGAGGCGAGATGGCGATCAACACGGATGTGACTGGAATTCAGTTCCGCTTGCTGAACGAATCCAAAGGGCTCGCGGTTCAATCGCCGAGAGCGCAATGTGACAAGAAGGCTTACCAGTTCCGTCTCAAGCATACGCTGGAGTTGCAGAAAAATCTTCAGGTCTTTCAGGCCACAGTCACGGGATTGATTTATTTCCACGGCAAGGTTGTCGGTTGCCACACGAACCTCGATATCGATTTCCTGGGAGAAACGGTGGTCGTGACGACCGGCACATTTTTGCGCGGCCTAATGCATATCGGGCAGAATAAAAACGAAGGCGGCCGGCTGGGCGATTTCAGCGCACGAACGCTCTCGGCCAGTTTTCTGGAGGCCGGAATTGAATTGCGTAGATTCAAGACAGGGACACCGCCTAGGCTCTTGGGCCGGAGCATCGATTTCGGCAAGATGCAGGAGCAAAAAGGCGATGCGGCCCCGACCCTATTTGCCTTCCATGATACGCGTGGTCCGGAGGATTTGTTCCACGTAGAACAAGCCTCCGAGGAACGGATCGGATGGACGCCGGGATCTTGTCAGATTTCCTGCTGGATGACCCATACGACGGCGGAAACAGCCCGGATTGTCCGCGATAATCTACACAAGTCGGCAATGTATAGTGGTGAAATCGAGGGGGTTGGGCCTCGGTATTGCCCGAGTATCGAAGACAAGTTTGTCCGGTTCGCCGATAAGCCCAGGCACCTGTTGTTCCTGGAACCGGAGGGACGTTCGACGAACGAATATTATGTTAATGGGCTCTCCACCAGCCTGCCATTCGATGTTCAACTTGAGATGGTCCACAGCATCCCGGGGCTGGAGAATGCCGAGATTTTACGGCCGGCCTATGCCGTCGAATACGATTTCGCGCCGCCGCCGCAGCTTTATCCTTCCTTAGAGTCCAAACGGGTCGAAAACCTATTTTTTGCCGGCCAGATCAATGGGACATCCGGTTACGAGGAGGCAGCAGCGCAAGGCTTGGTTGCCGGCGTGAACGCGGTCTGCAAGGCGAGGGGAGAAACACCGCTGATCATTGAGCGGCACGAGGGTTATATTGGGGTGCTGATCGATGATCTCGTGACGAAGGGGACAAATGAACCATACCGCATGTTCACAAGCCGGGCGGAGCATCGTTTGATGTTTAATCACGGAAGTGCCGAATTGCGCTTTCTTCATCACGCGAAAAATCATAACCTTCTAAATGAAAATCGTTTAAATAATATATCTGGGAAAAAGCAACGGGTTGAACATTGGGTCGCCTGGCTTGAAAAGACACCCGTGTCCGGGGGCGGTACTTGGGGCGATGTGATCAGGCGTACCGCCGCAGTGCAGGGTATCAAATCGAGGGGAGGGGACGGATTCAATGGCGTGAAACTTCCAGATGAATTTCAACGGGAGCAGTCCACGGTCCGCGAGGAGGCGCTTTATCGGGTGAGCTATGCGGGTTACCTGCAGCGCGAACAGCGCCAGATAGAGAAAATGGGCAATGTGGATAAAATCCGGATTCCTGCCGGCCTCGACTTTCTCTCGATTCGAGGCCTCCGGAGGGAAAGCGCCCTGAAGCTCACTGAGTTCAAGCCCTATACCTTGGGCCAAGCCAGCCGTATAAGCGGTGTTAACCCGGCTGATATCAGCATCTTAATGGTTATAATCGAAGCGAGAAAGAGCTCCGATCACCCATCGGAGCGCACTGGGGATTTTTGACGAATCGGCTGCGTTGTAACATTTGTGAAACAGACCGCAAATTCGCTATGACTTCATCCGCGGGTGGGATAAACTCATGCCCATGACGGATAAAAAACTTAAAAAAATCCTCGTGGTCGATGACGAGTCGGATGTCACGGAATTGCTGGCGTACCATCTGAAATCCAAGGGCTTTTTCGTCGAGACCGTCAATAATCCCAATGTCAGCATCGGACTGGCGCGCACCTTTCTGCCGGATTTGGTTATTCTGGACGTGATGATGCCCGAACTGAACGGCATCCAGATCTGCCGCATGCTGCGGGCGGATCCCAAGCTCAAACGCGTGCCGGTTATTTTTCTTACCGCCAAGGCCGAGGAAGGCGACCGCATCCAGGGACTCGAAACGGGTGCCGATGATTACATCTGCAAGCCCTTCAGCACAAAAGAGGTCGTGCTGCGCGTGCAATCGATCCTGCGCCGGGCGGGCGAGGGTTCCGCGGAAGAACCGCGGCGCCTGCAAATCGGACAGATCGTGCTCGATGTCGACCGCCACGAAGTCACGGTGAATGGCCAGTTGATCGAGCTTACCGCCACCGAATTCAAGCTGCTGCGGCTGCTAATGGAACGCCGCGGCCGGGTGCAAACCCGCGAGCATTTGCTGATCAACGTGTGGAATTACGAGACGGAGATTGAAACCCGCACGGTGGACACGCACGTGCGCCGCCTGCGCGAGAAACTCGGCGCCGAGGCGGACTGGATCGAGACCATTCGCGGCGTCGGTTACCGGATTGCCGAGCGCAAAGTCGAATCATGTTCATCCTGATCGCGCTGGTCCTCGCCGTTGGCCTCGGCGTGGCGCTGAAGAAACTGCGCGATTACCGGCGTGCCATCCGCAGCTTGGTCCTTTCGGCCGACGCGAAGGAGCCCTTCCTGCACGAGGACGAGCCGGCCAGCCTGGGCGTCGACTGGGACCAGCTTTGCGCCAGGACCAACGAGCTGATCACAGAGAACAACCGCCTGAACCAGCTCCGCTTCGGCCAGCTCATGCAGCTCGAGGCCACACTGGGGAGCCTGCAGGAGGCGGTGCTCATCGTCGATGCGAACAATTACATTCTCCTGGCCAACCGCGCTCTGCAGGCGATCTTCCCGCGGGCCCAGAACATCCTCAAGCAGCGGCTCGAACTCGTGCTGCACTCCCGGGATTTCCTGGCCTACGTCGATGCGGTCCGCGCCAGCCGGGCCGAACCGCAGCACGAGATCGAGTTTGTCGACGGTACGCAGTCCACGTGGATCGAGATGACCGGTGCGCTCATCCCGCCGCTGGACGGCGCCAAGGGTTCGTGGGCGCTTTTCGTCCTCCATGACATCACCAAGCAGAAAAAACTCGAGGGGGTGAGGAAGGATTTCGTCGCCAATGTCTCGCACGAGCTGCGCACGCCACTCAGCATCATCAAGGGCTACATCGAGACCCTTGTCGATGGCCACCGCGATATGCCGATCGCGGACCGCGAGCGTTTTCTCCTCACCATCCAGCGCCACACCGACCGGCTCAATTCGCTCCTGGAAGATTTGCTGACCCTTTCGCGACTCGAGTCCATCTACCCGGGACTGCGCCGCGAATCGACGTCACTCGCCAGCCTTATCACCGGACTGGTGGATGATTACCACGCCCGTCCCGCCGCGGCCGGGCATCAACTCGCGTTTTCCATCGATCCGGCCGTGGGGAATCTGCTGCTGGATCCGCTGAAGATCACTCAGGTTTTCGAAAACCTCGTCGACAATGCGCTGAAGTACACGCCGAAGGGCACGCACATCGACCTGAGTGCCCGCCTGCGGGAACACGCGGTCGAGGTATGCGTCCGCGACAACGGGCCCGGCATCCCGGCGGAGGACCTGCCGCATATTTTCGAACGGTTCTACCGCGTCGACAAGGGACGCTCGCGCGAGAAAGGCGGCACGGGTCTCGGCCTCAGCATCGTGAAGCATATTGTGCAGCTCCACGGCGGCCGCGTGTGGGTGGAAAGCGCGCTGGGGCAGGGGACCGCGTTCTACCTGAGCCTGCCGCTGCGGGCGAAGGACTGAGCCCGAGGCTTGCGCGCCGGCCGGTCAGGCCCTAGCCGTGCGCCCGTGGAAAATCCCGCCCGCACGGCCGAGCATCTGGCCCGTCTGGACCAGCGCCGCGAAGCCTTGCGCGCACGGCTCGGCGGCGTTCTCGCGCCCGCCCCGCGGTTTGTCTGGGAAATTGGCTGCGGGCACGGGCATTTCCTGACGGCCTACGCGCTGGCCCATCCCGCGGTGTCTTGCATCGGGATCGACATTGTCCGCGAGCGGATCGAGCGCGCCGAGCGGAAACGCGAACGGGCCCGTCTGCCCAACCTTCATTTCCTTCTCGCGGAGGCCGGGATGTTTCTTGAGGTGCTTCCGGTCAACGCTAGGCCCACCGATATCTTCGTCCTGTTTCCCGATCCTTGGCCCAAGCAGCGTCATCACAAGCACCGCATCCTGCAGGCGGATTTCCTCGCCCGGGTCGCCCAACGGGCGGGGCAGGGGACCCGGCTCTATTTCCGTACCGACCATGCGCCTTACTTTCAGGCGGTAAGGGAGGTGCTGCAGGTGCACCCGAACTGGCGAATGGTGGAGGAAAACTGGCCGTTTGAGGAGCTTACCGTCTTTCAGGCCCGGGCGCCGGCCTACCAGTCGTTAATTGCGGTGAGCAAGTAGGCCAACGGGTCCGGCCCGCCATTAGTTCAACACCGGGATTTGCCGGTGGACGCTAATTCCCGAAGGAGGGGAAAAGCGTGCCGGTTTCAGGGGTTGACGGAGCCGGGGGGCACTGTCTACGTCCAACCCTTCACAAGCCCCCCGTTCGCCAGTATTTCTCCATGTCTTGGGTCAGAACATCAGCCCTTTTTCTTTTTTCCTTCGTCACGGCCATGCCTGCTTTTGCCGCCGGTGAAGCGCATGCCGGCGTGGCGCCGATGGCGGAGCGCCTTTTCACCGTCGCTGGCCTGCCGATCACCAACAGCATGGTGACGAGCTGGGTTGTGGCCGCAGTCCTGATCATCGTCATCCGGATCGCCATCAAGCGTCCCCAACTTGTTCCCACCCGTGCCCAGGCCATGGTTGAGAGCTTGGTCGAGGGCGTGCTCGATCTCATCACGCCGATCGTCGGGAACAAGGTCGCCAAGCACGCCTTCCCGCTGCTCATCGCGCTCTTCACCTACATCCTGATCCAGAACTGGAGCGGACTTTTCCCGGGGGTCGGCACGGTCTACATGATCGATCATGAGACCGGCGGCTGGATGGAATTTGTTCGTCCCGGCAATGCCGACATGAACGGCACCCTCGCCCTCGCGGCGGTCGCGTTCGCCGGCTGGTTTTACCTCATCATGCGCTACGCCGGCCCGAAGCTCGTGTTGAAGGACATCTTCGGCAACAAGGCCGACAAGAATGAAATCCCCGCCGTTATTTATTATCCTCTCTTCGTCGTTTTCTTCGCGGTCGGCCTGATCGAGGTCGTCTCGATCGCCTTTCGCCCGATTTCGCTCTCGTTCCGGCTTTTCGGCAACGTCTTTGGCGGTGAGAACCTGATGCACGCCATGTCAGGCATTATGAAGTGGGGCCTGCCGCTGCCGTTCTATTTTCTCGAGATCCTGATCGGCTTTGTCCAAGCGCTGGTGTTCACGCTCCTGGTCAGTGTTTATATCGGCCTGATCTGCAATCACGGCGACGACCACGATGAGGAGCACGGGCACGGCCACACTGGAGAACACAAGGAAACCGCGCACTGATCGACCCTTTACCGCCGGGACCGTGCCACGCGTGCGGACGGTGGAAATCCAACCAAAAAATAACACACACCACCATGATCATCCCCCTAATCGCTGAAATCACCGGCAACATCCAGGGCGCGTTCGGCTGTCTCGCCGCCGCCATCGGCGTCGGCCTCGTCGGCGCCAAGGCCGTCGAGGGCGTCGGCCGCAATCCGGGCGCGTCCGGCAAGATCCTCGTCCAATCCATCATCGGCATGGCCCTTGCCGAAGCCGTCGCGTTCTACGCGCTGTTCCTCGGCAGCAAGTAATCCTCCGTTCGTTCCGCGCCGGCGCAGCCCGCCGGCGCGGATTTCCCTTTTCCCGCCATGATCTCCCCACTGCTCGTTTTCGCCGAGGTTGCCGCTCATGCCGCCGAGGCCGCTCCCGCGGAAGCCGCCAGCGGCGTCACCAAGATCCTGCAGGACTTCGGCATCAGCTGGCCGTTCTTCCTCGCGCAGGTTGTGAACTTCGCCGTGGTGGCGACGCTCCTCTGGAAGTTGGCCTTCAAGCCGGTCCTCGCCACGCTCGACGCGCGCCAGCAGAAAATCGCCTCCGGCCTGCAGTACGCCGAGGAAATGAAGGCCCGCCTCGCCTCGACGCAGCAGCAGACCGATGCCGTGCTCAAGGAAGCCCAGCACAAGGCCCAGGCCGTGATCGCTGAAGCCCAGAAAGCGGCCAAGGAATTTTCCGACAAGCAGCAGAAGGAAGCTCTTGAACAGGCGAGCCTCTTGCTCACCAAGGCGCAGGCCACGATTGAGCTCGAAAAGAAAAAGATGCTCGCCGAGGCCCGGACCGAAATCGCCCGCCTCGTCGTTGCCACGACGCAACGCGTGCTCGCCAAGGAGCTCTCCGAGGCCGATCGCAGCCGTTACAATGACGCCGCTGCCCGCGAATTGACCGGCGTCTGAACCGACCTTCCGCCCTCACTATCTTATGGCCGCCCACGGCAAGAAAGCCCAGCAGTTCGCCCGCCAGCTCTTCAAAATGAGCTTAGTCGACGGGACCGTGTCGGCCGACCGCGTGTCCGGGGTTCTCGCCTATGTCGAGAAGCACCGGCCCGCCAACCCGGTGATGGTGCTCAAGGCCTACGCCCGCTTGGTTGCGACGGAGCTCGCGAAGAGCGAGGCCGTCGTCGAGCATGCCGGTGCGATCAACGCCGCCACGCTGACCGCCGTGGCCGCCGCCATGAGCCGCACCTACGGCCGCGCAGTCACCGCCACCGCCCGGCCGAATGCGGCCTTGCTCGCAGGCCTGCGTGTCCAGGTCGGCGATGATGTTTACGAGTCGTCCGTCGCCGGCCAGCTGGCTGCGCTTTCCGCGGCCGTCTGATCCCCTTTACTCTTCCAGCCCCTCAACTCTCCTCTCCGATGAGCACCGTCCTCGAACAAATCGAACAACAGATCGCCAAGCTCTCCAGCAAGGCCGTCAAGAAGAACACCGGCAACATCCGCACCGTCGCCGACGGCGTCGCCAAGATCGATGGGCTTTCCGCCGTGATGTACAACGAGATGGTGCAGTTCCCCGGCGGAGCCATCGGCATCGCGCTCAATCTCGAGGAGGACGAGGTCGGCTGCGTCGTGCTCGGCGATGTTTCGCAACTCAAGGAGGGCGACGAGGTCCAGACCACCGGCAAGCTCCTCTCCGTCCCCGTCGGCAAGGCCCTCCTTGGCCGCGCGGTCGATGCCCTCGGCAATCCGGTCGACGGCAAGGGCCCGATTGCCGCGACCGAAACCTATCCCGTCGAGAAAATCGCTCCTGGCATCATCGTCCGCAAATCCGTCTCCCAGCCGCTCTTCACCGGCATCATGGCCATCGACTCGATGATTCCCATTGGCCGCGGCCAGCGCGAGCTGATCATCGGCGACCGCGGCACTGGCAAGACTACCATCTGCATCGACACGATCATCAACCAGGCGAAGATCAACAAGGTCGGCCTCGCCAGCGGCGACCCGAAGTTCCGCCCGGTCTACTCCATCTACGTCGCGATCGGGCAGAAGAATTCCAATATCGTCCGCACGATGTCCGCGCTCGAGGCCGCTGGCGCGCTGGAATACACGATCATCGTCGCGGCGCCCGCCGCCGACAACCCCGCCAACCAGTACCTCGCGCCGTTCTCCGGCGCCTCGATGGGCGAGTGGTTCATGGAAAACGGCATGGATTCGCTGATCGTTTATGACGATCTCTCCAAGCACGCGGTGGCCTACCGCCAGATTTCGCTGATCCTCAAGCGCCCCTCCGGCCGCGAGGCCTACCCGGGTGACGTGTTCTACCTTCACTCGCGCCTCCTCGAGCGCTCCGCCCGCCTCGACGGCAAGGGTTCGCTCACCGCGCTCCCGATCATCGAGACCCAGGCTGGCGACGTCTCGGCCTACATCCCGACGAACGTCATCTCGATCACAGACGGGCAGATCTTCCTTGAGACGGACCTTTTCAACCAGGGCATCCGGCCTGCCGTCTCGGTCGGCCTTTCCGTCTCGCGCGTCGGCTCCGCCGCGCAGATCAAGGCCACCAAGCAGGTCGGCGGCAAACTCAAGGGCGAGCTCGCCCAGTTCCGCGAGCTCGCGGCCTTCGCGCAGTTCGGTTCCGACCTCGACGCCAAGACCAAGGCCCAGCTCGAGCGCGGCGCGCGCATCGTCGAGCTCTTCAAGCAGCCCGCGTTCAGCCCCGTGCCGATCGAGCTCCAGGTCGCGATCCTCTTCGCCATGCAGAAGAATTTCTTCGACGCGATCGACACCAAGAAGGTTGTCGCCGCCGCGGCCGCGATGAAGGAGTTCTTCACCACCCGGAAGGACGCCCTGCTCACGGAAATCCGGACCAAGGCCGCCCTCGACAAGGAGATCGAGGCCAAGCTCCAGGCCGCCTGCGACGAATGGAAGTCCGGTTACACGGCCTGAACTTGATTAGGATTTCAGATTTACGAATGACCAGACCGACGTTCCCGCTTCCGTCCAATCGTAATTCGTAATTCTTCCTTCGTAAATTTCCATGGCTTCCACCCGCGATATCCGCCGGCGCATCAAGTCGGTCAAGAACACCCGCCAGATCACGAAGGCGATGGAGCTGGTGGCTGCGTCGAAGATGAAGAAGGCCCAGCAGGCTGCCCTGGCCGGCCGGCCGTACGCCGAGTTGCTGGCCCAGATGCTTGCCGCGCTCGCCGACCGCGTCGAGGAAGCCCAGCACGCCTTCCTGGTCCGGCGCGAGGTGAAGACGCGCGGCATTATTCTCATCACCTCCGACAAGGGCCTGTGCGGTCCGCTCAACTCGAACGTTTTCAAAGTGGTGACGGATATCAAGACGCCCGCGAAATACGCCGTCATCGGCCGCAAGGGCGCGCAGTTCATCGCGCGCACGCGCCGCCAGCTGCTGGCGGACTTTCCCGCCAACGACCGCGTGGCCTTCGGCGACATCCGGGTCGTGGCCGAGTTCATGACCAAGCAGTATCTCGAGGGCGCCGTGGACACCGTCGAGGTCATCTGGCCGCGCTTGCGGAACACCCTCGTGCAGGTCCCGACCGTCCTGCCGCTGCTCCCGCTCTCCAGCGTGAAGGAGGCCGTCGAGGAACTGCGCGCGGAATCCGGCACGGTCTCCGTCCCGAAAGGCACGCTGGAAAGCCAGATGATCTTTGAGTCCAGCGCCGAGACGGTCCTTGCAGCGCTGCTGCCGCTCTACGTCAACCGCCAGGTGTTCCACCAGGCGCTCGACGCCAAGGCTTCCGAGCACAGTGCGCGCATGGTCGCGATGAAGACCGCGAAGGACAACGCCACGAAGCTCCTCGGCGACCTCACGCTCGAGTACAACAAGGCCCGGCAGGCCGGCATCACTCAGGAAATCCTCGAGATCGCCGCCGCGCAGTTCAGCGCCGCCTGATTTTTCACCCCAACCCAGCCACACCTTTTCAAATGAACACCGGCAAAATCGTCCAAGTCATCGGCCCCGTGGTCGACGTGCAGTTTGCGGAAAACGCCATCCCGCCCATCTACCAGGCGCTGACCATCGCGTTCAGTGTCTCGGGCAAGAACGAGGTGCTGACGCTGGAGATCCAGCAGCATCTCGGCGGCGGTGTGGCCCGGACCATCGCGATGTCTTCCTCCGAGGGACTCGTGCGCGGCATGGAGGTTGTGGACACCGGCGCGCCCATCTCCGTGCCCGTGGGCAACGGCGTGCTCGGCCGCATCTTTGACGTCACCGGCACACCGGTGGATGGCAAGGGCCCGGTCAAGTTTGACAAGAAATACCCGATCCACCGTCCGGCTCCTGCGCTGGCCGACCAGAACACCAAGGCGGAAATCCTCGAGACCGGCATCAAGGTCATCGACCTGATCTGTCCCTTCATCAAGGGCGGCAAGGCCGGGGCGTTCGGCGGCGCGGGCGTCGGCAAGACGGTCGTGATCCTCGAACTCATCAACAACATCGCGAAGGCCCACGGCGGCTACTCGGTGTTCGCCGGCGTCGGCGAGCGTTCCCGCGAGGGCAACGATCTTTACCACGAGATGTCCGAGGCCGGGGTCATCGACCAGAAGGACCTCAGCAAGTCCAAGGTTGCGCTCGTCTACGGCCAGATGAACGAGCCGCCGGGCGCCCGCATGCGCGTCGCGCTCTCGGCCCTCGCGATGACCGAGTATTTCCGCGACGAGAAGAACCAGGACGTGCTCCTTTTCATCGACAACATCTTCCGCTTTTCGCAGGCCGGCTCCGAGGTGTCCGCACTTCTCGGCCGTTCGCCCTCGGCGGTCGGCTACCAGCCGACGCTCGCCAACGAGATGGGCCTCCTCCAGGAGCGCATCACCTCGACGAAGAAGGGTTCCATCACCTCCGTGCAGGCCGTTTACGTGCCCGCCGACGATCTCACCGACCCGGCGCCGGCCAACACGTTCGCCCACCTCGACTCGACCATCGTGCTCGAGCGTTCTATCGCCGAGCTCGGCATTTACCCTGCGGTCGATCCGCTCGCGTCCGTCTCGAAGGCGCTCCAAGCCGACATCGTGGGTGAGGAGCACTACAAGGTTGCCCGCGAAGTGCAGCGCGTGCTTCAGCGCTACAAGGATTTGCAGGACATCATCGCGATCCTTGGCCTCGATGAGCTTTCGCCCGAGGACAAGCAGACGGTCTATCGCGCCCGCAAGATCCAGCGCTTCCTCTCGCAGCCGTTCGCAGTCGCGGAAGTCTTCACCGGCACGCCGGGCAAGTATGTCCCCGTCAAGGAGACCGTGCGCGGATTCAAGATGATCCTCGACGGCCAGCTCGACGACGTCGCCGAGGGCGACTTCTACATGCGCGGCGGCATCGACGAGGTGACCGCGGCCTCCAAGAAAGCCTGATTTGGGAATCCACGAAACACACCGGGCACATTAAACACAGAATCGGCTTCCAAACCTTTCATGTGATTCGTGCATTTCGTGGTTAAAAAAATCTCCTCATCATGCCTTTGATTCTCGAAATCGTCACACCCGAGGCCCGGGTCTATTCCGACACGATCGATACGGTCGTGATTCCGACCGTGGCAGGGGAGGTCGGCATCCTGCCCGGGCACATTCCGCTGCTCACGCAGATTGAAAACGGCGAACTGCGCGTGACGAAGAACGGTGTGACGCAATGGCTGGCGGTCGGCGGTGGCTTTGCCGAGATCGAGGGTGACCGTGTGCATGTCCTGGCCGAGCGGGCGATCACCGAGGAAAAGATCGACGAGCATGCGGTGGAGGCCGCGCTAAAGCGGGCCGAGGACGAACTTAAAGCGGCCAAGGACATCGATCCCCAGGAATACGAGCACCTGCAAAGCCTAGTGCGCTACGCGGGCGTCCAACTCGCGGTCAAACGCCGCCGTCGGTAAAGATAAACCCTAGCGCCTTTGCCGGCCCGGGGCTTTTTCTTGCACAATTACTGAAACCGAGTCTCATTACATCCGTCTTGCTGTCCAATGAGCCGTTCACCGATCCCCGCTTATCTGTCGCTGTGCCAGCTGCCTTCTGGTGGGGTGGGGCGCGTGTGCAAACTGGAGGGTGATATGGAGTTCTGTCAGCGCGTCCGGGAAATGGGTATTGGTGAATCCACGTTTGTCACCAAGGTTTCCGGGACCGGCACCATACTCTGCCAGGTAAACGGCACGAGGATTGCCCTGAGTCACGGCGCGGCGAAAAACATTCTGGTTGAGCAACTGGCCGGGCGCTGAAGGCAGCCGCCATGGCCGTTCTCCTTAAACTTTCCGAACTCGCCGTTGGCGCTTCCGCCACGATTCGCGAGTTCCCCAAGACAGGACCGGCCTTTGTCCGGTTGCGCGAAATGGGCCTGCTGGCCGGCACGCCGGTCACCCTCGTCCGCACCGCGCCCATGGGAGATCCGATTGAAATCAAGTTGCGGGGCTATCACCTGACTCTCCGCAAGAGCGAGGCCGAGCACGTCTTGGTGGAGAGTGCCTCCTGACATGGCCCTGCCGCCGCACATCTCAGCCGGCCCTGCGGGTGGCTCCAGCCGTACGCCCGTGTACGCGCTGGTCGGCAATCCGAATTGCGGCAAGAGCACACTCTTCAACGCCCTCACCGGCCTGAAGCAGAAGGTCGGCAACTATCCCGGGGTCACCGTGGAGAAGAAAGTCGGCACCGCCTACTCCCAGCACGGCCAGCCGATGACTGTCATCGATCTGCCCGGCGCCTATTCATTGGCCGCACGCTCGCCCGACGAGGCCGTCACGCGCGATGTCCTGCTCGGCCGGCGCAGCGACACCGCCCAGCCCGACCGGATCCTTTGCATTGTCGATGCGACGAATCTCGAGCGAAACCTTTACCTGGTTCACCAGATTCTCGACTTGGGCCGGCCGGTCATCCTCGTGGTCAACATGATGGACTTGGCCGCACAGGCGGGCCTGAGCCTCCGCCTCAGCCAGCTCGAAAACCAGCTCGGCATCCCGGTGATCCCCTGTGAAGCCGCCAATGGCCGTGGCATAATCGAGCTGCGCCTGGCCATGAGCCGTCCGGACCTGCCGCTTTCCCGTCATGCGTGGGCCGTGCCCGCCCCGATTGCCCCCGCGATCGCCGAAATTCAGGCCTCGCTCATCTCCCATGACCACAAGGGGCCCCTCATTGCCCGCGCCGAGGCGCTGTTGCTGCTGACCGACCAGGACAGCGTGCGCGTGGCCGGCTCCACGCCGCTGCACCCGCGCACGGCCGAGATTCTCCGTACGTGGGAAAAACGCTGGAACGACGAGGGCACCGACTGGGCCGGCTCGCTCGTCAATTCGCGCTACGATGCCATCGGCCGCCTCGCGGCCGAGGTGGTGCTGCAGTCTGGCACCAGCGGGCCGACAACGAGCGACAAGATCGACGCCGTGGCCACCCATCCGCTGTGGGGCTGGCTTGTGCTCGGTGCCGTCATGCTGCTGCTGTTCCTGAGCATCTTCACGCTCGCAGAATACCCGATGAACTGGATCGACGCCCATGTGGCCGCACTGGCGAACGCCGTGAAGGGCGCCATGGCGCCGGGCGATCTGCGCGACCTCATCACGGATGGGGCTATCGCGGGGGTGGGAGGAGTGATCATCTTCCTCCCGCAAATCCTGATCCTGTTTTTCTTCATCGGTCTCCTCGAGAGCACCGGCTACATGGCGCGCGCCGCCTTCATCATGGACCGCCTGATGAGCCGCGTCGGGCTCAATGGCAAAAGTTTCATCCCGCTGCTCAGCTCCTACGCCTGTGCAATTCCCGGCATCATGGCCACGCGCACGATCGAGGATTCGAAGGACCGCCTGGTCACGATTCTCGTGGCGCCACTCATGAGCTGCTCCGCCCGCCTGCCGGTTTACCTGCTGATGATCGCCGCGTTGGTGCCGGGGGACCGGGTGCCGCTGCTGACCAAGGTCGGCATCATGCTGCTGATGTACGCCCTCGGCACCGTGGGGGCGTTCGGCTTCGCGTGGCTCTTCAAACGCACGCTCCTCAAGGGGGCGCCCCCGCTGATGATCATGGAACTGCCGCCCTACCGCCTGCCGCGCCTGCGGGACGTGGCACTGCACATGATCGAGCGCGCGTGGATCTTCCTCCGGCGCGCGGGCACCGTTATTCTTGGCATCAGCATTGTGCTGTGGTTTCTCACCGCGTACCCGAAGGCGCCGGCCGATGCCACGCCCGCGCAGCAACTCGCCCAAAGCTTCGCCGGGCGGGCCGGGCATCTGCTCGAGCCGGCGATCAAGCCGCTCGGCTTCGACTGGCAGATCGGCATCGGCCTGATCACCTCGTTCGCCGCCCGCGAGGTCTTTGTCAGCACCATGGGAGTGGTCTTCAACACGGAGTCGTCGGACAAGGACACCACGCCCCTGCGCAAGGCCATGCTCGCCGCCCGCTGGCCCGACGGACGCATGCTCTTCACTCCGCTGACCTGCATCACGCTGATGATCTTCTACGTCTTCGCGATGCAGTGCATGAGCACCATCGCCGTGGTGAAGCGCGAGACCAACGGGTGGAAATGGCCCATTTTTCAAACTGCCTACATGACTGGCACCGCGTGGATTTTGTCATTGGTTGTCTACCAGGCCGGGCGCGGGCTTGGCTTCTGAAATGAACGCCGAAACCCAAACCCTGGCCGCCCTGGCCGTGGTCGCGATCGCTGCGGTGTGGCTGGTCCGGCGCACGCTGGCGAAAAGAAAAAATCCCGGCTGTGGCGGTGATTGCGGATGCCCCACGGGCGAGTTCAAGGCGAAGCTGCAACGGAACAAGGCGGACTGAAGGGTGGGGCGCGTTCCACCGGTAACGAGCAGCTCCCCGCTCAACCGGCCATCCATCGCCTGAAAGCGTCGAAACCCTCGGCGCCGGCGAGGGCGAGGAAGACAAAGAACGCGACTGCACCCGCAAACGCCGCGTGGCCCGCCACAATGAAGAGCCCGTCGCGCTCCAGCAGGCCGGCGGCGATCAGCAGGATGCTGAAGGCCGGCAGGAGATTGCTGAAGGGCACGGGCAGCGGAAGGAGCAGCAATAGGGCGGATAAAAATATCGGCAGTGCATGCAGCTGGAGCCGGACGGGCGAGCCGGTCAGCCATGGCAGCCGCGGCTTAAGGAACAGTTCGAAGCCACGGATGACTTTCTGCGCCGCGGCGAACACGCGCGCGAACAGTTTGGGCGAAAGTGGCCGGTCGAGCAATCTGGCGGGCAGCCAGGGCTTCAGGCCGAGCGCCAGGCGCATTCCGATCAGGGCGATCACCAGGCCGAACGGTGTCGAGAGTCCCGGCAGCGGGATCGGCGTGACGAACGGCAGCGCCAGCAGCATCACGAGCAGCATGTAGCCGCGCCCATCCAGCACCGCCATGATTTCGCGCAGCGTCACCGTCTCCACGGCGAACTCCCGCAGGATGGACTCGAGGTCGTGCGAAAGTTTTCGCGGCCCGGCCGGTTCAGGTGCCGCGCCGGTTGCCATAGAGCTCGATGTGGAGGCGGTGCGCGTAACGATAGCCGCGCGATTTGCAGAGCTCGCTCAACCATCCGGCGCGATCCCGCATCCGCTCCAGGGTCGTGGCCTCGGGCATGAGCAGCACCTTGTGGCGCGGGATGTCGCGGCCCAGCGAGGCGAGCATGCCCTCGAGTTCTTCGATGTCAGCGGGCTGAGCGACTACGAACTTGAACTGCCAGCCCCGCCCGTCGAGCCAGGCGCGCACCACGTCGGGCTGCCAGCGGGTGGCCTCGTGCTTCTTCCGCCAGGCGGCGTGTTCCTTGAGGTCCGGTGTGGAGTTCAGGAGCTTGGGCGAGAGCGAGGCGAGATCGCACGCGATGCCATCCGGCGCCACCGTGGCCGCGGTCTCGATGGTGAGATGATAGCCCAGGAGCCTGAGTTCGGCGGCGAGTTCCCGGATTTCCTTCGCGATCATCGGTTCGCCTCCGGTGAGGACGACGTGCCGTGCAATGGGGTGGGCCTGCACCTCGGCGACAATGGCGTCGACCGTGCGCGACTCGCCCTCCGGATTCCACGAGGCATAGGGCGTGTCGCACCACACGCAGCGCAGGTTGCAGCCACTGGTGCGGACAAAAACCGACGGCACCCCCGTCAGTTCGCCCTCGCCCTGCAGCGAGTAGAAGATTTCTGAAATTAGCATCGAACGAATTTAACCACGGATTACGCGGATTATCACGGATGATGAGTAGTTTTATCCGTGCCGATCCGTGTAATCCGGGGTCAAAACGGTTTGGGTTTCTCGGGCAGGGACTCGGTTGAGAGGTAAACCGTCGGATCCACCAGTCCCGCCTGGGCAAAGGCCTCGCGGCGTTCGACGCAGGTGCCGCATTTCCCGCAGTGGACGGGCCCGCCCTTGTAGCACGAGTAGGTCTGCGCGAAATCCACGCCCAGCCGGGCGCCCAGCGCGGCGATTCCGCCCTTGTTCATCGCGATGAAGGGCCGCAGGAGCTGCACGCCCGCGTAGGTGCCCAGCCTCATTGCCTCGCCCATCGCGCGCATGAAGTCCTCGCGGCAGTCGGGATAGATCGCGTGGTCGCCGCCATGCGCCGCGATGACGAGCCCTTCCGCGTCGATGCTTTCGGCGAAGCCCGCGGCAATCGAGAGCATGATCGCATTCCGGAAGGGCACGACGGTTTGTTTCATATTGTCCGCCTCGTAGTGTCCCTCGGGGATGTCGCCGCCGCTGGCCAGCAGGCCCGAGGCAAACAGCCGGTCCATGAATCGCAGCGGCACAATCTCGTGGCGTACCCCGATCTTGGCCGCATGCGCGGCGGCGAATGGCAGCTCCCGCGGGTTGTGCTTGGAGCCGTAGTCAAAACTCACCGTCGCGCTCACGCTGTGCTCCTGGCGCGCCCAGTAGAGCGCGGTCACGGAATCCATCCCGCCGGAGCAGAGTACAATGACTTTCATGCGGCAAATCTGACGACAAACCAGCGACTGCCAATCTTTCCTCTTTCTCCCAATCTTTCTCTTTCTCTCGGCCTTCAAGTCTGGGAGAAAGAGGAAGAGAACGAAGAAAGAGAAAGATTCATGACCATCCTCCACGATCCCCGGTGCGCTGAGTTCGGATCGTCCACGCGCCCCGAGCAGCCCGCCCGCGTGCTCCAGGCCGCGCCTTACCTGCGGGCCGCCCACCCGGAATGGCGGTGGCGGGTGCCCGTTGCGGCCGCGGAGGAGATGCTGCTGCTCGCCCACACGCCGTCGCACCTGAAGCGCCTGCAGCATCCGCCGGATTTCGACGGCGACACCCCGTATTTCGAGGGCATTTACGCCCACGCCCGCCGTTCGGTCGGCGCGGCCTTGGAGGCCATGGAACTCGCCCTCGGTGCCAACGAAAAGGCCTTCGCGCTGATGCGTCCGCCGGGACACCACGCGACCGCCGGGCAGGCCATGGGATTTTGCTACCTCAACCAGGTCGCCATTGCCGCACTCGCCGCCCGCCGCCGGGGCGCCGTGCGCGTCGCCGTCTGGGATTTTGATGCGCATCATGGCAACGGCACCGAGGCCATCCTCGACGGACGCGAGGGCTTCCTGTTCGCCAGCGTGCACCAGTTTCCCGGCTATCCCGGCACCGGCACCCGCCAGTCGGTCACCTGCCGCAACTGGCCCGTTGAGCCCCATCTGCCGCGCGACCAACACATGGACGCGCTCGCCAAATCGTGGGACGCCATTGTTGGTTTCCGCCCCGACCTGGTCCTGGTCTCAGCGGGTTTCGACGCCTACGCGCACGATCCGATCACCACGATGTCGCTTGAATGCGAGGATTTCGCGACGCTTGGCCGCTGGCTGGGCGACTCGGACCTGCCGGCGGCGGCAATGCTCGAGGGCGGCTACAGCGACGACCTGCCGCGATTGATCGATGCCTTTCTCGCCGCCTGGGCCGGGTGAGAAAGAAAGTCGCCTGCGCCCCGCCACCACCCCAAAATCGTCCCCGCATGATTTCCCGCTTCCTTCCGGTGAAGGTTCGCCGTTTGCTCGGCATAAGAGTGACCACCCGCCCGCCCGCCTTTCAGCTGATCGAACAATCCGCGCAACTCGCGCCGCTGCTCGCCGCGCTTGATCGCGTCGAGGAGGTCTCCCTCGATACGGAGGCGGACAACATGTTTCACTACCGCACGCGCGTCTGCCTGCTGCAGTTTCTCGTCGGCGGGGAGGTCTTCCTGGTCGACGTGCTCGCGCCCGGCATGCAGCTCGATCCGCTGTGGACGAAGCTTGCCCGCAAGCACCTCATCATGCACGGCAGCGACTTCGACCTGCGGCTGCTGCACGATCTCTGCCGGTTTCGCGCGCTCAGCCTGTTCGACACGATGCTCGCCGCCCAGCTGCTCAACCGGCAGCGGATTGGCCTTGCCGCCCTGCTGGAGGAGCATTTCGGCGTCGCCATCGACAAATCCGGCCAGAAGGCCAACTGGTCCGCACGGCCCATTACGCCCAAGCTTCTCACCTATGCCGCGCTCGACGTGTGGCACCTGCCGGCGCTGCGCGACATCCTCACCCGCGAGCTCGCCAAGCGCGGCCGCCTGCCCTGGTTGGAGCAGCAATGCCGGGCGCAGATCGAGGCCGGCAGCACGGGTTTTGCCCCGCCGGACGAGAACGACTGGCGCATCGGCAAGTCCGAGCGACTCCGCGGCCGGGGGCTCTCCATCCTGCACGCGGTCTGGCACTGGCGCGAGGCGCAGGCCAAGCGGATCGACACCGCGCCGTTCAAGGTCTGCGGCAATGAACTCCTGCTCCGGATCGCCTTTGCGGCCGAGGCCGACGGGGCGACCCCGGAATCCGTGCTCGGGTCCGTGCACCTCGGGCGGCGTCACGACCGGATTTTTCCCTCGCTGGCCGAGGCGGTGCGCGCCGGCTTTGACCGGGATCCCAAGTCCCTGCCGCGCCGTCCCGGCCGCGATTCACGCCAGGCCGCGCTGACGCAGTCCGAGGTCGAGCTCCTCGACCGCATCAAGGCCGATCGCGACCAGGTGGCGGCCAGGATCGAACTCGACCCCACGCTCATCGCGAGCCGGGCTCAACTGGCCCAGATCGCCCGCGCTCCCGCCCAGCTCGATACCGTCCTGTTGCGGTGGCAGGCCGACCTGCTGCGCGACGTGCCGTCCTTGAAAAATTAAGGTGGCCGCCGACCTCCGGGCGGCGGATTCCGGCTAACGGTAGGCCACACCGCCGCCGGGCCCGTCCGTCATCGTCTTGCCGACAGCGGAAGGTAGGGGCCGCCTTTGATAGGAACTTGGCTTTTTCTTTGCGCCTTAGAGCCTTTGCGCGAGCCTCGGTTTCTCCACCCGTGTCCACGCCCGCCCGCAGTGTGCCTGTCGAATCCGCCGAACCGGCCGCCAACGCCAACATCGCGCGGCATCTCGCCTTCATGGCGGCCAGCCGCCCGGAGGCGACGGCGCTGAAGATTCCGCGCGGCCGCACTTCCGCCGGCGACATCGACTACCTCGCGCTCACCTTTGCCGGACTGGCGGCCGAGGTCGACGCCTGGCGCGCGTTGCTGGCCGCGCGCGGAGTCCGCCGAGGCGATCGCACGCTGGTCATGGTCAGGCCCGGCCTGCCGCTGATCGCGTCCGCCTTTGCGCTTTTTCAAATCGGGGCGGTTCCGGTGATCATCGATCCGGGCATGGGCCTGCGCAATTTTCTCGCCTGTGTGACCCGTTCGCGACCGCGCGTGCTGGTGGGCATCCCGCTGGCCCGGGCGATCAGCCGCGTCTTCCGCCGCGCGTTCCGGTCGATTGAGGTCCGCGTCGCCGTCAGCAGCTCGCTCGTGGCCCGGCTTTCCCCGCTCGCGCCGGGAAAGGTGGAAAATGACATGGCCCGCACCGCGCCCGATGAATTGGCCGCCATCCTGTTCACCTCTGGTTCCACCGGCGCCCCCAAGGGCGTCTGCTACGAGCACGGCATGTTCGAGGCGCAGGTCCGGCTCATCCGCGAAACCTACGGCATCGCTCCCGGCGAGATCGATCTGCCGATGCTGCCCATCTTCGCCCTGTTCAATCCCGCGCTCGGCCTCACCACCATCGTGCCCGAGATCGATCCACGGCGCCCGGCTGCCGTCGATCCCGCCAAAATCGTGCAGGCCATCCTCCAGGAAAACGTCACCACCTCCTTCGGCTCGCCGACACTTTGGCGGAAAATTTTCGACCATTGCCTGGCCCGCAACCTCACGCTGCCCGGTCTCCGCCGGGTGCTTTGCGCCGGTGCGCCGGTGCCCCTTTCGCTCTACGCCGATTCCCGGAAGGTTCTCACCGGTGGGCGCCTCTACAGTCCGTACGGCGCCACCGAGGCGCTGCCCGTCAGCAGCACGCACGCGGACGAGTTTCTCGCGAAGGAGGTGATCGCCGACAGCGACCGCTTCGGCACCAGCATCGGCCGGCCAGTTTCCGGGATGGAGGTGCGCATTATCGCCATCACCGACGAAGCGGTCGCCGATATTGCGGAGACGCGCGAGCTGCTCACGGGCGAAATCGGGGAGATCATCGTGCGCGGACCGGTTGTGACCAAAGGCTATGACGGTTTGGCCGAAGCCACGGCCGCGGCGAAAATAGCCGACGGCAGGACCGTCTGGCACCGCATGGGCGACTGCGGCCGGATCGACGGGGCGGGACGGCTCTGGTTCTGCGGACGCAAGGCCGAGCGGGTCATCACGGCGGAGGGCACGCTTTTCACCGATCCCTGCGAACAGGTCTTCCGGATGAATTTTGCCGGCCTGCGGGTTGCCTTGATCGGCCTCGGCAGCCCCGGACAGATGACGCCTGCCCTCGTGATCGAGAACACACCCATCGCGAAGGACCGGAAGTTGTTCTTTGCGGTGCTGCGACAAGCGGCGCTGTCGCATCCTCACACCGCCGGCATCACCCATTTTTTCCTGCACCCCCGGTTTCCCGTGGACACCCGGCACAACGCCAAGATCCACCGCCTGGCCCTGGCCAAATGGGCCGCGACGGCCAGGGCCCATGAGGGTGAGACGGCGAGCTGATGCCCGCCGTGACGGCAAGTGGGAGTGACAAGTGGCGGATTAGAACTCATTTCAACCCCAGCGTGTCCCTTTCCGACCCCTTGCCACTCGCCATCCCGCACTCGCCACTCAGGCGTGCTACCGGACTCGTGCTCGTCACGGGGGGCACGGGTTTTCTCGGTCGAAGACTCGTGGCCCGGTTGCTGGCCGAGGGGCGCCGCGTGACTGTGCTGGGCCGCACGCCGGCATCGGATCTCGAGGCGCGCGGTGTGCGCTTTGTACGGGCCTCGCTGGACGAGACCGCGGCAGTGCGAGCGGCGTGTGCGGGCATTGAAACGGTTTTCCACGTGGCCGCGAAGGTCGGGGTATGGGGCCGCTACGACGATTTCTTCCGCACCAACGTGCTCGGCACCCGTGCGCTGCTGGAGGGTTGCCGCGCGCAGGGCGTGAAGCATCTCATCCACACCAGCACCCCGAGCGTCGTCTATAACGGCGCCGACCTGCGGAACGTGGACGAATCGCTGCCACTCACGACCAACTGCCCGAGCCCCTATCCGCTGACCAAGGCGCTGGCGGAGCGGGAAGTGCTGGCCGCGAATTCCCCGGGACTGCGCACGATCGCGCTGCGGCCGCACCTCATCTGGGGTGTGGGCGACCCGCACCTCGTCCCCCGGCTTCTCGACCGGGCCCGCGCCGGCCGCCTGCGCATCGTGGGCGAGGGCAAAAACCGCGTCGACATGGTCCACGTCGAAAACGCCGTCGACGCCCACCTCCTCGCCGAACAGTCCCTGGCCTCTTGTCACCTATTGGGTGACAAACCGGCAGCGGGGGGTGGCCCCGCAGGACGGGCTTATTTCATTACGAATGGGGAGCCGGTCGGGCTTTGGGACTGGATCAACGGCCTGTTGCGCGGGCTGGGGGAGCCCGCGGTGACGAAGCACATTTCACTCGGTGCGGCGTCAGCCCTCGGTGTGGCCTGCGAGACCCTGTGGCGCGTGCTACCCCTGCGTGGCGAGCCGCCGATGACGCGTTTCATTGCCGCCGAGCTGGCGAAGGACCACTGGTTCAACCTTGCGGCGGCGCGCCGCGATCTCGGCTACGTGCCGCGGGTCAGCATGACGGCCGGCACGGCCGAGCTGATCGCGTCGTTGAAAAAATAACGCAGGATCACTTCCCCCGCTGGCGCACCGCCTCGAACAGAGTGATGATCGTGGCCATGGCGACATTGAGCGAATCGGCCTGGCCGGCCATCGGGATGCGCACTGGGAGGTCGGCGTTTTTTAACCAGAATTCGCTCAGGCCATATTGCTCGCTGCCCATGACAATGGCGAGAGGACCGCGCAGGTCGGCATTGGAATAAAGCGCCTTCGCGGCGGGCGTGGTCGCCACCGTGCGGATTTTTTTGTCCCGCAGCCAGGCCAGCACGCCGGCGCTTTCCCCCACGACGCACGGCACGGAAAACAGCACGCCGGTCGAGGCGCGCACGACATTGGGATTGAAGAGGTCGGTGACCGGATCGCAGACGATGACGGCATTGCACCCGGCGGCGTCGGCGCTGCGCAGGATCGTGCCAAGGTTGCCGGGCTTTTCGATGGCCTCGACCACGAGCAGAAAGGGGATGGCCGGCAAGGACAGGTCGTCCAGCGCACGTTTCCATTGCGGGGCGACAGCGAGCAGGCCGTCGGGCCGTTCACGATAGGCCACCTTCGCGAAGGCGTCCTTGGTCAGCTCGAACAGCTGGGCGCCGGCGGCCCGGGCCTGTTCGATCAGGGCCGATTCGTTTTCGCCGAGAAACCAGTCGGGAGCGAAATAAAGTTCGCGCAGCGGCACCTGCTTTTCCAGCGCCCGGCGGATCTCCCGGTAGCCCTCGACGAGGAAGACGCCCGCCTCGTCGCGCGGCCGGCGGTCGCGCAGGCGCACGAGCTCCTTGATCCGGGGATTCTGGAGGCTGGAGATTTTTTCGGGAACCACGGAATTAGGTCACCACGAAACTCACGAAACACACGAAAGAAAAAATACCGCTTCGTTTTCGTCCCTTTCGTGTATTTCGTGTGTTTCGTGGTTAAAAACAGGAAATTCAACGACCAGCCGTTCGCCTATCACCAGGAGATCGAGCTGGAGATCACCACGCTCACTAACCTCGGCTCCGGCCTTGGACGGGTAAAGTTGGCGGACAAGACCGAGGAGGGCCACATCCTCCGTAGCTCAACGAGCGAAGGAGGATGGGTCGTGATGGTGCCCTTCACGCTCCCGGGCGAACGGGTACGGGTGCGGGTATTCCGCAACCAGAAGAATTTCTCGGAGGCGGACCTGGTCGAGGTCCTGACGCCCTCACCGCACCGGGTGGCTCCGAAATGCCCGATCTTCGGCCGCTGCGGCGGCTGTCAGTACCAGCACCTGGCCTATGCGGAGCAGCTGGCCTGGAAACAGCGCCAGGTCGCTGAACTGCTGAAGCACATGGCGGGAGTGGAATTTCCTGTAGCCCCGGTCATCGCCTCGCCGCGGGAGTTTGGCTACCGCTCGAAGATCACGCCGCACTTCGCGGCGCCGCGCCGCGAAGTGCGGCCGGAGGCGGGAGGCGAAGGGCCGGTAACGAAGGAGTTTCCGATTGGCTTTCTGCGTCAGGGCACGCGGTTCGACATTGTCGATGTGCCGCACTGCGACATTGCAACGGATGCGATCAATGCACGCCTCCCCGCGGTGCGATCCAACCTTCGCGTGCGTGCGGCCGCCGGTGAATTCGCGCGAGGAGCGACGCTGCTGCTGCGGGACGCGAGCGGCGAGGTGACGACGGATTACGAGGCAATTGTCACGGAGACGGTCAGCGAGCTGAAGCTCCGTTTCCTCGCGCGCGACTTTTTCCAAAACAACCCGTTCATCCTGCCGGCCTTCACGGGCTATGTCCGGGCACAGGCCGCGGCGAGCGGGGCGCGGTTCCTGATCGACGCCTACTGCGGCAGCGGGCTTTTCGCCCTGACTGCGGCGCACGCATTCGAACGCGTGGCCGGGGTGGAAATCAGCGAGAGCAGCGTCAAGTTCGCGCGGCAAAACGCCGCGGCCAATGGCATCGTCAACGCCACCTTCCAGGCCGGCGACGCCGCAGCGATCTTCGCCGGACTCGATTTTCCGCCCGCGGACACGGCCGTCATCATCGATCCCCCGCGCAAAGGCTGCGACGAAAGCTTCCTCCACCAGCTCTTCGCCTTCGGCCCGAGGGCCGTCGTCTACGTCTCCTGCGACCCCGCCACACAGATCCGCGATCTGACGCATTTCCTGTCCTCGGGCTATGCACTAAGCGCAGTCCAACCCTTCGACCTATTCCCGCAAACCCGGCATTTGGAGTGCGTAATCACGCTGCAACGCGGATAATCTCCCGGCCTGTTCCTCAGCGATGGTCCGTCCATTCCGATGACGAATAATGTTCAACGAGGCCGATCACTTCGTCCTCGTTGAAATCGGGCCATGGCACGGGCTCGGCTTGAGTGCCCAGGGCGGCGGCTAGTTGGTGCGTGAAATCCTCGTGGAAGCGGTCCCAGTTCACGCCCGGGCCCGCGGCGGGGCGCCAGATCGAACCCTGGAAAAGGAGGCCGTGCTTGTTTCGCTTCTGCGCGGCTCCGGCGATTTTTTTGCCGGAGGCTTTGTGTATGACGTCGTGAAACTCGGCGCGCTCAAAGCAGATTCCCTCTTTCGTCGAGGCTTCGGCGGGCACGGCCGTGAGTCCGCTGGCTCCCAACTCCACCGGAGCATCGACGGGTTTCGTGACTGCGGGCACGCCTTGCAGGCGCAACGCCTCGGCGAGGCAGCTGTGGACCTCGCTGTAGCTCTGCGTGGCGCGCAGTTCCTCCAGGGGGTGGCCGCGCGGGATCACGAGCGCATACGTCCAGTCGTCGCGGTGATCGACGAGGCCGCCGCCGGTCGGTCGTCGGCAGAGATCAATGGGCCCGTCCGCGGGCAGGGTGGCGCGGACAAACGCGACTTTCTGACTGTAGCCGAAGGTGAACGCGGGCCGGTGCCAGCTATAGTGGCGAAAGCGCGGCACGTCCGTCCGCGGATAACGCTGCAGCAGCAGGAAATCGCACGCCATGTTTTCCGCGGCGCCACCGGTCCGGAAAGGTAGGATATCCAAGTTCATTTCAACCTTAATTCCTCAGTCGGATTTGAATCACGGAGACACAAAGAGCACAGAACGGATATTTAATGAAGCCGATCAGGCCGAAGTGACTTTCACCGTGGAGTGAAGTGCGTTTTTACCCCGGTTGCTGGCTTGGCCTCTGTGCTCTTTGGGCCTTTGTGGTTTAACTGCGCTTGTTAGGTTCAATCCCTGATAGCGCAAGGCAGCGACGAGCTGATGCCAAGTGCCCTCTTTGGTCCGGCCGCTTGCCAACCATGCGGCCGACCCGGCCGGTCTTATTGAAAATTACAAAAAGAAGAGACGACCGATGGCTTGGGGTAGTGCGGTCCTTCAGCCCGCACTCCCGAGGCCAATAGACGCGGGCTGAAGCACCGCGCCACCCAAAGCGTCCGCCATATCGTGAGTCCCCGAAGGGCCGGCCGCAGGAGCGGTCAGTTCGCCTGGCGCCGGCCCCCGCGAATCGTCGTGATCGCCTCCCGCATGAGGGGGACGTTGTAGAACTGGGCGAAGGCCCGGGCCCCGGCGAAAACCTCCGCCCCGGGGGAGGGTTTGGTCTCGCGCAGCGCATTGACAATGATGGCGCCGATCACGGCGGGCTTCAGTTCCGACCATTCATGCGGTTTTGGGGTGCCGTTTTCCAGGAAGACCAGGTGCTTGTAGGGATCGATAATCACGCGGACGTCCTTGGTGGCGTCGCCGGAAAAATCATGCACCAGCAACGGGCGCTGCCGGCTGTAGTGGGCGAGGACATATTCCAGCCAGTCCCGCATCTTCACCATCTGCTCCGCTGCGTTCACCATGGGCTGCGATGTGCCCGGGATGTTGAGCTTGCCGCCCTTCTCGTTCAGGGCCCGTACCAGGCCTTCGAAGTCATATTTGTCCAGGTACTGGGTACGCAGCAGCTGCATGGATTCCTTCCGCCGTGCGACCTCCCGTTGAAATTCCTCGTCGGTGATCCCTGAGGGGGGCTCGGCGGCTGTAACCGCGGCCGGAGCTGACGCAGCCGCAGGCGGAGGCGCAACCACCGGGGTGGGTGCCGGTGGGAGCGGGGCGGGGGTATCTGCGACCGGGACCGGTGAAGTTTTATTCATCCGGCGATTGATCACCACGCCGGCGGCAAAAATCAGAATGAGCGCGACCACGTAACCCGCACCGATGTAAAGACGGCGGCTCATTGGGACCGCGGTTGCTGCTGCCGGCGGTCTGCCCGGGATCGGAGGCCTCGAGCCGCTGGCACCGAGCGCCTGCGCCTCCAGAAGGATGCGATAGACGGGCATGGCCTGGGAAATGTTCTTCAGTTCGCGCGGTCCCAGGCTGACGACCTGCATCTCGAGCTTGTTCTTCACCACGTCGTAGACGGTCTGGGAAATGCAGATGCCGCCCGGCTCGGCCTCGGCCTGCAGGCGCGAGGCGATATTCACGCCATCACCCATCACATCCTGGTCCTGCATGAGGATATCGCCCAGATGAATGCCGATGCGGTGCTGCAGTCCCCCATTGGCGGCGGGTTCCTTGGCCTCGGCCGCAAACTGGCGCTGCATGGCCAGGGCGCAGGCCACCGCATGTACTGCGCTGGAAAACGTGAGCAGCAGGCCATCGCCCGTGGTTTTGAGCACGGAACCCTCGTGCTCGATGCTGAGCCGGCGCATCTCGGCGAAATCGCGCTGCAGCAGCTTCAGGGTGCCCACCTCGTCGCGTTGCATGCGTGCGCTGAAGCCGACGACATCGGTGAAAACAATCGCCGCGAGCGTGCGCTGACTGGACGGTGGGGTGGAACCAGGAGGCGGCGGGGGACGGTCCATGGCAGGACCGGCAGCAAAACCGAGGACTCTGTCCGGCGCAATGTCATTGCGGCCGGCATCATGGCAGGATTTCACCGGCCCGGCTCCGATCAATCGTTATCATTCTCGTAATCATTCCTCTTTCTCTCGTTCGGTGCGGGGCGAGAACGATAACGAGGAACGAGAACGATTTGGCGTCCAGACCGGGAAAACCGGCTGCATCGGTTGATAATTAACATACGGTTTGGAAAATCCCGTCTCAGCCGGAACGATGCAATTGAGCCGCAGCGATCGATGTAGCAGCCGAGGTGACGAGGCTGGGTTTGGTCACTCTCCTCAAATCAGCCTCCTCACGTCGGCTGCTACCGGCGACTGCATCGTTACGGCTTAGGGGGATCGGAACGAGTTTCCGCCGGGAGGCGCCTGCCTACGGTCCGGGTCCGATCAGCTCGGGATCGATCAGCCAACGCACCTGCCACTTGCCTTCATCACGTTCGAGCGCGAGGCAGGCGCCCTTTTTCAGCTCGAAACGCGGCGGCCCGTCGACGCCATGCATGAGCAGGCAGGCCAGGGCATTGAGGTGAGGTTCGTGTCCGACGATGGCCAGTCCGTCGGGGGCGCCGGTCACGCGGCCAAGGATGGCGCGCGGATCGTCCTCCGGCTCGAGTCCGGCGGTTTCGACCAGCGGTCCGGAAAAATCCAGGCCTTGGGCGAGCAAGACGGCGGTTTCGCGCGAGCGCACCAGCCGGCTGTGCCAGATTTCAACCGGACGAAGCCGTCCGTTGGCGCGGAAGAAGGCGGCGAGCTGCGCAACCTGGGTCCGGCCGCGGGGGCTCAGCGGGCGGAGCGGATTCTCACCGGCCGCCACCGCGTGGGCGTGGCGGATGAGATGCAGGGTCACGCGTCGAGCAGGTTGCGCGCGGCCTTCAGGAGTTCGCTCAGCGCAAACGGCTTGGGCAGGCCGGTCTGGTGCCGGCTGTCGAGCCAGACCAGCGGAGGACTGTCCGCCGTGCCGGTTTTCAGCACGCGCAGGCCGGGGCGGGCCACATGCATGGCGCGGGCAAGTTTCTCGCACTCGTTGTCCAGGTTGTTGAATGGAGCGATCAGCAGCTGCACGGGCTGTCCCTCGCGGTGCACCTCCTTGAGCGCCTGGCCCGGGTGGGTCGCGGTGATGACGCGGTAGCCGTCGGAGGTGAGGATGCCTGCGACCATCTTGCTGACGACCGCGTCCTCCTCCACCAGCAGCACGGTTTCGTGGCCCCGCGTGGCCGGAAGAGCCGGCAGGCTGGGGGTCGGCGTGCGCACGGCCGGCTCGCGCACGAGGGGCAGGAGAATCTCGAAGGTCGAGCCGACGAGCAGGGTGCTGTGCACGGTGATGAAGCCGCCGCTTTGCTGGACGACGCCATAGACCAGCGCCAGGCCGAGGCCGGTGCCCTTGCCCTCGTCCTTGGTGGTGAAGAACGGCTCGAAGAGATGGGCCTGCGTATCGGTGTCCATGCCGGTGCCATTGTCGCTCACCGTGAGGACAATGTAACGGCCCGGCGGCGTGTCGGACAGCCGGCGATTGAGGCCCGGCGCGATTTCACGATTGGCCGTCCGGATCATCACGCGGCCCTCCTCCCGGAGGGCGTCACGGGCGTTGATGACGAGATTGAGCAGGACCTGTTGCATTTGCGCGGGATCGGCCCGGACATTGCCGAGGCCGGGCTCGAGCTCGGTCACAAGGCGCCCGGCGTTGCCGAGGAGCCGCTGCAGGATCTCGCGATTGTCGCGCACGACGTGATTGAGATTGATGACCCGGGCGTTCATCGGCTGGCGGCGGCCGAAGGCGAGCAACTGGCGGGTGAGTGCGGCGGCCTTCTGGCCGGCCTTGTGGATTTCCTCGACCTCGCGCAGTGCCTGCGGGTTGTCGGCGATCTGGCCGGCGAGAATCTGGCAGTAGCCGTTGATCACGGAGATCAGGTTGTTGAAATCATGCGCCACGCCGCCCGCGAGCCGGCCCACGGCATCGAGCCGCTGGGAATGCACCAGTGCCTCCTGCAAGCGCCGTTTTTCCGTGGTATCGCGGTAGCTCGCGACAATGTGGGTCACCCGTCCATGCGCGTCGCCCACCGGGTCAAAATTCCAGGCGGCATACAGCGCGGTGCCGTCGGGCCGGGCCACGTAGCCCTCGCCGCCGAGCGATTGCCCGGGGCGGGCGGTGGGGAGCCACCGGGCGAGGCGCGCGAGGTCGGATTTTTCGACATGCAGGATACCATGGCAGCGACCGATCAAACGGGACGCGGAATAACCGGTCATCGCACACAGGCTGGGGTTGACGAAAAGGATCTTGAGGCCGCGTTTTCCCAGGTGGCGTCCGGCGATGAAGACCCCGTCACTTTGGGCGCGCAGAGCCGCGGCCAGCAAGGTGGCCGAGGGAGCGGACGGGCGGGAAACACGTTTGGTCGCGCGACGGGCTGGGGACTTTTTTTTCACGAGGGGCTAGGGCGCGAGGCGCTCGACGATCCAGGTGTCCTTCTCCCGGCGGTAGCGGAGGCGGTCATGGAGCCGGCTGCGCCGGCCCTGCCAGAATTCCACCGTCTCGGGTGCGACCCGGTAGCCGCCCCATTGCGGCGGCAGGGGCACTTCCTGGCCGGCGTATTTCTTTTCAAGTACTTTCAGGCTTTCCTCGATCACGCCGCGCCCGGAGATGATGGTGCTTTGGGGCGACGCCCACGCCGCGAGCTGGCTGAGGCGCGGGCGCGTGTGAAAGTACGCCTCGCTTTCCTCCCGCGAGACCTTCGTCACGGTTCCTTCAATGATCACCTGTCGCTCCAGGGTGATCCAGGGGAAGGTCAGGGCCGCGCGCGCCTGCGCCTCGAGATCCCGGCCCTTGCGGCTCTCGTAATTCGTATAAAAGACAAAGCCGCGGCCATCCACGCCCTTGAGCAGGACGATGCGCGCCCCGGGCTGGCCGTTGCGCGCGGAAGTGGCCAGGACCATGGCGTTGGGCTCGGGCAGCTTGGCGGCCTCGGCTTCCTGAAACCATTTTTCAAACTGGCGGAAAGGATCACGGGCGAGGTCCTTCTCGAGGAGACCGGCGAGACTGTAGTCCTTGCGAAGGTCAGCCAGTGACATGGTGCAGGCCAGCCTGTACGGGCAAAGCACGGGGGCAAATTTATTTGCTGCCGGTTCGTGCGGAGATCGCTGCCGGCGTTGCAAATCGTTCTCGTGTTTCGTTCTCGCGCTGAACCAGGTGGAGAACGACGAACGATTACGAGAACAAGAACGATCAATCCGGCCGGGGCTCAACGGGAGAAGGCCGTGATCAGGTCCGCGTGCGCCGGGAAAATTCGTTTCAGCTCCTCCCGCCGCCCCAACGTGAACTCGTTTTCTTCCCAAGCCGGTGCCATGACGCAGCCGAGCAGGGCCCAGCCTGCTGGGGCGCCCTGGCCGCTCGCACCGGGGGCCGGCCGCGCGCCCTGCCAGATGCCGCCCCGCACGATGAGCTGGGGCTGGTGGCCGGCGGCGAGGTCGGGGCCAAGCCGGGTGCGGAGGGCGGTACCGTCCCGGGGATCGAGCTGCAGGTGTTCCACGGTGTCTCCGGCGTGAAAATGCCAGATCTCATCCGTCGCGAGCCGGTGCAGCGCCGAGAATTCGTCGGGCGCAATCAGGAAGAGGATCGCCGAGCCGGCGGCCCGGCCGTCGGCCAGCGTTTGCTGGCTGACCCAGGTCCGCCGGAAAAATCCGCCCTCGTGCGGCAACGGCGCCAGGCGGAGCTCCACGATGATTTTTTCGGCCGCGGCATTCACGGCACCGAGCCAATCACGGAAACGCGAAGGAGCGGAAGCTTGGAAATATCGGGAATGACTCAGCCGGCAGGGAAGGGTGGCCTGCGCGTTCTTCCGCGCTTCCGTTCCTCCGCGTTTTCGCGATCCTGCCCGGATGGATCTGGCTTCCTGGGTTTATCCCCTGCTTTTCCTGACCGGTTTCGCTGCCGGGCTCGTCGACGCGATCGCGGGCGGCGGGGGCATCATCACGCTGCCGGTTCTCCTTAATCTTGGACTGCCGGTCTCCGTGGCTCTCGGCACCAACAAGCTGCAGGCATCGTTCGGCAGCTTCACGGCGGCCTGGCACTATGCCCGCCGCGGACTCGTCGACCTGCGCGCCTGTGGTCGCGGCATTCTCGCCACGCTGGTGGGCGCGCTGCTCGGGGCTTGGGTGGTGCGGTCGATCGATGGTCGGGTGTTGGGGCGTCTTATCCCGTGGCTGCTGGCCGCCATCGTCACCTACATGATTTTCCGGCCCAAGATCGGCGGGGAAGACCGGCCGGCGCGCATGGGGGAAGGGAAATTCGCGCTCCTGTTCGGCCTGGGCCTGGGCTTTTACGACGGCTTTTTCGGTCCGGGCACCGGTTCGTTCTGGACGATCGCCTGCGTGCTCCTGCTGGGCTATAATTTTTCCAAGGCCACGGGTTATACCAAGGTGATGAACGCCACCAGCAACCTGGCCGCGCTCGCGCTTTTTGCGGCGGCCGGCCAGTTCCATCTGGCGGCCGGGCTCGTCATGGGCGTGGGGCAGGTGACCGGGGCAAGGCTCGGCGCCGGCCTCGTGGTCACCAAGGGAGCCCGGTTTGTCCGGCCGCTCTTCCTGGCGATGGCGATCCTGACCATCACGCGCCTGCTCTGGGTCAATTTTCTCTGATTGCGTTGAGAGCGCCAAAAATGAGAGGCACTTGAGATGGGGCGAGTCTTTGAGCTGCCTTTTTTCGAATCGGTCGGATTTTTTTCCGCTGATTTCACAAATGGCACAGATGGCCGCACGCGTTATCCACGCTCATCGGTGGAATCCGCGGCTGGATGCTCTGCGGGATCCAAGGGCAGATTTAAAACCTGCCCTGCGACCAAACTGTCACTGCTTTGAGCTGCCTCGATGGGTTCAGATCGCTCAGCCCGGGGGGGATTGGCCCTTTTCCATTGGGAGGGCTTTAGGCTTGGGCCAGTCGGAATGCGTCCTTATCGTCTGCCGTTCGTCCCTTCCGTATGTCTCCCGCCGCCTACATCGACCACCATGCCTCCGACCTGCTCGGCCGGCTCAAGCACTTGGTCGGCACGGTGACAATCAATCCTCCCGGCGAGAATTACGACCGCATCACGCGCTGGCTGACGCGTGAATTGTCGTCCTTGGGGTTGCAGGCCAAACGCTACCCGATCCCGGGGACGCTGTTGAAAAAATACCTGCCGCCGGAGCAGCACGGATTTCCCCGCTTCAACGTGCTCGGCAAGCTCCCTGTGCGCGGGGCGCGCAAGACGATTCATTTCAACGCCCACTACGATGTCGTGCCGGTGTCGGGCCAGTGGCGGCACGGCACTCCGTTCAGCGGTGCGGTCGACCGGGGATGGATTTACGGCCGGGGCACGGCCGACATGAAGGGCTCCATCTCGAGTCTGCTGATGGCGCTCCAGGCCTTGCGGGCGACGCGCACGGTGCCGCGGTTCAATCTCGAAGTCTCGTTCACGGCCGACGAGGAAACCGATTCGGCCCTGGGCGCCGGCTGGTTGGTGCGGCACGCGCCGATCAGCCCCGACTACGCGATCGTGATGGAAGGCGGGGAAGGGCCAGCCGTGTGCTGCGGGCACAACGGCGTCATCTGGCTCGAGGTCACGGTGCACGGCCGCGCGGCGCACGGCTCGACCCCGGGGGCCGGCGTCAACGCCCTGGAGAAAATGTCCGCGCTGGTGCTCGGGCTCGACGGCTACAAGCAGCGGTTGGCGCGGCGGACCTTCGTCGCGCCCGACGGCACCGCCATGCACCCGACGATCAACGTGGGCGGGATCTTCGGCGCCGGGCCGGGCGGCAAGATCAACACCGTCCCGGCGCTGGCGACTTTCACGATCGACCGCCGCGTGCTCTCCAAAGAGAACCATGTCGCCGCCGAGCGTGAGCTGCGCGCGGTCTTGGCGGCGGCGGCACGCCGGATTCCGGGGTGCCGGATCAGCATCGAAAAAATCTCCGAGAACTTTGCCTGTTTTTCCCGGCCGGCGCACCCGTTCTTCGCTGCGATGGCGGCCAGCGTGGCACGCGTGCGGCGCAAGCCGGCGGTCTTCAACGTCTCGACCGGGTTCAACGACATGCACTTTTTCGCGCATCACCGGAAAATCCCCACCCTCGGCTACGGTCCGGGCGGCCAGGACTATCACGCCGTGGACGAACGGGCGCGGGTGAAGGACCTGCTCGATTCCGCCAAGATCTATGCCGATCTGCTGACGACGTTTGGCGGCTGATCCGGGCTCCTACCTCAAGCGACCTGGAGGTCGCGTCTCCAGCAAGGCAGTTTCGCTGCACTGAGCATAGCAAAGGTGCAAAATCATGGGTTTGAAAAAACTCCCTAGGTAGCGTCAGACGGCGGCCCGCAGGAAAACGTGAAAGGTCGTGCCGGTCCCGACCGTGGACTCCACGTTGATCTGGCCGCCGTGTTTTTTGATGATGGAGTAGACGGTGGCGAGGCCGAGGCCGGTTCCGGTGGCTTTCGTCGTGAAGAAGGGGTCAAAGATTTTGGCCAGGCTCCCGGGCGGGATCCCCGGGCCATTGTCGATGATCCTCGCGTGCACCAGACGCAGGCCGGCCGGGAGCGTCGATTGCCCCGGGCCCGAGACTAGGTTTTCGGCCGCGACCAGCAGGGTGCCCCGCCCGTCCATCGCCTGCACGGCATTGAGCGCGAGGTTGTTGAAGACCTGGCCGAGCTGGCCTTCGTCGGCTTCGACCGGCCACAGGTCGGAAGCGACATCCTCGCTGGCGCTGACTTGCGTCGCACCGTGCAGGGCAAACACGAGCGACTCGCGGAGAATGGCCGCAAGTTCCACCCGCTTCATTTCCGGCTCGCCGCCCTTGGCGAAGGTCAGGAGCTGGTGGGTGAGATCCTTGGCCCGCCAGGCCGCCCGTTCGACCTCGCCCAGCCGGGTAGCCTCCGGCGCAGGCAGCTGTCCATTGAGCTGCACGAGGGTAATATTGCCCATGATTACGGTCAGCAGGTTGGCAAAATCGTGCGCGATGCCGCCGGCGAGGAGCCCAAGCGATTCGAGCCGGTCGGCACGCTCGCGTTCCGCGGCCCGGTTGCGCTCCTGCGTGATGTCGCGAAACACCCCGAAGATGCCGACGGGCCGGCCCTCGTCGTCCCGGATGATATCGGCGCGCACGAATGCCGGGATGTTGCGGCCATCCTTGGTCTTGATGTCGGTCTCGCCGGACCAGGAACGACCCGCGCGAACGCTGGCGTGAATCGTGGCGGCCACGGCTTTGTCCGCAAACAGCGCCGCCGGTTCGTCGACGGCGTTGAGCTCGTCGACCGTATAACCGAAAAGCGCGACGTGGGCCTGGTTGTGGTAAACCGAATTTGCCTCCATGTCGCCGATCCCGATCGCGTCGGAGGCGCTTTCGACGGCCTGGCTGATGCGATTGAGCGTAAGATTGCTCTGGCTAAGCTGCCCCACGGCCCGGGCATGGGCGCGGCGCGCCCGATCGCGAGACCGCTGCACGGCCAGCACTCGGGCCAGCAAGCCCGACGCAAGGACCCAAGGCAGAAGCAACCAGAACCAATGCATGCGGGCTTTAACAAGTGGCGGTGCCTAAAATCCGCAAGGAAGGTAACTACTTAATGCGAATCGCCTTTGGCTTTTACGCTTTCCAAGGGAGCGCTCATATCAACAGGCGGCCGCCGACCTCCCGCCGTCGCTCAAGCTAAGGCGGGCTGCAATGGCTTCGCGAGGGCGCTGTAGCCTTGGCGAAGGCGGCCGGGCGGCAGCCACCTGTGCCTCCTGGCCAGCAAGCAAAAGGGCAAAACCTACCGGATATTGATATCAGGGAGTCTTTAGCGCCCTCGCTGTCCACCCGCCCGGGCCCCGGCCGGGTCGCTACCCGGCCAGCCCGCGCCGGATCATGTTCACGGCGATCGCGGCCAGCAGCAGCGCGATGATCTTGGAGACGGCGCGCAGGCCGGTCGGGCCGATTAGCTGGCCGAGCCGCTCGCTGAAGGCAAAGGCGAGCACCACGAGCATGAGGTTGGCCGCCAGCGCGACGAGGGCCACCGTGACACCCACGGTCTGGGCGATCAGCAGTAGGGTGGTGATCGTCGCCGGTCCGGCGATCAACGGCATGCCGAGCGGCACCACGCCGAAATCGTCGCTGAGCGCCTGGGGCTCCGGGGTGGAACGCTGCAGCACCTCGCGGGCGGCCAGGATGAAAAGCAGGAGGCCGCCCGCCACCTCGAAGTCGTTTACCGTGATGCCGAGGGCCGTGAAGATGGTCTGGCCGAGGAAAAGAAACAGCAGGGACACGGCGCCGGCCGTCCAGGCCGCCTGGCGAGCAATGTGTCGGCGCGCTTCCGCGGACACGCCCCGGCTGAGCGCGAGGAAGATGGCCACCAGGCCGATCGGATCGATGGCGACAAACAGCGGAATGAAGGCCCGCAGGAATTTCTCGGCCAAGTCGCTCATCGGGCGAGCCTGAACGGAGCCCCGGCGAAGGCAACTGCGGCCAAGGCGGAGCACGTTGGCCCCAACATGCTGAAAATTTCAGTCGGCGTTTGATCGTCAGTGGAGCAATCCAATGAGTTGGGATCGACGCATTCCACCTCGAATCGCCCGCTGCGCAGCCGGCGTTTCGCCCTTGTTTCACCGCGCGGGAGCCGGCAAGGTGCGCGGGAATTTCCATGAAGATCAATGCCGCCCTGACCCCGGCCAAGCTGCAAAGGAAAGTCGCCCGCGTGTTCGACCTCGCTGGCCGGAAGATCCGCGCCGTCGACGCGGCGTGGGATCCCGCCAAGGGGACCCCGGTGTTCACGGTAAAGGGGCGGTACACCTCGCGCGGCTGGACGGAGTGGACGCAGGGGTTCCAGTTCGGCATGGCGTTCCTGCACTTCGATGCGACCGGGGACGAGGCGATGTTGCGCCTCGGCCGCGAGAAGACCGTGAAGCTCATGGCGTCGCACGTCTCGCACACCGGCGTGCACGACCACGGCTTCAACAACATCTCCACCTACGGCAATCTCCGCCGCCTCATGTTCGAGGGGAAGATTCCGTACAACCAGGACGAGCTCAACTTCACCGAGATCGCGCTGAAGGTTTCGGGTGCCGTCCAGGCCGCGCGCTACGTGCCCACCGCCAACCGCCAGCCGTGGTCCCCGGTGGCGGGCGCACCGGGTGTGGCGCCGAGCGGTTACGTCTATTCCTTCAACGGCCCGCAGTCGCTTTTCGCCGACACCATCCGCTCCATGCGCTCGCTTGTGGTCGCACACCAGCTCGGCCACGCGTTGATGGGCGAGGGGGACAAGCCCGTGAACCTCCTCCACCGCGCGATCGAGCACGCCGCGACCACCGCCCGGTACAATGTGTTCTTCGGCCAGGGCCGGGACAGCTACGATGTGCGCGGGCGCGTCGCCCATGAATCGATCTTCAACCGCAACGACGGCCAGTTCCGCTGTCCGTCCTCGCAGCAGGGGTATTCGCCCTTCACGACCTGGACGCGCGGCGCCGCGTGGATCATCTGCGGTTATGCCGAGCAGCTCGAGTTCCTCGACACCGTGAAAGGGGCCGAGCTCGACGCGGTCGGCGGTCGCCGGGCCGTGACAAATCTCCTGCTGGAAACGGCGCGGGCCGCGAGCGACTACTACATCGACGGTTATTCGGCGAAGGACGGCGTGCCCTACTGGGACAGCTCCGCGCTCAACACGCACAAGCTCGGTGACTTCACCAAGCGGCCGGCTGATCCCTTCAACGCCTTCGAGCCGGTGGACAGCTCCGCCGCCGCAATCGCCGCGCAGGGCTTCATCCGCCTGGGACTCTGGCTCGACGGCAAGGGACAGAAGGCGGCTGGCAAAAAATATCTTCAAGCCGGCCTCACTATCGCCGACACGCTGTTCGCCGAACCGTACCTCTCGACCGATCCGAAGCATCAGGGCCTGCTGCTCCACTCGGTCTATCACCGCCCGAACGGCTGGGATTACGTGCCAAAGGGCCGGCAGGTGCCCTGCGGCGAGTCCTCGATGTGGGGCGATTACCACGGGCTGGAACTCGCGTTGCTCATTGAGCGACTGGCGCAGGGGGAGTACTACACGTTTTTCTGAGCCTAGGAAGCGATTTGCAAACGTTGGGGTGGTAACCTCCCGGCCAGCCCTGCGAAGTCTTTGCGAAGACGGGTCACCGTAAGACGCGACGGGAACGTCGCATCCCCACCCGGGAGGCAGTGAACATCGATCAGAGCAAATCGTGCAGTGCCGCCCGCAGTTCGTTGAAGCGGAATTGGAAGTCCTGCTCCAAGAACCGCCGGGGCACGGCGCGCCGGCCGCCGAGCGCGAGGTCGGCGTCGGTGCGCATGAGCCAGCGGGCGCCGAGCCGGACCATGAACGCCGGCACCGGTGGACTCCAGGGCCGGCCTGTGGCGCGGCGCAGCTCGCGCATGAACTCGGCGTTCGTCGCGGGTACGGGCGCAGTGGCATTGTAGGTGCCGGCAATTTCCGGGCGCTCGATCGCTGCGATGAACATTTCGGTAAGGTCGGTCATGTGCACCCAGCTGATGTACTGCCGGCCGTTGCCCACCGTTCCGCCGAGAAACGACCGCGCCAGCGCCGCCAGCGGCTGCAGGGCGCCGCCACTGCGGCCGAGCGCGAAGCCCACGCGCAGCACGACCCGGCGGACTCCGGGCGTCTGCGCCTCAGCGAATGCCGCCTCCCACTGCCGGCAGACATCGGCGGCAAAATCGTTGCCCGGCGGCGTGTTCTCGTCGCAGACGCGGTCCCCGGCGTCGCCGTAAATGCCGACCGCTCCCGCCTGCACCAGCACGCCGGGCGGGCGGGCGCAGCGGGCGACGGCCGCGTCGATGGCACGGACGGAGTCGAGCCGCGATGAAAGGATCTCGCGGTGGTTTTCGGGCGTGGAGAGGCAGTTCACGCTGCGCCCGGCCAGGTTCACCACGGCGGTCGCGCCCTCCAGGCTCGTGGCCCAGTTGCCCGGATTTACTCCGTCCCAAGGCAGATGGTTGATCCGGCCGCCGCCGGCCGGCGGCGTGCGCGAAAGAATGGTCACGGCATAATCCCGGTGCACCAGTTCCTCCGCCAGTGCCCGCCCGATGAAGCCACTGCCGCCAGCCAGCACCACGTGTTTCGCCATGATCCGGCATCCTCGCACGCGATGGCGGGGGCGCAAACCTCGACATGGGAAATAATCCCCGTTTCTTCAGGCCGGCACCGGCATGTCCCACTCCCGCATCAATCTCTACGATTTCACGCGCGAAGCCCTGCGCCAGCAGCTCGTGCGCTGGGGTTTCAACGGCATGCATGTCAGGAGACTGTGGGCCTACCTCTACCTGGAGCTGAAGGACTCGTTTGACGACATGCCCGACCTGCCCGCGAAAGTGCGGGCCCGTCTCACGGCCGGGGCCAGGCTGGGACTGCTGCCCACCGCACTGGAAACGGATTCGAGCGACGGCTTCACGCGGAAATACCTCCTGGCCCTGGCGGATGGCGAGCGCATCGAGACCGTGCTGATGCGCTACTCGGGCCGTGTGACCGCCTGCGTGAGCAGCCAGGTCGGCTGCGCGATGGGCTGCGTCTTCTGCGCCACGGGCCAGATGGGCTACACCCGCCACCTCACCCCGGGTGAGATCGTGGCGCAGGCCGTTCACGTGGCGCGGGCATTGCGCGAACCCAGGACTACCGTTGGGACTTGTCACCTATTAGGTGACAAGTCGCCTGGATCGGATGCAGGTGTCCGTCTGCGCAACATCGTGCTCATGGGCATGGGCGAGCCGCTGCATAATTACGACGCGGTGATGCAGGCGGTCGACATCCTGCGCGATCCCGGTGGCCTCGCCCTCGGGTCGGAGCGCATCACGCTCAGCACGGTCGGCGTCGTGCCGGGCATCCTGCGGCTGGCCGGCGAGAAGCGGCCGCTGCACCTTGCGGTTTCATTGCATGCGGCCACGCAGGCGGAACGGGTCGCGCTGGTACCGGCGGCGAAGAAATGGCCGCTCGACGAACTCATCGCCGCCTGCCGGACGTACAGCGAGCGCACCGGCCGCCGGATTTTCTACGAGTGGACGCTGATCGAGGGAAAAAACGACTCGCCCGAACATGCTTACGCGGTCGGCCGGCTGCTGCGCGGGCTTCCCGCGCAGGTGAACCTCATCCCGCTCAATCCGACCGCCGGCTACGCGGGCGCGCCCACGCGCAGCGAGGCCGCGAAACGGTTCCAGAAAATCCTCGCGGATGAATTCAAGCTGCCGAGCACCGTGCGCCAGCGCCGGGGCATCGATATCGCCGCGGGCTGCGGGCAGCTGGCGGTGGCGGAAGCTTGAATGGGTCGCGAGAGGTTGCGGGGCAGGCTCCTGCATGCCGGGTGTAGGGGCGTTCCTTGCGGACGCCCTCCGGAAGCGGCCAAGCCAGGGTGTCGTCAAGCAACACCCCTACAGCCCGAGCACCTGCCGGACCTGCGCGACCAGCGGGTGGGAGGAGAAACGCACGTCCGGCAGTGCGGGCTCAACGCCGAGGCCCTTGGCGCGGGCGCGCAGGGTCAGCCACGCCAGCGACGCCGCCGGGCGGACCATGACGAGCGGCGCAGTCGATTCAAACACCGGTCCAAGCGGGGCGAGCTGGGCCGTCGGCAGCAGTTTTTTATCGGAGAGAAAGAGCGACAGCGAGGCGCCCAGCGTGTCCAGCCAGGTGCGCGGCTCGGAGGTCGGGACATACGGGAGGCCGCTTTTTTCCGGCGACCACTCCATGAACTGGCTGATTTCCTGGTGCAGCTGGGCCAGTGCGGCGTCGGCCGTGGACGGGGTCCAGCGGGCGGTGAAGGTCTTGCGCTCGCGGAATTTTTTCACCTCGAACACGCGCATCAGCAGCTCGAAGTCACCCGCGTGGTGCTGCAGCGCGCCGGTGAAGATATAGTCGAGGCCGTCGGTGGCGGAGTCGACCAGCTGCTGGAGGTTGGCGGTCGACCACTCGGTGTTGAACACGACGTACGACTTGCCGTGGGCGGGATCGTCGAGCAGGCCAATGGCGGCGATGGGCGCGTAGTGGGGTGAAAAATAAAAGGCCTCGGCGAGCCAGAGCGGGATGCCCCGCGACAGCCGCCCGAGTTCGTCCTCGGGCTGGCGCATGGCCGCATCGACATCGCGGTAGGCGCCCGGCAGGGCGAGCTGGGCGAAGGCCACGCGGCGCAGCCGGCCTTCCTTCGGCGGCAGCAACTCGGCGGCCATGGGCTCGAGTCCGTAGAACCAGATCGGCTTGCTGATGCTCACGAGGGCGACCTTCGGTACCTCCGCGGTGGTCTCGTCGCTGAGCGTTTCGCGGGGAGCCGACGGCGCTGCCATCAGGTCGGCGATGGCGTTGGAAAAGCCGTACAGGCGCTCCTCGAGCTCGGGCCGGTTGAGCTCGAACAGGAGATCGAGCACATGCTGCGCGGCACCTGCCTGGCGCAGGGCCAGGTAGGCCTGCAAGAGGTTCAGGCCGGTCGCCGGGCCATGGCGCCGGGCATCGTAGCGCGGGGCGACGAGCTCGATGATCGGCAGGAGATGGCCGCTGGAGCCGAGATCGCCCGAGATGGTCACGAGGACGTCCGCGCGGTCGCCGGCCGCGGCGAGCACCTCCTCATAGATGGCCATGGCGCCGGGTAAATCCCGGACCTCGAGTTTGCCGCGCGCCTCCGCCAGCCGCGGCATGACACCGCCAGCGGCGGCCGGAGCGACGAGTGTGGCTTCCGGTACTGGGGCCGGTGCGGGTGGACTCTTTGCTTCCGGCGTGGCCGCCAGTCCCGGCTTCTTTCCAGTCAATCGGTCGAGAAATCCCATGCCACGAACAAAGCGGCGGACCCAGTCGTGGCGAAACTATATTTGCCCGCGGCGCATGGCAAAATGGACGGTCGCGACCGCGGTGCGGCCGGCGAGATGGGTGCGGGAGAATTCCGTCGGAGCGCAAAGCTCCGCCCGCTGTTTCGGAATTTCACAGGAGGGAAGCCGAGGGCGATCCGGGATCGGACGAGCGAATCCTTGGATCGTCCTCGGCTCCCCTCCTGTGAAAAACCGGCTCGAATGGCTTCAATTGGAGCAGCGACCTCCCGGTCGCTGTCCGCATGAAGGGCAGGGACGGATGGCCATTCGTCCGCGTCAGGATTCGATCAGTCGGGCGACGCGATCTATGGGCCCGGCCGCACATGCATCGAGCCGCCGCCGCCCGGAGGTCGGCGGCCACCTTTCGGATTTTTTAGCCCTACACGCTGAACGATGGGGGGGCTTTATACCCCGGCCGGGTGAGGAAAAATTTCGTTGGGGCACAAAGCCCCATACAAAGCCCACCGCCAGCTCACAGACGGGGTGGAGGAAGTTTTTCCGGCGTGACTCCGGTGCGAAGGGCGACCAAGGCGCAGACCTTGGGGACATACATGCGGGTCTCGGCGGGCAGGCTTGGCGCCGCGCCGGCGAAATCACTCGCGCCACGCGAGGCAAGCGTGCGGCTCACGCGGCCTTCGCCGGCATTGTAGGCCGCGAGGGTCAGCGGCCAGTTGCCGAACCTCGTGTATAGCGTGCGCAAATAGCGTGCGGCGGCGTGGGCGGATTTTTCCGGATCGGTGCGGTCGTCGGGCAGCACGGTGCCGAGGCCCAGGTCGTGCGCGGTGTCGGGCATGAATTGAAACAAGCCCCGGGCCCCGGCGGGGCTGCGCGCCGTGGGGTTCAAGGAGGATTCCGCCTCGGCCAGCCACGCCAGTTCGGGTGGCACCCCCTCGGCCGCGAAGGCCGTCTGCAGCCGGGGCATCAGTGCCGCGGCCCCGGCGGGCACCGGACGGCCGCGCACGCGGGCCAGCCACAGGTCGTAGTGGGGAATCGCGGTCTGGGAGATGCGAACCGCGGACTGGCCGGGCATGGTCGCCTTGGGGGGCGCCGCGGCCTCCTGTGCACCCTGAATCTCGTCGAGGCGTTGCTCCAGCCAGTCGGCGTAGTCCTCGTAACCCGGCAGGGCGCGCAGGGCGGTGAGCGCGGTGCGGACTTCGGGCTCATAGGCTGCGAGTTCCTCCAGCGAATTGTTATCCAGGGCGTGCTGGAGCCGGGTGCCAAACGTGTCCCACTGCTCCTTGGTCGGAAACGCCAGCTGCGCCTTGATTTCCGGCGGGGCAAATTGTTCGAAGGCCTGCTGGCCGAGCCGGAAGAGTTGGTCGGTGTCCGGCGGTGGAGCGGGCGCCTCCGCGCCCGCCGCGAGGGAGCAGCCGGCCAGCCCGATGATCCATCGCGTGCGCATGACTGCGAACCATGCCATGATCCGGGCAAACGGCAACGGCGGGCCTTGTCGGGTCCAGTCCGGTCTCCAGCCGACTGCATGGATCCGGCCAGGGAGATCCGGTTTCATCGGCGATCCGAATCAATCGTTCTCATTTTCGTAATCGTTCCTCGTTCTCGGATTGGCCTTCGGGGGGAGAACGAAGAACGAGAACGATAAGACCCGACGGAGGTGAAATTAGGGGACGATCGGACCCCGATCCGCGTTGACCCTCCTGCCGCAGCGGGTAGCTAGAACCCTTCCCAAGCGTGAACCGCGTCTTCATCAAGACCTATGGCTGCCAGATGAATGAGCGCGA
This sequence comes from uncultured Opitutia bacterium, assembly GCA_903827245.1. Lineage (GTDB taxonomy): Bacteria > Verrucomicrobiota > Verrucomicrobiia > Opitutales > Opitutaceae > CAIUWA01. The sequence continues at coordinate 107,996 of CAIKHO010000021.1, forward strand.
CAGCGAGGCTGTCGCGGCGATGCTGCGCGCCCGGGGCTACCGGATCGTGGCGGACGAGGCCGACTGCGACATCCTGCTGCTCAACACCTGCAGCGTCCGGGACGCCGCCGAGCAGAAGGCGATCGGCAAGGCCGGCTACCTCCAGAAGCGAAAGAAGAAGAACCCCGATTTCATCCTCGGGATCCTCGGCTGCATGGCCCAGAACCGCGGCGCGGAGCTTTTGGAAAAATTGCCCGACCTCGACCTCATCATCGGCACGCAGAAATTCCACCAGGTGCCCGGCTACCTCGACAACCTGCGCGCCGCCCGCGCGGCCGGCGTGCCGGTCGGCGAGACCATCGTCGACATCGCCGAGGAGGCCGGCTCGCAGAACACCATTCGCGACCACGTGCTGATGCAGGACGCCGATGCCGGGGCCGAGGCGCCGCCGCAGGTCAGCGCGTTCGTCTCAATCCAGCAGGGCTGCAACATGGACTGCGCGTTCTGCATCGTGCCGAAGACCCGCGGGGACGAGCGCTCGCGGCCGATGGACGAGATCGTGGCCGAGTGTCGGGCGCTGGCGGAGCGCGGCGTGCGGGAGATCACCCTGCTCGGGCAGATCGTCACCAGCTATGGCCGCCGCGACTACGTGCACACGGACGGCGTGTCGCCCTTCGTGCAATTGCTCGACCGCGTGCATGCGCTCGGCGGCATCGAGCGCATCCGCTTCACGTCGCCGCATCCGCGGGGGTTCAAAGACGACCTCGTCGAGGCCTACGGCAGGCTGCCGAAGCTCTGCGGCTACGTGCACCTGCCGATGCAGTCCGGCAGCAACCGCATCCTCCGCGCGATGAACCGGCCTTACACCCGCGAACGCTACCGCGAGATCGTCGACGCGCTGCGTGCGGTGCGCCCCGACATGTATTTTTCCACGGACATCATCGTCGGCTTCCCGGGGGAGACGGAGGAGGACTTCGCGCAAACGCGCGAGCTCTTCGAGGCCGTGAACTACGACATGGCGTACATCTTCAAATATTCGGTTCGCACGGGCACGCCAGCCGCCACGATGGCGGACCAGGTATCAGAGGCGGTGAAGGAGTCGCGCAACCAGGCGCTGCTCGACGTGCTCGAACGGAATTCCGTGCGGCGCAACGCCACGTTGCTCGGCCATGTGGAGGAGGTGCTGGTCGACGGCCCGGACAAGACCGGCCGCCGCTTCACCGGCCGCACGCGCGGCAACCGCGTGGCGGTCTTCGAGGCAAATTCCCGTCTCATCGGGCAGCTGGTGCCCCTGAAGATCGACCGGGCGACGCCGAGCACGCTGTATGGGGAGCTGGTGCTGATCGGAGTCGAGAGCCCAGAGTCAAGAGTCCAGAGCCGGACTCTTTCAGCTTCCGTCCCCCGGCTCTAAGCTCTCAACTCTCGACTTTCCTCAATGTCCCTCACCCTCGCCACCCTCCTCCCCGGCCTGCTCCTGATCGCGCTGGGCGCGGCGCTGCTGGCGAACAACTCGGGGGTGAACTCGGTGGTGAAGGGGTTCCCGCGTTCCACCGGCGCGGCGTATGTTTTCTTCGGCGGGGGTGCGGCCTGGTTCCTCTACCGCGTCTGGCACCTTTCCCCCGCGGATTTCGGCGATTATCGCGGCATCCTTTTCATCGTGTTCGCGGCGATCGCGGTGCTGTCCTTCTATTGCGTACCGGATTTCCTCGCGGTGCGCGGCCTGTGCGTGCTGGTGCTGGTCGGGGCGACGCCGTTGCTGGATGCGGCCTACATGGAATACGACCGGCCGCAGCGGCTCTTCATGGTCACGCCCGTCTTTCTCGCGCTCGCCGCCGCCATCTGGCTCGGGGCGCAACCGTGGCGCCTCCGTGACTTTATTGAATGGCTGTTCCGCACGAACGGTCGGCCCCGCCTCGTGGGCGGCGCCCTGCTGGCCTATGGACTGTTGCTCGCGGCCGTGGCGTTCACCTATTGAAGGCGCGCGGCATGAGGCTTGAGGCGCGAGGCCAAACCCACGATCAAGGACTCTCCCGTCATGCCCAAGCCTGAAGCTTCAAGCCCCACGCCTCGCGCCTCCGCGGCCTCCGGCGTGCAGGCGCCCGTCCTGATCGTCATCGCCGGCCCGGCCGGATCGGGCAAGAGCACGCTCTGCGACCGGCTGGTCGACGAGGTGGCGGATTTCCGGCGGGTGGTCACCACGACGACGCGTGCACCGCGGGCCGGCGAGGCCCACGGCGTGCACTACCATTTTTTCACGCCGGCGGAGTTTGACGCCAAGATCGCCGCGGGCGAATTCCTCGAGTGGGCCTGGGTCCACGGGCAGCGGCGCTACGGCACCCTGGCCGCCAGCGTGCTCGAGCCGCTGGCCCGCGGGCAGAGCCTCGTGCTCAGCGTCGACGTGCAGGGCGTGGAGAGCTTCCGCCGCGCGGCCGCGGCCCACCCGGTGCTGCGCCGCAGCATGAGCACCGTCTTCATTGTCGTGGACCACGAGCGTCTCTTCGCCCGGATGCGCGCCCGCGGCAAGGACGACGAGGCCGAGATTGCGCGCCGGATGGCCACGGCCGAGGCGGAGCTGCGCGAGGCGCCCAAGTTTGATTTCATCATCGAGAGCCGGACCCGCGACGAGGACTTCGCCGAGCTGCTGAAAATCGTCGCCCAGGCCCGCGCGCGCGCGGTGGGTTGATAAAGACAGGTGCCGGCTGCCGACCGACCCGACTTTTCCGATCTCGATTTGTTTCCTGTGCGACGGATTGGAATCGGAAATTTTACGGGAGTCGGTCCAAGGTAAACCGAGAAGGACGGACAAGGTTTGAAAAATCGCCCTAGTTCATCGGGCCGACGGGTGCGGCTCCGGTTGGCGAGCGGCCGACATGGCGGCGGATCGACTCGAGGTTTTCGCGGACGAGTTCGCCCATGGACTCGCACTTGAGGTATTCGGGCCGGTCGTAGTGCTCGGCGAGGCTTTCACGGAGCAGATGCACATTTTCCGGCGGGGCGATGGGGTCCTGCGCCATCTCGTACAGCAACCGGCCGAGCCGGTCGGCGGCGAGGGAGGCGCGGTGGAGCAGGAGGGTCTGTTCCTCGCGCTGGTACTGGTACGCAGCGGTCGGGTGCAGGACCTTCGAGCAGAAAAGGGCGAGGGCGGTGTTTTCCTTGAAGAACTGCGGCAGGTAAAAGTTCTTCCGGCCGTTGTAACTCTGCTGGTCAAAATCCATCGCGCGGATACGCAGCTGCGCGTCCTCGAAGTCGGGCGTGACGACGAACACGAAATTATAGGAGCGCATGTCGCCGAGCAGGCGTACGAAGCAGCGCTCGTTGAACTTCACCAGCTCCTTGGCGACGCGGATGGGTTTCAACTCACCGCGTTTCAGCCAGCTGGTGATGAAGACATCGCCGGGGATGCCCGGGATGTGTTCCTCGATGAGCGTGCTGCCGCTGGTTATGAAATTCAGGCGGTTCGGCGAGAGCAGATGCTCCAGCTCCAGGCCGTAGACCCGCGAGGCGTCCGCCTTCTTCACATAGAAATAATCCTGGTTGTCGTTGTAGGGATTCACGATCCGGACCCGGAAGGGCATCGAGTTGCCGAAAGTGCAGAAATCGATGCGGTCGACGTAAAGGTGCTGCACGACGGAGAAGGCGCCGTCGACCTTCAGCAGGGCATAGATGTGCTTCAGGTCCTCGTTGAGCGCCGGCATCTCGGAGGACTCGTAGACGACCGAGTCCCAGAGCGTGGGTTTGCCGGCGTCGTCGGGCAGCGGGATGGCCTCGTGGAAACCGCGCAGCCGCTCGTAGGTGACGGAGAGCGCGGTTTCGCGTTTGTACCGGCGCAGATAGTCGCGCAGGCCGTCGCGCACCGGGAAACTCGGCTTTTTCTGCGTCCGCGGGGCCTGCGGTGAATTGATCGGGGGCGCGCCCATGGGATGAGGGTAGGCGGCGGCACCGGCGGGGCGCAATCCCGGCGAGTTCCGTGGCATGTTCAGCCGGTAGGCGGCGACTCCGCTCGCCGCCGGGCATATCACGGAGTCGAGACGGAGCTGTTTGTTGTTGGATCGGTTCCGTCCTCATGCCCGGCGCGGAACGGAGTCCGCGCCCTACCCTGCTTCCAACGAATAAAATCTTCACGTTTGGGCTAGCAACCGCTCGCAGAGGGCGAGGAGCCGGGCGCGCAGCGGTTCGCCGCGGATGGCGAAGGCGCGCTGGTGCGATTCATATTCGGCGCGGCCGCCCGGCGTTTCGATCGCGATCGGGGTGAATCCGAGCGCGCTCAAATCGTAGGGGCTCGCGCGCATGTCCGCCTCGCGGATGTCGCGGGCGAGTGCGAAGCAATCGGCGACCAGTTCCGCCGGGCTGAAGGGCGCGAGTTTGAAGGACCACTTGTAGAGGTCCATGTTGGCATGCAGGCAGCCGCGCTGCTCGTGCTGCGGCATGGTGGCGCGGTCGGGCTGGATCTTGTTCAGCGGCCGGGCCGGTTCGGTGAAAAACCGGAACGCGTCGAAATGCGTGCAGCAGATGGGCGAGCCCTCAACGATGCGCGCGAGTTCGTCCGGCGGGAAGCGCAGCGGCCATGCGTTGTGGCGGACCTGTTCCGGGGTCTGCCGGTAGACCATGGCCCACTCGTGGAGCCCGAAGCAGCCGAAGAAGGCCGGCCGGGCCTGCATCGTTTCCAGCAGGTCGCGCAGCCACGCGACAAACTCACGGCGGCGCGCCGGCAGCGCCGCCGGGTCCATCATCACGCCCCCGGCTGTTTCGCGATATCCCGGCCAGCGGAGAAACTCGCGCGCCGCGGGGCCCGCGAGCAGGACGTCGGGCCCGGGATGCCAGCGGAGGAGCCACGCGGGCCGGAAGGCATAGTAGCTGAAAAGGAAATCGTGCACGGGATGCTTTTCCCCCCGCGCCGCGCGGGTCCGGTGCGGCTCGATCCAGGCCCGGACCCGCGCCTCATGACGGCGGCGCTGTTCGAGCCATTCGTCCTCGGTGAGGATCGGGGGTGAAGAAGCGACGGCGTGCACAAAATAGCCAGGCGGGGTGGGGCGCGGCCAAGCCGCCCGGGCCGGGCGTTTCCTCAGTACTTGTCGAGCAGCCGGCGGACGCCCTCAATGGGCTTGCCCTCGACCGGGGCGAGCGGAAGCGCGGAGCGAAGCGTGAGCGCTTCCACCACGACGGGATGGGTGAGGATCGGCCCGCTCAGGCCGGTGCGCACGGTGTCGAGCAGGCTGGCGGTGAATAATTTCTCGGCCACATGGGTGGCGAGGTCGAGCAGCCCCGCGACCGACTGCAGGACGATCTGCAGCGCCGCGTGGTCGCGTTCACCGGCGGCGCGCAGCACGGCGGGGGCGAACCCGGCGATCTTCTGGTTGGGCAGGGGATCCCCATAGAACGAGCGCGTAATGTCCGTGGCCGTGGTCAGCCCCGTGTGCTCGCGCAGGAGCGGGCCGAGGCGCGAGGCCGGCGACCAGCCCTGGAGTTCGAGCAGGGCGCGCGCGATGGCCCGCCGGCCGATGTCGTAGCCGCTGCCCGGGTCGTCGAAACGCCAGCCGAGCCCGCCGGCGTAATGCACCGAGCCGTCCGGCGCGCGGGCGGCGACAAACGAGCCCGTGCCGGCATGCAGCACGAGGCCGGGCTTGCCGTGGGTCGCAAGCTCCAGGACCGGCAGGGAGTCGTCGAGGGCCGTGATGCGGCCGAAGCCGCTCAGGCCCGCGGCAAACTCGCCCCAGAAAGGCCGGCTGCCTGCCATGCAGAGCAAGGTGGAGGTGATTTCAGGCGCCGGACCGAATGGCGCGCGCGTAACGCCGCTGTCGTGGGTCGAGGCCTGCGCGCGGAGCGAGTCCAGCGCGGCGGAAACGATCGAGCGGGCCTGGTCGGGGCCCACGAGGCTCGGGTTGCTGCCGGCGCCGACATGGACCGCGACCACCGTGCCCTCGCGGTCGACGAGGACGCACTCGGTCTTGGTGCCGCCGCCATCAACGCCGATTTTGAAGCTCATGGATTGGGTGGTGACGGAAGATGACGAGGAAAACGGAGCGCAGGCCCGGGCCCTTTCTTTGTTCCCTCCGTCTCCTCCTGTAAAAGCAAAACCTTAGGCCAGCTGGCGGCTGAGGCGGCCCTTGTATTTTTGGGCGAGCTCGCGGTTATGCTCGATTGCCCCGGGCAGGTTCTGGCTGCGCAGGATCGGCAGCGGGTGCCCGCCGGCCTTCAGCCAGTCGATGACCGCGAGCATGAGCCAGTTGAGCACGGAGCAGCCGATGAACGTGGAGGTCGGCCCTGCCTTCACGGACAAGTCGGCGGGCTGGCCCGCGGCCGCCGGCAGGACCTCGACGATCGCGTCGCCCGGCACGCCGCCGTTGTCGAGGACATGGTCGGCGACCTCAAAGAGACGTTTGCCGCCGGGATGCTGCGAAGGCGTGACCCTGGACATGGCGAGGCAGGTCAGGGCGACGACCGTGAGGCCCTTTTGCCGCGCGTGGAGTGCGACGTCGATCGGCGAACCGTTCTTGCCGGAGTTGGAAATCACGATGATGACCTCGCCGGCCAGGAGCTGGTACTGGCGGTCATAGCGCTCGGCGAGCTTTGCGCCATAACCGGGCAGGTTCTCGATGAACCCGCCGGTGGGGTCGATCATGCCCGTGACGCAGACGAGACCGCCGGCGCGCCCGATGATCTCGCGCGAGATGAGCTCGCTGTGCCCGCTGCCGAAGGTGTGCACCACGCCGCCCTTCGCGATCGAGGCGCCGATGACCGGAGCCAACCGGGCGATGACCGGGGCGTTGGCCGACCAGGCCTGCGCGAGGAGTTCATTGGCGCGATGGTAGTAGGATTCGGGCAGGAAAGACATGACGGACGAGAAAAGCGGGAAGGATTCAGAGGAACGAGAGAGATCTTGGTCAACTCTCCCACCGGCCGTAGATCCCGCAGGGCAGGACCTTGCCGTCGGCCCTCACGGGCAGGCCGACCTCGCCGGCGGTAATGGTGCCGCCGCGTCCGGTGAAGAGTTCCGAGAGCAGGTTGGCCACGACGGTCGGCGAGAGGCGGGCGGTGTAGGCGTTGACGAGAAAAAAGAGCGGTTGGGCGCTGAGCAGCTCGCGGCACTCGAGCAGCAGCTCCCAGAGGTTATCCTCGAGCTTCCACATCTCGCCGGTGCTGCCGCGGCCGTAGGTCGGCGGGTCCATGATGACGGCATCGTAACGGCGGCCGCGCTTCAGCTCGCGACGCGCGAATTTCAGGCAGTCGTCCGTGATATAGCGGATGGGTGCGTCGGCCAGTCCGCTGAGGGTGGCGTTTTCGCGGCACCATTTTACCATGCCCTCGGCGGCGTCGACATGGCAGACGGTGGCCCCCGCGGCGGCGGCGGCGACCGTGGCTGCGCCGGTGTAGCCGAAGAGGTTCAGCACCGAAACTTCGCGCCCGGCGGCCCGGGCCGCCTTTATTTTCGCGCCGAACCAGTCCCAGTTCACGGCCTGTTCCGGGAAAAGCCCGGTGTGCTTGAAGGAGGTGGGGTGAATTTTGAACGTGAGCGGGCCATAGCCGATCGTCCAATGATCCGGCAGGGCGCGGCGGAACTCCCATTTCCCCCCGCCTTGTTCGCTGCGGTGGTAGAAACCGTCCCAGTCTTCCCATTTGGCCGAAGGTGCCGCACCATGCCGCGGCCAGATGATCTGCGGGTCGGGCCGGACCAGGGTGTACGGACCCCAGCGCTCCTGCTTCAGGCCGTCGCCGCATTCGAGCAATTGATAGTCGCGCCAGCGGTCGGCGACGATGAGGGCGGGACGTTGGACGGGCGCGGACATTGGGCGGGCGTTTGCGCGAGGCAAGGGCCAGCAGGCCAAGGTGTCGAGCAGCGGTTTCGGGACTGCGGCCCTGCGATGGGCGCGGGCGCCACTTAAATATTACGGCAGGCACAGTCGGAGTTTGACTAGGCCTCTCCCTTGGCTGCTCACTCAATCCCTTTTTCGTTCCACCATGCACCTGATGAAAACTTCCCGGGCGTTCCTCGCCTCCCTGATGGCAATCATGTTTGCCGCCCAGCTGTCCGCTGACGTGATCGAAACCAGGAATGGCGCCCGGATCGTGGGTAAAGTGACCAAGATCGAGGCCGGCGGTGTGGTCGTTGACACGGATTATGCCGGCACGATCACCATCAAGCAGTCCGAAGTGACGGCCATCATGACGGATGCGCCTCTCGCCGTTCGCCTCGACAGCGGCACCCACCTGGCCGGCAAGCTTTCCGGCGATGGCGGTACGCTGCAGATCACCGGTACCGACGGCACGATCAAAACCCAGGTCGGCAAGATCGCCGCCTCATGGGCCGTCGGCGCCGAGGATCCTGCCGTGGTGGCGCTCCGCCGCCACTGGAGTTACGTGGCCTCGGTCGATGTCAGCGGCACCTCCGGCAACAAGAACCAGCTGGGCACGGCCGGCGCCTTCCGGGCCACCCTCACCAGCCCGCACGACGTGCTCGCGCTCTACACCGATTACAACCGGCAGGTCACGGACAACCAGAAGTCCGCCGACCAGTTCAAGGCCGGCATCGACTTCTCGAACAACTTCGAAAAACGCGCCTCCTGGTACGTCCGCGATGAAGGCGGCTTCGACCGCATCAAGGACATCCACTTCTACAACACGTCCGCAGCCGGTTACGGCTACGACCTGATCAAGCTGTCAAAGCACCTCCTGACGGTCCGCGCCGGTCTCTCGTTCCGCTATGAGGACTACAAGAACCCGCTGACGGCCGATTTGAGTTCGGCCGGCCTCGATTTTGGCCTCAATCATGAGCTGGAGTTCGGCAAAGGCAAAATGGTGAACCGCCTTTCCTACGTCCCGGGCTTTCAGGATTTCAGCAACTACCACCTCACGCACGAGAGTTTCTATGAGGTGCCCCTGGCCAGCCCGGCGTGGAAACTGCGCCTGGGGGTTTCGAACGATTATAACAGCCGGCCAGGCACGCGGGTCGACAAGCTCGACACCGCCTATTTCACCCGGCTGCTGCTGAACTGGAAGTGAGGGCGCGACCCGGCGCGCGGAATAAATCCTCCTCCCCGCGTCTCATGCAGGCATGAGACCCTTTTTGTTTTTTGGCGCGGTGCTGGTGGCGGGTATGGGGGTGACGGTGCACGCGCAACGGTTTTCCAGCGGCCCGGCGCATACGGCCCTGATCGAACTTTACACCAGCGAGGGCTGCAGTTCGTGCCCGCCCGCCGAGCGCTGGCTCGCCACGCTGCGCGACGAGCCCGGCCTGTGGCGCGATTTCGTGCCGGTCGAATTCCACGTCAATTACTGGGACCGGCTCGGCTGGCCCGACCGCTTTGCGACCCGCGAGTTTACCCAGCGCGAATATGCCTACTCGGCGGCTTGGGGCTCGGGCTCAGTCTACACGCCCTGCGTAGTGCGCAACGGGGCGGAGGCGCGGGCCGGGATGGATCTTCGCGCCCCGGCCGGGGCGGCGCCGGGGGTGCTGACCGTCATCCTCGGTACCGACGGGAAGTGCCGGGTGGAATTCACGCCGACAACCGCCAGCCGGACGGCTTATGAGGTGCATCTCGTCTGGCTGGGCGGAGGCATCGCGTCCCATGTGACCGCGGGGGAAAATCGCGGGGAAACGCTGCGGCACGAATTCGTGGCCCTCGCGCTGGCGAGCCATGAACTGGCGGTGGCGGACGGCGTGCTCCGGGCGGAATTCGCCCTGCCCCGCCCGGCGGAAAATTCCGCCCCGCGACGCGCGCTGGCAGCATGGATCACGCGCCGGGGTGAACCGGCCGCGATTCAGGCGACCGGCGGCTGGCTGGAGGAGTGACCATTTGGTGGGGATGCGACGTCCCCGTCGCGTCGGCCGGCGACCCTTCTTCGCCGAGACTTCGCAGGGCGACTGGGAGGTCGCCACCCCACTATCTGCCATCAGTTTGGCTGCGCTCTTCCCGCTGGCGCCAATGGGGAAGGAATCCATTTTGGAAACGAGCCCGGCTTTCAGGGCGTGGGTTTCCCGGACATCTTTGCGGTTGCCGCCCCCAAGCCGAATGGTTGGGCTGGGGGTTACCTTGAAAACACGACTATTACCCCTGATCGTGTTGCTGCTCGGCGCGCCCTTGGCGGCCGTGGCGGCGACCGATGCCAACCCCAACGTCAAGCTGACCCGTCTCGACGACCGCGTGCGGGTCGAGATCGGCGGACAGCTCTTCACCGAGTATATTTTCGGTGACGGTGCCTCGCGCTCCTACTGCTACCCGGTGCTCGCTCCCGATGGCACGCCGCTCACGCGCGACTTCCCGATGAAGAAGACGCCCGGAGAGGACGACGATCATCCGTGGCAGCGCTCGTTCTGGTTCGCCCACAGCATGGTCGGCGGGATCGATTTCTGGAACGAGGGCGACGGCGACGCCGGCCACTCGCCGAAGGAAAAGGGCCGGACCGCGGTCGACGGGGTCGTGGAGACAACCAGCGGGGCGACCGGGGTCATCCGCGTGCACGACCGCATGCTGGCGCCCGACGGCCGGCTCGTCGCCACCGACGAACGCACGGTCAGGTTCTCGGCCGGCCCGGCGGGCCGCTTCATCGATTTTGAGATCACGCTGCACGCCCTGCCCGGCGAACCCCTGCTCATCGGCGACAACAAGGACGGCACCATGGCCACACGGGTCGCGCAGTGGCTGACCATGTCGCACAAGGTCAAGGGCGTGGACACCGGCGGCAGCGGGCACATCGTCACGGCGAAGGGCGCCCTCGATGCGAAGGCTTGGGGCACCCGGGCCGACTGGTGCGACTACCACGCCGAGCACAACGGCAAGACCTACGGCATCGCGATCTTCGACCACCCGCAGAACCTGCGGCATCCCACTTGGTGGATGGCCCGGGACTACGGTCTGTTCGGCGCGAATCCCTTCGGCCAGCACGAGTTCGAGAACCTCCCCGCCCAGCCGCACCTCGGAGATTACACGATCCCGGCGGGCGGCAGCCTTACCCTGCGCTACCGCTTCTACTTCCATCTGGGAGATGAGAAAGCGGCGCAGCTTGCCGAACGCTACACCGAGTACGCGGCGGGAAAATAACCCGTTGGTGGCCAGCTCCAATTGGGTTGCTCATCGTTCCTGGAACAGACGTCAACTCGCCATCGCATGAACCATCTTTCCCGCCGCGCTTTTCTCCAAACCTCCGCGCTGGCGGCTGGCGCTGCCGCTTTTTCCGCCCGTTCCTGGGCCCAGGTCGCCGGGGCCAACGGTGACATCCGCGTTGCCGTCCTCGGGCTCAACGGCCGTGGGCGAAACCATGTCACCAGCCTCCTCGCCCTCAAGGGCGTGCGGCTCGTCGCGCTGTGCGACCCCGACACCGCGGTCCTTGACCGGGCGAAGCAGTCCGTCGGCGAAAAGGGCGCGTCGATCAAAACCTACACCGACTTGCGCGAGCTTTTCACCTCGGCGGACATCGACGCGGTCACGATTGCCACGCCGAACCACTGGCACGCGCTCGCCGCCATCTGGGCCATGCAGGCCGGGAAGGATGTCTACCTGGAGAAACCCGTTTCGCACGAAATCTGGGAGGGCCGGCAGGTCGTGGCCGCCGCGAAGAAATACAACCGCATCGTGCAGGCCGGCACACAGATCCGTTCCGGCGAGGGATTGCAGGAAGCGGTCGCATGGATTCGCGCCGGCCATCTCGGCAAGGTCACTGCATCGCGCGGTTTCTGTTACAAGCGCCGCGACTCGATCGGCAAGACCGAGGGGGAACAGCCGCTGCCGACCACCGTCAACTACGACCTCTGGTCCGGTCCCGCACCCGTGGTTCCGCTCCGGCGCAAGCGTCTCCACTATGACTGGCATTGGGTCAATCTCACCGGCAACGGCGATGTCGGCAACCAAGGCATCCACCAGATGGACGTGGCGCGCTGGTTTCTCGGCGAGTCCGGCCTGCCGCGCCACAGTCTCAGCATTGGCGGCCGGCTCGGTTACGTGGACGACGGTGAGTCCCCCAACACGCAGGTCGTGGTTCACGATTACCCGTCTGCGCCATTGATCTTTGAAGTGCGCGGCCTGCCCGCCAAGGCTGACGGCCTGGCCTCCAGTGCCGCCGGCGGGGCGTCCGCGGCGACGGCGGCCGCGGGCTCGATGGACAAGTATCGTGGGGTCTCCATCGGCAACGTGGTCGATTGCGAAGGCGGCTACCTTGTCACGAAGGAATATTTCACCGCCACGGCCTACGACCAGGCCGACAAGGTCGTGAAGGAATTCCGCGGCGTCGACCGCCACATGCAGAATTTCATCGACTGCGTCCGCAGCCGGAAGGCGGCGGAACTCTACGGTCCCATCGAGGAGGGACACCTTTCGAGCGCGCTCTGTCATCTCGGCCAGGTGTCACACCTGCTCGGTCATGCGACCGCGCCCGGAGCCATGGCGGAGCAGATCGCCGGTAACAAGCCGCTGGTCGAGGCCCATGGCCGCATGATTGAGCACCTCGGCGCCAACAATGTCGATTTGACCCTGACACCGGCCACGCTCGGACTGCCGCTGGCGATTGACTCGCAGACCGAGCGATTCACCGGGACAAACGCCGCGGCCGCCAACGCGATGCTCAAGCGCGAGTACCGGAAATCCTTCACGGTTCCCCAGATCGCCTGAATCCTAGGCGGAGCCGCCGGATGGCTCCTTCCCCTCTCTTAAGCCTGATCCTTACCCCATGAACCGCCTCACCCGTCGTACCTTCCTCAAAAACACCGCGGTGGTTGCCGCCGGCGCCGCACTGAGCGCCCGCAGCTGGGGCCAGGTGTCGGGCGCCAACGGTGACCTTCGCATCGGCGTCGCCGGGATCAATAGCCGCGGCAAGAACCTGCTCACGGAAGCGAGCCGGATCCCCGGCGTGCGCATCGTGGCGCTGTGCGACGTGGACACGGCGGTGCTCGACGCCGTGGCGAAGACCTACCCCGACGCGAAGAAGTTCGTCGATTTCCGGGACATGCTGGCCGAGCCCGGCCTCGATGTCGTGGCCATCGCCACGCCGAACCACCAACACGCGCTGCAGGCGATCTGGGCCATGCAGGCGGGCAAGGATGTTTTCCTCGAGAAGCCCGTGGCCCACGACATCTGGGAAGGGCAGCAGATCGTCGCGGCATCGACGAAGTACAACCGCCTCGTGCAGGCCGGCACCCAAAGCCGTTCCAGCCCGGCCATCGCCGAGGCGATCGCCTGGGTGCGGGCGGGAAACATCGGCAAGGTCACAGTCGCCCGGGCGCTTTGCTACAAGCGCCGCACCAGCCTCGGCAAGACCACGGGCCCGCAGGCCGTGCCCGCCACGGTGAATTACGACCTCTGGTGCGGACCCGCGCCGCTGGAGCCGCTGCGCCGCACGCGGCTTCACTATGACTGGCACTGGCAATGGGTGACCGGCAACGGCGACGTGGCCAATCAGGGCAATCACCAGACGGATGTCGCCCTCCGCTTCCTCGGCGAGACGGCGCTGGCACCGCACGTCTTTACCGTGGGCGGCAGGTTCGGCTACGTGGACGACGGCCAGACGCCCAACACGCTGATCTCGATGCTGGCTTACCCCGCGGCACCGCTCATCATTGAAGTGCGCGGCCTGGGATCCAAGCCGGATGCCTACAGTAACATGGCCATGGGACCGGGGGGAAGCGCCGGGGCCGACACTTCGGCCGCCACCATGGACAAATTCATGGGCATGTCCGTCGGGAATATCATTCACTGCGAGGGCGGCTACATCTCGGTCCCGGCCGTCGACTATTCGCTCGCCCAAGCCTATGATCGGGACGGCAAGCTGGTGAAGGAATTCAAGGGCGTTGCCGGCCACATGGCCAATTTCATCGACGCCGTGCGCAGCCGGAAGGCGTCCGATCTCCATGCGCCGGTCCGCCAGGGCTGCGTGTCCGGCGGACTCTGTCACACGAGCAACATCTCCTACCTCACCGGCCGCGGCCTGCACGCCGGTGAAATTCGCGAGCGCATCCAGGGCAACGCGCCCATGCTGGAGGTCTTTGGCCGCTTGAACGAGCACCTCGGCGCCAACGGCATCGACCTCACCAAGGATACCGCCACGTTCGGGCTGCCTCTCACCGTCGACCCGAAGACGGAACGCTTCACCGGCTCCGACGCCGCTCCGGCGAACGCGCTCCTCCGCCGCGAATACCGGAAACCCTTTGTCGTGCCCCAACTTGCCTGAAGCTCATCAATATAGAAAGTAGGGCGGGTCTTTGACCCGCTCATCTATGTCCCAAAGGCGGGTTAAAAACCTGCCCTATCTAAAAACACTGCCGTCACTCCCATGAAAACATCCCGTCGCATCCTCCTTGCTATCGCGCTGGCTCTCGCCGGCTTCGTTTCCGCGCACGCCGCGGACCTCGCTGGAAAATGGAAATCCGAGTTCGACTCCCAGGTCGGGCAGCAGAAATACACCTTCGAGTTCAAGGGGGCCGGCGACAAACTGACCGGCACCGCCTCGGGCGAGCGCCAGGGCACCACATCCCAGGTGGAGTTGAAGGAAATCAAGGTGACGAAGGATGAGATTTCGTTCGTCGAGATGCTCAAGATCCAGGACCAGGAGGTCCGCGTCGAATACAAGGGCAAGTTCACGGGCGACGACGAGCTGAAGCTGGCGCGCAAGGTCGGCGATTACGCGACCTATGACATCGTGGCCAAGCGGACGAAATAAACCGGATCCCGCAATGAAAGCTTATCGACGAATCATCCTTTGCACCGCGTTTGTCCTGGCCGGTCTCGGATCGGCCCGTGCCGCGGAGCTGGCGGGAAAGTGGAAGGCCGAGTTCGACACCCAGATCGGCGCCCAGAAATACACCTACGAATTCAAGTCCGACGCCGGCAAACTCACCGGCAAAGCGGCGTTTGAGCGGCCGGACGGGAAGGGCGAGATCGAGCTCAAGGAGGTCAAGGCCACGAAGGACGAAGTCTCCTTCGTCGAGTTACTCAAGTATCAGGACCAGGAAATCCGCATCGAGTATACCGGCAAGTTCACGAATGACGATGAGCTCAAGCTGAGCCGCAAGGTGGGTGATTTCGCGACCGAGGAACTGGTGGCGAAGCGGCTGAAGGAAAAATAGCCGAGATCTCCGGCTTGAGGCCGAAAGCTGCCGTTACGTCCCGTACAGCCGGTCGCCGAAATCGCCCAGGCCGGGGACGATGTATTTCCGGGCGTTGAGCGTCCGGTCGAGGGCGGCGGTGAAGATCTTCACCGCCGGGTGGTGCTGCTCCACCTCGGCCACGCCCTCCGGCGAGCTCACGATTGTCGCCAGCGCGAGGTCGGTGGCGCCCTTGGACTTGGCCACCTCGATGGCCTTCACGGCCGAGCCGCCTGTGGCGAGCATCGGGTCGACCAGAAACACATGCCGCCCCGCCAGCGGCGGCAGCTTGCAGTAATAGCTGCGCGCGACCGCGGTCTCATGGTCGCGCTCGAGGCCGATGTAGCCGACGCTCACGTCGGGAAAGGTGTCGAGGAACGGCTGCACCATCCCGAGGCCGGCGCGGAGGATGGGCACGACGACGATCGGCTGGTGGGCCAGCACACGACCGGTCACGGTTTCGAGGGGGGTGTCGACCAGCTTTTCCGCGGTCTCCAGATTGCGCGTGGCCTCGATGGCGAGGAGCAGGCTGAGCTGGTAAGTGAGGGTGCGGAAGGTGGCCGGCTTGGTCGTCTTGTCGCGCAGGTGCGTGATGATGTGCGCGGCGAGCGGATGCTGGAGAATATGGGCGGGCATGGTGGATTTACGAAGTACGACTGACGAATTGAGGCGTGGACGGGGGCTTCGAATTCGCAAATCGGGCTTCGCAAATCGTAATTTTAAAGCAAATCCCGCTCCACCTTGTGCTCGAGGTAGCGCTCGAACTCCTTGCGCAGCGCCTTTTCCTTGCCGTGCAGGGCGGGCATGAGGGCGAGCCAGTTGTAGACCTCCTCGCGGAGGTGCTTCTGCATCACCGGCTCGGTGGCGACGACGCGGTCGAACGCGCGCACGCAGGCGGCGGCGATGCTTTCGCACATCAGCTGGGCGTCGGCCGAGCTGTGCTGCCCGGCGAGGCGGATGACCTCGTCGAGCTTCCGGTGGCGCTGCCGCATGATCGTCTTGTACGTGATGAGGCTGTCGACGCGCACGTTGATCGTGCGCGGATAAAAGCTCGCCATCAGGTTCCACGGGTCGGTGCCGTCGCCGCCCTGCCGCAGGTCGCTGCGCAGGATGACCGACGGGATGTCGGCGAACTTGGCGAACATGAACTCGATCACCGTGCCGGAATCGAGCTCGGCGCCATCGAAGTTGAAAAGCGCGAGGTCGCACGAAACCAGCGCGCGGATATCCTGGTCGCGCACGGCCTGCGGCGTCTTGCCGCGGGGCTCGAAGTCCTGCGGGAGCTGGCAGAGGTACTTGCCGTGCGACTTCTCATAGATGGCCTCGGCGAGGTAGGCGTTGCCGATGAGATGCTTCAGGGTGAAGAGCTCGCTGGCGAAATAGACCGTGTAAATGCGTTTCTTTTTCTTCATGCGGCGACGCCTCGAAGTAGCGGCGAACGCGCGCCGGGCTCAATGCAAAATGATTTTTAACCTGAATTCCGCGGCCGGATTTGAACCACGGAAAGGCAAAGAGCACAGAGCGGCCATCGCGGCATAGAGCCGCTCCTGCGTTTTTTAAACTGCCACACCACCTGGCCGGTTGCCGGCTTGGCCTCTGTGCTCTTGGTGCCTTTGTGGTTTAACGGCGCCTTTCAGGTTTGAAGGAGGAAGGCCGTGATCGAACCGAGACGAGAATTCCTCCCCTCGGGTCGGCCTCGGTTTTCCTCCTGTGCAAACCGACTACGGCCTGAGCTCGAGCGTGTGCTCGGTCTGGCCCGGCAGGAAGGGCGTGGCCTCGCCCCGCACCCACGCCTCGTGGCCGGCGCGGAAGAATGGCGAGAGCGGATGTCCGCTCTGTCCCCCGGGCATTTCAAAAATGCCCTCGGCCTCATGTCCGGGCGACACGACCAGCCGCAGGCTGGCGCCGTGCGACCGGCCCTGCAGGCGGGGCATGTCGGCGTCGCCGGGCAGGGGATCGGCCGGCATTTTCAGCCAGCTGGAAAACCAAGACGGCAGCGCGCCCGCGAGGGGATGGCGGATATCGGCCGTGTTCAGCTGTCCCCACGTGGCCGCCGGCAGTGTCGTGCCCTGCCGGTCCAGTTGGGCGACCGTGCGGTCCACCGCGGCCACGAGCAGCTGGTTCCACGTCGTAAAATCCGGGTTCAACAGATGGGCCGGTTTTTCCTGTACCATCGTCCACAGCGCCCCTTCGTAATGGAAACGGCGCCAGCTGAAACCGTCGAAGGACTCGGCGCAGGGCGCGAAGATGGGGGTTAACACCAATTCGCTCACCATGGCCCGCCACGAGGCGACCAGGCGGTAGCTCACGGAATCCGGACTGGCCCGGCCGTCCCATTTTTCCACCAGCGCGCGCAGCTCGGCGCGGGATTTATTTTGCGCGATGACCTCGGGCGTGAGCGTGGCCAGCAGCAGTTTCTGCCAGCGCGCGAGAAACACGGCGCGGTCGTCGAGCTCGATCGCCAGGAGATCCTTCGGCGTGGCCTTGGCCAGGCCGGCCAGGTCGTCCCGGATTTGCACCGCGCGGGCCGGCTGGTCATAGCCGCCATCGCCGAGCGCGGCGAGCGCCGGGCCGCCGGCGACACGGTTGTTGGCGGTCCAGAGCTGGCCGTCCCCGCGGATGACCGGCACGTCGTCGGGCGCAAGCAGGCCGCGCCAGCCGCGGTCGCCGAAATACCACGGCACGGGAAAGCGCCCGTCATACCCGAAGCGCTTGGGCAGGCGGCCCGCGATGGTCCACGCAATGCGCCCGTCGGCGCCGGCCACGAGGAAATTCTGCGCGGGAATCCCGGAGCGGTGCGCAATGGCGACGGCCTCGTCGACATCACCGGCCGTCTCCAGGTCATCCAGCGTGTAGTTCGCCGCGGCCGGATCCTGTGCGACCCAATGCAGGGCGAGCGGCCGGGTCTTTTCATCGGTGCCGATGATCGGGCCCCACTCGGTCCAGGTCGTGTCGAGTTCCACGGGATCGCCGCCCTTCACGAGGATCTTTTCCTTTCGTTGCTCGAACGGCGCCTGTTGGCCGTCGTAGGACGAATATTTCGTGTGGTCATAGACGCTGACCTGGACGGTGACGAGGTCGGCCGTGTCGGCGCAGGCGTTGGTGAAGCCCCAGGCGATGCGGCCATTGCTGCCGGCCACGATGCTGGGCGCGCCGGGGAGGGTCACGCCGGTGACCTTGTGGCCGCCCCATTCCAACGAGGCCCGGTACCAGGTGTTGGGGACGCGCAGGGTGAGATGCATGTCATTCGCCAGCAGGGCTGCGCCACTGGCGGTGCGGTTGCCGGCGAGGGCAAAACTGTTTGACCCGGGACTGAACGCGGGCGGGTCGTCCAGGGCGACGGCGGGCGGCCGGACAGCGCCCGCCGTGCGCAGATCGATCGCCTGCGGGCCCGGCATGGCGGCGGCGGGAGCGGTGCTGCCATCAAGCGCGGCGTCATCGGTGGAAACGAGCGGGGCGAAAAACGCCACCGCGGCACTGCCGAGATGGTCCCGCAGCGCGGTGAGTGAACGTTCGTAGCGAACGGAGCCATCCTGCAGCTCGAGGGTCATGGCGTAAATCAAGAGCACCGAATCCTCGGACCGCCATGGCTGGGGCTCGGTGCGCAGCAGGTAATATTCGAATGGTTTGGCGTGCAGGGCGGTGAGGCCGGCGTTGACCCCGGTGGCATAGGCGTCGAGCAGGGCGTGTTCCTCGGGGGCGAGGCGAGCCAGCACAGTGCGCGCAAGGGGCCGAAAACCGTAAAGGCGCGTGGCCTTGTCGACCGGCAGCGCCGCCGGGCCCAGGATCTCGGCGAGTTCGCCGGCAGCGTGGCGGCGCAGGGTGTCCATCTGGAAAAAGCGGTCCTGCGCATGGAGGTAACCGAGCGCGCGGGCGACATCGAGCCGGCTGGCGCCGCGCAGGGTCGGCACACCGAGGGCATCGCGCGTGACGGTGACGGGTCCGCTCAAACCGGGGAGGGAGGCTTGGCCGTCAAGCTGGGGCAGGCTCGCGTGAAACTTGATGTAATACCAGGCGCCGAGCGCAGCCGCTCCCACGACCAGCACACTGAGGACGCTGGCGAGCAGGCGGAGCCGTTTGGTGACTGTCGGACTCATAATGCGAACGCCCGCCGGATTTTTCCAACGAGCGCGTCCGGCGTTTCCGCCACATCGAGCCTGAGCGAATCCTGCGGCGCCTCGAGGGCCTCAAACTGTGACCGGAGCATTTCGGGCTTCATGAAATGGTCCTTCCGCTGGTTGAGCCGGTTTAGGATGAGATCGAAGTCGCCGCTGAGGAACACCAGCTTCACCTTGGCCGGGTCGGTGACCAGCTGCGTGCGGTAGCGTTCCTTCAGCGCGGAACAGGTCACAACGGTGTTTTCGCCGCGCGCGAGGCAGGCCTCGATATGCCCGCGAATGGCGGCGAGCCACGGCGCTCGGTCGGCATCGGTCAGCGGCAGGCCGGCGCTCATCCTGGCAATGTTGGCCGCCGGATGGAAATCGTCCGCATCGCGAAAGCTCCAGCCCAGCGCCGAGGCCAGTTGCAGGCCGATGGTCGTCTTGCCGCTGCCGGCCACGCCCATGAGCAGGAGGATCACGACGGCGGCAATTCCCAGGCTCGCGTGGCGACGGGATCGCGATCCTCGTCGAATTCATTCAGGTCGAAGAACGTCTCGATCGGTTTTCCCGTCAGGCCGAACGCGACGAGGCGCTGCTGCAGGATGGCTGAGCGATCGTCGCGCCAGCCAACCTTCATCAAGAAACGCGACCAGATGTTGCACTGGTCGTCGGTGCGCGGTCCGCCCTGTTCATGACACCAGGCGAGAATTTCGTCGTCGGTCCCGCCGGCCAGCACCCGCGACTTCAATGCACCGTAGTCAACGCCCAGGAACGTGCAGGTGCGCCCGTCGAAGCCGATGCCAAGGTTGCCGTGGTAATCGGCGGGCAGCTTGCCGGCGGCATGCAGACGGATCTTGTCGAGCATGCGACCGAAATAAACGAGGCGGCCGACTTGGGCGTAGCAACTGCGGAGTCCGGGAACGTGAGGCATGGGATGGAACGGAAAAAGCAGAATGCAAGTGAGCCGGGGGCAAGGCGCAACCGCCAATCGGGCTGTCAGGTCCGCCCGAAATAATACACTGCAGTGCAGAGCAAGGCGAAGGCGACGGTGGGGGCGACGACCCACAACGGGTCGATCGGCACCCGGTATTTTTCGATCAACCAGGTCATCAGCCAGCATTTCCCTGCGATCAGCGCCCAGCCGAGCAGGATGATCCGCTCGATACGCGGGTTGCGCCGGGGTTTCAGCCGGATTGCGACCTCCTTGACGAAGGCGAGGTCGTAATCGCCCGGCGGCGGCCGGCCGGTGATCAGTTGGATCAGGTTCGCGAACATTGCTTCCGGCACCGTAGCCGGGGCGGCGGAAAAGAAAAGCGCTGTCGCGCGATGAACGTTGCGAGGGCAACGCGACCGCAGACGCGAGGCCATGGTCAAAAGCAGATGGGTCTCTGGCCCGTTGTGAATAGCTCTGAAGGGCAGGCCAGAGACCGACCCTCTCTTGGGTGCGAAAAGCACCCCGTGGAGATTATGCTCGCTGAAGCCGGGCTTCGACATATATTAGCCAGATAATGGCTAGCCAAAAAAAGTATAAAAACGAAGGCGTGGACACGGAGCCAGGTACTTTCGGCAGTTTTCTGCGCCAGTTACGTGAACAGAGCGACCTGCCCTTGCGGGCGGTGGCCGCGGCCGCGGGAATGGACCAGGCGCACCTGAGCAAGGCGGAGCTGGGCCAGCGACTTCCCACGGCCGCCCAGACGGAGGCGCTGGCCCGCTTTTTCCGGCAGGACCCGCTGGAGTGGGAGGCCCGCCGAATCGCCCAGAAATTCCGTCAGGATCACTCCGGCAACCCTGCGGCCATAAGGGCGGTCGTGATGTTGCAAACGAGCCGGACCGCGGAAGCCTCGGCTTCAGCTGAGATCCCAGCCGTCGCAGATAAGCCCGGGCCGCAGGCCGGCAGCGGAGTCATGGTTTTACACGCGGACTAGGGAATGTTTTCAAACTCCATTGGTCGCTTTGAGTTGGAGCAGCGACCTCCCGGTCGCTGTCCGAACGCGACCGGGAGGTCGCGTCTCCAGCCAGGCAATTCCGCTGTACGGAGAATAAAAGTGGGACGAATCACGATTTTGAAAACAGGCTCTGGGCGGCGCGTTCCCTTCAGCGCCCGGTGAGTGTCGCAAGATCGCGCAGGTAAGTCGTGGTTCCGCCTGCGAGTGCCTCCAGCTGGGAGGCGCGGTATCGCCATTGCCAATTGCCGGCGGGCCGGCCGGGGCTGTTAAACCTCGCCTCCGAACCGAGGCTGAGGATGTCCTGCATGGGGATGACGGCCAGGCGGCTCACCGCGGCATAGGCAGTGCGGATGAAATCCCAGCCTGCGTCCTGTCCATTCACGCGCAGGTAGCGGCGCACATGGTCGCGGTCCTTCTCGGGGGCGGCGGCGTACCAGCCGAGCGAGGTATCGTTGTCGTGGGTTCCGGGATAGATGACGCCGTTGCCCACGAGGTTGTGCGGCAGGTAGAGGTTCCGGGCATCGCTGCCGAACGCAAATTGCAGGATGGCCATGCCGGGCAGGCCGGTCGCATCGCGCAATTCGACCACCTCGGGCGTGAGCACACCCAAGTCCTCGGCGATGATCTTGGCGTCGGGAAACGCGCCCTGCACGGAATGGAAAAAGTCCAGTCCCGGGCCTGGCGTCCATGCGCCTATGCGGGCGGTTTTTGCCGGGAAGGGAATGCGCCAGTAGGAATCGAAGCCGCGGAAATGGTCGATGCGGACGACGTCGTACAGCGCGAACGAGGCGCGCAGACGCTCGTGCCACCAGGAATAGTTGTCCGCGGCATGACGCGGCCAGAGATAGAGCGGGTTGCCCCAGAGTTGCCCGTCGGCCGAGAAGTAATCGGGCGGAACCCCGGCGACGGCGAGCGGCAGGCCGGTCTGTGGGTTGAGCTCAAACAGGTCGGGATGGGCCCACACGTCCGCGGAGTCGGCCGCAACGAAGATGGGAATGTCGCCCACCACCTCGATTCCCCGCTGCGTCGCGCCTTCCTTGACCCGGGCCCACTGGCCGAAAAAGGCATACTGGGTAAACCGATGCGCCTCGATGGCATGGCCCAACTCGCGGTGCAGCGGGGAGGAGGCCGCCTGTTCAAGGCTGCGGACCTCGGCGGGCCACTCCCACCAGGGCCGTCCCTTGTGATGATCCTTCAAGGCGCGAAAATAGGCGTAGGCCTCAAGCCAGGAGGCGTTCCGCTGCTTGAAATCCGAAAAATCGCCGTACAACGGGGGTTCGCCGGCCCGCAGGAAGCGCTCATGGGCCTTGAAGAGCAGCGGCCACTTCCGCTCGTAAACCGCGCCAAAATCCACGCGGTCGGACCCGAGACTGGCGAGGGGGATCAGATCGGGGGCATCGAGGAGACCATGCTCGATAAACTCACGAAGATCGATGAGGTAGGGATTGCCGGCAAAGGCCGAGAAGCACTGGTAGGGTGAATCGCCGTAGCCCGTCGGCCCGAGGGGACAAAGCTGCCAGTACTTGAAGCCGGCGGCCTGGAGAAAATCCAGAAACCACTCGGCATGCGCATCGAACGTCCCGATGCCCTGGTCGCCCGGCAGCGCAGTCGGGTGGAGCAGCACGCCCGCGCCGCGAGTGGACAGCCAGTTGAAAAGGGGCGGGGCGGAAGCGTTGCCGGCGGCGGGTTTCGACATGGGCGGGAAAGCGAGTGGGCGGGACTGTGGGCGCGCGTGGCACCAAGTGCAGGCTTAAAACACGTGCCTTGCACGAGCTGTGCCGGCCGCGGTTTACCCGTTTGATTCTGCGCCGCCGGACACAGGGAACCAAGGCGCGGCAAGCACCGTCATAGACTTCATCATGAAAACCCTTCGATTCTTGTTTTCCTTGTTTTCGGGCCTGACGGCAGTCCTGTCGCTCCAGGCCGCCGCCACGCTCAAGATCGACGCTCGCACCGAGGTCATCTTTTTCGAGCGGGAGAAATTCACCGATGTCAAAGACGGCTTTTCCGAAACCCCCGCGGGTCGCGATGCCATTCTCGCACAGATCAGGGACTATCTGGTCAGCCAGGCGAAATGGTATGTGCCCGAAGGACAGAAGCTCACCGTTACCATCACGGATGTCGACTTGGCGGGCGACTTTGAGCCCGGCCGCAACCCGCGGATGGACGACGTGCGCATCATCCGGGATATCTATCCGCCGAAGATCAGCCTGGCCTTCAAGCTGGTGGACGCCGACGGCCAGGAGATCAAGCACGGCACGCGCGACCTGACCGACCTGATGTTCATGAGCAAGCTGGCGATGAACCCGAACGACCCGCTCCGCTATGAGGAGAATCTGCTGGACGACTGGCTGCGGGCGGACTTCACGCGGGTGAAATAGGTACGGACTTCACCCCATCCCTGCATTATTTGCCTTGCGTTCCCCCCTTGCCTCTGCGGTCCTCGCGACCGTCGTTAGAGAAAGCGTTAGGTGACAGGATCTGGTGAGTCGTTGGCTGAGTCGTTTGGCTTAAGTGATGATTTCGAAACCCACGGTGGGAACGGAACTGGCAGCGGACGGTGGATCTACGAAATATCACATGAGCAATTCCAAACTGTACGTCGGCAATATGTCTTTTAAGACGACCGAAGACGAACTCCGCACGGCCTTTGGCCAGTTCGGCAGCGTCACCGACGTTTACGTCGCCATGGACAAGATGACCGGCCGCCCCCGCGGCTTCGCGTTCGTCACCATGGGCACGGCCGAAGAGGCCAAAGTCGCGGCTGAAAAACTGAACGGCGTCGATCTCGGCGGCCGCGCCCTGACTGTCAATGAGGCCCGTCCGAAGGAAGAGCGCCCGGGTGGCGGCTTCGGCGGCGGCGGCGGTGGCCGTGGCTTCGGCGGTGGCGGCGGTCGCGACCGTGGCGGCTTCGGCGGTGGCGGCGGCCGCGATCGCGGCGAGCGCCGTTACTAATCCGTTTTCGACCTAAGAATCGATTTTCCAGGGACGGAGCTCCTCCGGGGCTCCGTCCCTTTTCTTTTCCGCTGCCGGCGACGGTGGTGGAGCGCGTTGATCGTAACGCGCCCGGGTAGTTTGCGTTCAAGCCGCCCGACCTCGATCGCCTGACATTTCATTTATGCCTTTTAAAGCTCTCAATCTTTCCGATCCCGTGCTCCGCGGCGTGCAAGCCGCCGGTTACACCGATCCCACTCCCATCCAGCTGCGCGCGATTCCCGCCGTGCTGACGGGCCGCGATCTCATTGCCTCCGCTCAGACCGGCACCGGCAAGACCGCCGCGTTTGCCCTGCCCATCCTCACGCGCCTCGGCGCCCACGGCCGCGCCCGCGTGCTCGTGCTTGAGCCCACCCGCGAGCTCGCCGCGCAGGTCGAGACCGCGTTCCGCGATTTCGCCCGTTTCACCGACCTCCGCACCGTCGCCATCTTCGGCGGTGTCGGCTACGGCGTCCAGCGCACCGAACTCCGGCGCGGCGTCGACATCATGGTGGCCACGCCCGGCCGCCTGATGGACTACCTCAAGGAGGGCACCATCAACCTCCGCGACATCACGATCCTCGTCCTCGATGAGGTCGACCGGATGCTCGACATGGGCTTCCTGCCCGCGGTGAAGGACATCATCGCCCGTTGCCCGCGCGAGCGGCAGACGCTGTTTTTCTCCGCCACCGTGCCGCCCGAGATCGCAGCCGTCGCCTCATTCGCGCTCCGCGACCCGACCAAGGTCGAGATCGGCGTGAGCCGGTCCGTCACGCAGTCCGTCACGCACGCGCTTTATCCCGTGGCGCACGACCAGAAGTTCGAACTGCTGCTCGCGCTGCTCGCGAAGATCGACTTCGACAGCGTGCTGGTATTTTCCCGCACCAAGCACGGGGCGGACAAGATCGCGCGCAAGCTCAAGACCGCCAACCATTCCGTCGCGGTCCTGCACGCCAACCGCTCACAGAACCAGCGGATCGAGGCCCTCGCCGGATTCAAGAGCGGCAAATACGAGGTGATGGTCGCGACCGACATCGCCGCGCGCGGCATCGACGTCGCGGGCGTCTCGCACGTGATCAACTATGATGTCCCGGAAAAACCCGAGGACTACGTCCATCGCATCGGCCGCACCGGCCGTGCGCAAGCGGTCGGCGACGCTTTCACGCTCGTCACGCCCGAGAATGCGGGCGACATCCGCGATATCCAGCGCTTCATCGGCCAGAAGATTCCCGAGCTCCGGCTCGAGGGTTTTCCCTACCAGCCCTTCACCGCCCGCCCGGTCCAGCCCGAGCAATCGCGGGGCGGCCAGCGCCCGCGCCAAGGCCAAGGCGGCGGCTGGAACCGCTTCGGCGGCGGTCGTGGTCGGCGCTGAGCGGCGGCAAGCATAGGACCTATGTTTCCCATAGGTCTTATGCGACCTATCCCTGAAATCCCGAGTGCTTGCGCGCGCGCACCGAAAGTGCCCAGCATCGCGGCATGAGTGTTTCCCGAGCTGCCGTCGAAAAACATCTCGCCGCCTTGCGGGCGTGCGACCGCTGTCCGCGCATGCACAAGCCCGTGGTTGTCGGCCGCGCGGTCGCTAGCCGCGTGCTGCTGGTCGGCCAGGCCCCGGGCGACAAGGAGCCGAAGCTCGGCCGGCCCTTTGCCTGGACGGCGGGCAAGACGCTCTTCAAGTGGTTCGACGCCGCGCTCGGCTGGAATGAGGACGAGGTGCGCGACCGCATTTATTTCGCGGCCGTGTGCCGTTGTTTTCCCGGCAAGCGCCCCGAGGGCGGCGACCGCGTGCCGGCGCCCGATGAAATCGCGAACTGTTCAACGTGGATGGAGCGTGAATTCGCGCTGCTGAAGCCCTCGCTGGTGCTGCCCGTCGGCAAGCTCGCGATCGCGCAATTCATGCCGCCGGCGCCGCTCAACGACGTGATCGGCAAAAAGTTTTCAATCGTGTACCGCGGGCACGCGGTCGATTGCATTCCGCTGCCGCATCCGTCGGGCGCGTCGCCCTGGCACCGCATGGAGCCGGGCAAGACGCTGCTCAACCGCGCGCTCGCGCTCGTGGCGCAACATGAAGCGGTGAGGATTTTTTAGCCACAGATGCACGGATCGCACGGATAAAATCCATGGCGATTGTCCGGCGTTCCCGATTTTTCCCGGAAAAACTGAGTGGGCCTTCCTATCCGTGCCCATCAGTGTAATCTGTGGCCAAAAATTCCGGCTAATTCACCCGGTTCCACACGGCCTGGCCTTGCACGGCGGCCCGGGCGATCCGGGAGGAGCTGGTCCGCATCTCGACCATGCCCTCGGGGCTGCAGAAGGCGGCGTGGCAGGTGACGATGAGGTTGGGTGTGGCCGCTTCCTCGGCGGTGCGCAGCGGTTCGTTCTCGACGACATCGAGCCCCGCGCCGGCCAGCCGGTCGGCCCGCAACGCGGCGAACAGCGGGGCCTTTTGCACGATGTCGCCGCGCGCCGTGTTGATGAGGTAGGCCGACGGTTTCATCAGCGCGATCTCGCGCTCGCCGATGAACCCGCGGGTTTCCGGCGTGAGCGGGCAGTGGACGGACACCACATCCGAGGTCCGCAGAAGCTCGTCCAGCGAGGCGAGCCGCTCGATGCCGACGGCCTTGTGGGTGCCCGAAGGCACGTGGGGATCGAAGAACACGGTGCGAAAACCCAGCGCCTTGGCCCGCAGCGCCGCCGCGGTGCCGATGCGGCCGAGGCCCACCACGCCGAACTGCAGGGTGCGCAGGCGGTGCATTTTCGGGGCCACCTGGATTTTCCAGCCCAGCCGCTTGGCCTCGGCATCAAGCGGGAAAAGCTGCCGGCACAACGCGAGCGCGAGGGCGATCGCGTGGTCGGCGACTTCCTCGGTACCGTAGTCCGGCACATTGCACACGGGAATCCCTCGCTGCGCGGCAGCGGCCGTGTCAACCGTGTCAAACCCGACGCCGTTGCGGATGATGGCGCGACAATTCCGGAGACCACGGATGACCCCGGCGTCAATCTTGGGTCCGTGCCAGAGGATGATGGCTTGGGCGTCATTCACCTCGCCGGGAAACGGGTCGTTCAGCCCGATTCGCACGGTCCTGACCTCCGCCACTCCGGCCAACACCTCTTTTTCCAGCAGGGCCTCCGGGTCGCTGAACTTGAATTCAACCGGGCAGACGATGGCGACAAGGGGCAGGGAAGAGCTCATGGGGGTTGATCCGATCAAGGCGGATGGCGACAGGTTCGGCAAGACCGACGGCTTTGGACGGATTGGAATCGTGCGAAAAAGTCCGTGTTCACCGGCCCGAATTGTGGTTCAATGGCGGTATGTACCTCTCCCGCCTTTTTCTCTGTGCCGTGGTTCTGGCTGCTCCCTTGGCGCTTCACGCCCAGCTCGAAAAGCTGCCGCCGGAGGATCTGGAAATCGTCCAGAAGCAATGGCCGCAGGCCAAGAAAATCAGCACCGGGCTGCGATACATCATGCTGAAGGAAGGGGAGGGGGAGCCCGCGAAGCCGGGCGACCTGCTCAGCGTGCTGTACCGCGGGGCGATCCTGAGCGGCAAGGTCTTTGACGAGTCGGAGGATCCGAGCCAGCCGTTCATGGTCCGGCTCGGGCGTGGACTGGTGATCCAAGGGTGGGACCAAGGCCTGCAGCTGATGAAGCGTGGGGGCAAGATGCTGCTGATCATTCCCTCCGAACTCGGTTATGGCACGCGGGGCAGCCCACCGCAGATCCCGCGCAACGCCACGCTCGTCTTCGAGATCGATCTGCTCGATATCAAGCGGGCCGAGCCGTTGTCCCCGGCCCTCGCCCCGCCGCCTGAAAAGAAAAAGAAATAAGTCGCGGCGGGCACGACGCGGACGGATTCGATGTTTCCGGCGTCATGGCCGGGCTTCCGCGTAGTCCGGGCCCGCAGGGCCCGGTCACTTTTTCGGCGGGGTCGCAAAACTGAAGCGCGCGTTGAATTCCTCTTCCGCCTGGGCTTGGGCCGCCGCGGGGGCCAGGCCCGCCGCCTTGAGTTCGAGGCCGCGTCTTTCCACCCAGCGTTGCCGGAAGGTAGCCTCGACATTGGCGGCGATGGACGGGTCTTGCTTGGGCTTGGCGGGCTTCCGGGAGAACAGGCAGCCGGTGAACATGATGGGGCTGAACAGGGCGAGGCAGATCGACAGGGAGCGTTTCATGGCAGGTTTAGGAAATGTTAAGATCGAGAAATGTGACCGCGAGCGAATCTTTTTGGTTTCGTGCCGGCTGGGAAGTTGCTTGTATGGACGGGCATGAGCGACGAGTCACCTCCGCTGCGGATCAAGCCGCGCTTGAAATCCGAGAATCCTCCCGACGCTCCTGCTGCGAATGTGGCGCCCGGAGGCGACGAGGTTGCTCCGAAGATTACCCTTCGTCCCAAGCTTTCCGTTCCGTCCGCTCCTCCTCCTCCGGCGGCCGTTCCAGCCCCGGGCGAGACCCCGCCTCCCGCGGCTGAACGCCCTCGGCTCAAGCCGCGGCTCTCGACCGAGGCCCCGGCACCTGCGTCCGCCGCTGCGCCGACTCCCGCCCCCGAGCCCGAGGCGGCCGCGACACCGGTGGCCCCGCCTCCGATCGAGCGCGCGGCTCCGCCGACGCCGGAAGCGCCGAAGTTCAAGCTGAAGCCCAAGAGTGCTGAACCGGCACCTGCGACCTTGCCCATTGTTTCAGCTTCGCCGCCAGCGGCTCCGGAAGTCGCGCCGGCCCCGCCGCCGGAAGAGCCTGTATCGCCCGAAGGTACCCCGGAGGCTGCAGCACCGGAGCCTGAACCGGTCCCTGCGCCCGCCGCCGGGGAGGCGCCGCCGCCTCCGGTGCCGAAACTCAAGATCACGTTTCCACCTCGTCCGGCCCCGGCTGCGCCGTCGGCCGACGGTGCCCCGGCCGGAATTCCGCGGCCGTCGATTCCCAAGGCAAAACGTCCCCGCCCCTCCAAGATCGTGCTGATCGGCGGATTGGCGGCAGGTGTGCTCGTGCTGGGCGGAGGCGGTTACTTTGCCTACGAATTGTGGTTTTCGCCTCCGCCGCCTCCGCCACCGATGGTGGCCAGGCCGAAACCGAAGCCGGTCGCTCCGCCCGTTGCGCCATCCGTTGCGACGGCGGATCAGGCCGCCAAGCCGGGCCCGGTGGTGACGGGCACGCCCGTCTCGATGGCGGGCAAGATGGTGGACAAGGCGCAAACCGTGGCCGCCGGTCAGGGGACTGCGATCGATGGCAGCGATGGTCTCCTTGAGAAGCGTCCGTCCGCTGCGCCGGCGGGGCCCAACGGAACGCCGAAGACTGCTTCATCGGACGAAACCATGGACAAGACCAAGGCATCCATTGCACCTGGCATCCTGGCAACGACGTCGGACGTGGTGGTCACGACGGAAGCCAGCCCGGCGTTTCGCGCGTGGGCGGCCAACGTCAAGATCGCGGGTGTTTTTCCCGGACGGACTCCGCCCCGGGCCTTCATCAACAGCCGCGCGGTGGATGCGGGCCAGATCGTGGATGACGCGCTCGGCATCATTTTTGAGAGCGTCGACACGGACAAGAACGTCCTGGTTTTCCGGGACAAATCTGGCGCCAAGGTTATGCGGAAGTTTTAAGCCGGCGCCGGGGCGCGGGCAAAAATCACCAGACCTCGACGGGTCCCTTGGGCACACGAATAATGTCCTGGCCGGGAGCATCCACGTCGCCTGCCGGCCGCATGAACGACGCCACCATGGGCGCGGGCTGGAATTTGGGGAGGAGGTCGCCGCGTTCGTCGCAAAACTGCGTCCGCCAGCTGAGATACGTCGTGATGGCCGCCTCAAAATCGGCGCGGGAGGTGATGGCGATCATGCTGTTTTTGAAAGGCTTCGCCGGGCCGAAGCGCTTCGCATACCACGGTGCGACCTTGCGAAAGAGCCGCGCGCCGTGCTCCTCGCCGTAAAATTCGCAGTACCGGCCGAAATGCCGGCGCAGCACGCGCAGGCGCTCGGCGATATCCGGCTCGGGTGAAAGCTCGCCGGTCCGCAGATAATGCTCGGTCCGGCGGAAAATCCACGGGTCGTAAAACGCCCCGCGCCCGATGCTCATGCCGGCGCAGCCGGTCTCGTCGCGCATGTGCTTCGCCGCTTCCGGCGTGGTGATGTCGCCGTTGCCGATGACCGGGATGGAGTCCACCGCCGCGACGACGGCCCGGATGCCGGCCAGATTGACCGTCCCGGAAAACCCCTGGGCGCGGGTGCGGCCGTGCACGAAAATCGCCGCCACCCCGGCATCCTCGAGCACGCGCGCGAGGTCGGGGGCGGTGAGGTTGTCGTTGTCCCAGCCGAGCCGCATTTTTGCGGTCACGGGAATTTTCACTGCCGCGACCATGGCGCGGACGAGGCGCGCGGTCTTGTCGAGCTCGGTCATCATGGCCGATCCGCCGCCGATGCTCACGACCTTGCGCACGGGGCAGCCCATGTTGATGTCCACGGCCTGCACCCCGAGTTCCTGGCACATCACGGCGGCATCCCGCATTTCCTCCAGGACGCTGCCGAAAAGCTGGATGGCAAGGGGCCGGTCCTCGGCCGTGGTCGCGACCAGCTTGAGGGCGGTCCGGTTGCGCTCGAGCAGCGAACGTGCGTTGACCAGGTCGGTGGTGCCCCACCCGAGCCCGCCCAGCTCGCGCACGGTCAGGCGCATGGGCAGGTTGGTGTAGCCCGCCAGCGGCGAGAGACAGAGGTTCGATGAAAGCTCGTGCGGCCCGATGCGCATGTTTCAGTCCACCGGCTTCCGGCTAAAGTGCGCGATGGCCACGGCCACCGTGGCGACCACCAGTAGCAATAATCCCGCGCCCAGCCAGACGGGGTTGGGCGTCAGCCGGCCCGGGCCCTCGAGGTTGACGCGGTACACCTGATAAAAAAGAGCCATGAAGAACAGCATCAGCCAGCACCCGGGCAGAAGCACCAGGCTGGAAATCCAGGCATCGGTGGACTCGCGGCGCTGCGGCGCGAGCCAGTAGTCGCGATGGGGCAGGTTGATAAATTCGCGCGGCAGCCTCGCCTGCAGGAGCACGAGGCCCTCGAAAAGCGCGGCGATAAAAACCAGGGTGCCGATCTGCCACCCGAGAAAGGTGTCCCGGGACATCCAGCCGTTCGCCCGGCCCGCTGCGTCAAAGTGCGACATCACCCGCGCGGGCAGCCGGGAATACTGCCATAGTCCCTGCCCCACGGCGCACAGCGCCAGAAGGAGGAAAGCGGCCTGGAAAACACGTTTCACGTTCGTTCAGCGCGAGCCGAGGGCCGACTTCATGCGGCGCAGCGCCTCGGCGAGCGTGGCGCGGGTGCAGCCGAAATTGATCCTGACATACTGGCCCTTGGGCACGCCGAAGAAGGCGCCGTCGCTCAGGCCGACGCCGTGTTTTTCGAAATGCGCGACCGGGTCCGCCAAGTTGAGCGCGCTGACATTGATCCAGGCCAGATAGGTCGCCTCGATCGGCGCGTCGATCGTCACGCCCGGCAGTTCGTGCGCCACGAAATCGACGAGGAAATCGCGGTTGCCACGCAGCGTGGCGAGCAGCGCCTGCCGCCAAGGTTCGCAGTCGCGGTAGGCCGCCTCGCACGCGGTGAAGCCGAGGGCCGTCACCTCCGCGACGATGCCCGCGGTCGCACGTACAAACTGGGCGCGGCGCATCGGGTCGGGAATGATGGCTAGCGAAGTGCCGAGCCCGGGAACGTTATACGTCTTGCTCGGTGCCATGAGCGTGATCGTGCGCGCGGCGATTTCGGGCGAAAGCGTGGCGGTGGCGACATGCGTCTGGGCGGAATCAAGGATGAGGTCGCAGTGAATCTCGTCCGAGCACAGGATGAGGCTGTGCCGCAGGCAGAATTCGGCGAGTCGCGTGAGCTCATCCCGGCGCCAGACCCGGGCGACCGGGTTATGGGGGTTGCAGAGGAAAAAGAGTTTTGTCCGCGGGGTGACCGCGCGTTCCAGCGCGTCCCAGTCGATCTCCCAGCTGGCCGGAGCGGGCCCTGCGGCCGGGCGCAGGACGAGCGGCACCTGCACGGACACGCGGCCGGAGTTCTTGGGCGCGCTCATGAACGGCGGATAGATGGGCGTGAGCGTGAGCACCTCGTCCCCCGGCGCGGCGAAAGCCTGTGTCGTGACGTTCAGGCCGACCACGAGTCCCGGCAACCACACGAGCCAGGAAGGTTCGACGCGCCAGCCGTAACGCTGTGCGAGTGCGTCCACCACCGCATCGACGGTGGATTTAACCGGCCGGGCATAGCCGAAAATCCCATGGTCGACCCGCCGGTGGAGGGCCTCGATCAGGGCGGGAGGCGAGCGAAAATCCATGTCGGCGACCCACATGGGCAGCACGTCGCGGCCGGCATACTTCTGCCATTTTTGGGAATCCGTGGCCCGGCGGTCGGGCGGCGTCTCAAAGTCGAAGTTCATGCGAAGCGTTCCATGACCCAACCACGGATTGCACGGATGAGCACGGATTTTCCGTGTGTTATGGGCGCCGGCGGCAGGCGCTGTGATCGGCGCAGCGAGAAATTTATTCCCACCTGGGACGGCGCAACGCGCGCCGTTTTTTCGCAGTTGGCTTCGGTTGGGAAAACTAACTCGCGTGGCCGGCGGCACTTGGCGCCAGCGGCCGGCCCGGCATCGCGCATGCAGTAGCGGAATCCTGACAAGACAGTGCCTATTGCGCGTTTCGCGTTCGCGGAAGGCGTGCAGGCCAAACTTCAAAACAACATTATTACCATGAGACTCGTCCGCTACGTTTATCCTGACTATCGCACCTACGCGCCCGCGCCGGGCGGTTTCAACCGCTCGCCGTGGTCCGGCTTTGAGGGTGAAATTGACCGCCTGTTTGAAACCGCACGGCGCAGCTTCCCGGGCGCGGGGGCTGCTCCGACCCAGATCCCGGTCGATCTTTACGAGGACCAGGCCAACACCTACGTCCGCGCCGAACTTCCGGGCGTGAATCGTGACGACATCAACGTCGAGGTCTCCGACGGCCGCCTGAACATCCGGGCGGTGCGCAAGACGCCCGCCACCCCGGCTGCGGATGCCCCCGATTCGACGGCGGCCGAGAAAACCTTCTCCTTCAGTCGCACGGTGAATCTTTCCGCCGAGGTGCAAACCGATCGGATCGGTGCGGCCTTTGAAAACGGTGTCCTCACCGTCACGCTGCCCAAGCGCGAGGAGGCCAAGCCGAAAAAGATCACCGTGGCGGTCAAGTGACCGCTGCCATCCACCCTTCAAGAACCAAAAATCCAGGAGAAATCACCATGTCATTGTTCAATTCCATCCTCCCTTCCCTCAACCGTGAGCCCGCGGCGTCCTGCGCCACCTCCGCGGTGAAACCCGCCTATGACGTGCAGGAGACGCCCGAGGCCTACCGCCTCACGGTGCAGCTGCCCGGCGTGGCCAAAGACGGCCTCGAGCTCACCGCCGAGGACAACGAGATCCGCATCACCGGCCGCCGCGGCTGGACCCAGCCGGAGAGCTGGACGCCGCTCTATCGCGAGACGACCGATGCCGCCTACGAACTTGTGCTCACGCATGAGAACGAGATCGATGCCGGCAAGATTGCGGCCGAACTGCGGGATGGCGTCCTGTACGTCACGCTCCCGAAGGCCGAGGCACTCAAACCCCGCAAGATCGCGGTAAGTTGAACAGCCGCCGGCCGTGGCCCCGCCATGGCGCGGCTTCACGGACAGCATTCATCAGGGCCGGGCGCGGAAAGGCGCCCGGCCTTTTGCTTTTGCGGCGCGACCGCAGTCTGGCACCGTGCGGGCATGACCACCGCCAAAACCGGCCCCGTGCTGCTCTTCGACGGGGAGTGCGGGCTGTGTCACCGTGTCGTGCGGCTGCTGCTGCGACTCGACCGGCGGGGCGTACTGCGGTTCGCGCCGCTGCAGGGGCCCGGGGCGCAAGCGTACCTGCGGACGCACGGGCTGCCGACGGAGGATTTCAGCACGCTGGTCTTCGTACCGGACTGGCCGGTGGGCGCGGAGAAATATCGCCTGCGCACGGACGGAGTGATTGGCGCGCTGCGGGCGGCGGGCCGACCCGGGTTGGCGGCAATGCTAGCCGTGATGCCGCGCGGGCTGCGTGATGCGGGCTACAAATTTGTCGCGCTGGTGCGGCACCGGATGTTCGGTCCGTGGCATCCGTCACCCCGGGCGCGGCCCGAATGGGCGGAGCGGTTCCTGCCCTGATCGGCAGGCATCAGGAGTCAGGGATTCCGGCGGGCAAAAATCGGATGTTTCGACCAGAACTCGACGTGGAAGGGCAGGCCTTCCGCTTCCATCAACGGGCCGAGCACTTTCACCTCCGGTGCGGTGCGCGCGAAGATTTCGCGGCTGGCCAAGGGCTTGGCGTCGGGTGGCAAGCCCATGACGAGCAGCATCTGGGTCTCCGTCACCCCGTAGACGACGCGCCCGATGCCGGCGAACCGGATGGCGCCGCAGCACATCGTGCACGGTTCCGTGCTCGTGTAGAGCGTGCAATCCGCGAGCGTGGCGCGGTCGATTTTCGGCGTGATGAGCGAGATCAGGCCGGTCTCGGCGTGCTTGGTCACGTCGTGAGTGGTGTCCTCGCTGTTCTGAAACTCGGCCAGCACCTTGCCGTCCTTCACCAGCACGGCGCTGAAGGGATGCTGACCCTTCGCCACCGACTCGCGGACGAGTTCGATGGCGCGCGCCATGAACTTCCGGTCCACGTCGGTGCAGGCAGGATCGTCCGGCAGCGGACTGATCGCGGGAGTGACGGCCCGGGCGGCCGGAATCAGGCCAACCGCCGCAAGGGCGAAGGTCACATGGAGCAGGGTGGTGCGCATGCGGCGGGCAGCCGCAGGCTGCATGCCAAGAGCGCCGGGGAACGCGCAGCTTATCGCCGCGGTTCGGGAATGAGTACCGAGGTCAGCACGGCAGTCGCGAGCACGCCGCCGATGACTCCCAGCGACACGGCGGTCGAGATCTCGAACCAATGCGCGAGAAGCATTTTCCCGCCGATGAAGATGAGGATGACGGCGAGGCCGATCTTGAGGAAGCGGAAGAGCAGCATGACGCCGCTGAGGGCGAAATAGAGCGAGCGCAGCCCGAGGATCGCGAAGATGTTCGAGGTCAGCGCGACGAACCCGCTGGCGGTGATGGCGAGGACGGCGGGCAGGGAGTCGAGGGCGAAGACGAGGTCGGTCGTCTCGATGACGATCAGCACGATGAAAAGCGGGGTCGCCACCCGGCGGCCCGCCTGGCGGGTGAAGAAATGACCGCCCACGAAATCCGGGCTGACGGGAAAGAACCGCCGGAAAAGGCGGACGGCGACATTGTGCTCCGGGTCGATTTCGTCATCCGCCTTTTTCGGCAGGGCCATCTTCACGCCGGTGTAAACGAGGAAGGCGCCGAAGAAATAAAGCACCCAGTGAAAGCGGTGGATGACCCCGACGCCGACGAGAATGAACAGGGCGCGCATGAGCACGGCGCCAATGATGCCCCAGAAGAGCACGCGGTGCTGGTAAAGCGGGGCGACTTTGAAGTAGGCGAAGACGAGGATGAAGACGAAGACGTTGTCCACGCTCAGGCACAGCTCGACGAGGTAGGCGGCGAGGAATTCCTGCCCGGTCTCGGCGCCGTGCCACCACCAGAGCAGCGTGTTGAACACGAGGGCGAGACCGAGCCAGACGCCGCACCAGCCGAGCGCCTCGCGCATCTTCATGACATGCGGCTCGCGTTGGAAGACGCCAAGGTCGAGGGCCAGCATAGCGACGATAAACAGGAAAAACGCGCCCCAGGCCCACAGCGGCATGGCTTCGATGAAAGCGAGCGGGAGAGACGGCGGCAGCATCGGCCAGCGAGCATGGCGGGCGGGCTACGTCGCGGGCAAGCGGGGAGTGGCCGGCTGGAATGGAACCCGGGCATTTCCAAACCGCGCGGTGACGAAGGCCTGATTGGCGCGGCCCGGTTTTGCGGATTGGTGGGACGGTAGTGTCCTGGTGATGATTACCTGAAGAGGTCACAAGCGCCTGGGGGTAACGCGGTGCTTCAGCCAGCGTCTTTTGCTGCGGGAGTGCGGACTGAAGCACCGCACTACTCCCAGCCTTGGCCGTCCCTTCTTTGGGCAATTCCGGGTAATTTCATTGGGTTTGGTTAAAAATCGTTCTCGTTCTCTTTCTCGTTCCTCGTTCTCGGGTTGGTAGTCGGAGGCGAGAAAGAGAACGAAGAACAAGAACGATAAGATCGGATCGGGCGGGACGGAGGCTTTGACATCGGCCTGCCCGGCGATTGGTTTCCGGCAGCATGAAGCGTCTTTTTCTCCTGCTGGTGTGCACCCTGGGCCTGATGGCGTGGCCTGCGTCCGTCCGGGCCCAAACCCCGCCTCCGCCCGCGGCCGGCGCAGCCGCGGATGACGCTCAGGCCAGGAACACCACGGCCGCCGCGGCGGCCGTGGCCACCGGGAAGGCCACGGCGCGCGCGCCGGATTTTCTCGAGCATGTGGTCGATGTGGTGCTGGAGCTCTTCAACGTGAAGGACAGCGCCAACGACACGGCGCACTACGTCATCAGCGCCGCGCTCCTGGCGGCTGCCTTCCTGCTGCGCCGGATCGTGACGGGCGTGATTTTCGCCCAACTCAAGAAATTCGCCGCCAAGACGGAGACCACGCTGGACGACAAGCTCTTCCCCGCGCTCGAGGGGCCGGCGGCGGCCTTCGTGCTCGTCACGGGCATTTTTGCCGCGTTGAAGGTGTTGCGGTTGTCGGAAACTACCGACGCGGCGGTCAGCTATGGGGCGACTGCGGCGTTCTCGCTCGTGATCTTCTGGGGCCTGCTGCGGGCCTTCAACGCGGTGCTCGACCATGCGCACGAGGTCGCAATCGAAAAGCAGCTCGGCATCGCGGCCTTCATGCCGTGGATCAAGAAGACCCTCGTGGTGGTCTTCGTGGTGATCGGCGTCCTGATGGTCATCCAGAGCCTCGGGTACGCCGAGAACGTGAAGACCCTGCTCGCCGGCCTCGGCATCGGCGGCTTGGCGTTCGCCCTCGCCGCCCAGGACACCATTGCAAACCTCTTCGGTTCCATCGTCGTCGCGATCGACCAGCCGTTCAAGATCGGCGAGGCGGTGAAGATCGGTTCCTCGGAGGGCGTGGTGGAGGACATCGGGCTGCGTTCGACCAAGCTGCGCCCGCCGGGCAAAAACCTCATCATCATCCCGAACAAGACGGTCGCGTCGGAGGCGATCATCAATAACTCGCGCTTCACCCAGCGGCGGGTGGAGCAGGTCATCAGCCTGACCTACGACTCGACGGCCGAGCAGATCGAGGCGATCGTGAACGAGTTCCGCCAGCTCATCCTGCGCGAGGCGGAGGTCGACCCGGCGTCGGTGATGGTCTATTTTCGCGACTACAGCGAATCGTCACTGGACCTCTGGGTGGTCTACCTGACGAAGGACCCCGACCTGAGGAAGCAGCTGGAGCTGCGCCAGCGGATCAACCTTGCGATGATGCGCGCGGTGGCGGCGCACAACCTGTCGTTCGCCTTCCCGACGCAGACGATGCACCTCGACGGCCCGGTGGCGAAGGCGCTGGTGGAGAAGAAGGGCTGAGGCAAAAGCTGAGGTCCTGTTTCGCTGCGAAACATACCGGGCTGAAAGGTGGAGCGCGTTGACCCCAACGCGCTGGATCGAGGCGGCTTCGCCGCAACGTGTTGGGGTCAACACGTTCCACCCTTCCACTCCGCCCTCAATCCAGCGTCTGGCGATAGCGCTTCACGCCGATGGTCATGGCGATGGCGAGAAAGAGCAGCAGCGGCCAGATCTCCGGCGCGATCTCGGCGAGGCCATTGCCCTTGAGCAGGATGCCGCGGACGATCCGGAGGAAATGGGTGTTGGGCAGGCACGAGCCCACGGCCTGGGCCCAGGGCGGCATGCCGCGGAAGGGAAACATGAAGCCCGAGAGCAGGATCGACGGCAGGAAGAAGAAGAATGCCATCTGGACCGCCTGCAGCTGGTTTTTCGCGAGCGTCGAGAACGTGATGCCGACGGCAAGGTTGGCGGCGATGAAGATCAGTGAGACCGCGTAGAGGAGCGGCAGGCTGCCGACCATCGGCACGTGGAAGATGAACGACGCCGCGAGGAGAATGAGCGACACCTGGATGTAGCCGACCGCGATGTAGGGCAGGATTTTCCCGACCATCACCTCGAAGGGGCGTACGGGGGTGGCGAGGAGGTTTTCCATCGTGCCGCGCTCGCGCTCCCGCGTGATGGCGAGCGCGGTGATGACGACCATGGTCATCGTGAGCACGACGCCCATCAGGCCGGGCACGACGTTGTACTGGGTGATGTTTTCCGGGTTGTAATGCGCGTGGATGCGGAAATCCACGGGACCGGCCTTTGCCTGGAGGCGCGCGAGCGGCCCGGGCAGATCGCGATTGAAAATGGTGCCTGCGAGCGCGTTTACGGCGGCGAGCGCGGGCCCGGTGGCGGCGGGATCGGTCGCGTCGGCCTCGATCAGCACGCTCGGGCGCTCACCCCGGAGCAGCTTGCGCGAGAAATCCTCGGGAATGTTGATGACGAACTGTACGTCCCCGAGCTGGAGGAGACGCTGGGCTTCGTCCTCGGTGGCGGCCTCGCGCACGAGGACGAAGTAATCGCTGGTGCGCAGGGCCTGGATAAGGGTGCGGGCGAAAGGGCCCTGGTCGGCGGCGCGCACGGCAGCGGGCAGGTGGCGCGGGTCCGAATTGATCGCGAAGCCGAACATCAGCAGCTGCATCAGCGGGATGCCGACCATCATCCCGAAGGTCACGCGGTCGCGCTTCATCTGGATGAACTCCTTCAGCACGATGGCCCAGAGGCGATGGAAGGTGAAGCGTCTCATGGGAGGGACCCTCTGGTTGAACGACACACCCCGTCGCTTCGCGCCACCCCTCTTTTTAGAGGGGAGCAGGATCGGTTCCCCTCTGGAGAGGGGCCTGTCGGCCGTAGCTTCAGCGAAGGCCGATGCCCGAAGGGCGGGATGTGTGGGTCGTCGCGCATCATTGAGCGGCCGCTCACGAGAAATTGTCCTTCGCGTCGCCCATCAGGCTGATGAACACGTCCTCCAGCCCGGAGCGGATGCGGGTCCATTCGTGCTCCGGGCGGCGCACGGTGGCGATCGTGGCATCGAGGCGCGCGGCGTCACGGCCGCTGACATGGAGCATGTTGCCGAAAGCGACGACCTGCTCGACCCCGTCGCGGTCGCGCAGTGCGGCCGCCAGCTCGCGCAGGCCTGGACCGGTGACCGTCCACGTGGTGAGCTTCGCGGCGGACAGCACCTCCTCGAGCGTGCCGCGGGTGAGGAGATGGCCGTACGCGATGTAGGCGAGCCGGTGGCAGCGCTCAGCCTCGTCCATGTAATGCGTGGTGATCAGCACGGTGAGCCCGTTGGCGGCGAGCTGGTGAATCTCGTCCCAGAATTCGCGCCGGGCCTTGGGATCGACACCCGCGGTGGGTTCGTCGAGCAACAGGAGCTGCGGCTGATGGATGAGACAGGCGGCGAGGGCGAGGCGCTGCTTCCAGCCGCCGGAAAGCTGGCCGGCGAGCTGGGCGCTGCGATTCTGCAGCCCAAGGCGCTCCAGGCTGTGCTGCACGGCGGCGGCGCGGTCGGGCACGGCGTAGATGCGGGCGATGAAGTCGAGGTTCTCCCGGATGCTGAGATCCTCATAATAGCTGAACTTCTGTGTCATGTAGCCGACGTGGCGCTTGATCTCGGCCTGCTGGGTCAGCAGGTCGTAGCCGAGACAGGTCCCGGTGCCGGCATCGGGCGTGAGCAGGCCGCAGAGCATGCGGATGAAAGTCGTCTTGCCTGAACCGTTCGGCCCGAGGAAACCGTAGATCTCGCCGCGGCGCACCGAGAGGTCGATGGCGTCGACGACGGTCTTGCCGTCGAAGCGCTTGGTGACGCCGGTGACGTCGATCGCGAGGTCCGTCACGCTCATGCGAAATTATTTCGCGGGGGCGACGTCCGCCGGCTGGCCCGGGTGGAGATCGCGGGCGGCGGCCGCGTCGAACACGGCCTCGACCATGAAGACGAGCTTGGACCGGTTGTCGCGGTTGTAGAGGACGGGCGGCGTGTATTCGGGCTGGGGCGAGAGGTAGCTGACCCTTCCGGTGAGCGGCTCGGCGCGGCCGGTGACGGACACGCGCACGGCGTCGCCGGGCTTGAGGGCGGCGAAATCGGACTCCGGCACAAAGAAGCGGACCTTGAGGTTTTCCGGCGGCAGCAGGGCGACGACCGGGTTGCCGGCGGCGACAAACTCGCCCTCGCGGTAAAGCGTATCGTAGACGAGGCCGGCGCGCGGGGCGGCCTGGGTCTTCTGGTCGACATTCCAGTCGGCCCGCTCCTTGGCGGCGGCCGCGGCGCTGACGTCCGCGGTGGCCGCCGCGATGGCGTCGGACCGTCCGCCGAGCCGGGCCGTCTCGAGCTGGGCCGCGAGCTCGGCGACGGCCTGGAGGTTTTGCTCGTGGGCGAGCCGGGCGTGATCGTAGTCGCTTTCAGGGACGGTGTGGCTCCGGAAAAGGTTTTCCTGCCGGGCGAGATCGAGCCGGGAAAGCTCGGCGGCGGAGCGGGCCTGCCCGAGGTGCGCCTCCAGGCTGGCGAGTTCGCTCGGGCGGGAGCCCTTTTTCAAATCCTCCAGCCGCGCCTGAGCGGAGCGAAGCTGGTCGGCGGCCTCGCGCTGGCCGGCGAGATCGGCGGTGCGCTCGAGGGTGAACAAGGAGGCTCCCGCCTCGACCCGGGCGCCCTTGGCCACGGCCAGATGCTCGAGCCGGCTGGCCAGCGGTGACGCGACATAGACGAATTCGCCCTCGAAATAACCCTGGTACGACACGGGACCGTGGGGTGCGCAGCCGGCCAGCAGGCCGCCGGCGAGAACGAAAAGGACAGGGAAGCGCATGGCGTCTTCTGCCAGTGCGGGGAGATGCGTCCAAGAACGAAAAGATCGCGCGATCGTGACGTTCCCGGGATTGCCATGCGCGGATCGAAGTGCCTCGCTGCGGCATGCCCGCACAGGCCAACGTCAGGGCGGAAATCTCCGCACTCATCGAGCACAAGGATCTTCCCGCGCTGAAAAAATACCTGGAGCCATGGCTGCCGCTGGACCTGGCCCCGATCATCGCGGACCTGCCGATCGAGGAGCTGGCGGCGCTGTTCCGGGTCAGCTCGCGGGAAGTCGCAGCGACCACGTTCACCTACATGCCGCTGGAAGCGCAGCGGAAGGTGTTGCGCGCCCTCAGCCAGGACCAGGTTGCCGCCCTCCTCAACGCGCTGCCGCCGGATGATCGCACGGCGTTTCTCAACGAACTGCCGCTCGACGTGGCGATGCAGCTGCTGGCGATGCTCACGCCCGACGAGCTGCACGTCGCCCAGTCGCTGCTGGCCTACCCCGAGCACAGTGTCGGCCGGATGATGACGCTGGACTACGTTGCGATCCGCCCCGAGTGGAGCGTGCGCCAGGCGCTCGACTACATCCGGGAGCACGGCTTTGACCGCGAGACGCTGAACATGGTCTACATCGTGGACGAGGCGGGCCACCTGATCGACGACGTGCGCGTGCGGCGGTTCCTCCTCTCGCCGCTGGACCGGCCGGTGCGCGAGCTAATGGACGGCAACTTCACGATGCTTTCGCCGATCGACGACCGGGAGAAGGCGCTGGAGCTTTTCCAGAAATTCGACCGGGTCGCGCTGCCGGTCACCGACGAGAACCGCAAGTTGATCGGCATCGTCACGGTGGACGACATGCTCGACGTCGCGACCGAGGAGGCCACGGAGGACATCCAGAAGCTGGGCGGCAGCGAGGCG
Organism: uncultured Opitutia bacterium; assembly: GCA_903827245.1. Lineage (GTDB taxonomy): Bacteria > Verrucomicrobiota > Verrucomicrobiia > Opitutales > Opitutaceae > CAIUWA01. The sequence continues at coordinate 149,855 of CAIKHO010000021.1, forward strand.
CTGGACGAGCCCTACACGACGATCGCGCTTTCCCGCATGGTCAAGAAGCGCGCCAGCTGGCTGGTGATCCTGTTCCTTGGCGAGATGCTCACGGCCACCGCCCTCAAATATTACGAGGGCGAGCTGGAGAAGGCCATTGTGCTCTCGCTGTTCCTGCCGCTGGTCGTCAGCTCGGGCGGCAACGCCGGTTCGCAGGCGGCGACGCTGGTGATCCGTGCGCTGGCGCTCGGCGAATTCAAATTGCGGGACTGGTGGCGCATCATGCGGCGCGAGTTGGTCGCCGGCCTGTCGCTTGGCGTCATCCTGGGAGTGATCGGATTTCTCCGCATCACGATCTGGTCGTATGTTTTCCCCAACACCTATGGCGAGCACTGGCTGCTGGTCGCCGCAACGGTCAGCACGGCGCTGGTCGGCATTGTGCTGTGGGGATCGCTCATGGGCTCGATGCTGCCCCTGCTCATCAAGCGGGCGGGCTTCGACCCGGCGACCTCAAGCGCGCCCTTCATCGCCACGCTGGTGGACGTCACCGGCCTGATCATCTACTTCACGGTCGCCCTCTTCATCATGCGCGGGACGCTGCTCTAGGGAGTGTTTTCAAACCCCATTGGCTCCTTTGAGTTGGAGCAGCGACCTCCCGGCCTGCGCGTCGTAGGCTTGGCGAAGGCGGGTCGCTGTCCGAACGCGACCGGGAGGTCGCGTCTTCATCAACGCAATTCCGCTGCACGGGAATGAAAAGGGCGGAATCAGGGAGTTTGAAAACGCGCCTTGGTCTGTGCGCAAGGCCCCGGCTCAGCGGCGCGGGCGTTCCGCGGGCGGGCGGGCTTCGCTCACGGTCAGGTTGCGTCCATCCAGCGGGTGGCCATGCAGTTTTTCGATGGCCGCGCCCGCGGCTTCCGGTGTGACCATGGTGACAAAGGCAAAGCCGCGGGAGCGCCCCGTCACCTTGTCGAAAACCAGGTCAATTGCAGCCACGCCCCCTGCCTCGGCAAACAGTCCCTGCAGCTCGAGGGCGGTGGCGGAGAAGGGCAGGTTGCCCACGTAAAGTTTGGTATTCATGAGGTTCTGGGGTTGGTGCCGATGGATGCAACCGGTGCGCTCGGACGCGACCCGATAGGTTAAACACGGATGCCTCATCGGACATAAATCCGGGAGGAGGCACGAAGGGCAGCGTTAAATGCCATCGGTGCGAGGCAAGTGCGATCTCATGGGCGTGCCGGGGCGAACGGCGATTTTGCGTCACTTGACCCGCTGCTGCGGCGTCATACGGTTGCGACCCCCATGCGCCCCGCCCAATTTCATTGTCGAATTCTCAGCGGCTTGTTGCTGGCTGCGGCTGGCTCGTTGCGGGCGGCCCCGCTGGAGATCGGCTCGCCCTTCCTGCCCTCGTCCGGCGCGCCCAGCACCACGGCACTTACCGCGGGAGCGCCGATTGAATTGCACGGATATATGGTCACGCCAGCGGGTGAGGCATTCAGCATCTATGACCCGTCCAAGAAATCCGCGGCCTGGGTGAAGGTCAACGAAACCGGTTATCCCTTTGTCGTGCGCTCGCACAAGATCGTGAACTCGAACGACCAGATCACCGTCGATTATCAGGGCAGCACGCTGACCCTGGCGTTGAAGCAATCCAAGATTGCCTCGGCGGCCCAGGCCGGGGGTTTGGCTGCGGTTCCGGGATTTGCCGGTCGCGGTGGCGCTGGTGGCGGCTTTGGCCAGCGGGGCGGCGGTGGCCCGGGGCAAGCGGCGGCGGCAGCGGTGGTTCCGACCGCCGAGGAAGCCACCCGGCTTCAGGCGGCGGCGGCGGATTTCCAGCAGCGCCAAGCGCAGCGCCAGCAGGCCCAGGCGGCACTCCAGGCCGGACAGGCTGTCCAGCCAGTGGCCCCGGCCGGACAGATCCAGGGCGTCCAGCGTGGGAATGGCGGACAGCAGAATGGGCAGGGTAACGGCGGCGGCCGGAGAGCCCAGCGTGCTGCCGGCCAGCAGTAGTCGCCGACTAGTCGTTTCGATTTTGAAGGGATGGAATGATTGGTTGGTTTCGCCCGGGAAGCCCCACGAAGACCGCCCCGCATTGACCTTTGACCTGCCTGGGTGAAATCACATGCTGCCTTCGTTCATGCGTGCGGGTATTTTCCAGTCCAAGCTCACCGGCGGCCTCGGCCTGCTGCTGGTCATGGCCGTGACGGTGCGGGCCGAGAGCAGCCTCATGGATGCGTCCCCTTTCCTGCCTGTCGGAGCGGCGCCCGCTGCGGCCACCACGGAAGGGCCGATCGAATTTCATGGCTACCTCGCCACGGCCGACGGCGAGCGGTTCAGCATTTACAGCCCTTCCACGAAGACCGCGACCTGGGTGGGTTTGAATGAGAGCGGAAGGACCTTCGTGGTTCGGTCGCACAAGATCGTGAATTCGACCGACCAGATCACCGTCGATTATCAGGGACGTTCGCTGGTGCTGGCCTTGAAGGCGCCGAAGATCGCCTCGATGGCCAACTCGGCGGCGCCGGCTTTCGGCCAGCCCCCGGGCCTGCCGCTCGTTCAGGCACCCGCCGTGCAGACCACTCCTCCCGCGCTGCCGGCCGGTGCCAGTCTCGACGAATGGGCGGCGGAAGTGCAGCGCCGCCGCGCCCTGCGGCAGCAGGCACCCGGCCAGCCGGCGCCCGCGCCGCAGCCTGCCCGGGGCGGACCTGCGGCCGGCGGGACGCAGAAATAACCACGGCTGGAGGACGGTGGGCCGGGCCGGGTTCCCGCGGCAAAATTATTTCGTGCCTTGGCGGTGCACGTGCTCCAGCGTCGTGTCCCAAATGTCGAGTGCGCCCATGTCCGCTTACAACGCCGCGGCTCCCAGCAATTGGGCGCTGGTCCGGCGGTTGTTCGGCCTGGCCTGGCGCTACCGGCTGCACTGCCTGCAGGTGCTTGGCATCCAGCTCTTGCTGCTGACGATGGGCATCGCCGGCCTCGGTTTCACCGGGGTGGGTATCGACTATATCCGGCACCGGGTCGAGGGCACGAGCGCGGCGGGGCCGGCCGCCCAGGCCGGGTCGATCTCGATCGTTTCCTTTCACGGGCTCCATCTCTGGGTGCCCGACGCGTGGCCCCCGCTGCAGGTGCTCGGCCTGCTGGCCGGCCTCATCCTTGCGCTTGCCCTCGGGCGGGCCGTGCTCAACTACGTTTACGCGGTCTCGGTCAACCGGCTCGTGCAGCAAAAGATCGTCGTCGACCTGCGCGGCGAGGCCTACGAAAAACTCCAGCGGCTGAGCTTCCGCTTCTTTGACGCCAACAGCACCGGCTCGATCATTACCCGCGTCACGAGCGACGTGCAGTCGGTACGGATGTTCGTCGACCAGGTGCTCATCCAGAGCGTGATCATGGGCATCTCGCTCACGGTCTATGTCGTGTACATGGCGAGCCTGAGCCCGGGCCTGACGGTCGCGTGCCTCGCCACGACGCCGCTGCTCTGGCTGATGGCGGCGTGGTTTTCCCGGAAGGTGCAGCCGGAGATGATGCACAACCGCACGCTGGTCGAGCGGATGGTGCAGCTCCTGGCCGAGAGCATCCAGGGGATCGCGGTGACCAAGGGCTTCGGCCGCGAGGCGGAAAACCGCGCGCAGTTCGACGCGGCCAACAATGCCGTGCTCACGCAGCAGCACGACATCTTCTGGCACATGAGCCTGTTCTCGCCCGCGATCGGGTTTCTGACCCGCATCAACATGATGGTGCTGCTGGGTTACGGCGGCTGGCTGGTCGTGCACGACCAACTCCCGTTCGGCACCGGTCTGGTGGTTTTCGCCGGGCTGCTCGAGCAGTTTTCCGGGCAGGTCAACAACGTCGCCACCATCGTGAACTCGGTGCAGCAGTCGCTGATCGGCGCGCGGCGCGTATTCGAAATCCTCGACGCCCCGATCGAGGTCCGGAACGCGCCCGACGCCGTCCGGCGTCCCCGGCTCGAGGGGGCGGTGCGGTTCGAGAACGTCTCGTTCGCCTACGACGGCGCGGAAGCGGTCGTGCGCGACGTGAATCTCGACGTGAAGCCCGGGCAGTGCGTCGCGATCCTCGGCGCGACCGGCGCGGGCAAGAGCGTGCTGATGAGCCTCATCCCGCGCTTCTTCGATCCGACCGCCGGCCGCCTGCTGGTCGACGGCCTCGACGCGCGCCAGATCCATCTCGACGACCTGCGGCGGAACATCGGCCTGGTTTTCCAGGAGAGCTTCCTCTTTTCCAACACGGTGGCGGCCAACATCGCGTTCGGGCACCCGGAGGCCACGCCCGCACAGATCGAGAAGGCGGCGCGGATCGCCGCCGCGCACGACTTCATCATGAAGCTGCCGAAGGGCTACGACACGGTGCTGGGCGAGAGCGGCAACACGCTGTCCGGCGGCCAGCGCCAGCGGCTCGCGATCGCGCGCGCCGTGCTGCTCGAGCCCGCGATCCTGCTGCTGGACGACCCGACGGCGGCGATCGACAGCGAGACCGAGCACGAGATTTTCGAGGCGCTGGACCGCGCCATCACGGGCCGGACCACGTTCATCGTCGCCCACCGCCTCAGCACCCTGCGCCGTGCGGACTTCATCATCGTGCTGGAGGGAGGGCGCATCGTGCAGCAGGGCACCCACGAGCAGCTGATGAAGGTGCCCGGGCCTTACCTGCACGTCGCGAACCTCCAGCTGGTGGACAGCCGGGAGTTGCAGCTACTCAAGCTCAAGGAGGCCTCCGCATGAGTGCCCCCACCAAGGTCCGTGACCTCGGCCTGATCCGCCAGGTCCAGGAGGCCGACGATGACGAGGAGCAGTTCAAGCCGCTGGAATGGGGCCTGATCCGCCGGCTCTTTGTCTACACGGCGCCGGTGCGGCGGAAACGGAACATCCTTTTCGTGCTCACCTTCATCCGCTCGGCGCAGCTGCCGGCGCTGATCTGGGCCTCGGCCTCGATCATTTCCGGCCCGATCGCGCACCGCGACATCGGCGTGCTGCCCTGGGCGGTGCTCGGCTACGGCATCCTGGCGTTTGTGACCGACGGGATGTTCCATTGGCGGCAACGTTACGCGCTCGAGATCGGCGAGACCGTGGTGAACGGCCTGCGCGCGGAAATCTTCGCGAAGATGCAACGGCAGCCGATGAGCTTTTTTCACCGGGTGAAGCTCGGGCGCATCATCAGCCGCGTGACCAGCGACGTAGAGGCCCTGCGGGTGGGCATCCAGGACGTGCTCTTTGTCAGCGCGATCCAGTTTGGGCAGATGGTCTTCACGGCGGTCGTGATGGTGCGCTGCGACTGGGTGCTCTTCCTCGTTGTGGCGGGCATGGCCCCGGTGCTGTGGCTCGTGAACAACCATTTCCGGATGAAGTTCAGCCAGCTCACGCGCGCGGCCCAGGAGAGCTTCAGCCGGGTCACCTCCACGCTGGCGGAGTCGGTCAACGGCATCCGGGTCACGCAGGGCTTTGTGCGGCAGGAGACGAACGCCGGCCTCTTCCGCAGCCTGCTCTCCGACCACTCGCGCTACAGCATCGATCTCGCGCGGACCTCCGCGATCCTCACCCCGCTGCTGGAACTCAACAGCCAGTTCTTCGTGGCCATCCTGCTCATGTTCGGCGGCTGGAGGGTGCTCGAGGGCGCGATGTCGATGGATGCGTTGATCAAGTTTTTCTTCCTCTCGAATTTTTTCTTCTCGCCCATCGCGATCATCGGCAACCAGTACAACCAGGCGCTCGTCGCCATGGCTGGCGCCGAGCGCGTCTTCCGCTTGATCGACACCAAGCCGGACTGGGAGGACGCGCCCGACGCGCAGGACCTCCCGGACCCGCGCGTCGGGCGCGGGACGAAAGCCCAGGCGGGCGAAGCAACCTTGCCCCCGCCACCAGCCACCAGCCACACCGGCGCCGAAGGCGCCGGCGCGCGGGTGGAATTCCGCCGGGTGTCCTTCGGGTACGATCCCGCGCGGCTGGTGCTGCACGAGGTGGATTTCACCGCCGAGCCCGGCCAGAATATCGCCCTGGTCGGCCACACCGGCAGCGGCAAGAGCTCCATCATCAATCTCGTCGCGAAATTCTACCTGCCGACCTCCGGCGAACTCCTGGTGGATGGCCGCGAGGTGCGCGCCCTCACGAGCCTTTCGCTCCACCGGCAGATGGGCATGGTGCAGCAGCAGAACTTTCTCTTCAGCGGAACGGTGCTCGACAACATCCGGCTCAGCAAACCCGGCGCGAGCGAGGAGGAAGTGAAGGGCGCGGCCGCGCAGCTCGACTGTCTCGACGTCCTTGAGGCCCTGCCGGCCGGACTGCACACCGAGGTGGGAGAGCGCGGCTCGAGCCTGTCCGTCGGGCAGCGGCAACTCGTCTGTTTTACCCGCGCGCTGCTGGCCGACCCGCGCCTCGTGATCCTCGATGAGGCCACCAGCTCGATCGATGCGCTGACTGAGGCGCGTCTCCAGACGGCGCTGGTCCGGCTGCTTCACGGGCGCACGAGCTTCATCGTGGCCCACCGGCTCAGCACGATCCGGCACGCGGATCTCGTGCTGGTGCTCGACCAGGGCCGCATCATCGAGCGCGGCACGCATGCGCAGTTGCTGGCGCACAACGGGCATTATGCCGCGCTTTACCGGCAGTTCGTGCAGGTCGACGACCGGGCGTGACCGGTTTCCACCCTGCGAAAAAACTAAAGATTTTCCTCGGAAAGCGGGCCATTCTCCCTCTAGAAAGGCGTTGCTTTCAGAGGAAAGCGCCCTACAACCCACAATCACTATGGCTAAATCAGCTCGTAAACCAAACGCCGCATTCATGAAACCGGTCACGCCCGACGCCGCTCTCGCTGCTGTCGTTGGCTCGGCCCCCCTCCCCCGCACGGAGCTCACCAAGAAGCTCTGGGCTTACATCAAGAAGAATGGTCTCCAGGACAAGAAGGTCCGCACGCAGATCAACGCCGACGACAAGCTCAAGGTCGTCTTTGGCGGCAAGTCCAAGGTCAGCATGTTCGAAATGACCAAGCTTGTCTCGGGTCACGTCAAGTGAGCTGAAGCCAGATTTGTTTTTCCAACCGCCGCCGGTGTCAACCGGCGGCGGTTTTTTTTGCCTGTCTGGAATGAAGGAAAGTCCCGGCAATAATCATGCCCGGCCGGCCGGTGGCATGGATCAGGCCTCGCTTGTTAAAAAAGTCTGAATAATCCGGGAGATAGTGCCGGGGGTTGCACGCGGCCCATCGCTGCGCTTAAACCATGTAGGTTAGCATCTTCCATCGCGCCATGCCGCGCCTGTTCAAACGCAACATCACGCGCGGCGCGGTCGCGCTGCTCATTTTTCTGGCAGGAACCGTTGCGGGTTTTTGGCGCTATGAGCAGGTCCGGGGCGCGTTTCTGACGGCCTTGGCCGGTGAGGCACAACGCAGCGCAGTGGCGTTCGATGCGGCCGAGTTGAGACAACTGGCCGGAACACGCGCTGACTTGGACACGCCGGTTTACGCCTCAGTGAAGGATAGGCTGTTTCGTCTGGGCGTCGCCGGTTCCGGGGTGCGACGGGTTTATATTGTCCGGCACCTGCCTGCCACCCACCACGTGATCCTGCTTGCCGATTCCGAACCTGCCGGCGCAACGTCGGCCGCACTGCCGGGTGACGATTTTGCCGCGGTGTCCAATTTTCCCGGCCTTGACGACGTCAGGTTCATGCAGGAATCCGCCGCGGCTGGTCCGCGCGCCGATGCACTTGGCTCCTGGGTCATGGCCCATGCGCCGATCGGCCCCGGCCAGCCGGGGCTGCCGCGCGAGATCCTCGGGCTCCGGCAGGAGGCTGGATCCCTGGTCCGCGATTCGTGGCTGGGTGGACTTGGCGCCGCCGGCTTCGTCTGGATCCTGCTGGGACTCACGCTGGTGGCACGGATGATTTCGCTGCGCCAGCTGGCGCAGCGCGAGGCCATCCGGAACCTGTCCGAGGCGGTGGAGCAGAGTCATTCCGCAGTCATGATTGTCGACCTGCAGAGCCGAATCGAGTACGCCAACGCGGGCCTTTGCCGGCAGATTGGCTACGAACGGCACGAGTTGATCGGCCGGCCCTGGCGCGATTTCCAGGTCAAGGAAACGCCGCCCGAGCTTTTGGCCAACCTCGTGGCCACCGTCCGCAGCGGGCGCAGCTGGACGGGGGAATGGTTCAACCGCCGCAAAGCGGGCGAAGTTTATCCGGTGCGCGGCGTGGTGACCCCGGTGAAACGACGTGACGGCTCGCTCGGGAGCTTCGTCGCCGTGCTGGATGACATGACCGAGATCAAGCGCATCGAGGCCGAACTCCGCGAAGCGAAGGAACAGGCCGAGGCCGGCGACCGGGCGAAGAGCCAGTTTCTCGCGACCATGAGCCATGAGGTGCGCACACCGCTCAACGGCATCGTGGGCTTCACCCACCTGCTGCTGGAAATGCCGCTGGCGCCCGAGCCGCACGAATATGTCGAGAGCATCCGCACGAGCGCGGCGGCGTTGGTCCAGCTGACGGGAGACATCCTCGACTTTGCGCGCATCGAGTCTGGCAAACTCAAGCTGGAGCCGCGGCCGTGCGATGTGCGGGAATGTGTGGAGGACGCGCTCGACCTGCTCGCGGCCCAGGCCGCCGCGAAGCAGCTCGAGCTGCTGCACTGGATCGATGATGATGTGCCGGCGGTGGTGGTCATGGACGCCGGCCGACTGCGGCAGGTGCTGGTGAACCTGGTGGGCAACGCCGTGAAGTTCACCGTCACGGGCGAAATCGAGGTGACGGTGGCGGCCGCCGGCGCGGGGATGCTGGAATTTTCCGTCCGGGATACCGGCCCCGGTATTGTCACGGGCCAGCAGCACCGGCTCTTCAAGGCCTTCAGTCAGATTGACGCGTCGAGCACCCGCAAGCATGGCGGCGCCGGTCTCGGCCTTGTCATCAGCCAGACCCTGGTGCAGATGATGGGCGGGCGGATTTCCGTCGCGAGTGAACCCGGCACCGGGGCCACGTTCACCTTTACCATCCAGGCGCAGGTCTATGCTGAATCCGGCGAGAGACCGCTGAGGATGGAGCCCGCCGGGGACCGGCCGCTCGACGGCACCAGGCTGGCCCTGGTCACGCGAGCGCCGGGTTTGCAGCGGGAACTGGAACGGCTGGGCCGTCGCTGGGGGGCGCAACTGGTGGTTGTGCCCGAATTCGATGCCCTGACCGCCGCGGCCTTTGACCTCGCGTTGGTGGACGTGGATGACGCCCTCGCGCAGCGCCTGGCGGTCCAGCTTCCGGACCCGGCCGGCCGGCCGGCCGAAAAGCCGTTTGGCCTCGTGCCACTCTCGCTCGCCACGTCGTGCCGCCAGGCGCTGCGCTCGCATTTCCGCCTGCTGGTCAACAAGCCGGTGCACCACGCCGCCCTGCTCAAGCTGCTGCTGGGACCGCGGCATTCCTCCGAAACCAAGGGGGGGACGGAATGGCCGTTCGCCCATTTTGCGGTGCGCGTGCTGCTGGTGGAGGACAACCCGGTGAACCAGCGGCTCATGCAGAGCGTGCTCGCCAGTCTCGGCTGCCATTGCGACCTCGCGCAAAATGGCTTCGAGGCGATCGAGGAACTGCCGCGCGGCCGCTACGATATCGTGCTGATGGACCTGCACGTGCCGGAAGCCGGCGGGTCCGGTGCAATCGAAAAAATCCGCGCGGGTGAAGTGGGCGAGGAATGGCGCGACCTATGGATCATCGCGCATACGCCCGTCGGGCTCGGCGACCAGCGCGTGCGGGCCATGGCCGCCGGGGCGGACGACTTTCTCGCCAAGCCCTTCAAGATCGCCGAATTCGCCGCGGCGCTCCGGAAATTCCTCCAGGCCCGCAAGGCCCGGGAATAGCGGCTAGCGGGCCAGAGGCGCATCCTCGCCCTTCCAGCCGCCGCCGACCGCTTTCATGAGCAGGACGGTGGCGTTCAGGCGGTCGAGGTGGGCCTGCGCGGCCGAAAGCTCGTTGGTGAGCAGCGTCTGGTTGGCGTCGATCACCTGCAGGTAGGTCGTGAGGCCCTGGCGGTACTGGAGCTCGGTCAGCCGCGAATACTCGCGGGCCGAGGTGAGCGTGGCTTCCAGCGAGACGGCCTTGTCGGACAGCAGCTTGAGGTCGGAAAGTTCGTCCTCCACGTCGCGAAAAGCCCCGAGCACGGCCAAGCGATAGCTGGCGACGAGTTCCTGGTAGCGCGCCTTGGCCCGCGCGTGCGCGGCGGCGAGCTGGCCCCCCTCGAAGATCGGCGCGTTGACACCCGGCGCGATCGACCAGACGCGGTTCGCCCAGTCGGTCAGGTGCTCCACGCTGCCGCTGTCAAAGCCGCCCGAGGCGGTCACGCTGAAGCTGGGAAAAAAGTCCGCCTTTGCCACGCCGACCTGCGCGTTGGCCGCCGCGAGCTGGCGCTCGGCCTCCGCCACGTCCGGGCGGCGGTTCAGCAGGTTCACGGGCAGCCCCGCGGGAACGGTGGGGATGGCAACGGTGAGGGGCTGGGCATCGAGGGAAACCTCGGCTGGCGGCCGGCCGAGCAGGATGGCGAGCGCGTGCTCCTGCTTGGCCCGCGAACGACGGACCTCGATGAGCTGGTTGGTTGCGGAATTGATCTGGGTCTCCGCCTGGAGCAGGTCCGTCTGCAGCGCGAGGCCGGCCCTGTACTTGGTCTGCGTCAGGTCCAGCTGCTTGCGGTACAGGTCCAGCGCCTCCTGGTACAGGCTGATTTCACGGTCGTAGAAATGAATCGTGAAGTAGGACTGTGCGACATCCGCCAGCGCGGTCTGCATCACGAACACGTAGTCGTCGGCCGACGCCTGCTCGGTGTCCTTGGCGGACTCGTACTGGCGGCGCAGGCGACCCCAGACGTCCAGCTCGAAGCCAAGTTGCAGCGGCAGCGAGTAGGAGGTGGCCGCACCGGCGGCGGAACCGGACCGGCGGACCGAAGGGTTGAGGCTGAGAGTGGGGAAAAAACTGCCGGCGGCCGAGCGGGTGGATTGGCGCGCCTGCTCCACGCGCGCGATCGCGGCGCGGATGTTCAGATTGGCGGCGAGCGTTTCCCCGGCGAGCCGGGAGAGGCCGGGATCGTTGAACAGCGCCCACCATTCGGCCGGGAGGGCCGGGGCCGGCGCCGCGGGACCGGCTGCACCCTTGTACGAGGCGGGCACCGGGAGGTCGGGCCGCTTGTAGTCGGGCCCGACCGCGCACGAAACCAGCGTGCTGCTGGCGGCGGCGATCAGGAGAAACGGGCGCCACCGCCCGGAAAGAGGCCTTGATTTGCTCATGAAGGATGGGAAGCCGGCACGGCGGCCGGGGCGGACGGATGCGGTGCGCCGCGGCGCGCGGCGAGCCAGAGACGGAGCCGGTCGAAATACAGGTAGACCACGGGGGTCGTGTACAGCGTCAGGGCCTGGCTGAAAAGCAGCCCGCCCACGATGGCGATGCCGAGCGGCCGGCGCAGTTCCGAGCCCTCGCCCCCGCCGATGGCGAGGGGCAGGGCCCCGAGCAGGGCCGCCATCGTCGTCATCATGATCGGGCGGAAGCGCAGCACGCAGGCGCGAGAGATGGCGTCATGCGGACTCAGGTGCAGGGTGCGTTCCGCGGTGATGGCGAAATCGATCATCATGATCGCGTTCTTCTTCACGATGCCGATCAGGAGCAGCACGCCGATCAGCGCGATAATGCTGAACTCTTGGCCGAAGAGCTGCAGGGCGAGGAGCGCGCCGACGCCGGCGGAGGGCAGGGTGGAGAGGATGGTGATCGGGTGGATGTAACTCTCGTAGAGGACGCCGAGCACGATATAGACGGCGACGAGCGCGGCGAGGATGAGCAGGGGCTGGTTGTCCAGGGCCTGCTGGAAAAGCTTGGCGCTGCCCTGGAAGCTTCCGTGCACGGAGGTGGGCACGCCCAGGTTCGCCATGGCGTGGTTGATGGCCTCCGTGGCCTGCGAAAGCGACACGCCGTCGGCCAGGTTGAAGGAGATGGTGGAGGCGACGAACTGTCCCTGGTGGCTGACCGACAGGGCGGCGGTGCCCATCTCATAGTGCGCAAAGGCGGACAGCGGCACCTTGGAGCCGTTGGCGGCGATGACGTAGATGCTCTTCAGGGCCTCGGGGCCCTGCCAGAACTGCGGGGACACCTCCATGATCACGTGATACTGGTTGAGCGATTTGTAGAGCGTGGAGACCTGCCGCTGGCCGAAGGAGTCGTAGAGCGCGGAATCGATCTGCGCGATCGTGAGGCCCAGCCGGGAGATTGTGTCACGGTCGTAGACCAGCCGGCTCTCGAGCCCGTGCTCCTGCGCGTCGGTGTTCACGTCGGTGAGTTCCGGCAGGTTCGCGATGGCGTTGCGGATCTTCGGCTCCCACGTGCGCAGCTCGTCCAGCTCGTCGGCCTGCAGGGTGAACTGGTAGGTGGCCGAACTCTGCCGCCCGCCGGCGCGGAGGTCCTGGTTGGAATTGAGGAAGAGCTGGGCGCCCGTGACCTGCGTGGTCTGCAGGCGCAGCCGGTTGATGACCACGTCGGCCGACACCTTGCGTTCGCGCAGAGGCTTGAGGGCGACGAACATCGAGCCGGAGGCGCCACCGCCGCCGCCGGGACCGCCGCCGCCACCGATGGACGCGCTGACCGTGGCCACCGCCGGGTCCCGGCGGACGATCTCGGCGAAGGCCTCCACCTTCGGCTGCAGGGCCTGGAAGGAGATGCTCTGGTCCGCCTGGACGAAGCCCTGGATCATGCCGGTGTCCTGCTGCGGGAAAAAGCTCTTCGGGATGGCGACGTATAGGTAGATGTTAACGCAGATCGTGGTGCCGAGCAGCAGCATCATGAAAAAGCTGTGGCTCAGCGCCCATTGCAGCGAACGCTCGTAGCCGCGGCCGACGCGCGCGAAAAAGCTCCGTCGGGTCCCGGGCGTGCCGTCGCCGGCCGGCCCGTGACCGGGCTTAACCCGCAGCAGGCGCGCACACATCATCGGGGTCAGGGTCAGGGATATGACCAGCGAGACCAGGATCGCGACCGACAGCGTGATCGCAAACTCCCGGAAGAGCCGGCCGACGATGCCGCCCATCAGCAGGATGGGAATGAAGACGGCGATCAGGGACAGACTCATGGAGATCACGGTGAAGCCCACTTCCTTGGCGCCGCGCAGCGCGGCCTCGAAGCGGGGCATGCCGTTCTCCATGTGGCGCGAGATGTTCTCCAGCACGACGATCGCGTCGTCCACGACGAAGCCCGTGGCGATGGTGAGGGCCATGAGCGAGAGGTTGTTCAGGCTGAAGCCGGCGAGGTACATCGCGGCGCAGGTGCCGATCAGGGAGACCGGCACGGCGACGGTGGGCACCAGCGTGGAGCGGACCTCGCGCAGGAAGAGAAAGACGACCATGGTCACCAAGGTGACGGAAAGCATCAGGCTGATCTCTACGTCGTGCAGCGAGGCGCGGATGGTGACGGAACGGTCGGCAGCGATGTCCAGCTTGATGCCGGCGGGGATCGAGGCCTGCAGGGCGGGCAGGGTGGCCTTGATGCGGTCGACGGTCTCGATGATATTGGCCTCGGGCTGGCGCGTGATCTGGACCAGCACGGCGGGCACGCCATTGGAGACCGCGGCGGTGCGGATGTTCTCCACCCCGTCCACCACGTCGGCCACATCGCCCAGGCGCACGGCGGCGCCGTTATGGTAGCTGATGATGAGGGGGATGTAATCCGACGCGTGCAGGGCCTGGTCGTTGGCCGCCACCTGCCAGCGCCGGTCGCCCTGCTCGACAAAGCCCTTGGCCTGGTTCGCGTTCGTGGCGGAAATGGCGGCGCTGACCGAGTCGAGGGAAATGCCGTAATTATTGAGCTGCGTGGGATTCAGCTCGACGCGCACGGCCGGCAGCGCGCCGCCGCCCACCGTCACGTCACCGACGCCGTCGATCTGGGCGATCTTCTGGGCCAGGACGGTCGAGGCGGCGTCATACATCTCCCCGCGGGAAAGCTGGTCCGAGGTGAGGGAGAGGATCAGGACGGGAAACTCGGAGGGATTTATTTTCCGGTACGTCGGGTTGTTGGTCAGGCTGGTCGGGAGGAGGCTGCGCGCGGCGTTGATCGCGGCCTGGACATCGCGCGCGGCGCCGTTGATGTCGCGGGACAGCTCGAACTGGAGCGTCACACGCGCGGAGCCCTGCGAGCTGTTGGAGGTCAGCTCGCTGACCCCGGCGATGCGGCCCAGTGCGCGCTCCAGCGGCGTGGCGACGGTGGCGGCCATGACCTCGGGGCTGGCGCCGGCGACACTGGCGCTGACGGAGATGGTGGGAAAGTCGACCTGCGGCAGCGTGGCCACGGGCAGCAGCTTGAATGCGATGGCGCCGGCGAGCGCGATGCCGGCCGTCAGCAGTGTCGTGGCCACCGGCCGCCGGATGAATGTCTCGACAAACTTCACGGCTGCGACGGATCGGCGGTGAGGCCGGCCGCAGGCTCGGCCGCGGGCTTCCGCACGGATCCGACCAGGCGTTCAAACGCGAGGTAGATGACGGGCGTGGTGAAAAGCGTGAGGACCTGGCTCACCATCAGGCCGCCCACCATCGTGATGCCGAGCGGCCGGCGGAGCTCCGCGCCCACGCCCTGGCCCAGCATGAGCGGGAGGGCGCCGAGCAGGGCGGCGGCGGTGGTCATCAGGATCGGGCGGAACCGTAGCAGGCACGCCTGGTAGATCGCCTCGCGCGGGGGCAGGCCCTGCTGGCGCTCGGCGTCGATGGCGAAATCGATCATCATGATGGCGTTTTTCTTCACGATGCCGATCAGCAGGATGATGCCGATGATGCCGATGACATTGAGATCGCTGCCGGCGACCAGCAGGGCGAGGAGGGCGCCAACGCCGGCGGAGGGCAGGGTGGAGAGGATGGTGATCGGGTGGATGTAGCTCTCGTAGAGCACGCCGAGCACGATGTACATGGTCACGATCGCCGCGAGGATGAGCCAGAGCTCGTTGGCCAGCGCGGCCTCGAAGGCCTTTGCCGCGCCCTGGAAGGTCGTCTCCATGGAGAGCGGCATCCCGACCTCGGCCTCGGCCAGCTTGATCGCGTCCACGGCCTCTCCGAGCGAGGACCCGGGGGCAAGGTTGAACGAGATGCGGGCGGCCGGAAACTGGCTGGAACGCGAAATGGCGAGGAGCGCGGGCTGCTCGATGATGTGCGCGATGCTCGAGAGCAGGATGGGCGTGCCCTCGGCCGACTTGATGTAGAGCTGCTCCAGGGAGAGCGGGCCCTGCCGGAACTCCGGGCGCACTTCCAGCACGACGCGGTACTGGTTCGACTGGGTGAAGATGGTGGAGACCAGCCGCTGCCCGAACGCGTTGTAGAGGATGTTGCTGATCGCCGACGTCGTGATGCCGTAGCGGCTGGCGAGGCTGCGATCGATCTCGACATACACCTGGCGGCCGCCGGTCTGCAGGTCGCTCGCCACATCCTCGAGCTGCGGCAGGGAATGCAGCCGATCGAGGAGCCGCGGCACCCAGGTGGAAAGCTCCGGGAGCGAGGTGCTTTGCACCACGAACTGGTACTGGGTCCGGCTGACCGCCGTGTCGATCGTGATGTCCTGCACCGGCTGCATGTAGAGCGTAATGCCGGACACGTTGGCGACGCGCTGCTGCAGCCGCCGGATGATCGCGGGAGCCCGCTCATGGCGGTCGGCGAGAGGCTTCAGGTTGATCGAGATCCGGCCGCTGTTGAGCGTCGTGTTGATGCCGTCGATGCCGATGAACGACGAGATGGTCTCGATGTCGGGGTCCTTCAGCAGCTCGTTCACCAGCGCCTGCTGGCGGGTGCTCATCGCGCTGAAGGAAATATCCTGCGACGCCTCGGTGATGCCCTGGATGGCGCCGGTGTCCTGCGTGGGGAAAAAGCCCTTCGGGATGAAAATGTACAGCACGACGGTCAGCGCGAGCGTGCCGACGGCGACGAGCAAGGTGAGGCCCTGGCGGTCCAGCACCCAGACGAGGCACCTGCCATACGCGGCGATGATCCGGTCGAAGAACTGCCCGCTCGCGTGGTAGAACCGGCCCTGTTTTTCCGGGGGCGTATGGTGCAGTAGCTTGCTGCACATCATCGGGGTCAGCGTGAGCGAGATCACCGCAGAGATGAGGATCGAGACCGCCAGCGTGATCGCGAACTCGCGGAAGAGGCGGCCGACCACGTCCGCCATGAACAGCAGCGGGATCAGCACGGCGATCAGGGAGAAGGTCAGCGAAATGATGGTGAAGCCGATCTGCTTCGAGCCCTTGTACGCGGCCGCCAGCGGCTCCTCGCCCTCCTCGATGTAACGGGCGATGTTCTCGATCATCACGATGGCGTCGTCCACGACGAAGCCGGTGGCGATCGTGAGCGCCATCAGGGTCAGGTTGTTGATGGAAAACCCGGCGAGGTACATCACGCCGAAGGTGCCGACGAGGGACAGCGGCACGGCGACGCCCGGGATGATCGTGGCGGGCAGGTTCCGCAGGAAGATGAAGATGACCATGACGACGAGCGCGATCGCCAGGAGCAGCTCGAACTCGACGTCCTCGACCGAGGCGCGGATGGTGGTGGTGCGGTCGCTCAGGACAGAGACCTGGACGGAGGCCGGCAGTCCGCCCTGCAGCTGCGGCAGCAGGGCCTTGATCTGGTTGACCACCTCGATGACGTTGGCGCCGGGCTGGCGCTGGATGTTAAGGATGACGCCGGGGGTGCGGTTGGCCCACGCGGCGAGGTACATGTTTTCGGCGCCGTCAACGGTCTCGGCCACGTCCGAGAGCCGGACGGGCGCGCCATTCCGGTACGCAATGATGATCTGGCGGTACTCATCGGCGGACTTGATCTGGTCGTTGGCATCGATGGTGGAGGCTTGGGCCGGCCCGTCGAAGCCGCCCTTGGCCGCGTTCGAGTTGGCGCCGGTGATGGCGGTGCGCACCTGCTCGAGGTCGATGCCGTAGGCGGCGAGGGCGTTCGGGTTCACCTGCACGCGCACGGCCGGACGCTGGCCGCCGGAAATGCTGACGAGGCCGACACCCGAGACCTGGGAGATCTTCTGGGCGAGGCGCGTGTCCGCGAGATCCTCGATCTTCGGCAGCGGCATCGACTCCGAGGTGATGCCGAGGGTCATGATCGGCGTGTCCGCCGGGTTCACCTTGCTGTAGGTCGGCGGGTTCGGGAGATCCTTTGGGAGGAAACTGTTGGCGGCATTGATGGCCGCCTGCACCTCCTGCTCGGCGACGTCGAGGGCGATCTCGAGGCTGAACTGCAGGGTGATGACCGAGGCGCCGCCCGAGCTCGTCGAGGTCATCTCGCTCAGGCCGGACATCTGGCCGAACTGCTTTTCCAGCGGCGCGGTGATGGCCGAGGTCATCACGTCCGGGCTGGCGCCCGGGTAGAGCGCGGTGATCTGGATGGTCGGGTAGTCAACCTCGGGCAGCGCCGCGATCGACAGGGCGCGGTAGCCGACGATGCCGGCGAGCAGCAGCGCCACCATCAGGAGCGACGTGGCAACGGGCCGCTCGATGAAGATTCGGGAGACGTTCATGAAGCGGGATCCTTGCGAGTGCGGCGCTCGCCTGTGCCCCGGCCCTTGCGTCCGGTGCCGTCACCGGTCGGAATCGGCGTCTTGGTCATGATCTTCGCGCCGGGCTGCAGCCGGTCGAGGCCTTCCGTCACCACCCGCTCGCCCGCGACCAGCCCGGTCGCGACGACCGTCTGCTCGCCCTGGGTCTTGCCGACGGTGATCGTGCGGCGGTCCACCGTGTCGTCCTCGTTGACGACGAAGACAAACCGCGCCGCGCCATTGAGCTGGATGGCGGCGTTGGGGACCAGCAGTACGGCGTTCTCCACCTCGGTCAGCATGCGGACGTTGACGAATTGGTTGGGGAAAAGGCCGTGGTCCGCGTTGGCGAACTGGGCCTTGACCTTCACGGTGCCGGTGGAGGCATCGATCTGGTTGTCCAAGGCCAGCATCCGACCGGTGGCGAGCAGGTCCTTCATCGCGCGGTCGTAAGCCTCGACGGGCAGTTCCTTACCCTGGCTGATCTGCTTGCGCACCTGCGGGAGATTGTCCTCGGGGATGCTGAAGACCACGGAAATGGGCTCTTCCTGCGTGATGACGAGCAGGCCCGGGTCGCTGGAATGGACGAGATTGCCCTCATCGACCATGCGCAGCCCGACGCGCCCGGTGAGCGGAGCCGTGATCCGGCAGTAACTGAGCTGCAAGCGGTCATTGTCCACCGCGCCCTGGTCGACGCGGACCACGCCCTCGTACTGGGCCACCGTGGACTTGGCCGTGTCGATCTGCTGCTGGGTAACGGCTTCCTTGGCGCTGACATAGCGGTCGAGGTCCAGCTTGGCATTGGCGAGCAGGGCCATGTCGCGCGCGAGCTGACCCTCCGCCTGTTCCAGGGCGGCCTGATAGGAGCGAGGGTCGATCTCCGCGAGCAGGTCGCCGGACTTCACCACCTGGCCCTCGGTGAAATAGATCTTCTGCAATTCGCCGTCCACGCGGCTCTTCACCGTGATGGTGTTGAGGGCCGTGACCGAACCCAGCGCGGAAAGGTAAATCTGCAAATCCCCGGTTGTCGCCGCGGCATAAGAGACGGGGGTGGGTCCGCCGCCTCCGCGTCCACCCCGGCCGCCGCCCCCGCCTCCGCGGCCGCCGCCCCCGCCGAATCCACCACCGCCACCACCACCGAAGCCCCCGGTGGTCGGGGCGGCTTCCTTGGGGGGATGGAAGTAAAAGACGCCTCCGGCGACCAGGACGAAGGCGAGCAGGGCAACCCACTTCCACGGGGAGCGGCGACGGGCAGGAGCGTTGGCGGAGGTGGCGGCCGGCGGGCGGTCGTTTGGATTCATAGATGGATAAGAAAATCGAAAAGGGGAGGGCGGCAAAAATGCCGGTGTCGGCCTGACGTTTGCGGACGACTAACGTTGGCCAGAATTCTCGGATTAAAGTTCCAGAGAAATCAGCATTAGCCTCACGTTTTCAACCTGCTCAATCCCAAATGGGCGCGAAACGAGCGAAATTTCTAGTGATTGGACATTAAAGACTTGCAGCGTGTGAAAGGTGGTGTGGCGCCAAGGACGCGATCAGGCCGTGACCCGCGCGAGCCCGGATCGAGGCTTAAACCGGCGTTCAACCCTCCAGGGCGGCGGCGATTTGCTGGCAGGAAGTCTTGATGATCTGCAGGCGGGCGAAGCGCTTGTTGTTGGCCGGGACCAAGTGCCAGGGGACGGTCCGGTTGCCGGTCGAGGCCAGCATATCGCCCACGGCGGCCTCATAGGCGCGCCACTGGCGGCGGTTGCGCCAGTCTTCGGCGTTGATCTTGTGGTTCTTGTATTGGGTGTTTTCCCGGTCGCGGAAGCGCCGGAGCTGCTCCTCCTTGCTGATCTGCAGCCAGAACTTGAGCACAATGATGCCATGTTCCGTGAGCTGACGCTCGAAATCGCTGATCTCGCCGAAGGCCCGGCGCCATTCGTTCTCCCGGCAGAAGCCCTCGATGCGCTCGACCAGCACGCGGCCGTACCAGGAGCGGTCGTAGATCGTGACCATGCCGGCCCGCGGGACGTGCCGCCAGAAACGCCACAGATAATGGTGCATCTTTTCCTCGTCGGTGGGCTTGGCGACGGGGATCACGCGGTAATCGCGCGCGTCGACGGCATCGGTCAGGCGGCGGATGGCGCCGCCCTTGCCGGCCGCATCCCAGCCCTCGAAGACCCACACGACCGACCGGCGGCGCTCGGCGGCGGCGCGGACGAGGTGGTTAAGGCGGCCGAGCCATTTGTCGCGTTTTTCCTCATAGACCTCGCCCGAGAGCTGCTGGTTGAGGGGCAGGGACTGCAGCCGGTGCAGGCCCGATAGGTGAAGCGAGGTGACGCGGCGCGGCTTGGTTGCGGCGGGGATTCGATTGTGGGCGGCGAGGTGGGTGCGAAAGCGCTTGAGGAGGTAATCCCCCACCGCGAGGTTCCGCCGGCGGGGATCGGCGGCATTGATGACCTGCCAGGGGGCGCCGGGTTTGCTCGTGGCGCGGCGGAGGCGCTCGCTGAGCCGGGCCAGCCGGTCATGGTCGCGGTGGCTCTTCCAGTCCTCCGGCGAGACCCGCCAGGCGGTGCGGGGATCGTCCTCGAGCTCGCGCAGCCGTTCGCGCTGGGCTTCCTTGGAAAGCTGCAGCCAGCATTTCACGATGAGCGCGCCGTCGGACGACAACAGCCGCTCGAAATGGGCGATGCGGCGCAGCACGTGGTCGAAGTCGGTGAGCTCGCGCGGGCTGCGGGGGTCGTCGCGCAGGGCCTCGGTGTACCAGGAGCCTGCGTAAATGCCCATGCGCCCGCGCGGGGGCAGCGAGCGCCAGTAGCGCCACATCGCCGGCCGCTCGCGCTCCTCGTCGGTGGGTTCGTGGAAGGAGAACGTCTCGACGCCGCGCGGATCGAGCCAGGCGTTGAGGATGTTGACGACCTCGCCCTTGCCCGAGGCCTCCTCGCCGGCAATCACGAGCAGGACGGGAAACGGGGCGGCCTTGAGGTCGACCTGCATCTGCACGAGCGCCGCGCGCAAATCGGGCACGCGCGCCTCGTATTCCTTCCGGGGTAACCGCCGCTCCTCACTCGTTTTCGGCATGTCCGAAAATCAGTGGCGGGGACCCGCGGCGATGTCCAGCTGCGTCGGCAGCCGGTAATGTTACAGATTTGAGTCGGCGGGAACAGAGTTCTCCGAGCTAAGGAGAGCTGTAGTCGAGCCGCGCGGCGCCGCCGATCCGCATGGCCTCCAGCCAGCGGCGGTTCAATTCGAAGTATTCGTTGAAGCCGGCGTCACCCAGCTTCGAGCGGACGAAATCACAATGATCCGCGGCGATTTTGATGACGTCATTGATCATGACGCTCCGTACGTCATTCGGGGGATATTTATTGGGCCACATGACCTGCTCCGTGCCGGGAAGCGGCGGAGGTTGGGTGGGGGAGATCATCCGCATCGATTTATATATGTCGTAGCCGCTCTCCGTGGTTGTCTTCTGGGAGGCGAAGATCTCATCGGCGACCGATCGCGGCAGATTCAGGCGCCGCACCAGCAGATAGATATGCCCATAGTGAGCGGAAATAGTTCCGCGATACCTCGGATAAGTCTCGGCGTCCCAGATTTTGGCCAGATCGGCATTCAAGGCGGCCCGCTCTTCATTGTGGCGGGTGGGGTTTAACACTCCAATTTCATAGTCAAGGCCGTGCTTTTTCCCCAAGGCGAGATAGGCGCGCAACTGTTCTTGGGTGGGCTCAAAGAGGCTGAGTTCGGCGCGGACGGTTCGGCCATAGACAGTGGCGATGACGTTGAAATCGAGGATTTCGTCAGGCGTGAGCAGTTTGCCGAGATCGACGTCACGCTGAGATTCCAGGAAACGCAATTTCTCACGATCGTCATCCATCAGGTGGCCACGGCTGTCGACAAGCACGCTGGCAATCATGGCGTCGTAATCTCCCATGATCACGCTCACGAGATCGCGTTCCTGCGCGGTCAGGCGGGCGAGGCCGCCGGCGGTCCAGCTGAAGTTTGTGCTGTCCTGGGGCGCGTGACCTATTGCGGAGCGGAACGCGGCATTTTTTTCGAGCCTCAGCTGGAGCAGGGCCGCGCGATGCTCGGGCGTGAATTCGTCCCGCAGGGACTGCAGCGAGAGGAGGGAGGGCTGCAGCGCCCTCTCCCGTTCGGCGAAGCGCTGATTGATCTCCTGCGAGATCAACAATCCGACGGTTGGTTCCGGACAGCCAGCCGCGCGTAGATTGGTCGCATAGGCCAGAATGTTTTCGGAATAAAGGCTGGACCAAACCGTGTTCGACTGCGGTCGCTGGGCGGGGCCGGCGTCGGC
>CAIKHO010000022.1 GCA_903827245.1 uncultured Opitutia bacterium
AGGTGCAGGCCATCAAGGCCGACGCCCGCGGTTTCCGCCGCTTCGCTAACTACCGCGCCAGAATCCTGTTTCATTGTGGCAAACTCGACCTCTCGCCTGACCTGCGGCTAAATCCTACCCACTAAATTCCGCGAAGAACCAAAAAAAGACCGATCCATTTGCGGAATCGGTCTGACTCGCCGGATGTAGAGGCGCCCCCTGCAGGCGGGCGCCTTGGCCTCCGGTCAACAAGCCGGGCGTCCGCGAGGAACGCCCCTACGTTTGGGTAAGGCGGTTACTTCGCCTTGGTCTGGTAGGTCTTGGAGTAGCCGGTTGCCGGGATCGAGATCGTGTAGGTCTTCCCGTCCGGAGCGACGGACATCTTGATGACGTTGCCGTCCTTGGGGCCGCCGGTCACATCGTCGTTCGCGATGTTGGACGCATCGGTGTTCGCCTCCGGACCGGCACCCATGTTGCGGTGCATCTGGTAGAGCGCCTGCAGCGTCGGCTGGGCCTTCAAGGTGGCAAACGCGCCGGCCTCGTCGCCCTTGCGCGGGCCGTTGTTCATCACCGCGATCGTCGGGGCCAGGCCGCGGATCAGGAGCGGGTTGTTGCTGCGGTCCAGCCCGTGGTGGTCCGTCTGGTAGACATCCACCGGGCCGGCCAGGTTGACGGGCGTGACCAGCTTCGGCTCGAGGTTCCAAGTGAGGTCACCACCGTCGAAAAACCGGAAGGAGCCGAACGAAAGGAGGAAGACCGCACTGTTCTCATTGTCGACGTCCATGTCGTGCGGCTTCGCCGGCGGCGCCTCACCCAGCGCAGGCTGCTTGGCGGCCAGCTGTTCCTTGGTCGGCTCCACGAATTTCTGGCTGACCCCGAGGCACCGCATCTGCAGGGCCGCCGTGCCCGCCGCCGACTTGAGGGGAATGACGACGCCCGGCGTGAGGAGCATCCGTTTGCCGACTGTCATCTCGCGGTAGGGCTTGATGCGGATGGGGAAGTTGGTGGTCGGATGGTTGTCGGGGTCCTGCTCCGGAATTCCCTTGTCCCACAGGGTTCCGACCGGCAGCGCCGCGGCGACTTCCGCCGCCCCGCCGAAATGATCGCCGTGGAAATGAGTGATGAGCATGTGGTCGAGCTGGGAAAGGCCGGCGGCCTTGATCGCCGCCACGATGCGGCCCGAATCGCGACCGCCGGGGCTGCCGGTGTCGATCAGCACGCTCTCGTCGCTCGGCGTGACAATCAGGGTTGAGCCGCCGCCTTCGCTGTCGACCCAGTAGACGTCGAGGGTCTTGGTCTTGGCATCGGCCAACACGTGGGAGGCGAGCAGCCAGCCGGAGGCCAGCAGGGCGGAGAGGAGTGAGCGGGAGGTATTATTCATGGGGTGGACGCGGACATTGATGAACCTGATTCCCCGCGACGAGCCGATTTTTTTGCCCGTGCGGGTAGGCAGATCAGCCTGCCCCCGCCAAAGCTGCCGTCATTTCCCGAAGTAGGCGTTGATCTTCGCCGCCACGTCGCGGTAAACGACGTCCTCGGCATAGATCGCCTTGAATTCGGCAATGGCCTGCTCCCGGCGGCCGAGTTGCTCGTAGCACTCGCCGAGCTGATAAATGACCTCCTTCTTTTGCTCGTCCATCGGGCCCAACTCGGTCTTCGCCATCACGAACTGCGTCACCGCGAGTTCATGGAGCTTCTTGGCCTTGTAAGCCCGGCCGAGTCCGAGCAACACCGCCGGGCGCAGAGCCGGACTCTTCTGCGCCTCTAGAAACTGGGCGATGGCCTCGTCAAACTGCCCGCGCTCGAAATACAGCGCACCCAGCGCCTGGCGGGCCGTGAGATCGTTCGGGCGGCGCTCCACGTTGCCCCGCAACTCGAACAGCCGGAACGAGGCCAGCTCACGTTTCGCCGCAGCCAACCGCGCCTGCACATCGGGATCGCCAGGCGAGGCGAGCAGCGCCGACTCGGCTGCCTTCACCTGCAATTCGAGCAGCGTGATGCTCAATTCCGACTCCTGCGTAGCGAGCGCCATGTCCACCGCCCCTGCGGCCAGCTTGCGCGCCTTGCGCAGCCAAGCGAGTGCTTCCGCCGGTTCACCGAGTTTCCGGTAATGATCCACGACAGCGCGATAGTGGGCCAGATGCCCGGGCTCCCGCGCGACCAACGCGACGGCTTCGGCCAGCTCCAAGCGCGCCTCGGCCTCGGGTGCCGCTCCGGCCCCCTTGAGCCTTGGCGCGGCGGCGATTGCTTCCCCGGCGGACTTTTCCCGCGCCGTTGTCCAGCCGTCCCAGCCGCTTTCCCGGCTCGTCTTGGCAATGGCCGCCTTGCGCATCAGGTTCTGCGCGGCGGAATCGAGCGGCGTCAACTTCAGCAGGGTATCGGCGGCATGCAGCGCGTCCTGCGGCCGGCCCACCGCCAGCCAGGCCTCGCCCAGCTCAAGCAGGTTGCCCTGGTCATCCGGCTCCTGCTCGTGAGCCGCCTCGCGCGCGAAGGCCGCCGTCTCCGGCAGGTCGAGCGCCCGCGCCGCCTCGGCCAGAAGCTTCAGCGCCGAGGCACTCGTCGGATCCGTCTCAAGGATTTTTTCCGCACTGGCCAGCGCCTGCAACGGATCCTTCGTCACGCTGCTGAAAATGAACGGAGTCGAGGACAGCCCGTCAGCCGCTTTCGGCCGGAGGCTGTTTTTCACGGCAAACAGGCCCAATTGCGCCGTGCGCTGGAGCCGCCGGGCCTCCACGCAGCCGGGTACCGCCTTGAGCACATGGCCGCAGGCTTCGCTCGCGAAGGCAAAATTTCCGTTTTCCAGCGCGACACGTGCATTTCCGACCAGCTTTTGCTGCCGGGCATCGAGGGCGGAAACCGGAACGTCGGGCATGTGCAGGCCAGCGAAGCGCACCGCCTTGGCGGGTCAACGCTAGAGTCTAATGCCCAATCTGAGCCCGGGCGGCACCCAGACGGAGGGAAGTATTTCCCTACCCCAATCCCTGCTCCGCCCTCGCCGTCATGCAAGTGTGCCGACTTTTGCGCAGTAGAGTGGTGTCTGCTTAGCCCTGAAACCGGGCGGGTTACACCCTATATCACCCACCTCGCTGCGGGTGTACCTTTCTGTCTTATGCCTGACGTCCCTGCTCCCGTTCCCGCGAAATTCAACAATCCCTCCCCTGCTCCCGTTAAGACGGCTGCAGTCGACGCCGTCCCTGCTCCGACCAATACTCCGATTCCGGGTCCAGGCCGGGCATTCCCTTTCGTCATCGCCCTCGGGGTTCTGTCCGCAGTCCTCCTCGTCATCGCTCTTGTGCTCGGAAGCAAAGTCGGGGCGCGAAACACCACGATCACGGAAAACCAAACCCGCGCCGACCAGTATGAGGCAGCGACGGCACTGATGGAGTCGAAGCTGGAGGTGGCCACCGCCAATGCGACCAAGCTTCAGGGACAGGTAGACGACGCCAAGGCCGGAGCCGCCAAGCTCAAGCAGCAAGTGGATCAAACCGCCGCCGGCGCGGTTGAGCTGCAAAGCCAGCTGGATAAAACCCGGACTATTTCAAACGGCTTCCAGTCGCAGATGGAGGACGCCAAGGTCACCTCGATCCGCCATCAGGGCGAAGTGGAGATCGCGAAGTCACAGGCGACCGTGATGCTGGGCCAATTGAACGAGGCCAAGACGGACACGGCCCGCGTCCAGGCCCAGCTCGACGAGAGCCGGACCAACTCAGCGGCACTGCAAGTGAAACTCGGGAAAGCCGAGACCGAGCTCGAGCAGATGCAAAAACTGCATCCGAAAGGTTAGGGCCGGTCGCGGAAGCTTCCATTGCGGGAGGTGCGCGGCGCCGGCCATTCGACCTGCTTGCAACCGCGCTTTTTAAACGCGTCCTGCGACATGCGCGCCGAGCGCGGTCAGGATATCGGCCGATTTCAGTCTTCCGCCGGCTATGAGGCGCGCGCAGTATGGCCGGCTTCCACGCATGTGCGCCATCAGCCAGCCGGCGAAGACCCCGGGCCCGGACCACCCGCCGGTCGCAGCATCATCGCGCCGGTCCGTCGCGGTTGCCGCCAGCTTGATCGTCCTCGCCGCATTGACGGCCTATTGGAACACCTTCTCGTCACCCTTCGTTTTCGACGATGTGCCGGGCATCCTGGATAACGCCTCGATCCGTCACCTCTCGCCGCTATCGGCGGTTCTCCTGCCGCCCCCCGACTCCGGCTCACCCGGCGGCCGGCCCGTGGTTAATCTTTCGCTCGCGATCAATTACGCATTCGGTGGCACCGACGTCCGCGGTTATCATGCGTTGAATCTCGTTTTCCACGCGCTGGCCGCCCTGGCCTTGTTCGGGATCGTGCGGCGGACACTGGAAAAGCGCCCGGGCCTCCGCCACGCCAGTCCGTATTTCGCCGCGCTTGGTGTCACCCTGCTCTGGACCGTGCACCCGCTGCAGACGGAATCCGTGACCTGCATCATCCAGCGCACGGAACTGCTTGGCGGCCTATTTTATCTCCTGACACTCTACTGCTTCATCCGCGCGACCGACGCAGGGGCCTCGCCAGCGTGGCAAGTGGGATGCGTAGCGGCCTGCCTCCTCGGAATGGCGAGCAAGGAGTTCATGGTTTCCGCGCCGTTGATGGCCTGGCTGTATGACCGGACCTTCGTCGCCGGTTCGTTTCGGGCCGCTTGGCAGCGGCGGTCGCGGCTGTATCTCGCCTTGATGTCCACCTGGCTCCTGCTGGCCGTCCTGATGCTGGCGAGCGCGTCACGCAACGGCACGGCCGGCCTTGGCCACGGCGTGACCTCGTGGGAATACGCCCTGACCCAATGCCGCGCTCTCATGGTGTATCTCCGCCTCGCGTTCTGGCCGCGGCCGCTCGTGCTCGACTACGGGACGGAGGTGGTGAGGAACGCCCGGGACGTGATCCCGCAGGCGTTGCTCCTGGGACTGCTCCTGCTGTCGACCCTCGCCGCGCTTTGGCGTCGCCCGGCGGCCGGATTTGTCGGGGCCTGGTTTTTTGCGATTCTTGCGCCGAGTTCCAGCGTTGTGCCCCTCGTCACTCAAACCATGGCGGAACACCGCATGTACCTGCCGCTTGCGGCCGTGCTCACGGCCACCGTGCTCACGATCCAGTCGTTCGCCGGTCGGCGCAGTCTCGCGTTGTCCGGCCTGCTCGCCGTTGCGCTGGTCGCTGTCACCCGGCAACGCAATGAAGTTTACCGGAGTGTGGAATCCGCGTGGACCGACACCCTCATGCAGCGCCCGTCGAACCTGCGCGCCCATCTCGCCCTCGGCCGGACCTTCGCCGACAGCAACCGGCCGGCGCAGGCGATCGCGGAGTACGAGGCCGCCCTGCGGCTGCGGCCCGATTACCCCGAGGCGCACATCAATCTGGGCGACATTCTTTCCAAGTCCGGCCGCACGGCTGAAGCCATCCAGCACCTGACCACCGCGCTGCGGCTTAAGCCGGAGAGCGCCGAGGCCCACCTCAATCTCGCCACGGCCCTCGACCGCAGCGGGCAGATGACGGACGCCATTTCCCAGTACGAGGAAGCGCTGCACCTCAAACCCCGGCTGGCCGAGGCCCACGATGACCTGGGGAATGCCCTGTTGCGATCAGGCCGCCAGGACGAGGCGATCGGGCACATCAAGGAAGCCTTGCGCCTGAAACCGGAATATGCCGATGCACATTACAATCTCGCCAATGTCCTCGTCCAGGCCCGCCACCCCGCAGAAGCAGCGGCCGAGTTTGCGGCGGGACAGCGGCTGAACCCCCGCGATGCCGTCGCACGCCACAACTGGGCCAATGCCCTGGCCGCTGCGGGCCTGTTCCCGGAGGCGCTCGCGGAGTATCAAGCCGCGCTCAAGGATAGCCCCGAGGATCCGCAACTGCTATATGACTACGGCAATGGCCTGAGCTCCGCGGGCCGTTTCCAGGATGCGGTTCGTCCCTTCACCGAGGCACTGCGAGTGAACCCCGACTTTCCCGAGGCGCATAACAATCTCGGCAACGCCTTGCTCATGCTCGACCGGCTGCCGGAAGCTATCGCCGAGTATCAAGCATCCCTGCGGCTGAAACCCGCGAACGCCAGCGGGCATAACAATCTCGGACTCGCGCTCGCCCGGCTCGGGCGAATGGAGGAGGCCGTGGAGCAGTTTGCCGCGGCCGTGCAGCTTGCGCCAGTGTTTCAGCAGGCCCGCGAAAATCTTGCGCATGCGCAGGGCGAGTTGCCGGGCGCCCCGGAAAAGAAATGAACGACTGCAGTCGTTCGTGGTTCCGGCCAAAGCCGGGCTGCAATCCAGCGATCGTCTAGGGATTGGAACTCCAGGGCCCGCACCGGCCCAAAGATCACCCGCTCACAGCACCTCGAGCTCGCTCCGCGCCGCGGCTGCAAGACGGGCGAGACCCGCGTCGGCCACCGCATCGGTCGGGCCCTCGACCAGCAGGCGCAACTTCGGCTCGGTGCCGGAATACCGCACCAGCACCCGGCCCGCGGCGCCCAGCTCCTTCTCCAGCGCCGCGATCGCGCGGGTGAGCGCCGGCAGGGATTCCAGCGGCTTTTTGACCCGGACTGCCAGCGCGGATGAGCGCTGGGGAAATTTGCGCAGCGCCCGGCGCAATTCCGAAAGCGGCCGGCCCGTCGCGCGCATCACCGCCATGACTTTCAACGCCGCGACCAGTCCGTCCCCATTGCGCGAAACTTCCGCGCAGATGATGTGGCCCGAGGATTCCCCGCCCAGCGTGGCCCCCTCGGTGAGCATGCGCTCGCCGACATAGCGGTCGCCGATGGCCGTGCGCACCACGCGGCCGCCGGCCGCGGCGACGGCCGCGTCCACGCCGAGATTGCTTTGCAGGGTTACGACGAGGGTCTTGTGCGCGAGCGTACCGCCGGCGAGCGCGTGGACCGCCAGCAGCGTCAGGATTTCGTCCCCGTCGAGCACGCTCCCGGTTTCGTCGCAGAGGACGCAGCGATCCCCGTCGCCATCGTGCGCAATGCCCAGGCGCGCGCCGCTCGCGCGCGTGCGCGCGGCGAGAGGTTCCGGGTGTTCGCTGCCGACCCCGGCATTGATGTTGTGCCCGTCAGGCGCATCGCCGAGGCCGATCACCTCGGCGCCCAGCGCGCGCAGCACCACCGGGCTGGTGGCGCAGGTCGCCCCGTTCGCGGTGTCCAAGACGATGCGCCAGCCCGCCAGCGCACCGGGCGGCAGTAGGCCCGATACCGCGGAAATATAGTCGTTGATGGCATCGGGACCGCGCGCGAGCTCTGCGGGCGGAAAACGATCCGCCGCGCCGGTTTCGTCCAGCAGGCGCTCGATCGCCAGCTCCTCCTCGTCGGTGTGCTTCACGCCGTTGGTCGCGAAAAATTTGATGCCGTTGTCGCCCGCCGGATTGTGCGAGGCCGTGATGACAACGCCCAGTGCCGCACCCCCGGTGCGCACCGCCCGCGCCACGGCCGGCGTGGGCAGGACGCCAAGCGAGAACGGCGCCGCACCGCCGGACTTCAATCCGGCTGCCACGGCGGCGGCAAGGGCCGGGCCGGAAAAGCGGGTATCGCATCCGATGAAAACCTTCCGGCGTTCGGATGCCCGGCGGTTACCCCCGCTGCCGGGCGCTCGCAGGGCGGAGGTCTTCAGCCAGGCCGCCGCCGCGGCGCCGAGCCGGGCGGCAAATTCCTCGTTGATCACCGGGCCGCCGTACAGCCCCCGAATGCCATCGGTCCCGAAATACTGGCGCTTCATGAGCGGTAGAACTCCCGGGTCGCCGCGATCTTTTCCCGCACCGCGCCGCCGAGCAGGCGCTCGCGCGCAAGGCCCAAGCCTTCACGCACCTCGGCCGTCCGGCCCGTGATCCACAGCGCCACCGCGGCATTGAGCACGATCGTGTCGACCAGCCCCGCCGGGGCACGGCCCGCGAGGAGGTTCTCGACGATCGCGAGGTTCGCCGCGAGGTCGCCGCCCTGCAGATCGTCGAACGGCGAGAGGGGCAGGCCGAAATCCTGCGGCTGCCATAGCGCATCGACGTTGGAAAGCCGGCCGAATCCGCGCACGCGATTGCCCGTCGCGGTCGTCAGTTCGTCAATGCCCCGACCCGGACCGATGATGCCATGCGCCGCCAGCCCGGCCTTGGCCCCCAGAACATCCAGCGCGCCGGCAAGCTTCGGGACCCATGGCTCGGCAAACGCGCCGAGCAGGACGTGCCCGGGCCGGCCCGGGTTGATGAGCGGCCCGAGAATATTGAACACGGTGCGGCGACCTTTCGCCGCCAGCGCCTTGCGAACCGGCCCGATGTGCTTGAACGCGGGATGGTAGGCCGGCGCAAAAAAGAAGACAAAGCCCAGCTCGTCCAAGGCCCGGCGCAGCTTCGCTGGGGATGCCTGCAGGTCGACACCCAGCGCCGCCAGCAAGTCGGCACTGCCGCATTGCGAGGTGATGCCGCGGTTGCCGTGCTTCATCACCGTGACCCCGGCGCTGGCCAGTGTGAGCACGACGAGACTGGAAATATTGAAGCCACCCGCGTGATCGCCCCCGGTGCCGACAATGTCGATGGCTGCCGGCGCCCAAGCCTCAACCCCGGGATTCACGGTGAGGCCGCGAAACGCCTGCGCGAACGCCGCCACCTCGGCCACGCTCTCACCCTTGTCCGACAGCGCGGTGAGGAATCCGGACTTGGCGTCATCCGACACCTCGGGCGACGCCAGCGCTGCGGCCGCCGCCGCCACCTGACCGGCGCCGAGATCCTGGCGCGCGGCGAGCTGGGTGGCAAGGGAGGCAAGATCGGTCATGCGAAACGGCCAGCCTTGGCAAGGCGCGACCGGCCGCAAATAAATTTGCTCCGTTCCTCGAAAATTGAAACGACAGCACGGTGCGAAAGCTCCTCCTTGCCCTCCTCCTCTTCGCGCCGGTGCTGGCCCCGGGCCAGACGGCGGACTCCTCTCTCAAGCCCGCGGCGACACAGCCCGCCGTCGGACTGAGTGCGCGCGATGCGATCATTCTCGGGCTGGTCGAGGGTGTGACGGAATTCCTGCCGGTTTCATCGACCGGCCACCTCATCGTTGCCACCTACGCGCTCGGGCTGCAATCCGAGTCGCCGCTCGCCAGCCCGGATGGAAAGCCCCTTTGGTACAAGCCGCCTTCGACCAAACATCCGCAAGGCGTGCCGCTCACCATGAAGCTCGCGGCCGATGCCTACACGGTCGTGATCCAGTTCGGCGCCATCGCCGCCGTCGTGCTGTTGTACTGGCGGCCCATCGCCTCCATGGCTCGCGGCGTGATGGGGCGCGACATCGCCGGACTCCGCCTGGCGATCAACATCATTGTCGCCTTCCTGCCTGCCGCCGTGATCGGCCTCCTCATCGCCGGTTGGATCGATACCCATCTGTTTACCATCTGGGCGGTGCTGACCGCGCAGGTCGCGGGCGCCTTCCTGATGCTCTACGCCGAAAAATGGCGGCGGCGGCGCAACGCCTATGCCGTCGCCACGCGTGAACCCGCCGACCTCGGCCTGGGTTCCTCGCTCAGGATCGGCCTGCTGCAGTGCGTCGCCATGTGGCCGGGCACCAGCCGCTCCATGATGACGATCGTCGGCGGCTATTTCGCCGGGCTCGATCCCCGGCGCGCGGCGGAGTTCAGCTTTCTACTCGGCTTTGTGACGCTTTCCGCAGCCACGGTCTACAAGAGCTACCAGAGCGGCGCCGCCATGATTGCGGTTTTCGGCTGGCCCCACGTGCTGCTCGGTTGCGCCGTCGCCGCGTGCTCGGCGGCCGTGGCCGTGCGGTTCCTGGTCGGCTGGCTCACGCGGCACGGGCTCGCCGCCTTTGCGATTTATCGCCTGATCACGGCCGCGGCGGTTGCCGCGTGGCTTTTCGTCTGAAGCGGGGCTCTTCACGACCCGACGGATGGTACTGTCCTAGTTTCACATCCAATCCCGTCTTATCGTTCTCGTTATTTGTTCTCTCTCCAAACACCAATCCGAGTACGAGGAACGAGAAAGAGAACGATTTTGAACTAAGCGCGGCAAAGCCACAACGGGACCCGGCGGATATGGCGCTTGACCCGCCTAGACCCAGCCCTTTACTCCCTCGCCTTTCGCACCGCTCACAGACGTTTTTGCAAGAACGCCACGCTGGTGCAAAACTCCCTCCTCCCATGGCCAATCCGAAACGCAAGCAGTCCAAACGCCGCAGCGCCAACCGCCGCGCTGCCAACGCTTTCAAGGCGCCCGAGTTCGCCAAGGACCCCACCGACGGCAGCGTCTTCCGCCCGCATCGCGTGAATCCGAAGAACGGCATGTACCGCGGCCGCCAGGTCCTCAACGTCGAGGTTTAAACCTCGCGTCCGGAATTTTCCCGCCATCCCCGCGATGGTCAATCCCTCGGGCGCAACCGGCCGCATCGCCGTCGATGCCATGGGTGGCGACCTCGGCCCGGCCGAGGTGGTCGCAGCCGTCAAGCTCGCCTTCGACGAGTTTCCGGAGCTGAACCCCATCACGCTCGTCGGCGAGGAATCCCTGCTCAACCCGCTGGTCGCGCAGGCCGGGCTCAGCGGCCATCCCCGGCTGATGGTGTTTCACGCCCCGGATGTCATCACGATGGATGACAAGCCGCTGATGGCCCTCAAGCGGAAGAAGGATTCCTCCATGGTCCGCGCCATCGAGCTCGTGAAGTCCGGCGACGCCAGTGTCGTGGTAAGCTGCGGCAATACCGGCGCGCTCATGGCCTGCGGCACGCTCCGTTTGCGGACCATGGAAGGCGTGGACCGTCCCGCCCTGGCCGCAGTCGTGCCGCGTGAGGGTGGTCATTTCATCCTGATCGATGCCGGCGCAAATCCCGAGGCGAAGGCCGACCACCTCGTCCACAACGCCATCCTCGGGAGCCACTATTGCCGCGTCGTGCTCGGCGTCGCTTCCCCCCGCGTCGGCCTGATGACCATCGGCACGGAGGAGGGCAAGGGCAACAGCCTCGTGGCGGAAACCCACGAGCTGCTGAAACGCGTCGGCAGCGTGCTGAATTACACCGGGCCCGCGGAGGGGTTCCACGTGTTCGAGGACCATGTCGACGTCCTCGTCTGCGATGGTTTCGTGGGCAACGTGCTCCTGAAAAGCTGGGAATCCCTTTCGCGTTTTTTTTCCACCCTGCTGAAGGACGAGCTGAGCACAAATCCCCTGCGCATGGCCGGCGCCCTTCTGTCCCAGGGGGCCTTTGACGCCCTCAAGCGCCGCATCAATCCGGAGCGCTACGGCGGCGCGCCGCTGCTGGGCCTGCGCGGCAACATCCTCAAGGCGCACGGCTCGAGCAACCGGCAGGCGATCAAGAGCGCGATCCGCGCCGCCAGCGAGATCATCAAGAACGACATGAACCACCGCATCGAGGCCGATGTCGCCCGCGCCAACGAACTGCTCCGCCCACCGGGGGCATGAGCCCGCCCACGGTCGTGACCCTCTCCTCCAGCCCGGCGCCCCTGCCGCCCGTCTCCACCGTCATTCTCGGCACCGGCTCCTACGCCCCGGCCGGCCTCCTCACCAACTCCGAGCTCTCCAAGCGGGTTGATACCTCGGACGAATGGATCGTCACGCGCACCGGCATTCGGGAACGCCGCATCGCCGGGCCGGAGGAAGCGACCTCGGACATGGCCGCCAAGGCCGCGCTCGCGGCCCTGGCCGACGCAAAGCTGACGCCGGCGGACATTGACCTGCTGATCGTCGCCACGATCACGCCCGATCTCCCGATGCCCGCCACGGCCTGCATCGTCCAGGCGAAGCTCGGGTTGCCGACGACGGCCGCGTGCTTCGACCTCAACGCCGCCTGCAGCGGTTTTATCTACGGACTCGACACCGCCAGCGCGATGATCGCGTCGGGACGCTACCGCCATGCCCTCGTCATCGGGGCGGAAAAACTTTCCGCGATCGTCGACTGGAAGGACCGCACCACCTGCGTGCTGTTTGGCGACGGCGCCGGCGCCGTGGTGGTGGGCGGATCGTCGCGGCCCGGGCTTGGGCTCGTGGGCACGCGACTCGGCGCCATCGGTGAAAGCGTCGACCTGCTCTGCATCCCCGGCGGCGGTAGCAGCGCCCCGGCCACGCCGGCCTCGATCGCCGCCGGCGACCACACCATCAAGATGAAGGGCAAGGAAGTCTTCAAACTCGCCGTCCGCGCCATGGAGGAGGCCGCCCGGGATATTTTGGAACAACACGGCCTACACGCTGATCAGATTGCGTGCGTGATTCCCCATCAGGCCAATCTTCGCATCATCGAGGCGATCGCCCAGTACCTCGAGCTGCCGCTGGAACGGTTCTTCATCAATGTCGACCGTTACGGCAACACCTCGGCGGCCTCGATTCCCATCGCCCTTGACGAGGCCCGCCGGGCCGGCCGCATCAAGCCCGGCGACCTGACTCTGCTCGTGGCATTTGGGGCGGGCTTGACCTACGGAAGCGCGTTGATTCGCTGGTAGGACTTTTTACCGATGCGTTTTCCCTTTGTCCGTCCCCCGGCAGTGCTCGTTTTCGCGGCCGCCGGCCTTTTTCTTCTACTGAGCGCTCCCGTCCGGGCGGACCTGGTCTGGAACCCCAAGACCGGCTGGAACATCGAGGGCGGCGCGCTCTCCGGCCTGACCGGCGACGAGGGCCGCAACGCGTTGGACCTGATGAACAAGGCGCGCGCCGCCGAGGAGGCCGGCAGCCTGCGCCACGCGGCGAAAACCTACGAGAAGGTGGCCAGCAAATACCCCAATTCCATCTACTCGCCCGAGGCCCTTTATCGCGCGGCTCGCGCCTTTCTGGCGCGCAAGGAATACTTCCACGCCTTCGATGACTTTCAGGGCGTGCTCTCCCGCTACCCCAATACCAAGCGCTTCAACGAGATCATCGGCGAGCAATACCGCATTGCCAGCGCCCTCCTCGACGGCGCCCGCAATCGCATCCTGTGGGGCACGATCCCGGGCTTCGTCAACCGGGAGCGCGCCCTCGGCTATTTCGAGATCATCATCCAGGACGCCCCCTACAGCGATTACGCGCCCCTCGCGCTGATGAATATCGCCAGCGGCCACCAGAAATTCTCCAACGACGAGGACGCGATCGATGCCCTTGACCGGATGATCAACAATTATCCGCAGAGCCTGCTCACCCCCGACGCCTACCTCAGGCTCGGCCAAGCCCACGCCGCCTTGGTCGACGGGCCCTACTACGACCAGTCTTCGACCCGCGATGCCATCACCTATTTCGAGGATTTCATGATCCTTTATCCCGGTGACCCCAACGTCACGATCGCGGAAAAGGGCCTCGGTGACATGAAGACCGTCCTCGCCCAGAGCAAAATGAAGATGGCCGACTTCTATTTCTACAAGCGCTCGAATTTCACCGCGGCCCGGGTCTTCTACAACGAGGCCATCACCGCCTATCCCGATTCCGCCGTCGCCAACCAGGCCAAGCAACGGCTGGTCGAGGTCGAGGCCAAGGCCGCGGGCAAGCCCGTGCCGGCGGCGCCCACACCCGACGGGGAGAAGAAGAAAAAGCGTTTCTGGCTTTTCTAGGTCGCGGGAGCCCTTCCGCCCGACCCTGTCGCAACGCCGAACGCCGCGATACCCCCACGCGCCTTCCGCGGACCGAACCTTCCCGCATCGCCTGCCCAGCATGACCCACCGGCTCTCCGCCTTCCGCCTGTTCCTCCACGGACTCGGGCTTTGCGTCGCGATCGCCGGCCTGGCCGGCTGCTCCCATTACCAGCTGGGCACGGGTGGCGCGCTGGCCTTCCACACGATCTACGTGGCCCCCATCGAGAACAAGACCCTCCTGCCCCA
This sequence comes from uncultured Opitutia bacterium, assembly GCA_903827245.1. Taxonomy (GTDB): domain Bacteria; phylum Verrucomicrobiota; class Verrucomicrobiia; order Opitutales; family Opitutaceae; genus CAIUWA01. Next base: position 13,752 of record CAIKHO010000022.1, read on the forward strand.
GGCCCATGCCCTGCTCAGTACCGTCTTGCGCGAGGAATTGCTGCGCGATGGGCGCGTCACCCTCGTCAATGCCCCGGAGCAGGCCGATGCCACCCTCAGCCTGGTCCTCTCCGACTATCATCGCGATGTCGCCACCGTCCGCCCGGGCGACACCGGGCTCGCCCGCAAATTCGCACTGACACTCGCCGCGACCATCACGCTTCGCGACAATCGCACAGGGAAAAACCTGTTCGACCAGCGCCCGGTGAACGCCGTGCAAGACGCCTACACCGACAGCGGCCAGCTTCAATCCGAGTACCAGGCCCTGCCCCTGCTCGCAGGTGCACTCGCGAAAAAGGTTGCCCACGCCGCACTGGATGTGTGGTAAAGCACCTGCTGTGCATCCGCCCATCCTCGTTCCCTCCCTTCTGGCCGGTGACCACGCCCATCTGGCTGACAGCGCCGGCTGGGGCGAAAAACTGGGCCTGCCCTGGCTGCACCTGGACATCATGGACGGGCATTTCGTCCCGAATTTCACCTTCGGGCCGGAACTGCTGGCCGCACTGCGGCGAAACGGGTCAAAGCTCTACTTCGACACGCACCTCATGCTCAATGAGCCGGATCGCTACGTGGAGGCCTTTGCCAAGGCCGGGGCGAGCAACATCAGCATCCACGTCGAGCCGGATTACGACCATGCCGCCACCCTCGCCCGCATCCGGGCCCTGAATTGCCAGTGCGGCATCGTGCTAAACCCGGGCACCCCGGCGCGCACGATCGAGCCCCTGCTTCCGCTGGTCGACCTCGTGCTGGTGATGACCGTGCAGCCCGGGTTTGGCGGCCAGAGTTTCCGTCGCGACATGCTGCCCAAGCTGACCCAGCTCGCCACCTGGCGGAAGGTGAAGGGCCTGAACTTCCGCCTCGAAGTGGATGGCGGCATCGATCCGCTCACCGCGGCCGAGTGCCGCTCCGCCGGCGCCGACACCTTCGTGGCCGGCACTTCGTTCTTCAAGGCTGCCGACCGCGCGGCGTTCGCGGCCGCATTTGCCAAGCTGTAGCGCCGGTCCGCGACCGGCGGCCGCCATGCCGCACGAATCACGTCACGAGGACTACCTGATCTCCGACGAGCGCTCGAAGCTCGATGTGGACGCCATCCACGCCTTCCTCAGCCGCAGCTACTGGGCCGGCGGCATTCCCCACGGACTGGTGGCGCGTGCGGTGGAGAATTCGCTTTGCCTCGGAGTCTATGACGCGCAGGACCGGCAGGTCGGCCTGGCCAGGGTTATTTCCGACTACGCCACCTTCGCCTATCTGTGCGACGTCTACATCCTCGAGCCGCATCGCGGCCTGGGCCTGGGCAAGGCCGTGATGCGGGCGGTGGTGTCGCATCCGCGCCTGCAGGGACTGCGGCGATTCACCCTCGGCACGCGCGACGCCCACGGGCTCTACGCACAATTCGGCTTCGGTCCGCCCAGCGCGCCGCAGAACCGCTTGGAGAAGAACACGCCGAACCCGTACGGGGCGGACGGCGGATGCTGATCAATCCCCGCCGCGGGCAATTACCTCGGCCCGGGCATAGTTGCGGCGAAAGGCCGCGCCCAGCTCGTTCGCGATCTTGATCTCGTCGACCTTGTTCTTCGAGGTGCGTGCCTGGTGGATCTCGCGACCGATGCGGTCGTAGTCGACCACCGATAGGTCTTGCAGCGCCTCCAGCGCCCGTGCCTTCGCGGGCTCGGGCGCGGCAATGATGGCCCGCCAGGCCTGGACCAACTCGGGATGGGTGTCCTGGCACATCACGCGGATGACAAATGCCATGTCGCTGAAAATCCGGCCGGTCCACGCCCCGTGATAGATCAGCTGTTCCTTCTCGGTGTACGGCGCGACATCCGGATCGCTGCGCAGCCCGCGCCATTCGTCATGATCATAAAAGTCCCGGCGCACGGGCAGCCGGCGGAGCGCGAACCGCACCGGTCCGCCGGAAGTGCCGGGTTTGAAGTTCCACAGCTTTTGCCCCTCGGGTGAGAGCACGTATTCCATGAACGCCACAGCCGCTTCGCGGTGCGGCGCACCGCGCAGGAGCGCGATGGGGTCGACCGAGTAAGCCGTGCCGCCAGGCGGCGCGGCAAAGCCCACCCGCTCCGAGCTGTCGCGGCGCTGCACCGCCTCGGCCTGCTGCCGCCCGTAGAAGTCGATGCACATGCCCGCCGCGCAATTTCCGGCCGCCACGTCGATCGGCGGCTTTTGCGAGGTATCGGTGAAGTAGCGCGCGTTGGCCCCGATGAGCTGGATCAGGCGGAGCCCGCGGGTCCATCCCTCCCGCACCGCCTGGGCTTCGACGGCTGCGGCCTCACCGCCAGGTTTCCCGGCGCGCAGTTCCTGCCAGCGGATCTGCATCTGCTGCTGGATGACGTTCTCGAACGCACTGGCGATCGATCCGCTTTTGGTGGGATCGCACAGCGCCACCTCGCCCAGCAGGCGGGGGTTGGTGAGATCCGACCATTGCATGGGCTCCTGGGCAAAGCCCAACCGCCGGAGCGAGTCCCGGTTGTAGATGATTCCGTAAGAGCTCAGCACACAGCCGAACCAGCGGCCTTCCCGGTCCCAATATTCCTCGCCGGTGTGGTTTTGCGGGATCACCGCCTCGCTGAACCAATCCGGATGGCGCTGCAGCAGGCCGCTGTCGACCAGCCGGCCCGCCTGGGCCTGGCCCACGAAGTCGAACGCGCCGCCGCCATAAAAAAGATCGATGCCCGAGCTGACCTCCGACGCGAGGAACGCCGCGCGGGCCTGCTTCACCAATTCCGGCGAACCGGTCGGAAGCGCGCCGTTCTGGAAGCCCGCCTGCACCTCCGTGCCCCACGGCTGGTGCAGATGCCCGGTCCAGTAGTTTTCGAATGACGAAACGTACTCACCTTCCAGGAACCGTGCGATCTCGCTCGTGCCGCCGATCACCCGCCAGTCGATCGTCACGGTCCTCCCGGTGCGGGCCTGGTACCACGCCTTGAATCCGGTGGTGTACTCCTGGCGGATCGCTTCGTTGTGCGGCGTGATGATCACCACCGTGTCGTCCGCCTTTTCCGGCGTGGCCTGGCGGGGCCGCATCACGAACGGCAGTGCGATCGTGGCAGCGAGGGCCAGGAGGAGAAGAACGCGTTTGATCATCGGGGGAGCCGGCGGTTCAGGATTTCACATCAGGGCCCCGGCGCCGGCCCCATCAGGCGGTGAGCACCACGACATCCTCCGGATCCACGCTCGCAAACAATTCGCCGCGCGCGGCGTGGCCCACAAACCGCGGGTTCAGCTCGAAGATCTTCAACGTCGTCTCCCCGCTCACGAAGGCGTATTGCGCCACCTCGCCGAGGTAGACCGACTCGCCGATGCGGCCCGGGACGGAATTCTGGCCGCGTGCCTCATGCCCGATCACCCAGGATTCCGGGCGGATCGAAACCGTCACATCGGCCCCGGCCGCGGGCTTCAAGTCCGGATCGCCCAAGACGCCCTCGAACTTGCCGATGACCGTTTGCACCACCACGCGGTCGCCCTGGAGTCCGAGCACCCGGCCCGGAATGAAATCCGTCTCGCCGATGAAATGCGCAACCGTCTTCCGCTTGGGCCGCCCGTAAACCTCGCGCGGGGTGCCGACCTGCAGGATGTGTCCCCCCTCCAGGATCGCCATCCGGTCGGAGATCGAGAGCGCCTCCTTCTGGTCATGCGTGACGTAAACCGTCGTGAGCTTGAATTCCTTGCAGACCCGGCGGATTTCCGTGCGCATCTCCAGCCGGAGCTTGGCGTCGAGGTTGGACAAGGGCTCGTCGAGCAGCAGGCATTGCGGCCGAATGACCAGCGCGCGCGCCAGCGCCACACGCTGCTGCTGCCCGCCGGAAAGCTGGTTGGGCCGGCGGTCGGCGTACTGGCCCATGCGCACCGACTCGAGCGCCTCGCCCACCCGACGCGTGATCTCGGGCCTCGCGACCTTTCGCTCCTCCAACCCGAAGGCGACGTTCTCCGCCACCGTCATGTGCGGCCAGAGCGCATAGCTCTGGAACATCATGCCGGTATTGCGCTTGTGCGGCGCAAGCCGGGTCACATCCTGGTCGCCGAAAAAGATTTTGCCCTCCTCCGGGATGTAGAACCCCGCCATGCTGCGCAAAAGCGTGGTCTTGCCGCACCCGCTCGGGCCAAGCAGGAAAAAAAGTTCGCCGGGTTCGATCGTGAGGTCGAGGTGATGCAGCGCCGTGACCGTCCCGAAACGCTTGGTCAATTTTTGAATCCGAATGGAAATCATCCCGGTGGCGAAAACGCTGCGCAAGCAACCGTCGGCCCCGGGTTAAGTCAAAAGAATTAACCGTCCCGCACCGCAGGATGCAGTTGCGCGCCACCCGCCGGTTTTGCTTTGGTACTGACCCCGTATGCCCACCGCGAAAAAGACCCCTGTCACCCACCGCGACCTCGAGAGCGTCCTTATCACGGAAACCGCCATCCGCCGCCGTATCAAGAAACTCGGGGCCGAGATCATGGCCGCCTACGGGGACGAGCCGATCACCGTCATCTCGATCATCAACGGCGCCATCCTTTTCACCGCGGACCTGCTCCGCCAGATCGACAATCCCATCCGTCTCGACTGCATCCGCATCTCCAGCTACCGCAACGAAACCCGGTCCGCCGGCAAGCCGCAGCTGATCCATTCGCTCACCCTCGACGTCGCCAACCGCCACGTGCTGCTGATCGACGATATCCTCGACACCGGCAAGACGCTGTCGCTGGTCGTCGAGCTGATCCGCCGCCTCAATCCGGCAAGCCTCCGCGTCTGCGTGCTCCTCGACAAGCGCGGTCGCCGCGAGGTGCCCTTCGAGGCCGATTTCGTCGGCTTCAAGATTCCTGACCGGTTCGTCGTTGGCTACGGGCTCGATTTCGCCGAGCGCTACCGCAACCTGCCCTGCATCGGCGTGCTCAAGCCGCACCTGCAGAATCCGCCCGAGTGGGCGTGAGCCACCGGCTCTTCACCCGTTCACTCGGCGCCGCCGCTAACCAACTGCGGCCACCCCGACCGGACCCGTCGCCAGCAGCACAATCGTATCCGGCTCCGGCACTGCCCCGAGCCTGATATTATCAACGAAGAGCCCCGCGTTGACCGCCATGTCTCCCGTGCTGTACACGCCGAAGCCGATGGTGTGCGAACCCGTAGCCAGCTAGAAACTCAGGGTCTTGCAGGAGTAAAAATCCGCGGGATTTGACCCAATTGTCGAAGCTCACCCTCCTCCTTGAATTCCATCCACCAGCCCGTTCCTCCAACCAAGCCGAAGCAAGTTTCGGGGAATTGGACCCAGAGAGATCAGAGCCCATCACCCGCAATAAATGACGTCGAATGTCAGATCGTTTCAGCGTCGACGTGGATATTCCTTTGCGGGTCGGCGTGAAGCGGGTTGGACCGCGCCAGCCCCGGCCTTCGCCGCCTTGCGGTAGTCGCCGCTTCTCAAAGAGTTAATCTGGTCGCGCAGCACGGCCGCCCGTTCAAATTCCAGCTTGGCCGACGCCTCCTGCATTTCCTCCTCCAGCTCGACGATAACCACCGCTACGTCATCTACCCCTTCCGCCACCGCCGCCTCCTCCCGCTCGCCCGAGCCATCGTACGTGTGCAAGCTGGCCTGCGCGGAGCGCTTCACGCTTCGCGGCGTAATGCCATGCGCGTGGTTGTAGGCGATCTGTTTCTCGCGGCGATAATTGACGACCTCCATGGTGCGGCGGATGGAATTGGTGATGTTGTCAGCGTAGAAGATCACCCGCCCTTTTTCGTGCCGCGCCGCCCGGCCCGCCGTTTGAATCAGGCTCGTCTCGCTCCTGAGAAAGCCTTCCTTGTCCGCGTCAAGAATCGCCACCAGCGCCACCTCCGGCAGGTCGAGGCCCTCGCGCAGCAGGTTGATGCCGACCAGCACGTCGAAATTGCCGAGGCGGAGATTGCGCAGGATTTCAATGCGCTCGATCGTGTCGATGTCGGAGTGCAGGTATTCCACGCGGATCTTGGCTTCGCGCAGATAACTCGTGAGGTCCTCGGAGAGCCGCTTCGTCAATGTGGTCACCAGGACGCGCTCACCCGCCGCGGCGGCCGTCCTGATCTCGCCGATCAGGTGCTCCACCTGTCCCTTCGTCGGCTGGATCGTGATCTCGGGATCGAGCAGCCCGGTCGGACGGACCAGTTGCTCCGCGATCACGCTTGAGCTCTTCAGTTCGAACTCCGCGGGCGTGGCCGACACATATAGGGTCTGGCCGGTGATCTGCTGGAATTCCGCGAAGGTCTGCGGGCGGTTGTCCAGGGCCGAGGGCAGCCGGAAGCCAAAGTTCACCAGCGTCATCTTTCGCGCGCGGTCGCCGTTCGACATGCCGCCGATCTGGGGCACGGTGGCGTGGCTCTCGTCGATCATCACAAGGAAATCCTTCGGGAAGAAATCGATCAGGCAGAACGGCCGGTCCCCTTCCTTTCGGCCGGTCAGGTGGCGGGAGTAATTTTCGATCCCGCTGCAGAAGCCCATTTCCTGGAGCATCTCGAGGTCGTAGTTCGTGCGCATGCGGATGCGCTGCGCCTCGAGGTACTGGTTGTTCTTCTCGAAGAACGCCACGCGTTCATCCAGCTCGGCCTTGATCGCGGCCACGGCCGGCTCGAGCTTGCCGCGCGTGGTCACGTACTGGTTGGCCGGATAGAGATCGAACTGCTCCAGCAGCCGCAGGACCTCGCCGGTCAGGGGGTCGAATTCGCTGATCCCGTCCACGTCGTCACCGAAGAACTCCACCCGGATGCCCTGCTCGGAATAGGCGGGCATCACGTCGACCACGTCGCCCCGTACCCGGAAGCAGCCGCGCTTCAGCTCGTAGTCGTTGCGCTCGTAGAGGTTCTCAACCAGCCGCTCCAGCAGCACGTTCCGGCCCAGCGGCGCGCCACGGCGGATCTCGATGCGCATTGCCGTGAAGTCCTCCGGCGATCCCAGGCCGTAGATGCAAGACACGCTGGCGATCACAATCACGTCGCGCCGCGAGACCAGCGAACTGGTCGTGGCGATGCGCAACCGCTCGATCTCCTCGTTGATCGACGAGTCCTTCTCGATGTACGTGTCGCTCGATGGCACATACGCCTCGGGCTGGTAATAGTCGTAATAACTGACGAAGTATTCCACGGCGTTCTCCGGGAAGAAATTCTTGAACTCCGAGTAGAGCTGCGCCGCGAGGGTCTTGTTGTGCGAGATGATGAGCGTCGGCCGGTCGCACTGCGCGATGACGTTCGCCATGGTGAAAGTCTTCCCCGAGCCGGTGACGCCCAGCAGCGTCTGGTTCCGGTGGCCCGCGCGGATCGACGCCACGAGCTTCTCGATGGCCTGGGGCTGGTCGCCCGTCGGCTGGTAGTCGGAAGCGAGCTTAAAGAGCATCGCTCAACCGGAAACCAACTGCGCCAAATCCGCAACCGTGAGCTCGTCCAGCCGGTGCACGACGCGATGCGCGCGGCCCGTGAGCCGCTCGGCAGGATGCGTCGTTGCCACCGCCACCGCCTTCATGCCGCCGGCGTGGGCCGCTTCCAGGCCGGCAAAGGCGTCCTCGAAGACCACGCAGGATGCCGGCGCCCGGCCAATCTTGGCCGCCGCCTTCAAAAAGACGTCGGGATGCGGCTTGCCGTGCGTGACGTCCTCCGCCGTCACCATGCCGGCAAAGAAGTCCTCAAAGCCGAGCACGTGGATGATGGCGGCAATGTTTTCGCGATGGGTAGACGAACCGATGCAGCATGGCACGCCCGCCACCCGCAGGCGCTCGAGGAAGTGACGCACGCCGGGCAACGCCTCCAGCCCGCGCTCAAGCACGATCACGCGGTACAGCGCCTCCTTGCGCAGGGAAAGCCGGTGGATTTCGCCCGGCTCGTCGCTCCAGTGCAGCAAATTCGGAATAATCCATTCGTTCTTCTTGCCGAAGCCCTCCTTGAAGTGGCCGGCCGGAAGCGTGCGACCTTCCTCGGCCGCCAGCCGTTCCCAGCTTTCCTCGTGCTGGCGGGACGAGTCGATGATGACCCCGTCCCAGTCAAAGATGGCGCCGAGCGCGGAGATGTCGTGTGCGGGCATAAACGCCAACTTGAACAGAATTATCCCGCCGCGCGAAGCGAAGAATCCGGCGGCCATGGTAGGAGCATTCCTCGCGGACGCCCTGCTTCAGACACCAAACCGGGCGTCCGCTAGGAACGCCCCTACACCGGAAAAATCCGCTCAGATTTCCGTCGGACGAACTCCCGATCTCCGCCGTTTCGCAACCGCAACTTCACCTGCGAGGTACAGTGCAAATAACATCAGCAGCCACCCCCTGGTTCTCTGCCAAGCCTGGGCAAGGTAATGCCATGCAACCGACCGGTGATTTTCCACGGACGCGATCTCCTGTTCGAGCCGGCCCAAGTCCAGCTCCAGTCCGTCCTTCTCCCAAGTCAGCCGCGTGCGCGCCTGTTTCATCTCGGCAACCTTCGCCCGCGCCGTGGTGTGGATCTCCTCCATTCGAGAGAGCTGCTCCGCATTGGCTTTTTGCTGCGCCGGATTGCCGACAAGGCGGTCCCAGGTGCTTTCGAGGGCGCGCAGGCTGGCGATGATTTTTTCCGCCTGCCGGGCGCGCTCCTCCGCCGCGGCCATGGTCGCGGCGTCTTCATTGCTGCGCTTCGTCACCTCTTCGATTGCGCCCCGGATTTCCCGGCGCTTCAAGTCCAGCGCGGCAATGCGTTCGCCCTGCTGGAGTCCGAAATCGATGTCGTCGTGCTGGAACAGCCAGAGCGCGTACAGGCCCAGCCCGAGTGCGGCGATGAGCAGGACCACCGCGGATCGTCCCGGCGCCCGGCGGAGAAAGCTAATCGGCGATGCCATGGCACATGTCGCGTTGTACGGAAACCCGCGAACCCCAGTCAGCGCCAGCGGATCATCCAAGCCAATCGCTAAACCAGCCACCACGCGGTGTTCACTCCGCTCGCCGAGGTCGGTCTTGCCGCGTCAAAGCAAGCAGGCGAAATAATCCCTTTCCATCGCAGCCTTCGCCGGTAAGTTTGGCGCGCTACTTGCAACCAACGCCCGTCCACCCACCAGGATCCATTCATGCTCAAGGAATTCAAGGAATTCGCCATCAAGGGAAATGTCGTCGATCTCGCCGTCGGCGTAGTCCTCGGCGCCGCGTTCGGCAACATTGTGAATTCGCTGGTCAAGGACCTCATCACGCCGCCCATCGGGCTGCTGATCGGCGGGGTTGATTTCAGCAATCTTTTCGTCGTGTTGAAGGACGGGGCCAAAATCGCCCCGCCCTACGCCAGTCTCGCCGCCGCCGCGCAGGCCGGCGCGGTGACGCTGAATCTCGGGGTCTTCATCAACACCCTCATCAACTTTCTCATCGTGGGCCTGTCCATGTTCGTCGTCGTCAAGGGCATCAATCGCCTGCGCCGCCAGCAGGAGCAGCCCCCAGCCCCGCCTGCGCCGGTGGCACCGCCGCGCCAGGAAGTGCTGCTCGAGGAGATCCGCGATCTCCTGAAGCGCTGAGCCGCGCGCCCGCGGCGAATCATCGGCCCAGGGGCGGGCTAGAACGTGTGAATGAAGAAACCCGAGCGCAGCTTGGGTTCAAACCAGGTGCTTTTCGGGGGCATGATCTGCCCGGCGTCGGCGATGTCCATCAGCTGGTCAATGGTGACCGGGTACATCGAAAACGCCACGCCTCCATCGGCGTCCACCCGCTTCACCAGTTCACCCGGGCCGCGAATGCCGCCGACAAAGTCGATGCGCTTGCTGGTGCGTGGATCGTCGATCCCGAGCAGCGGGGCGAGCAGCTTGTCCTGCAGCACGCTCACGTCGAGGCGGCCCACCGGGTCCGCCTTGGGATCGATCAGGCAGCGCAGGCCGTGCCATTTGCCGCCGAGATACATGCTTACCCGGCCTACCGCCGTGGGCGACGGCGGCGCGTTTTCCTCCAGCCCGAACTTCGCCTTCACGGCCGCCAGGAACGCCGCGGGCGTGAGTCCGTTGAGGTCCGGGACGATGCGGTTGTAGGGCAGGATCTTCAGTTCGCTGGCCGGGAACAGCACGGTCAGGAACCAGTTGTAGTCCTCGGCACCGGTATGCCCCGGGTTGCGTTCCCGCCGGACCCGCGCCACCCGCGCCGCGCTGGCCGCGCGGTGATGGCCGTCGGCGATGTAGGTCAACGGCACGCGGCCAAAGGCCCGCACCCAGTCCTCCCCGCCCGGAATCCGCCACACGGTGTGGCGAATGCCATCGGGCGCGGTGAAATCATGCAACGGCTTCTCCTTCACCTTGGCGTTGACGAGCGCCGTGACCGCCGCCTCGTCGCGGTACGTGAGGAAAACAGGGCCGGTATTGGCCCCCAGCGTGTCGATGAGGCGGGTGCGATCGTCCTCCTTGTCCTTGCGCGTCTTCTCGTGCTTCTTGATCAGCTCCGCGTCGTAGTCGTCCACATGGCAGACCGCGACCAGGCCGCGCTGGCGGTGCTCGCCCATCTGCTGCTCGTAAACATAAAGGCAGGGACCGGTCTCGCGCACGAGCACGCCGTCGCGCTGGAGGGCCAGGAAGTTCTCGCGGGCCCGGGCATAGACCGCGTCGCTGTAAGGGTCGGTTTTCGCCGGCAGGTCGATCTCGGCCCGGTCGACGTGCAGGAGGCTGCGCGGCCGGCCGGCGGCCAGGGCGGCGGCCTCGGCGGCATTGACGACATCGTAGGGCACGCAGGCCACTTCGGCCGCATGGGCAGGCTTTGGAACAAGTCCTTGAAAAGCACGGATTCGCATGGAGGTCTCATGCAGAAGAGCCGGCTGGTTTTCGTCAAGCGGAGCCGCAATGCGGCAGGGAGTCAGTTTGAGGAATCTTGGTCGGCTGCGAGATTGCTCGCGCTTTCAGCCGGAACAATTCAGTCGGATTTTCCGCGGATTGCACGGATGAGCACGGATAAAGGAGTCAGGATTAAAACTCGACCACTCTAAGCCACGCGATCCAGTGAGTGATTGAAGCACATGACGAATCCATGATTTTGACTCTGGAATATCCGCGTCATCCGCGGTTTCCTACTGCATGAGTCCGGCCCAGAGCGCCGGCAGCAGGCGGCCTATGAGGCAAATGGACCACTACCGCCGGACCGGATGTTCGCCACCCGCTCACAAAAAAGCCCTCCACGCGGGAGGGCTGAAAAAGGCTGAATTCGCGGGGGCTTACTTCTTGGCCGGCGCGCTGCGCTTGAACTTCGTGGTGAACTTCTCGACGCGGCCGGCGGTGTCGACCAGGCGCTTCTCGCCGGTGTAGGCGGGATGCGAGTCCATGGTCACGTCGCGGATGACGATAAAGTATTCAGAACCATCGATGGTCTCCGTGCGGGCGGACTTCATCGTGGAACGGGTGAGGAAACGCTTCCCGGTGGCGACATCGAGGAAGCAGACGTTGTTGAGCTTGGGATGGACTTCGGCTTTCACGGGAAAAAAGGTTAATCAGCCCTGGCGTGCCTTGTAGCGCGGCTCGACTTTGTTGATGACGTAGATCTTGCCCTTGCGGCGCACAACCTGGCAGGCCGGGTGGCGCTTCTTGGCGGATTTGATGGAGGAAACGACTTTCATAAAAGAGTCCAAAACAGAGCGCGCCTCCACCCCTGTCAACGGAATTGTTGGGTGGGTAGTGGCCTGATCAACCAAATGGGCAGCGACTCTCCGCCCTATGGGCGAAATACGGTGTAGCCTCCGGTGCCCCGGGGATCAAGGGGTGCGTCTCTATCACGAGCACTATCGGAATAGTGTTCGTCTCCCGAGCGAACGGCGGTTGTCAGCACCCGGCCTTCACCATCAACGCTCACGTCAAGCTCTACATAATCAGTGGAACTCGTGTTCGGCGATCGATCCTGCCACCAATGCAGAATCCCGGTCTGGTCGATTCTGTCTGGCGTGCCCAACAAAGCCACGACCTGTTCCTCCGTCATTCCCTTCTCGATCGAGCGATAGTCGGCCATCACTTGCCGCAACGGATGTGGATTGATCCGGGTGCTCGTGCAGCCCGCCAAAAGCAGCGAGAAACCAACGAGGGGTAACGCGATTCTCATGGCTGAAAACCTACGCCTTCAGAGGCTCGGGTCAATCTCCGCCCGCGAGCTGAGCAGCGGTTAAAATCCCCTGTCCCGGTGCCTCACGGCCAGCCGCGGCGCGCGTCAGTTCAGGCTCGTGTCCTCCGGCTCGTTCATCCGCAGGCGCCAGTCCAAGCTCACGTTGCCGAGGACCGTACGCCAGAGCGCCTCGTCCTGCGGGTGGCTCATCAGGTCGCCGGGCACGGCGGTGACGACCCACGTGTCCTGTTTGAGCTCATTTTCCAGCTGGCCGGCCGACCAGCCGGAATAACCGAGAAACGCGCGCACGTGCACCCCTTCCTCCCGCGAAAGCTCCACCGCCTTGTCGGGCTCGATGCCGAGGTGAAGCTTGAAGCCGTCGTCCCGGGTCTGCCACGCCGCGAGGATCAGCTGCTCGGTCTGCACCGGGCCGCCCTGGAAAACCGGCACGCCGGCCAGCGGGCCGAGCGCGAATTCGGCATGGAGATCGCCAAGCAGGCGGCCGAGCGGCCGATTCAGCACCATGCCCATCGCCCCCTCGCCGTTGTGGACGGACATGAGGATGACGGAGCGGCGGAAATTCGGGTCGCGCAACACGGGATGTGCCAGCAGGAGCGAGCCTGAGAGGCTTTTCGACCGGGAACTTTTGAGCCGTTCGCGCATGGGGTCCGCGTTTATTCGAGGTGAACGATTTTGACGCCCGCGTCGGTGAGCAGCGGCGCCACCAACGGGTCGTTGTTATAATCGAGGCGGTATTTCAGCTCGGCGATGCCGGCCGCCGCGAGGATCTTCGCGCAGTTGATGCATGGATAATGCGAGACGTAGGCCACGCAGCCCTCGACCGAGCTGCCGCGCCGCGCGGCGTCCGCCACGGCATTCTGCTCGGCATGCACCGTGGCCTGCTCGTGGCCGTCGCGCACGCGCGAGGCATGCGGCGCGCCGGGCAGGTAGCCGTTGTAGCCCGCCGCGACCAGCCGGTTCTTGCGGCAGCCGCCCGTCACGATCACGCACCCCACATGCAGCCGCTCGCAATCCGAGCGCGAGGCGATGAGCACCGCGGTGGCCATGAAATACTCGTCCCAGGAAGGACGATGCGGAAAGGCCTCCGCGGCCCGGGCTATCTGGTCAACAGGGTTGGTCGGCGGGTTCATGAATCGAAGCAGCACACTGGACACGTTCGCGCCGGCGGGCAATCTTCGTCGCAAGCATGCGCCGCACCCTGGAACCCGAGATCCTCGATTCGCTCCCCGCCGGCCATCCCGACGCCCTGCACAACCGCCGCGATCTCAGGGTCGTCAACCGGGTCATGGGAAATCACCGCTGGTTCGGCCGAAAGCTGCCGCCGCTCGTTCGCACCGGGGAAACCGTGCTCGAGGTGGGCGCGGGCACGGGCGAACTCGGCGCGCGGCTCGCCACGGCCCGGATAAACGTGGACGGACTCGACCTCTGGCCCCGCCCCGCCGGCTGGCCCGCCGCCGGCGCCTGGCACGTGGCGGACCTGCGGCACTTTGCCGGCTACGCCGGCTACCCCGTGGTGATCGGCAACCTGATCTTTCATCAGTTTTCCGAGGCGGATCTGGCCGCCCTCGGCACAGAATTTTGCGGCCACGCCCGCGTGATCCTCGCCTGCGAACCCGCCCGCCGGCGCCGCTGGCAATTCCTTTATGCGCTGCTCGCCCCGTTACTCGGTGCAAACTATGTCAGCCGGCACGATGGCCGCGTGAGCATCGCGGCCGGTTTTCGCGGCGATGAACTGCCGCGGCTGCTGGGACTGACGGCGGCGGAGTGGGACTGGCACTGCACCTCCACCACGCTGGGCGGCTACCGCATGATCGCCATCCGCCGCGCATGAAGACCGCCGGCGCCCACCGCCCGATCGAGATCGTCGGCGGCGGACTCGCGGGCCTTTCCCTCGGGCTCGCCCTGCGCCGCGCGGGCGTGCCGGTCACGCTGAGCGAGGCCGGCGAGTATCCACGCCACCGGGTGTGCGGCGAATTCATCACCGGTCTGAAACCGGCAACCATCAATCGGCTCGGCCTCGGTCCCCTGCTCGCCGACGCCCTGCCGCACCGCGAGGTCGCCTGGTACATCGGCGATGCCGCGTCGCGGGTACAGCAGCTGCCCTCGCCTGCCCTCGGGCTCAGCCGTCACCTGCTCGATGCACGGCTGGCCGCGGCCTTTGTCAGCGCCGGCGGGGACCTGCGCACCCGCGCGCGGGTCACCGACCTCGCCGCCCAACCCGGCCGCGTCATTGCGACGGGCCGGCGGCGTGCCCGGTCGCCCTGGCTCGGCCTGAAAATCCATGCCCGGGATCTCCCGCTCGCGCGCGGCCTCGAGCTGCATCTCGGGGACAACGCGTATGTCGGGCTCGCCCGCATCGAGGACGGGCGCGTCAATGTCTGCGGTCTTTTCCGCCGGCGCCAGCTTTGCGCCAAGGGCAGCGGCCTGTTGCTCGGCTACCTGCAGGCCGCGGGGCTCGGCGCCCTCGCGGCGCGACTCGCCGCCGCCGCGCTGGACGAGGAGGCATTTTGCGCCGTGGCGGCCGTGGCCTTCGACCACCGGGTGCCGGCGGCCGGACCAGCCAGTATCGGTGACGCCTGCGCCATGACCCCTCCCTTCACCGGCAACGGCATGGCCATGGCGTTCCAGGGCGCCGAGCTCGCGCTCGACCCGTTGCTCGCCTATGCGCGGGAGGAATGCACCTGGACCGAGAGTCGGCGTCGGATCCGGCTCGCCTTGCGCCGGAACTTTCGCGTGCGCCTCGCGTCAGCAGGGGCGATGCATCCTTTTCTCCTGCGGCCTCCGCGCCAGCGCTGGCTCGCCGCACTGAACGTTGCCGGCCTGCTGCCGCTGCGTCCACTCTACGCCCTGCTTCACTGACTCACCCGTCCACTTCATGTATCTTCACGCCCTGGCCACCGCGGTTCCCTCACCCACCTACACCCAGCCCGAATGCTGGGAACTGGTCCAGCACTCCGCGGTGCGCGACCGGCTCACCCGGCGCTCGCGGTTGATCCTGCGCTCCATCCTGACCGGGGACAACGGCATCGCCACGCGTCATTTCGCCGTACCGGACATCGGGCAGGTCTTCGACCTGAGTCCCGACCAGTTGAACGCCGCCTTCCGCCGCGAGGGCCCGCGGCTCGCGGGCGCAGCGCTCACGCTGGCGCTCGAAAAGGCCGGTGGACGGCCCGCGGAGATCGACGCGCTCCTGATCTGCACTTGCACAGGTTACCTGTGCCCGGGCCTCACCAGTTATGTCGCCGAGCAGCTTGGACTCCGGTCGAACGCCTTTCTGCAGGACCTCGTGGGCCTCGGTTGCGGCGCGGCCATTCCGACCCTTCGCGCCGCCAGCCACATCCTCGCCGCGCACCCCGGCGCCACCGTCGCGTGCGTGGCCGTGGAAATATGCTCGGCGGCGTTCTACCTCGATGACGATCCGGGCGTGCTGATCAGCGCCTGCCTCTTCAGCGACGGGGCGGCGGCCACGATCTGGCGCTCCACCCCGGGTCAGTCCGGGCTGCGTTGCTTCGATTTCAATACCCTGCACCTGCCGGCCGAACGCGACAAACTGCGCTTCGAGGCCCGCGACGGCAAACTGCGCAATCTGCTCCATCGCTCGGTGCCCGAGCTGGCCGCGGCCGCGGTCGGCCGGCTCTGGGCCGAACGCGGGGCCCGCCCCGTCGCGCGGGTCGTCGCCCACCCCGGCGGCCGCGACGTGCTCACGGCGCTGGCCCCGGCCCTCGCGCCCCATTCGCTCGAGGCCAGCACCCGCGTGTTGCGCGATTGCGGCAACATGAGCAGCCCGTCCGTGCTATTTGCCCTGGAGGAAACGCTCAAGACCGCGACCCCAGGACCGGATGGCGACCTCTGGCTCGTGAGCTTCGGTGCAGGTTTCAGCGCGCACAGCTGCCGGGTCGGCGCAGCGGGCGGCTGATCTTTCTCTTTCCTCTTTATCTTTATTCTTTCTCCAGTCTGGACGGTCGGAGGAAAGAGAAAGATAAAGACGAAAGAGAAGAATTTCACCCATGCCCACGCTCAACGACGTTGTCACCTACTGCGACCGGCGCACCCGCCGCGCCGCGTTCAAGGACTCCCCCGGCGCGTTCAACGGCCTGCAGGTCGCCAACGACGGGCGCGTGACCAAGATCGGCGCTGCGGTGGACTCCGGCCTCATCCCCTTCCAGCAGGCGGTCGCCGCGGGAGTGGATTTTCTGGTCGTGCATCATGGCATGTATTGGGACATGCCGCGGCCGCTCACCGGGCCGGTTTACGAACGCGTCGCCACCCTCGTGCGGGACAACTGCGCCCTCTATTCGAATCACCTGCCGCTCGACGCGCATCCCGCGATCGGCAACAACGCCCTCCTCGCCAAGCAACTCGGCCTGAAACCGTCCCGCCCCTTCCTGGTCCGGGACGGCGAGTCGATCGGCTGCATTGCCCGGTTCCGGAACAGCCGCGGGTCAATCCGGCGAAAGCTGGAATCCCTTTATCCGCGCGTGATCGCGCTGGAGTACGGCTCGGCGTCACCTAAGGCCGTGGCCTTCTGCAGCGGCAGCGGCAACAGCGCCGTGCCCGAGCTCGGGTCCGCAGGCGTCGACACCCTCGTGACCGGCGAGTTGCGCGAGGAATGGTTCAACACCGCCCAGGAGCAGCGCCTCAACCTCTACCTCTGCGGACACTATGCGACCGAGGTCCACGCCGTGCAGGCCCTCGCCGCCGAGCTGGCCCGCAAGTTCAAGCTGCCGTGGGAATTCATTCCCACCGGCAATCCCCTCTGAACAGGGTGGTAGGCGCGCTCCTTGCGGACACCCGGTTTGCAGGCACGAAGCAGGGCGTCCGCAAGGAACGCCCCTGCACTACCGTTCAATGCCATCCCAATCCGCCGAAAGTTGAGCCTTCACTTCCATCCCTTCCCCGTGTTCCGTGACTGGCATCCAGATGAAGAAGATCGCCATCCTCAACGGACCCAACCTCGACCGGCTCGGCAAGCGGGAGCCGGAAATCTACGGGCGCGCCACCCTCGCCGATCTCGAGCAGGCGCTGCGCGCGGAATTTGCCGCCGCCGCGCAGCTGGATTTCTTCCAGTCCAACCATGAGGGTGCCCTGATCGACAAGATTGCCGGTCTCGCGGATGCAAAATTCGATGGCTTGGTGATCAATGGCGGGGCCTTCACGCATACCAGCGTGGCGCTGCGCGACGCCCTGCTCAGCGCGCATCTTCCCACCGTTGAGGTGCACATTTCCAACATCTACAAGCGCGAGGAATTCCGCCAGCAGTCGCTCACCGCGCCGGCCTGCGTCGCCGTCATCACCGGCCTCGGTCTTGAGGGCTACCATGCCGCCGTGCGTTTTCTCCTGAAAAGCTGAGCATGGCGGCCGACCCCTCGCCCACCGCGCCCCCGCCGCCGGCCGCCGAACCCTGGATCGTCTGCCATACCAAGCCGCGCTGCGAAAAGAAGTTCGCCGCGCTCATGGTGGCGGAACATTTCGAGCACTACCTTCCGCTCGTCCTCAGCGTTCGCCGCTACCAACACCAGACAAAGCGGTTCACCAAGCCGCTTTTCCCCGGCTATGTGTTCGCCCGCGCTCCCATCGAAACGCGCAGCCGAATCTTCCAGCAGGACTTGCTCGCGCGCGTCATCACCGTCGCCCACGAGGAGCTGTTTCTGCGCCAGCTCGCGGACGTGAAGGCCATCGTCGCCTCGGGCCTGGAGCTCAGCGTCCACCCGCTTCTGACGCGCGGGCGGCGCGTCCGGGTGACGGGCGGGCCCCTGCATGGCGTCGAGGGCTTCGTCGACGATCCCGCCCATCCCAAGGGCATTGTCGTCTCCATGGACGTCCTGCAACAGGGCCTGCTTGTCCGCGTCCCGATCGAGAACCTTCAGCCGCTGCCCTGAGCCGGGCAGCGACCATCCGTTTGAAAGGAGCAGCCGAGCAGCTGAGCTTGGGCCCGTGCGCTTCAATCGGGCCTCGTCACCTCATCTGCTACCTTCCGGAAGCGATTCAATTGCAGAATCCGCTCAGGCGTGAAAATGGTGCCAGGCCCACTGCCCCGCGTGCATCGTGGCGCAGGTCGCGAGCGCCGCAGCAATGTCGTCGATGACCACGCCCCAGCCACCGGGCAGGTCCTGCAGTTTGTAGATCCCGCAGGGTTTCAGGATGTCGAACACGCGGAAGATGGCCAGGCCGGCCAGCAGGACCGCCCAGAGCGGCAGCGGATCGAGCAGCTGCGTCCAGCCGAGGTAGCACAAGGGCATCGCGACAAATTCATCGAGGATCACCTCGCCGGGATCCTTCCGGCCGAGCCGGATCTCCGCCTCGCCACAGAGCGCGACGGCGACGTACAGCCCGATGGCATTCAAAAGGACCAGCGATGCCACGTTCAGGCCATGGGCGAAAAACACGGTAAAATATAGCAGGCCGGCCACCGATCCCCACGTGCCGGGTGCCGGCAGCAGGCGCCCGACGGGCCCGAGCCGCGCGCAGGCCAGCACGGTCTTCGTGGGGAGAATGCGCGGCCAGACGGGTTGGCGGAGTCTCATCGGTCTGCCTCGTTGAAGACGACGTCCTTGTACTGGAGGATGTAGCGCCCGCCCGACCACACCGCGAAAAATGTGCCGAGGACAAATCCCGCCAGCCCGATCGAGCGCAGCGTCGCCGTCAGGCCGCTCAGGTCCTGCCGGAGAAAATAAGCCCAGTCGTTCTCCACCATCGGCGTCGCGAGCAGGCAACCGATCGCGATCAGCTGGGTCACGGTCTTGGTCTTGCCACCGCCGTCGGCCGCGACCACGACGCCCTTGGAGGCCGCCACCATCCGCATGCCCGAGATCAGGAATTCGCGGCAGAGCGTGATGAGCACGAAGGCCAGCGGGATGGGATGATACCGGCGGTCCACCATCGCCACCATGATGCCCAGCACCATGATCTTGTCCGCCAGTGCATCCATCAGCTTGCCGAAGTTCGTGGTCAGTCCGCGCCGGCGGGCGATGTGGCCGTCGAGCCAGTCGCTCACCGCGCCCGCAATGAAGAGCCAGAAGGCGAGCGAGGCCGCGCCCAGCCAGGTTTCAAACATGAGCCACACGATCACGAACATCAGCGGGATCCGCGAAAGGGTGAGCTGGTTGGGAAGATTCATCGCGCCGGAAAACACCGAGCAGACACCCGCCGCGCGGCGGAAGGCAATAGCGGAGCACTTGGCCGGGATGAAACGGCCGCCGCAAAAAGTGATTCGCCTTGTCCGAGCTTCGCGGTCTTGCTCGACCGCCATCCCCCATGCGCCATTGCATCTATCCCGGCACCTTTGATCCGATCACGTACGGTCATCTCGACGTGCTCGCCCGCGCGGCCAAACTGTTTGACCGGGTGACGGTCGCGATCGCGCACAACGCCGGGAAGGGCCCGCTCTTCACCACCGAGCAGCGCCTGGAAATGGTGCGCACGAGCGTGGCCGCGCTGCCCAACGTGACTGTGACGGCCTTCGGCGGGCTGCTGGTGGAGTTCGCTCTCGACCAGCGGGCCGACGCCATCATCCGCGGCCTCCGCGCGCTGTCGGACTTTGAATTCGAGTTCAACATGGCCCTGATGAACCGCCACCTGCAGCCCGCGATCGAAACCATTTTCGTGATGCCGAACGAGCAGTTCAGCTATACCAGTTCCTCCCTGGTCAAGCAGGTGGCGAAGTTCGGCGGCGACGTATCGCATTTCGTGCCGCCCAATGTCGGTGCGGCGCTCAAGGCCGCTTTTGCGGGCTAGGCTTCCTGCCCCGGGCCTCTCCGGCCCACGGAAAACCGGATGCGCCGGCCTGCGCCACCACGGGTTTTTCCCACGCCATCATGGATGCGGCTCGGGGGACGGCGGAAATTTCACAGTTCCTCCACGCCAAACTTTTATGTCACCTTTGAATCCCTTTGACGTCTTGCGGCTGGCAGGAGCTTTTCTGGTTTCGCTTTAGGATTTCAGGACTCCAGGCAAACCCCATCCGAATTTTCCCCATCCCCTTACTCATCATTTTATGGCTAAATCCCGCAGTTTGGTCGGCCCCATCGTTACGATCATTGTCGTCGCAGCCCTCGGCTACGCCGGCTGGTATTACTGGGACAAGAAATCCAGCAAGGAGCCCGAGTATTCGACGGTGAAGGTTACGCGCGGTAACATCATCCAGACGATCAGCGCCACCGGCAACCTGCAGACGACCTCCCAGGTGACGATCAGCAGCCAAGTCTCCGGCAACGTCATCGCCATCAACGCGGATTTCAACGATATCGTCAAAAAGGGCCAGTGGCTCCTCAAGATCGACCCTTCGACCTACGACCAGAAATTGACGCAGGCCAAGGCAGATCTCGCCGCCACGACGGCGAGCACGACCAAGACCCGCGAGGATGCGGCGCGCACCCAGGACCTCTTCAAGAAGAACCTGATCTCCCAGGCGGACAACGACACCGCCATCGCCACGCTCGCCCAGGCCGAATCCAACTTGATCAGCAAGCAGGCGGCCCTGATAAATGCCCAGACCGACCTTGATCGCTGCGTAATCTACTCGCCCATCGATGGCGTCGTCCTCAACCGGACAATCGATGTCGGCGCCACGGTGAACGTGAACCAGTCGGCCGTCGCGCTTTACACCATCATCAACGACCTGACCACCCTCCAGATCAGCGCGGATGTATCCGAGGCGGACATCGGCAGCGTGCAGGAAAAGCAGGCCGTGCGATTCTCGGTGGATGCCTACCTCAATCGTCCCTTTCAGGGCGTCGTATCCCAAGTGCGCAATTTCGCCAAGAACACCAGCGGCGTGGTCACGTTCTCGGTCATCATCGACGTCGACAACTCCAACCTGCTGCTCAAGCCCGGCATGACCGCGACCGCCAACATCATCATCGCCGAGCGCCCCAACGTGCTCATGGTGGCCAACAATGCGCTCCGCGTGCGGATTCCCTCCGAGCTGCAGGACAAGATGAACAAGGCGCAGCCGGCGGCAGCCGCGGTCGTCGCGGTCGCAACGCCACCACCGGAACCTGCGACGGCACCGGCCGCACCGCAGGATCCGAATGGCCGCCGGGGCGGTCGCAATGGCGGCGGCGGCGGTGCTGGTGGCCGTGGCGGCCGCAACGGCGGCACCGGCCAGAATACCGGCGTCGGGATGAACATCAGCAACCAGCCGCGCACACTCTATAAACTGGCCACCGATGCCCTGGGTAAGAAACTTCCCGTTCCCGTGGTCGTGCACTTGGGGATCTCCGACGGCACTTTCACGCAGATCGCCGATGGCGTGGCCGAGGGTGACACTTTGATCACCTATGTCACCATGCCCGGGGCTATCGTCAGCCCGGTCAGTGGCCCGCCGGGCGGCAGCTCCAATCCGTTCCAGCAAAATCAGCGCGGGGGCGGATTTGGCGGCGGACGCGGCGGCTTCTAATCGCGGCTTTTCGACCCTTCCCTCCTTCATGCCTCCCGTCGTCAAAATCGAGGATATCCATAAGATCTATGATTCTGGTGAAATCCCGGTGCACGCCGTGCGCGGGGTTTCGCTGGAGATCCACCACAAGGAATTCCTCGCCCTGATGGGTGCGAGCGGCTCCGGCAAATCGACCCTCATGAATTTGCTCGGCTGCCTCGACCGCCCCACCCGCGGTCGCTACCTGCTGGACGGCATCGATGTCTCCGAGCTGGAAAAGAACGAGCTCGCCGACATCCGTAACCAGAAACTCGGGTTTGTCTTCCAGGGCTTCAACCTTCTCGCCCGCACCACCGCCCTGGAAAATGTCGAGCTGCCCTGTCTTTACGGCAAGGAACGCATGACCGGGAAAAAAATGCGTGAGCGCGCCATGTATTGCCTCGAGATCGTCGGCCTCGCCAACCGCGCCGACCATATGCCCAACCAGCTCTCGGGCGGACAGCAGCAGCGCGTCGCCATCGCCCGGGCCCTCGTCAACCAGCCGCAGGTTCTCCTCGCCGACGAACCGACCGGCAACCTCGACAGCAAAACGTCCATCGAGGTCATGGGCGTCTTCCAAAAACTCAACGAACAGGGCATCACCATCGTCATGGTCACCCACGAGCTCGATGTCGCCCGCTACTGCAAGCGCCACCTCATCCTGCGCGACGGCGTGGTGGTCCGCGACGAACCCACCCAGGATCGCAGCATCGCGGAGATCGAGCTCGCCAAGCTCAAGGAGGCGGAAACCGCCGCCAAGCTGCTCGCCGCCGGCTCCAACGCCCACTGAGGCATCCGTAATTTCCGACTTTCATGCGCTTCTTCATCACCCTCCGGATGGCCTTGCGGGCCCTGAGCCGCAATACCATGCGCTCAATCCTGACCGCCCTCGGCATCATCATCGGCGTCGCCGCGGTGATCGCGATGGTCAGCATCGGCAACGGCGCCAAGGCCCAGGTCCAGGCTGCCATTGCGAGCATGGGCGACAACCTCGTGCTGATCGGGCCGGGCAACCAGAGCCAGGGCGGCGGCGTCCGCGGCGGTGCCGGTGCGGCTACGACCCTGACACCGGCCGATGCCGATGCCATCGTTTCCAATTTCCAGACTTCCACCACGCCCGAGGATAACAGCGTCATCGCCGTCAGCTCTTATGCCACCGGGCGCGGCCAAGTACTGGCCAATGGCCTGAATTGGGCGACCAGCATTTACGGCGTGGGACCCGACTTTCCGACCATCCGCAGCTGGCGCGTGTCCGAAGGGGTGTTTTTCGATGACGCGGAAGTAACGGCCTCCGCGAAAGTCGCGGTCGTCGGCAAGACCATCATCGACAATCTTTTCCCGGACGCAGATCCGGCCAGTGTCATCGGCCAGAGCATTCGCATCTATGGCCAGGGCAACGGCGGGGGTGGCGGGGGCGGCGGAGGAGGAGGAGGAGGCGGCGGTGGTGGCGGCACGGGCGGCGGTACTCCCTTCCGCATCATCGGCGTGATGTCCTCCAAGGGGTTCACTTCCACCCAGGATCAGGACGATGTCATCTACATCCCCTTCACGAGCCATATGAAGCGGATCTCGCGGAAGACCAATATTTCCCAGATTTATGTCCAGGCGAAGGACGAGGACTCGATTGTGAAGGTCAAGAACGACGTCAACGACCTCCTGACGCAGCGGCATAACGGCACCGTCGACTTCACGGTCCAGGATCAGGCGGACATCACCGCGGCCCGGACCGCCTCAACCGACGCGATGACTTACCTGCTCGGCGCCATTGCCGGCGTGTCGCTGCTCGTCGGCGGCATTGGCATCATGAACATCATGCTCGTCTCCGTGACGGAGCGCACCCGTGAGATCGGCATCCGCCTCGCCCTCGGCGCCCACGGCAGCGATGTGCTGACGCAATTCCTCATCGAAGCCATCGCCCTCAGCTCCCTCGGCGGCTTGGTCGGCGTGGCCTTGGGCATCGGCGGATCCATCGCGCTCGGAAACTACAAGGGCTGGCCTGTGGAGCCGTCCACCGCCGCGATGGTCATCGCCGTGGGCTTCAGCGCCGCGGTCGGCGTCTTCTTCGGCTATTATCCCGCGCGCAAGGCTGCGCAGCTCGACCCCATCGAGGCCCTTCGCTACGAGTAGGCGGGAGGCCGGGCGGGAGGCTTGAAACTTTCGGCCCGCCTGCTGTTGTCAGTTTTGCATGGTTCTCCGTCTTGCCGCTCTCTTTTGCTGCGCCGCGGCCCTCGTGCGAGGCGGGGCAGATCTCGATCGGGCCATCGCTCTCTACGAAGCCAAGGAATATCCCGCGGCCCGGGCCACGCTGGAGAAAATCACCGCTGCCGAGCCGGAAAATGCCGCGGCCTGTTATTACCTGGGCGAGGTTTTGCTGCTCCGGGGGGACACGCGGGCCCTCGATGAGGCCATCAAGTGGTTGGAAAAGGCCGCCACCCTCGATCCCAGGAATGCCGACTATCTCGCCGATTACGGCGGTGCTTCGCTGCAGCTTGCCAGCCGGAACAACTCCTTCACGGCAGCGACCAAGGGCCGCGACGCCATGGAGGCATCGCTCAAGATCGATCCGGACAACCTCGATGCCCGCCAGGGCTTGATGCAGTTTTACCAGCGGGCTCCCTGGCCGCTCGGCAGCAGTGCCAAGGCCGACGCGCAACTGGAGGAAATCCGCCGGCGCGATCCCGACCTCGCCACCGCGCTCAGCGTCAACGCCAAGGCCGATGCCAAGGACTATGCCGCCGCATTCCAGTTGTGCGAGGCCGTGCTCGCGAAGTCCCCCAACAATTACACCGCCCTCTACCAATACGGCCGCACCGCCTCGCTTTCGGGCCAGCAGCTCGATCGCGGCCTGGCCTGCCTCAAAAAATGCCTCGTCCTTCAGCCCCCCGGGCCGGGCTCGCCGCAGCCGGCCAGCGTCTGGAGCCGCATCGGCGTGATCGAGGAAAAACTCGGCCACGTTTCGCAGGCCCGCACCGCGTACGAATCGGCCGTCCGACTCGACCCCGGCATCGCGCAGGCCTCCGCGGCCCTCGCGAGGTTGAAGCCGCCGGCGGAAGCCGGTGGAGCGCGTTGACACGTCCGCCGCTTGCTTTCGCGGCAATGGTACGATCCGAGACTGTAGGAGCGGCTTTATGCCGCGATGATGGAATCTTTCGGGCGAGTCATATCGGCATAAAGCTGCTCCCTTAGCCGGCCCTTGGTAAACGGTATCGCGACCGCTTTCCCCGCTTGCTTCCCCGTGGTCGCTGACTCTCCTTGGTCTTCTCCATGCCCGCCCCGCCCATCGTCGAGTTCCAAGACGTCGCGAAGCGCTACGGCGGCGGCCCACTGGTCCTTGATCGGATCACGTTCCGCAGCAAGCCCGGCGACTTCACCAGCATCATCGGGCCGAGCGGCTGCGGCAAATCCACCCTCCTCCGGCTCATTGCCGGGCTCAGTCCGGTCTCGGCTGGCACGCTCACCATCGGTGGTGGCACCGCGGAGTCCGCGGCAACCGAACTCGCCTTCGTTTTCCAGGACCCGACCCTGCTGCCCTGGCTGAACGTGGCCGGCAATGTGCGCCTCCCGCACCGGCTGCGCGGCGTGCCGCAAGCCCAGGGCGCTGCCGCGCAGGAGCAGGCCCTTGCCTTGGTCGGCCTGGCCGGGCACGCCCGGTTCTATCCGCGCCAGCTTTCCGGCGGCCAGAAAATGCGCGTCTCGCTCGCCCGCGCCCTCACGCTGTCGCCCAGCATTCTCTTGCTCGACGAGCCGTTCGGCGCGCTCGACGAAATGACCCGCGAGCGCCTCAACGAGGAACTGCTCGCCATCCGCCAGCAGCAGGCATGGAGCGCGTTCTTCGTCACCCACTCCGTGGCCGAGGCCGTTTTTCTTTCCACCCGCATCATTGTCCTCGCCCCCCATCCGGGGCGGATCCATGCCGAGGTGACCGTCGACCTGCCTTATCCGCGGACCGCGGAAACGCGTTTCACGCGGCGCTACCAGGATCTCGTGACCGACACCTCCCGCCTGCTGCATTCCGTCGCGCCTGCCGCCTGACCTTCCCATGCCCCGCCGTCTCCTCCAGGTCCTGCTGCCCGCCGCGATCGGCGCCCTGGTGATCGCCCTTTGGTATGGCGTGCACACCTGGCTGACCGAGGACATGCGTTTCCTGCTGCCGGCCCCCGGCGCCGTCCTCGCCGCCTTCCGCGACCACGGCTCGGAACTGGCCCGCGCGACCCTCAATACAACCGAGGGCGCCCTGCTCGGCTTCATCCTCGCCGTCGCGATCAGCTTCGCGTTCGCGCTCGGCCTGTCGCTTTCGCCGCTGGTGCGCGTCAGTTTCTATCCCTATCTCATGATTCTCCAGATGACACCCGTCATCGTGTTCGCCCCGATCCTGGTCCTCTGGGTCGGCGCCGGGATCAAGAGCGTGGTCGTGATCACCTTCCTGATCTGCTTCTTCCCGCTCGTCGTGAACACCACGCAGGGCCTCATCTCGACCGACCGTAACCTCGTTGAGCTCTTCCGCATGTACCGCGCCCGGCGCTTGCAGGAATTGTGGCTGCTGCGAGTCCCGTCGGCGCTACCGTATTTCTTCACCGGGCTGCGCATCGCGGCCACACTTGCCCCCATCGGCGCGCTCGTGGGCGATTACACCGCCGGCAGTTCGGCCGGGAACGGCGGCGGCCTCGGCTTTCAAACCATCATCTACAGCAGCCGCGCCCAATATCCTGCGCTCTTCGCCACCGCCATGGTCACCTGCGCCCTTGGCTTCGTGTTCGTCGCTGTCGTCGTCTCGCTCAGCTGGCTCGTCCTCCGCCACTGGCACGATTCCTATGATCGCGCTGACGGCTAGCTACCGAATTCCAAAATGCCACGATCCATGCATGCTTTCACCATGAAAACCACCCGTCTCACCCCCGGGCTGTGCTCCGGGATGCTCGCCCTAGCGCTGGGCTTGCTCACCTCAAGCCTGACCGCGGCCGAGCCGCCCCTCTTCAAGCTCACCGTCCAGCTCGACTGGGTGGCCGAGCCCGAGCACGGCGGGTTCTATCAGGCGCAGGCCCGCGGCTTCTTCACCCAGGAGGGTCTCGACGTCACCCTCATTCCGGGCGGGCCCAATGCCTTTGTCATGCCCAGTGTCGCCACCGGCAAGGCCGACATCGGCCAGGCCGACAGTACCAACACCCTCCTGCAGCAGGCCGAGGGGCTACCCGTGGTCCAGTTCGCCGCCGTCTTCCAGGACGATCCGTCCGGTCTGCTGGTCAATGCCGACAGTCCCGTGCATTCCTTCGAGGATCTGCAGGGCAAGACCATCATCGCGCGGCCCGAGTGGGCCTTCCTCAAGTTTCTCCAGAAAAAATACCGCCTGGCGGTCAACGTCGTCCCTCAGAATTTTTCCGTCGCCGCCTTCCTCGGCAACAAGGAGGCCATCCAGCAGGGCTATTTCATCGCGGAGCCGTATCACATCGTGCAGGCCGGAGGGAAGATGCCGCGGTTCCTCTCGACATGGGACGCCGGGTTCCGCGCCTACGCCGTGCTCGTCACCAGCCGGAAATTCGCCCGCGAGCATCCCGCCGAGCTGCGGGCCTTCCTGCGCGCCTACATTCGGGGCTGGAGCGACTACCTCGAGGGCGACCCCACCCCGGCGCACGAGGCCTTGAAGAAGGCCAACCCCGCCAATACGGATGACTTCATGGCCTTCTCCCGCAAAATGCTCATCGATGAGAAGCTCGTGACCGGCCGCGATCCCAATGGCGGCCGAGGCCAGATCGGCCGGCTCAGCCGGGAGCGGTTCCAGACCCAGATCGACCAGCTGGAGGACCTCGACATCCTGCCCAAGGGAAAGGTCAGCGTGAAAGATGCAATCACCACGGATTTCCTGCCCAAGCCGGGATCGGAAGTGCCGCCGCAGGGCAACGACACCACCAGCCGTTTCTAAGCCCGATCGTGACCGCCCAAAACCCATCCGCCCGCGACCGCTTTCTCGGCCTCCTGCGCGCCAGCGTCGCCGATGGCACGCTGGTCAAGCTCACTTTGGGCAAACACCGTGGCACCGATCCCACGCTGCAGAATCTGTTTGTGCGTCCGGTGACACTCAAGGCCGGGCCACACCTCAGCCTCGTCTGGCACCACGCCACGCGCGACATCACGAAGAACCATTCCCCTGCCGAGGCGCTCGCCCTGCTGGAGCCGTTGATCGGCGCGGACTTTCTCGATGCCCATCTTTTTACTCCGGCCCAAACGATCCAGCTCGCCGACACCCCCGGCGGTGCAGCGCGACTCTCCGTGAAAACCGCCGCGACCGCCCCGGCCCCGCCACCCGCCGGTCACGACCGGGAAAAATCTCACCTGATCGCGGCCGATGCACCGTGGCTTCACGCGCTGGGTGTGACCAACGCGCAGGGACGCCCCCGCGAAGGTCAGGCGGCGAAATTCCGCCAGATCAATAAATTTGCCGAGCTCTTCACCCATCTCCTGTCCGACGCCGGCCTCGATGCCGAGACTCACTCCTCGGCCTCGTCCCTCCGGGTCGTCGACGCCGGCTGCGGCAAAGGTTACCTCACGTTCGCGATCAGCGCGTTGCTCGGAGAGCGGGCCACGGTGCACGGCATCGAGGCCCGGCCCGAACTGGTGGCGCTTTGCAACGAGGTCGCCGCCGGACACGGCTTCGCCCCGCGTCTCACCTTCACCGCCGGTACCATCGAGGAAACCTCCCTGGAATCCGTGGATGCCCTCATCGCCCTGCACGCCTGCGACACGGCCACGGACGATGCGCTGGCCAAGGGTATCGCCGCCGGGGCGCAACTCATCGTCGTCGCCCCCTGCTGCCAGAAGGAACTGCGCGCGCAGCTCACCGCCCCGCCCGTCCTGACTGGACCGCTCCGCCACGGGATCTTCCAGGAGCGCCAGGCCGAGTTTGTCACCGACGCGTTGCGTGCGGAGCTGCTCGAATGGTGCGGCTACCGCACCAAGGTCCTGGAGTTCATCTCCACCGAGCACACCGCCAAGAACCTCATGATTGCCGCCGTCAAGGTCCGCCCTCCAGGCGACGCCGCCGACGCCCGGCGCGTCCGCCAGCTCGCCGCCTTTTACGGCATCCATACCCAACGCCTCGCCTCTCACCTCGGCTTGAAGCTCGATCCCGCGTGATCTGCCCCCACTCAAATCTCCGGCACACTCCCATTTCCCGCCGGCCCAAGCCTGTTTGTAACCCAATAGGTTACAAAGGCGTTTGACGCCATGCAGTGG
This sequence comes from uncultured Opitutia bacterium, assembly GCA_903827245.1. Classification (GTDB taxonomy): domain Bacteria; phylum Verrucomicrobiota; class Verrucomicrobiia; order Opitutales; family Opitutaceae; genus CAIUWA01. The sequence continues at coordinate 42,472 of CAIKHO010000022.1, forward strand.
GAAACGCTCGACTGGCCCGCGCTCGACCGGCTCCGCGCCGGATTTCTGCAGGGCAGCGCGGCCGCCGGGCCTTACTGGCAATCGGAGTCGGACCTCGCGAGCTACGACCTGACCTACGGCGAGCGGATCGGCTGGAAATGGGACCACGTGCTGCGCGAGCTGCGCCTGCGGGCCTGGCAGCCTGACACGCGGACCGTGTTCGACTGGGGTTGCGGCAGCGGCATTGCAGCGCGCCGGGTGATCTCGTTTTTCGGGGCGGATCGGTTCGATGCCCTGCACGTCTGGGACCACTCTCCGCTCGCCGCGGATTTTGCCGCGACGGCCGCCAGCCGGGCCTTCCCCCGGCTGCAAGTCGGCCAGGCCACGCCAGGCTTTCTGCACGGGGACGATCCCATCGGCCTGCTCATCATCAGCCATGTGCTCAACGAACTGGACTCCGCGTCGCTGGCCAGCCTGCAAATGCTCATCGCCCGCTCCCGCGCCGTGCTCTGGGTTGAGCCCGGCACGCGTGATGTCAGCCGCCAGCTGGGCGCCCTGCGCGAGGACCTGCACAGCGACTTTCGCGTCGTTGCGCCCTGCACCCATCAAAACGCCTGCCCCATTCTGGCGCCCGGCAATGAGCGCGACTGGTGCCACCACTTCGCGCCTCCGCCGTCCGAGATTTTCGCCAATCCCGACTGGGTGAAATTCGGCCAGCGCGCCGGCATCGATCTGCGCAGCCTGCCCTATTGCTTCCTCGCGCTGGAAAAAGCCCGCGACACGGCCGAGGCCAGCGCAGCCAGCCCCACCGGACTTTCGCGGATCATCGGCCGGCCCGAACACTTCAAGCCCTACGCGCGTTTCCTCAATTGCGACGCCACCGGCCTCGCCGAGCTCACCCTGCCGAAGCGCGCGGATCCCGCGCTGTTCAAGGAACTCGACCGCACCAAGGCTCCGCTGGTCTACCGCTGGCGGCGCGACGGCGACAAGGTTCTGGGCGGAGAAGCGGTTCAAGGCTGAACCAGGCCAACCGGTAGGGCGGCGACTCCATCCCTGTCCATCCGTCGGCTTGGCAAAGGTGGATCGCCGCCGGGAACGTCCTTGTGCCCGGCGCGGAACGGAGTGGCGCCCTACCACCCTGCATTTTTCAAAATCCGTCCAGCACCCCGCCAGCGCGGCGCTTGACTCGCCCGTGGCGCTATGAAATATCGCACCTTCACACTTCCAAACACCATGGGCCAACAACTCAACAAGTACATCAAACGCAAACGCCGGGCCGCTTACCTCAAGCGCAAGAAGGCCAAGGCCAAGCTCGCCGCGAAGAAGAAGTAAGGCCGGCCTCCAGCCCTGCGTCACGCCTGCGGCGGTCTTTGACCGCCGCTTTTGTTTTCGCCCGCCCCCCGCATGATCACCGTCAGTCTCATCTCCCTCGGCTGCGCCAAGAATCTCGTCGATAGCGAGATCATGGTCGGACACCTGCACCAAGCCGGCATGCGTGTCATTCCCGAGGCGGAGAAGGCTGATGTCGTGATCGTCAACACCTGCTCCTTCATCGATTCCTCCAAGGAGGAGTCCATCGGCCACATCCTCGAGGTCCACCAGCACCGCGGCATGACCAAGCGCCGCAAGGAACAGAAGCTGATCGTCGCCGGGTGCATGTCGCAGCGTTTCTCCAAGGACCTGTCCTCGTCGCTGGCCGACGAGGTCGATGCCTTCATCGGCCTCGACCAGATTACCCGGGTTGTGCCGATCATCGAGGGACTGTACGAGAAGGAACGCGGGAAGAAGGACGCGCCGGTCACCTTCGTCACCGCACGTTCCACCTTCATCCCCGATTTCGACACACCGCGCTTCCGCCTCACGCCACGGCATTTTGCCTATGTGAAGATCGCCGAGGGCTGCAACCATCCCTGCACGTTCTGCATCATCCCGCAGATCCGCGGCCGTCACCGCAGCCGCACCGTGGCGAGCGTCGTCGCCGAGGCACGCCAGCTGGTCAAGGAGGGCGTCCGCGAGCTCAACCTGATTTCGCAGGACACCACGTTCTTCGGCATGGACACCTGGGATGAACGCCCGAACCCGCGCACGCCCGTGGATTCCTCCCGCGGCACCGCTCTCACCACCCTTCTGCGCGAGCTCAACGCCATCGAGGGCGATTTCTGGATCCGCCTGCTTTACACTCATCCGGCGCACTGGAGCGACGAGCTCATCCGGACGATCGCCGAGTGCCCGAAGGTCGCCCGGTACATCGACATCCCGCTCCAGCACATCAGCGACCACATGCTGACCGTGATGCAGCGCGAGACGTCCTCCGCCTACATCCGCGACCTCATCCGGCGCATCCGGGCCGGCATTCCCGGCATCGCGGTCCGCACCACCTTCATCGTCGGCTTTCCCGGCGAGACCGAGGCCGATGTCGATGAGCTGTGCGAATTCATCCGCGAGACCAAGTTCGAACGCCTCGGCGTCTTCCGTTACTCTCAGGAGGAAGGCACGCGCGGTGCGAAAATGGACGGACAGATTCCGCCGAAGGTGAAGGAAGCCCGCTGGCACCGCCTCATGGCCCTCCAGAAAGAAATCGCCGGCACGGTCAGCAAGGGCCAGGTCGGCCGCGCCCTCAAGGTACTCGTCGAGGAACCCGGTGTCGCCCGGGGCGAGGCGGATGCGCCCGATATCGACGGCCGCGTTTATGTCCCCCGCGGTCTGCCCGTCGGCGAATTCGTCGAGGTCGGAATCACTGGGTTTCAGGACTACGACCTGCTGGCGCTGCCGAAGGGCGAACGCCCGGCCGCGTTCAAGGTCGCGAAGCAGGCGCAGTGATCTCTTCCCATGTAGGGACGTTCCTTGCGGACGCCCGGGATCGGAAGGGAGTCGTCAAGCAACGCCCCTACGTCGGAAATTACGGCGCCTTCGGCGCCTCGGCGGGGACATCCCCAGCCGGCTTGACCTCGGTCGCCGCTGGCGTTTCCACCGGCGGCAGTTTCACCGCCATCGCCTGCTTGGCCATGTCGGCCACATCCGCCGCCGGCACGATGATGGGCGCAACGACATTGGCGCCCGCATAATATCTCAGGCCGAGGCCGAGCACCCGCCCCTGCGCGTCAAACAGCGGGCAGCCCATGGTTTGCTCGCTGGTATAGATCAGGCGCCGCGGCTTCTCCACGATGCCGACCACCGTGCTCATCTGCACGACAGCCAGCCGTTGCAGTGACTTGGGCAGCCGGGTCACCTCAAAGTAATTGCCGAGCACGGTCGCTTCCGCCGGGTCGTCCAGTTTCACGAAGGCGAACTGCCGTCCACCGGCCGCCGCCTCGCTCTCGGGTGCGATGAAAGCGAGATCCAGGTCCGCATCTTTCAGCACCACCCGGGCGGCGATCTCGCTGTTGTCCGCGAGCCGCAGCTTGACCTCCTTGAATTCCGCATCCGGCGCATCCCCGCCGCCGCGCCCGGCGCTCGACACGCCCGCCCGCGGATCGATCCCGCCCAGGGAAGTGACCGTGAGGCCGGTGGACGAAATGACGGTACCGTTCACCTCGCGCTTGAGTTCGCGCGATTGGGAACCGCCGGCGCCGCCCGCCTTGACCGTCACGACCAGTTCCACCGAGACCACGGTGTCCGCGTAGCGTTTGACCAGCGCCCGGCCGGCCGTCGCCTCGGTGTCGGACACGGCGTGCACGCTCACCGGCACCAAGGCCAGCGAAGCCATCACAGTTGCTACGAACGGAAGGAGGGAGGACTTCATGTTTTTGCCTTCGCAGGCTTCAGGTTGATCTCGACGAAAAGAGTCTGCCCGCGGCGCTGCACGAGCAGCACCCACCACGCCTGACCGGCGCGCACGGCTTCCTCGCGCGCACTGCGCAGTTCGGCGACGGTGGACACATGCTTGTCCCCGGCTTCCAGCACGAGGTCATCGCCATGCAGCCCGGCGAGCGCCACCCAGCCCGCCCGATCGACGGTGGCGACCAGTACGCCCTTTGCCTCCGGCGAAAGCTGCAGGCGCACACGGTCGTCAAATGCCAGTTCGCGCACTTCGTACTCCAGCGCCTCGTCCTTCCAATACGGCATCTCCGCCGCCGGGATGGGCTGTTCCTCCAGCATCACCGGCAACTCCAGCTTCTTCCCGTCGCGCCAGAGGGAAAAGACGGCCGAGGTCCCCGACTTATACTGCCGGATCTGGCGGTTGAAGGCATCGACATCCTCCGGCCGCCGGGCGGTCACCGGCGCTCCGTCGAGCGCCAGGACTACATCGCCCACTTGCAACCCGGCCGCCTCGGCCTTGGTGCCCGGATAAATTCGAGTCAGGCGCACGCCGCCATCCTCCTTGATGCCCAGCCGGATCCCCAGCTTGGGCGTGAGCGGCTGCGACGCGGCGCCAAGCCAGGCCTTCCGCGCCTGTGGCGTCACGGGCCGGTCCGGGTCCTTGACGCGCAACTCCACCACGGAGCTCAGCACCGCTCCGTTGCGCCGCACGCTGGCCAGGACCGTGCGAATCCCGTTGGGCGAGTCCTTCGTCAATTTTTCCGTCAGCACCCGCAGGCCGGCCACGTCACCCACCGGAGAGCCGTCGACCGCCACGATCACGTCCTGGCGCCGGAGCTCCGGTTCGGCCTGGCCGGCCGGGCCGGCCGGCCGAATGTTCTCGACCCACACGCCTTGCTTGTCCGGCAGGCGTTCATCGCGCGCTAGGTCCGGCGTGACGTCGCGCAAGACCACACCCCATTGCGTCAATTCAATGTCGTCGGCTTCAGCCGGCTCGCGGGTCGTCAGGGTCAGTTTCGCCGAGTGGTGCTGACCGGCGCGCTCGTAGTCCACGAGGAATTCGTTGCCCGGCAGGCGGCTGGTCTCGAGCCGGTTGAAATGCGCCACCGCCTTCTCCTCGGCCTCCTCGATCGGATGCCCGTCACAGGCCAGTACGATGTCGCCCGGGAGCAAACCGCCCTGCCGTGCGGGCGAACCCGGGGCCGCGTCCGCGACCACCACGCCGCCACCCGGCCCGGAAGCTTCCAGCCGCGGCTGGACGGTGAGCCCCGACCACCCGCGCGTCACGCGGCCATGAAGGATGAGCTGGTCCGCCACGCCGCGCGCGAGGTTGCCGGGGATGGCCCCGCTGAGATTGAAGACCCCGATTTCGTTGATGCCCACCACGTCGCCGTGATCGTTCACCAGCGGGCCGCCGCTGTTGCCGCCAAAGATGCTCGCATCATGCAGGATCCACCGCACGAGCGTGCCCACGTCCTCGCCCTTCAGGATCATCTTGCCCGCCGTCTGCTCCGGCAGGACCAGCGAGGGGTTCGCGACAATGCCGCGCGTGACCGATTGCGAAAGGAAGCCCGGGCTGCCCAGGGCGAAGATCGCGTCGCCTGCTGCCAATCCGTCCGAGTTGCCAAAGGCCGCCACGGGCAGCGGTGGCGCATCCTTCGGGCGCTGGCTCAGGTCGAGCTGCAGCACCGCCAGGTCGGTCAGGGCGTCCAGCCCGACGCGGTGCGCCTCGATGCGCTGTCCGTCGAAGAGATAGCACCGGTAAAAATCAGCGTCCTCCGCGACATGGCAGTTTGTCAGCACGTGGCCCTGTGCGGAAATGATCACCCCGCTGCCGCCGACCCAGGCCTTCATCAGCCGGCCGTCGCTGGGTTGCAGCCGGATGGCCTCGATGCGCACGATCGTCGGAAAAACCTTTGCCAGGGCCTCGGGATGATCGCCGCCCACGGCGGTGACGGGCGCCCGGGAAGTGGACGCCGCGCGGACCGTCCCGGCGATCGCGGCCAAGGCCACGATTAGACTGCAAATCCATCCGCCAAAGCCACCAGCAAGTCGCCGTTTCATAAGGGTAATTGAAGGTTAAATCTTCCTGCGAAGCCGGCCTGCGAAGCAAGCGGCAAACCGAATGGAGTCGCTTTACCGGAAGAGTTTTACGCAGAGGCGCGGTGACGCGAAGAAAGCCGCGGTCATGTGATCGGAAGACGGCGAGAACAACGGGTTCCTGCTCTGCGCCTCTGCGCGAAATCCTTCCGGATCAGGTCTTGGCCGCCGCCGCATACTGGCCGATGATCCCGTCGAAACTGCCGTTGGTGAAAAACACCACCACGCGCGGCTTGCCGATCACCGGCAGCGTGCCGGCCTGCAGTTTTTTCAACAACTCCGCATTGCTCGGCGCGGTGTGAGCCTCGATGCCCTGCGTTTCGAGATGCTCGACCACCGCCTCGGGGTCGAACCGCTCCTCCGCCTTGAGCTTCTCCGCCCGGCTGACCGCGCCGAGATAAACCTCATCCGCCTGCGCCAGCGCGCGCATGAAACCGGCCTGCATCGTCCTGGTCCGCGCCGTGTTGCTCCGCGGCTCGAACACGGCGGTGAGCACCGCCCCGGGAAACCGGGCCCGGAACGACAACAGGGTCTCTGCCAGCGCGGTCGGATGATGCCCGAAATCCTCGATTACCGTCAGCTGCGGGCCCGCGACGAGAATCTCCTGCCGTCGCTTCACGCCGCGAAACTTCGCCAGTGCCTCGAGGCGCAGTCCCGTCGGATTGCCGGGGGTGGAGCGCGTTGACCCCAACGCGTTTTCCTGCGCGCCCGCACGAGCCGGCGCGTTGGTGTCAACGCGCTCCACCTTTTCCACCGCGAGCCCGGCGGCGGTCGCGGCCATCGCGGCGTTGCGGGCGTTGAAGAGGCCGGGCTGCGACCATTTCACCTCCGTCCAAAGCCGCCCGCGCCAGAATAGCTTGAAGCTCGCGCCCGTGGCCGACTCGGCGAAATCGGCGATGCGCACGTCGTTCTCCTCGCCGGTTCCGACCCGTATCACCCGCGTCCACGGCATCGGCCCGAGGGCGCGCAGGTTGGAATCGTCGCCGTTCAGCACGATCCAGCCATTGCGCGGCACGATCCGCGTGAGGTGGCTGAAGGTGCGCTGCACGTCGGCGAGGTCGCGGAAGATGTCGGCGTGGTCGAACTCGAGGTTGTTCAGCACCGCGATGTGGGGCGCGTAGTGGATGAACTTGCTGCGCTTGTCGAAGAACGCGCTATCGTACTCGTCGCCCTCGATCACGAAGGGATCGGCCGCCGCGCCCAGATGGCTGCCCGTCGGCGGATCGAGCGGCACGCCGCCGATGAGGAAACCGGGATCGCGCCCGTTCTCGCGCAGGAGAAATGCCGCCAGCGCCGTGGTCGTCGTCTTCCCGTGCGTGCCGCAGACCACGATGTTCCGCCGGTCCTTCAGCACAAAATCATGCAGCGCCTGGGGCAGCGAGAGGCAGGCAGCCCGGTTATCCAACAGCCATTCAACCTCCGGGTTGCCCCGCGACTGGGCGTTGCCGACGACCACGACGGTATCCTTCATTTGTGCGAGGCGCGCCGCGTCGTAGCCTGGCAGCACCTCGATGCCCGCCTCGGCCAGCACCGTGCTCATCGGCGGATAGACATTGGCGTCGGAGCCCAGCACCTCATAGCCGCGCGAGCGCAGTAGCAGCGCCGCATTGCCCATCGCCGTTCCACAGATGCCCATGAAATAAACTCTCATGTTCGACTCATTTCTCCCCGAACGCTTTTAACTCTGAAGTACTCCTGTGAAACCCCGGGCGGTTTCGCCCAAAACGGTCGATTTTGACCCATTTGTGGGGCACAGTGGTAGAAAGGAAATTTATAAAACGAGCCGCAGTGGCATAACTCTTTTGGGCGCAAAAAAAGGCCAAAAACCGTGCCGATAGTCCATTTGCTGGTTTCTGAAACATTCCGGCGATCCTGCACGATTTCCTCGGCTCCGGAAGCGCTATTTCACGGCGGACAGCCGGTTGCCTGACAGTCGGCTGGCATCCGGTTTTTGCGCTGCCGTTTCCTCGCCTCCATCACTGGACTCACCGGGTGCGCATCGACCAGGCGCTCAGCGAGCGAGCCCTCGATTTGCCGCTGTGGAGCGACCGCGCGCGGTCTATCAGCATCTACGAGGGCCAGCACGACATCCCGCAGGGCCCCGGACCCAATGGCGGCCCACTCTAGGTTCACCTTACGTCCGGTGGGTTGGATTTAGCGGAGCGCTGAATCAATCGATTTGCGGCGTGATCTCCACGGACTGCCTTTTCCCCCGTGGAACTGCTGCGATCGATTGAACGGAATTTTCGTGATTCAATCAAAGCCGCGGCTGTGCCGGGTGCGTGACTTTTCGTCCATCCGGCGCAGCGTCACCTTCAGGGCGTACCCGTTGATTGTTGCTTCCAGGCCCCTCAGCGAATTGGGAAAATTCGTGAAGGGCCAGAGTGTTCGCGTGAAATCAACTGGTCAGCCAATGGGCCAAGTTTTGAAGCGCGCTCAAATGGCATTGGGCCGCCACAGCCTTACCGATGCAGGGCGTAGACGAACATGGCGTTGCCCGCGTTGAAAGCGATATACTGGCGACCACCGACCGCATAGGTGATCGGACCGGATGCCACCTGTCCGCCGACCATGGCCTTCCAGAGCAAGTTCCCGTTCTTCGCGTCGAGCGCGTAGAAATATCCCTCGCGGCCACCGGCGAAGACCAGATCCGTTGCGGTTGTAAGGACGCCGCTGTCGGTGACGTCGGTCATCTTGAACAGCCATTTCCTTTCACCGGTTGTCGGATCAACCGCCTGAATGGCGCCATACCCCTCCTCAGGCAGCCGGGTATTGGTCGCGCGCGGGACCATCGATGGGATCTGCAATTGGGGAGTGATGCCCGTGAACTGCTGGCCTTCACGGTACTCAACCCCCTTGGGATCCTTGCGATAGACCGAAAATGTGTCCATCCAGCAAGGGACATAGAAGAGCCCTGTGCTGGGGCTGTACGACGGCGAATACCAATTCGTTGCGCCCTGATTGTTCGGATAGACCCGGGTGCCTTCCACGGTCGGACCGAGAATCTTGTTGGGTCTGCCTTTGGCATCGAATCCGGTCATCCAGTTCACCTGGGTAAGCGGCTTTCCACTCAGGAACTCCCCGGTGGCACGGTCGAGCACGTACCACAATCCGTTACGGTTGGCCCAGAGCATGACTTTGCGCACCGCGCCCTGCCAACGGATATCCGCGAGCACCGGAATCTGAACCGAATCGAAATCGAATTCGTCGTGGGGTGTGAACTGATAATGCCATTTCAGTTTTCCCGTGTCCGCATCGAGTGCGACCACCGAATCAGAATACAGGTTGTCGCCCGGACGGTCTTGACCGTTCCAGTCGGGACCGGGATTTCCCACGCCCCAGTAGGTGAGATTCAGATCGGGATCATACGAGCCCGTCAGCCAGATTGGGGCTCCACCGTGCTGCCATGTCGTCTCGGTCCATGTCTCGTGACCGGGTTCGCCGGGCCCGGGAATGGTATTGAAACGCCATGCTTCCTTTCCGGTCTTCGCGTCGAAGGCTGCGATAAATCCGCGGATCCCGTATTCCCCGCCCGCCGGTCCGGTGAGAACCTTGTCCTTTACCACCAGCGGCGCCGAGGTGAAGGAATAGCCCAACTCCGGAGCGACACCATCGGGTTGGATGTTCCAGAGCTCCCGCCCGGTCCTGGCATCAAGCGCGATCAAGCGGGCGTCAAGGGTGGCCAGGAATAACGTCTCGCCGACTATGGCCAGTCCTCGATTCACCCGCCCGCAGCACACCCGGGTCGCTTGCGATGGCGTGTGGGTATACGTCCAGAAGATGCGGCCGGTCGCCGCGTCCAAGGCGACAACCTCATTCGGGGGACGGGTCGTGTACATCACTCCGTCGACGACCAGCGGCGTGGCCTCCCACTTGTCGGCGCCGGTCAACGTCCGCACTTGGAGGACCCATTGCAGCTCCAGGCCCTTGACGTTGGCCGGAGTGATCTGATCCAGCAGGCTGTAGCGCTGGCTGTTCAGATTCCCGGAGTACGTCAGCCAGTTTTGCGGCTCTTGGCCGGCCTTGACGATGCGGTCAAAAGTTACGTCGGCGTGAAGTGAAGTCACTCCAACCAGAATCAGGATCAGTGCGCGGAAGCATTTCATGGGGCGGTTCATTTCAGGGAAAGTAGATAGCTGATGACATCGGCCGATTCCTGATCGGTCAGCAGCCCTTTGAACGAGGGCATCGGAGAGGGAACCAGCTCAAACTCTTTAAGGTCGGCCTTCATGAACGAAGCCAAGCCGAGTTTGGGGTCGAGCAACTGGATCGTGTCGGTGTCCTGGTTCAGGAGATTCCCGGTGCTGGTTGCGCCCGACTTGGTGACGACGCGAATCGTGCGATTTTCCGGGCGGACCTCTGCGTTGGGCTCCAGCAGCGAGCGGCGCAGTTCGGCCGGCGAGCGCCGGCCACGGCCTCCGTTGAGGCTGCTCAGGTCGGGTCCGGTGATATTGCCGGCACCGTTGGTCCAGTGACAGGTCAGGCATTTCCCCTTTCCTTCGAAAATGACCTTGCCCCGCGTGGCGTCGCCGGGTGGGCCGAGCACCTCGATCGGCGCGTTGCGATCCACGGGCATCGCGGTCATGTTGCGAAGGTAGGCTACGACCATAGTGGCCTGACTCTCGTTGAAGTTGAATGGCGGCATCGTTGTGTCGCGGATGCCGCTGCGAATGATGCGCACCAGATCCTCGTCGCTCTTCGCCCTCCGGAACTGTCCGCGCCCGAGATCGATGCCCGGGACCGCGTCGCCAAAAGCGCCATGGCAGGTTCCGCAACTCGTCTCGTAAATGCGCCGGCCATCGTCGATATCCGACGGCAGGTAGCTGTGCTGGGCAAACAACCCGCAGGGGGAGACAAAGGACGTGATAAAGGTGAGCGCTACGTAAATCCTCATTGGAGCCATCTTGCTTTGCGAAACTGAAAGGAAACCATGTTCGCAGGGATCGGGATCTGGCAGGGACTATCGGCGGCGGGAGAAGGCCAAAACCAGGGCCTCCTTCGGCCTGCAGGGGTAAAGAAGCTTTAGGAGGCGCAGCGGATACGACACGGGGGGGGTGAACAACAGGGGCTTGCTGGCAAAAATCGGACGGGGTGGGTCTGCAACTGGCACCGGGAGCGGTTTTCGTGTGAAACCTACGTTGCGCGAAATCAAGGCTCCCACCGGTTTGCCGTCAAGCGACGAAGCTTGGGATTGAGCCCAACGGGTCGGCTCAAACGAAGTCGGCGCCAGAAATCACAGATTGGCACCGCCAGTCCGGAAGGCGAGATCGCGGTCGTTGTTGGCGGCGAACATGCCAGCGATCGCGGGAACGCATAGAGAAGCAATCCGGTTGTGCCCAGTTTCACGGGGGTTCGCCCACGCCTAGCGAAGCCATCATGGGCTCGACCAATTTCTTTTCAGCGTCGGAATTCAAGGCGAGGTTCGCACCTTGCCGACAACCATCACCCGCTATACGACGCCCGATGATGCACTCGATTCGGGCAAAGATTGCAGTCTGGAGCGACTCGCTGTGAGTCGGAAATGCTGTTTGAAAGCACGGCTGAAATCAGGCGAATGATGATAGCCCAAGGCGAAGGCAACCGACTTCACCGAACGCTTCAGATCGTGGAGCTGTCCGCGCGCCCATTGCATCCGCAATTCCTGTGTAAAGGCGCGCGGACCCTTACCTGCGTGCTCTTGGAATAAGCGATACAATGATGCTTTCGAAATCTGCAGGAATTCGCATAAATCTTGGACGGTCTGCTTCTCTCCCATATGGTTGCGGAGATACTGGACGGCGAGATCGAAGCGGAGACCAGCCTCAGGCACCCGCCGGTTTTCATGCGCGTGGACCAGGCAGAGATCGATAAGCAGGCGGGTGGCCGATAACCGCAGCATGCTGCTTTCATTGGAATCAGCCACCGCATTGCGACATTGAAAGTGCAAGTTCTTCAAACGACGCATCTGGTCTTGATCGAGGGTCAGCCGCAGGCATTGGTTCTTTTCCGGCCGCAGCGCGGAGTGCGCCGGCGGGGTCCGCCAGATCCATGTCAGCATCTCGCAAACACGGCCCGGCTGATCCCGATGGCCGATCGGGCAGTTGGGGTCTCCAATGCTGATCACACCTGGCTCGGTCAGGATTTCCTTTCCGTTCACGACTAGTCTCGGGCTGCCCGCCAAGACCAGGAAGTAATGCCATCCTTCATGGATAACCGGTTCGATAGGCGGCTCGCCGTAGTGGCGGTGGCCCCAGGAGAGATAGCTCAACTCGAAGGGCCGGGGACGCGACAGTCGGACAAGGGCAGACCCGTGTTTCCCGCCCTTGGGGACCGGCCCGATCCAGTTGTTGCGCGGAAAGGGGGCAGCACTGGGCACGGTGTCTAGGTAGCAAAATCGCTCACGAGGTCAACCCCTCCACCCGGCTCACTTTTCAACCCGAGAGCGCCCGGCCTGTTCTCCCCGTCTCTTGGGAGGCAGCCCGGCCGTTCAAAACGGCGGAGCCGATTGGCCGGATGGTTCCTGGCGAACGGCGACGATGGCACAGTGGCACCAAGCACGGTGCCGATGAAGATCGACTCAACCCCTTCGCTTTTTTGAGCCTTCCTGCGACAGCCCGCATTGATCAAAAAACTGATCAATTCCAGACGCCACTGGTGCGATAGCATAAAAGTTCATCGTCGATTGCTGCTACCAGTTGGCCGTTGAACAGATCGACGGATCCGACCTCTATTCCAGAGCATCCTCAGATCTCGTGCATTCGATTCTCGGAGAGATGCAAAGTCCGCGCTCCACCCACCCCCTGTTACCCCACCCCATGCCTGCGATACCTTGCCGGGTTTGACGTTTGTTTGTTTGGCTGACCCCGAACCTCGCCTCCCAGAGACGTGTCGCGCGCCGCCAGCGCCGTAATCGCTCTTTAGTGTTTCCCACGATCAACCCTGAACCTGATTAACCCATGAGCCCGCATCCCAAAATCCCCACGCTGGTTTACGTGCTCCTGCTCGAGCCAATGTCGTTCATCTTCACGACAACCTTCGATCTGTAGGCCACAGTTGGTTCGGAAAGTCGCCGGTCATTGGTCGCCTTGCGTGAAGCGCGACGGCCTGAGCCCGGTCATAAAATCCAGTCCCCCGCAGTAACCCCTGTCGCAAACTCTCATGAAAAAAATCCTCTGCCTGCTGCCGGAGTCGGCCGGTCTCGCTTGGCCTGTTGCCCTTGTCCTGTCCGTTTTCGCCCTGCTAGTCTCACCGTTGTCCGCCCAGATCGGCCGGCGGTTCCCGTCGGAAAAGAAGATCGTCGTCGATCCCGTTACCGGTGTGCCGCTCACCTTCCTGACCAGCACCCAGGGCACGGGTGACTCCAAGATCTATCAAACCCACCATCAATGGACCTCCGACGGCAAGTGGGTCATTTTCCGCTCCAGCCGTGCGGGAAGCGGGCAGGCCATGGCCGTCAATGAGGAGACGGGGGATATCGTTCAGGTGAGCGAATCAGGCTTTCAAGGGATGCTCTGCGTGGCCGAGCATTCGATGACCCTCTACTTCCTGCGTACACAAGCACTGCCGGGCACTGCGGTCGAGGCGGCGCCCCCACCCCCGCCAACGGCCGCGGCCGGCAGAGGCGACGGCCCGGCCAACCCGCGCGGAGGCCGCGGCGGCGGAGTTGGAGGGAGAGGCGGCCCCCGCGGACTTGCGCAAGTGATCTCCGTTGATCTCGCCAAGCTTTTTGCCGACAGCGCCGCCGGCCGGTTGAAGGCGGCCTCCGAATATGAGCACGTCTGCGGCACTCTCCCCGCCGAGATGGGTGCGCCCGGCGACATGGCCCTCGATCCCACCGAGGACTTCGCCTATATCCGCGTGGGTAGCGTAGAGGCGGCCAAGCACCTGCCCCCAGACGCCAAGATCGAGAAGCCATTTGGCCCGCGCGGCATGGGTGCCGGCCCGACCGGACTCGTGGGCATGAATCTTCGGACCGGGGAAACCAAATTCATCGTCGCCGTTCCCTTCCAGATCGGACACGTGCAGACCAATCCATGGAATCCCGGTGAGATCATCTTCTGCTGGGAGACCGGCGGCAAGGCACCGCAGCGCACCTGGACCGTGATGTCCGACGGCACCGGCCTGCGTCCCCTTTATCCCGAGGCGCCTTATGAGTGGGTCACGCACGAGGCCGTGATCAGCCGGGATGAGGTGGCGTTCGCCCTGCTCGCCTTCAGTGGGGAGGGAGTGTGGGATGGCGCCGGCACCGGTGAGCATCCGACGGGCGTCGGGATCGTCAACCTCCGCACCCACGAGATGCGGATCGTCGGCCAGGTGCCGGTCGGCGACCCCGGCCGCTCCGACTGGCACGTCAACGGCTCCGCGGATGGCCGTTGGGCGGTCTGTGATGATTTTCGCTATCGCCTCTGGCTCATCGACCGTCACTCGGGTGAGATGGCGATCATCGCCGATCTCGGCCAGAAAACCACCGCCCAGGATCACACCCACCCGACGTTCAGCGCGGACAGCACGAAGATCGAAATTCAGACGGCAATGCTCTCCGAGGACAACCGCTCGTTGAACATCTGCGTGGTCCCGGTTCCGAAGTCCTGGCTCGCCCGCACCTACGACAACCCAAAAATCGGACCGTGACTCTTACCTGCCGCCTTTGCGAATCCCGGATTTAGCCCTATGTTTGGCCTCCCGACCATCGATCTGATCGTCATCGCCGCTTACGCGGTGCTCATGATCGTCATCGGCTTGGTGGCCATGTTCCGCGTCAAGAACCAGGAGGATTTTTTCCTGGGCGGACGGCGCTTTGGCAAGTTCCTCCAGATCTTTTCCTCCTTCGGTCAGGCCACCAGCTCCGATACCGCCGTGGGCGCGGTCACCACCGCATATCGGGACGGCGCCGGTGGGATCTGGAGCCAGTTGGTGGGGCTGTGGGCTACGCCGCTCTTCTGGTTCACCGCACCGTGGTACCGGCGAATGCGAACTCTCACCCTCGGCGACTTCTTCCACGAGCGCTACCGTTCCCAGCGGATGGCCATCGCCTATTCGCTGCTGGCCAGCGCCTACCTCGTGATCGTCATCGGACTCGGCCTGAAGGCCGTGAGCTCGACCGTGATCGGCATCACACTGAAGCCGGTGGCCGCCCTGACCCCCGCCGAGCACCTCGAGTACAACCAGGCTCTCCGCCTCGAGGCCCTGTCCCAGCAGGGCCCGACCGGCACGCTTAGCCCGGCCGAAGCAGAGGAGCTGCAATCCCTCCGCCTGCGCCGGCCGCACCGGGAGTTTTCCTCCATCAACGAGTCCGCCCTGGTGTGGTTCATCGTCCTCATCGTGTTCGTATATGGCATTGCCGGCGGGCTGGAGGCCGCGGTGTGGACGGACACCGTTCAGGGCACGCTGATCCTGATCCTGTCGATCCTGCTGGTGCCCTTCGCCATCGCCAAGCTCAACGCACTGCATGGCCTGACCGGCCTCCTGGCAGCGGGCCATACGCTGCACCAGGAGCTGCCAGGACGATTCTTCTCGCTGATGGGATCAGCGGAGAACGCGGATTTCACCTGGTACTTCGTCATCGCCCTGTCCGTGATGACCACACTGAACGTCGCGACGCAGTCGAACCAGCTTACGGCCAACGCCTCGGCGCGCGACGAGCTGACGGCGAGCATCGGCTTCACCACCGGCACGATGATGAAGCGCTACTGCTCCGTGATGTGGGGTTTCCTCGGCATGCTCTGCTTCGCGCTTTACGGCCGGGAGATCCAGGATTCCGACCTCGTATGGGGCCATGCGACGCGGGACCTGCTGGGCGGCCTTGGTTTCGGGCTGGTCGGCCTGATGATCGCCTGCCTGCTCGCGGCGCTGCAGTCCACGGCGAGCACGCTGATGATCTCCTCCTCGAGCCTGTTCACGAAGAATGTCTACGGCCCGCTCCGGCCCGGGCGCAGCGAGCGGCATTACGTGATGGTCGGCCGGATCGCCGGGGCGCTGGTGCTGCTGGCGGCGGCGCTGCTGAGCACGGCGTTCGGCTCGATCCTCGACATGCTGAAATTCATGTGGGAATTCAACGCGATCATCGCCGCCTCGTTCTGGTGCGGCATCAAGTGGCGCCGGGCGACGCGCCAGGGGGCTTGGGCGTCCATCCTGATTGCGGCCACAATGTTTGTCGCGCTGCCGCTGGCTCTGCCGACCGTCTTCCCGGGGATGCGGACGAATCCCGCGCTCCTGCGCACCACACAGCAGCGGGTGATCCCGCGGACACTGGTGGCGACGCCCCGCGACGTGGAGGAACGTGCGCGACAGGTCGCGGACTGGCACGGCGCCGGACCGGCGCCGGCGGCGCTGCACGTGGGCGAAACGGTCACCCGCGCGGTCATCATCGCCCCGAAGTCGATCTACTGGGAGCAGGGCATCACGGAGGCGAACGGCGTGAAACGGGGCGCGGGCACGTTCTACCTCGAAAGCTGGCTCCTCGACCACGTCACCGACCTGTCGGCCAATCCCCACGCGCTCAACGAGACGCTGCGCTACGCCTACAAGATCCTGCTGCCGTTCCTCGTGCTGATCGTGGTCTCACTGCTGACCGCACCCGACGAGTCGGATTCCATCGGGCGCTTTTTCGCCCGGATGCGCACGAAGGTGCGGACGAATCGCGCCGAGGACGACCAGGCTGTCCTGGCCGCCTACGCCGATCCCGACAGGACCCGCGATTGCCTGCTGCTGCCGCGTTCCCAGCTCGAGTTTTTCAAGTGGAACCGGGAGGACGTGATCGGCTTCGGCCTCGCCCTGTTCATGGCATTCGTTGTTCTGGGGCTGCTGAATTTTCTGATTCACTTCGGCGCCTGATCCGATGTGAGCCGGCCTGCCGCTCCCGTCATCGAAACCATCCATGAAAAACGAAGCAACCACCCTGCCCCGATCGATGGCCGTGGTCATGGCCCACGGCCCGGGCGATTACCGCCTCGAAGAACGTCCCGTGCCCCGCCCCGGCCCGGGCGAGGTGGTCGTCAAGGTCAAGAGCACCGGCATCTGCG
The DNA here is from genome assembly GCA_903827245.1 of uncultured Opitutia bacterium. Taxonomy (GTDB): domain Bacteria; phylum Verrucomicrobiota; class Verrucomicrobiia; order Opitutales; family Opitutaceae; genus CAIUWA01. Next base: position 59,310 of record CAIKHO010000022.1, read on the forward strand.
CGAGCGACATCAAGTGTTACACGGGCGCCCCCATGTTCTGGGGGGACAAGGATCGAGAGGGCTATTGCCAGCCGCCCGTCACCCCGGGCCATGAATTTGTCGGCGAAGTGGTCGCGCTGGGTGAAGGCGCCGGCGACTTGTATGGCCTGGCCATCGGCGATCATGCGGTCAGCGAGCAGATCGTGCCCTGCGGCGAGTGCCGCTATTGCCGGCGCGGCCAGTACTGGATGTGCGCGGTGCACGATATCTACGGTTTCCGGCGGAAGACGTTCGGCTCCTGGGCCGAATACATGCTCTTTCCCGCGGGGGCGCTGAATTACAAGGTGCCGAAATCCATTCCGCTGCACCACGCCGTCTTCATCGAGCCTCTCGCCTGCTCCATCCACGCGGTCGAGCGCGGGGAAATCCAGTATCAGGACACGGTGGTCATCGCCGGCTGCGGCCCGCTCGGCTTGGGCATGGTGGCCGCCGCAAAGATGAAGGGGCCCGCCTGCATCATTGCGCTCGACCTGAACGACGACCGGCTGGAGGTGGCCAGGAGCTGCGGAGCGGACATCGGCATCAATCCCGGAAAGGAGAACGCCATCCAGAAGGTGCGCGACCTGACCGAGGGCTACGGCTGCGACGTCTACATCGAGGCGACCGGCGCACCGGCGGCGGTCGAGCAGGGCCTGAACATGATTCGCAAGCTCGGCACCTTCGTTGAGTTCAGTGTCATGCGCGAAAAGGTCACCGTTGACTGGACCATCATCGGTGACTCCAAGGAACTTACGATCCATGGCGCTCATTTGGGGCCGTACTGCTATCCGGTGGCGATCCGAATGATCGAGCAAAAGCTGCTGCCCATGGACCAGATTGTGACCCATCGCCTGCCCCTGAAGGATTTTCAGATCGGCCTTGATAAGGTCGTCAGTGGCCTTACCTCCGTTAAGGTGACGCTTGAACCTTGATTTACCCGCCAATGACCGCGGGGCTTGCGCCCCCTTTACAGGCGGGTTGCTCCAGGCACTGGCGCCGCACGTGAACGATTGCGCCCAAAACAAGTTCCGTGAAACGCCCTCGCGCGTTGAGCAATGCGCTTCAGGAAGCGCGATTGCACCCCCAAGTCCTGAGGCGCGCTGAGCCGGACTCTTTCAGTCATTTCACGGGGCACTTTCATTCGGGTGTAATGCACTTCGTGGTGCCACACCGAAGCTGGCCGAGCGGCTCAAAGCGTTTTCAGATAGGCGATGATATCCAGGCGATCCTTCGGATCCTTCACACCGGACAGCGGCATCACGCTTCCCGGCACGACCTTTTGCGGATCGGTCAAGTAGGCATCGAGGATTTTTTCCTCCCAGAGAATATTGGCGGCCTTCATGGCCCGGCTATACCGGAAACCCGGCGCGGAGCCCGACTTCCGGCCCACGATGCCGGCCAGGCCGGGGCCCGTGCCGTTGACGGTGGTCGTGGCGTGGCAGACCACGCACAGGGCATACAGCTGCTTGCCTTTGTCGGCGTCCGCGGCGCGCGCTGTCGTGGCGGCACCGAGAACAGCCAGCATCAGGGCAAGCCGAACAAGAAGCCTGCTCCCTTGGAGACGCAACCTCCCCGTCGCTGTCTGAACGCGACCGGGAGGTCGCGTCCCCATCCAAGCAACCTCACTGCGTTCCGGATGACAGGGCAATGCCATGGATCGTGCTGAAGGCATGCCTAAAGCCGGCCCGGCTTGCCGACATAGCGCACCAGGTCGTCGCCGAGCCGCAGCGCCAGCGCGGCGATCGGCCCGGTGGGATTGTAGCCCGAATTGTGCGGCAGCACCGAGGCGCCAACGACAAACAGGTTGGGCGCATCCCAGTGCTGCAGATGCGGCGACACCACGCTGGTGCGGGGATCGGTGCCCATGGGGGTGCCGCCAACGATATGGGTCGACTGGTAGGCCCGGGTATCGAACGGGCTCTTCCGCGGCACCGCCGGGCCGACAATTTTTGCGTCGGTCGCGTGGGCGATGGCCTCCATTTTTTTGGTTACGTACTCGGACATGCGCATTTCATTTTTCTGCCAGTCAAAGGTCATGCGTACCAGAGGCTGCCCAAAGGCATCCGTATACGTGGGATCGAGATCGAGGAAGTTCTCGCGGTGCGGGTAGCACGTAGCCTGGGCCGTGAGGGCAAAGCTGTGTGAATACCAATCCGCGTTCGCCTGCTTCCATGCCGTCCCCCAGCGCGGCGTACCGGGTGGCACCCGCCGGCCCCGGATCGGCATGCCGCCCTTGAGGTTCGCGGTGATTGCCCCTCCGCCGAGGAAGCCCAGGCCCGTGTGGTCGAAGTTGTCCGCGTTGAATTCGTCGATGTTCACTCCTGAGCAACCGGCGGCGAGGAAGGGATTGATCCAACGGTCCGGGAAAAACAGGTTCACCAACGAGCTGGTCTGGTAGCAAAAATTCCGCCCGACCACGCCCTTCCCCGTCACCGGATCATATTTTTCGCCAATGCCTGCCATCAGCAGAAGCTTGGCATTGGTCATGGTGAACGCGCCCAGCACGACTACGTCCGCCGGCTGCTCGTACTCCTCGCCGGTCAGCAGGTCCACGTAACGCACGCCTGTCACCCTCCGGCCGTCGCGGTCGTAATCGACGCCAAGGACATGGCAGTTCAGGCGGATTTCAAACTGGGGCCGCTCCAGCAGCACCGGAAAGAGCAGCAGCTCCGGCGTCGCCTTGGCCTTCGCCTCGCACATGAAGCGGTCGCAGTGGCCGCAATACTGGCACGCGCCGAGTTTCAATCCATCCGGATTCGTATAGGTGCCGGACGAATTTCCCGCGGCCATCCGGAACGGCTTGTAGCCGAGCTTCTCGGCCGTGGCCTTCAAGATCAGCCCCGCCTCCGTGAACTCCAGGGGCGGCTGCGGGTATTCGTTGCGCCGGGGAGCCTCGAAGGGATTTCCGCCCGCCTGGATCTGGCCGTTGAGGTTTCCCGCCTTGCCGGAAATGCCGAAGAGCTTCTCGAACAAGTCGTGGTACGATTCCAGCTCCGCATAGCCGACGCCCCAGTCCTGAATCAGGATTTCCGGCGCGATCGCCGTCTTTCCATAACGCGACTCCAACCGTGTGCGCAGCGCCGGATCATATTCCGGCCAGCGCCACGTAATGCCCGTCCAGTGATTGCCCGCCCCGCCGCGGCCTTCACCGGGCAGAAACGCCTCCATCCGCCGCACCGGCAGCGCGGAATCCTTCCGCGAATGACGCAGGCTGTACGTCTGCACCGCCCAGTCCTGCACCAGCCCCTGCCGGACATCCCAGCGCAACTCGTCCCGCTGGTTCGGCAGTTTTTCCGCCGCGCCGTTGCTCGGATTTCCCCCGCGCTCCAGCACGAGCACTTCGATACCCTGCGCGGTCAATTGCCGGGAAATCAGGCCGGCGGTCAGGCCGCCGCCAACAATGACGACCGTGCGTTTCTTGAGTCGGGTGGCCATCGGCGCGCGATCCTAGCTGAAATCCGCAATGGACTTCGGATCCGCGGCCCCGGGAAAGGGCTTGCCGCGAAATTCCAGCATGTCGTTCGCGTGGGTGGCCGGCAGCCCGGGATAACCCACCATCTTCCAGAAAACCTTGTTGATGTTTCCGCCATAGAGCGGATCCGCAAAACAGGCCTGCTCGAACAGGGGATAAACGAGCCCGTTGAACCATGCCCCGAGCGCAAAGTGACTGTCGTCGAGCTTGTCCGCCGCGAGATCCTGCAAAAAGGTCTCGGCCTCGGCCGGGGCCAGCTCCTCGAAGCGTTTGCCATGTGCCTTCCGGCAGGCTGCGGTGGCCGCGGCCACGCCGGCTTTGAAATATTGCTCGGGTGTCAGCGGCAGCTGATAACCCAACTCGGGCCGGCCGGCCGGCCACGGACCCTGGCGGTACAGCCGCGCACCCCGGCCAAAATCCCCGGCCAGCTGCCGGTCGATGAAGACCGCCAGGCCGCAATCCACGCCATTTGGCGTCAGCTGATCCGCCGGGCACATGAGATTCAGCATGGCCTCGAGCAATCCGGCTTCATCCGGGCTCAGCGAAGCATAACCGGGCAACGGGCCGGCGGCCGGGGCCGGCGGCGGCGCCACGCCCGCGGGCGCATCCGCGGCGAGCAAGCCAGCGGTCAGCGGCGCGGTCGCCGCCGCCAACGCCACCTGTCGCAGAAAGCCGCGCCGGCCCTGCGGGTCATTTTTATCCGGGGTCATGGGGTAATCCGTTGGTAGCATCAATCGCGACTCGGTCAAACCCTGGCTGGCCGAAACTGTAGCCCACCTCGTCGAGGTGGCCAGTCAGCCCACCGAGCTGGCCTGCAACTCATTTCCCCTTGGCCTTCTCGTCCGGCGGTGGCGTCTTCGCCGGAGCCAGCCAGCTGGCCAGGCGCTGGTACTCGAGGTTCAGGTCGACGCGCAATTCATCGTAGCGGGCCTGATCGTAGGTCGCGCGAATGTCCTCGCGCCGGACCTTGAACTCGTCGAGTCGCGCCTTCGTGGCGACGTGATGCGCGGCATCGTCATCCTGCGCGAGCAGCGTTTCAAAGCGGGCGATCGCGCCGTCGAGCACGTCCAGGGCCGCCTTTTGCTCGGCGGTGTGCGTCGGCGGCGGTTCAGCCGCACCCCGCGCCGGAAGCACGGGGCCGGTCAACGCCAACACCCCGGCAACCCAGAGGCAAAACCAGCGGAAGGCTGCTCCCTGTAGAGGCGTTCCTTGCGGACGCCCGGCTTGGTCCCGCCGAACCGGGCGTCCGCGAGGAACGCCCCTACGCCGATCGTTCGGCTTCGATGATTTTTTTTCCACCCGTTGCATGCGTTGGGTTCAGGCCATCTCCAGGCCGCGCATCGTGCCGGTCGAGGAGGCGAATTTGTCCTCCTCGATTCCCATCCGTTGCAGCATCGAGACGAAAAGATTCGGCAGCGGATAATTGCGCTCCCGGTCAAAGCCGAGGTGCTGGCCATGGCGGAATCCGCCGCCGGCAAAAATAACCGGCATGTTGGTGCAGACGTGCGCGTTCGCGTCGCCGAGGTTGGAGCCGTACAGCACCATGGTGCGGTCCAGGAGCGACTCTCCGCCTTCGCTGACGGCCTTGAGGTCCGTGTAAAGGTTCGCGAGCAATTTCATGTGCACGAGGTCGAGCGCCTTCAGCTGGGCCAGTTTCTCCGGGGATTTGCCGTGATGCGAAAGATTGTGGTAGCCCTCCGTGATCGGCACGTCGGGAATGCCCTCCACGGCCGGCGTCGAGGCGCTGTCGAGCATCAGGGAGATCGAGCGGGTCGAGTCCGTCTGGAAGGCGAGCCCGGCCAGGTCATACATGAGTTTCACCTTGGCCATGTAGGCTGCCGGGCTGGCGGGATCGACCGGCACGGGGACATGGACGACGGGCTTGGGCTTGGTCTCCCAGCCCTGCGACTCCTGCAGGCGGTGCTCGAGGTCGCGCACGCTGGTGAAATACTGGTCCAGCCGGTCGCGGTCGTTCGCACCCACGGAGCGCTGCAGGTTTTTCGCCTGCTGGGCGACGGTATCGAGGATGCTCCGTCCCGTGTCCAGCTTGAGGATCTGCGCGTCGACTTCCGCCTGCGTGCCCTGGAGGAAAAGCTGCTTGAAGACTTCCGCCGCCTTGTCCTCCGGCGGGATGGCCACACCGGTCCCGGTGCACGACAGGCTGCGGCTGCGGGTGTTGACGGAAAGCGTGAGCGAGGGAAACCGCGTCAGGGTCCCGAGGTGTTCCGCGATGTGCTGGTCGAGCGAGATGGTGTTGTGAAACGACCCGCTGCCGGGATGCGGCGCGGCCGTGAGGAAGCACACATCCGCCGGGTGCCCGCTGTCGACTGAGGGGTGCGACACCCCGCTGAAAACGGTGAAGTCATTGCGATGCTCCTGCAGCAGCTGGAGGTACGGCGACGCCACGTAATCGCGCCCGGCACCCTGCGGGAAAAAGTCGCGGCCGAGCAGGCCGAGGTTGTTGCAGACCGCAAACATCCGGCGCGGCGGCGCCCCGGGCGCAAGAGGCGCGGCAGACGACGCGGCCCGCGCGAACGACGGCAGCATCGAGTCGAGCAACGGCAGCGCCAGCGCGATGCCGGTCCCCTGCAGGAAGCGACGGCGGGAGATGGGACGGCGGGTCGCGATGAAAGGGGCGGAAGATTTTGAGTTCATAGTCTTTTGAGCGCCGACGCCGTAATCAGGATGAAGGGGATGGAGCAGCGACCTCCCGGTCGCTGTCCGAGCGCGACCGGGAGGTTGCGTCTCCAGCTTGTCCAACGTTTCGACGGTGCGTTGTTCATTTGTTCAGGAATAGATCACTCTGGATGAGCCGGTCCACAAGGCTGCGGACCCCGTATTGCTGTGCCTTGGCGCCCTCGATGATCCGCTCGATCTGCGCGCGATCGCTGAAGCGCACCGGCGCGCCCGTGGCGTAAACCGCCAGCTGCCGGGCGAGATTGCGCGCGATCTGCGTCTCGTCAGCCAGGAGGAGCCGCTTGAAATCCCGGATATCCTTGAAGCTGCGGCCATCCGCCAGCTGGCCGCTGGAGTCGACCGGCAGCGCATAGTGGAAGACAAACGGCCAGCCATTCTTGCCGAAACCCGGTTCCACGATCCCGTCCTCCGCGGTCGCACGGTAGCGGTCGCGCCACGCACCCATCACATCGAAGCTCTCCAGCGCAAACCCCGGCGGATCGATCTTGCTGTGACAGGCCGCACAGGTCTTGTCCGCCCGGTGCTTGTCGAGTTGCTGGCGGATCGTGACCGCGCCGCGGATGTCGGGCTCCACCGCCGGCACCGACGCCGGCGGCGGCGGCAGGTCGAGGCCCATGATGCGTTCGCGGATCCATTTGCCGCGAAGGACCGGCGAGGTCGTCGTGCCGTTGGCCGTGACCTTGAGAACAATCGCCTGCGTCATCAGCCCGCCGCGGGGACTGTCCGCCGGGAGCGTCACCCGGCGCATCGCGACGCCGTCCACCCCGGGAATTCCGTAGTGCGCGGCCAGGCGGTCATTCAGGAACGTGTAATCCGAGGCGACGATGTTGCGCGCCGGCAGGTTCTGGTCCAGCAGCTCGCCAAAATAAAGCCGGGTTTCCTCCAGGGCGGACTCCACCAGCGAGTCGTCAATCACGTAGTCGCTGTAAAGCGTCGTGGAAGGCGACGTGTCGTTCACCTTCCTGAGTTCCAGCCAGTAGTCGAGAAATGCCTCCACGAACCGCCGGGATTTCGGATCCGCCAGCATCCGGTCGGTCTGGGCCCGCAACACTTCCGGCCGGTGCAACTCTCCGCGCGCGGCAAGGGCGCGCAGCGTGTCGTCCGGGCCGGAGTTCCACAGGAAAAGCGACAGGCGCGTCGCCAGGGCGAAGTCATCCAGCCGGCCGGGGTTTTCCTGGATGAAGACATAGCCGGGCGACGAAAGCACCGCCGTGTAGCCGGCCAGCATCGCGCCCGCAAAGCCGAGGCCGGCATCCATGCGCTGGTTAATCAACCCGAGGAAGAGCTGCACATCCTCCTCCGCGACGGGCCGGCGGTAGGCGCGCTGCATGAATGCGCGCAGCAGGCGCTCCGCGTCCTGTCGGGGATGCGCCGTGACAACCTCGACCATCGCAGTCGTCATGGCCGCGCCCCCGCGGCCCCCGGCGAAGGCAAAGCCTCCGCCACCTCTCTGGTTGCCACCCCGCGCGGCGCCCGGCGGCGTCCCGGCGACGACGTCGATTGCGACCCCGGGCGTACCTGCTTCCACCTTCTTCAACGGAAGGTCCCCAAAGAGCAGGCCGTACCCGGCGGACGCCGGCTCGTCGTAGAGTGGACCCTCGACTTCCATCCAGCGGAAGGCGACTCCCGGCATCCCGTCCCGCTGGGCCAGCGGATTTGTGTAGCCGTCCGGAATCCCTGTGGGCCGAGAGCGAAAAAATCGCGACGCATCCGTGACGACGACATCGTTGGCCACGAGCCAGACATCGTCGACCGTGCTGACGCTGGGCTCCGGCGTGATATCGAATGCCCCCACCCGGCGGTTCAATGTTCCGCCCTTGGCATAAATGGTGATGGGCTCGTACCGCCGGCCCGGGGAGATGTCGGCGAAATTCGGTCGGTGCCACTCCGGCGGCAGCACCGCGATTTGCGTGGGATCGCCGCCCTTGGGGGTTTTGCCGATAAAGGAGACCGTTGGATGGCGCGTCCCGCCCGGCCCGACCCACACCGTGTAACCGTTGAAACGCAGCCGGTACCGGCCGGCCACCGGCGCCCGGAAGCCGCCCCAAGTCGAGCCGAAGCCGGTGGAATAGTTGCTCGCGGTCCAGCCCATGGCCTCCTGCTCGCGCACGGCCGGATCGGCGTCGCCCACCGTCATGGGCGCCTTGCCCGCGACGATGTCCGGCTGGGCCTTCGTGCCCAGCACGGGGAATTTCTGCCGGTCGGGATTGCCGTCATCGCCCCCGCCGCGGATCGTGAAGCTCTGGCGCGCATAATAGCGCGTGGTAACCGTGGGCGGACGCACGAATTGCACGCTGATCGCCTGGCGCAGCGCATAATCGGCCGCGCTCATGTATCGCGCCATGTGCACGTAGGAAACGTCCAGCGCCTCGCTCACCTTGTTGAAGCGGTAGGCCTCGCCGTCCTCCGGCAGCTGGTCCTTCACCTGCAGCCAGGGCGCCTGCAGCAAATCCCGCAGACCGTTCTCGTACTCGCTGCGGTTGAGCCGCCGCTCCGTCGCCCGGCCTTCGCGCGCGGCGATCTCCGTCTCGTAGGCGGTCAAGGAGGACTCCATCCCTTGAAGAAAGGCGGCCAGCTCGGCTGCATCCGGGTGCTTCTTCCCCTTCGGCGGCATCTCCCCCGCCTGCAGCCGGTCGTGCACCTTCACCCAGGTCTGAAAGTTGGTCCGATCGCCCGGAACGTAACCCAGGTTCCCCAGGTCCAGGCCACCCTCCAGATCGATGTCGTTGTGGCACGACGCGCAATACTTCTCGGTGAACGCCTCGGCTCCCGCAAAGACCGGTGCACTGCGCAGGGGCTGCACGCCAAGCAACCCGACCGCGGCCAGCAGCGCGGCGCAGGACCGCAATCCGGTTCCACGATGGCCGGCCGGCGGGAAAATGGGGGTAAGCGTCATAGGGGACCAGCGCATGGGGGTAACAGCTGGGCCTGACGTCGAAACTAAACAGCAGTTGCAAGCCAAGTGAAGGGCCGAATGAAGAATCCAACGGATCGCGCAAGCACGGTAGGGCGCGGACTCCGCTCCGGGCACAAGGACGTTCCCAGCGGCGATCAACCTTTGCCAAGCCTACGGATGGACAGGGACGGAGTCGCCGCCCGACCAAAATGGAACACCACCCTCCTACCCGCCGCTCGACATCCCGCCACTTTTGCAGGATTCTCGACCCAGGGATCGCCTTGGTGGATCCACTCCCCCCATGCCTACCGCTTGGTCTGAAACTGCCCCAGCCGGAGTCAGACAGTCTCCCCGCTTCCTGACGGCGTCGCTGACGCGTGAACTTGGGATCCTGCTGAGCCTGTCCGTGATGTTCCCGTACATGATTCACCTCATCCCGGTGCCCGAGAATGCGCAGCTGGGCCCGAGACTGCTCCCGATGCTTTATACCCCGCTGCTGGCCACGCTCTGGGGACGCATGCGCTCGGCGGTGCTGGTCGCGCTGTCAGCGCCGTGGCTCAATTGGGCGCTAACCTCGCATCCCTCGCCGCCGAGCGCCATCGTGATGACAGTCCAATTGCTGGTTTTTGTGTTCACCCTCAGGATGCTTCTCACCGGCCTGGGCGCGCAGTGGTTTCTGACCGCACCGGCCTATTTTGTGGGCATGGCGGCTTCGGTGGTCACCACCGCGGTCTTTCCCACCTTGATCGGCGGGCAGGCCGCGCTGACTTGGGCGACGAGGAGCGTGGCGATCGGTCTGCCCGGCATCGCCATGCTGGTCCTGATCAACTGGCTTGCGCTGCACTATTATCCGCCCGGCCCGGCGGGCGGTGGCCCGAAAGCGGCCTGAGTCGGCGGATAGGCGGGAATTAATTTCGTTCTTTTTGGTTTCAGAGCGTTCGCACCCCACACCCCGAAAATCCCCGACGTCAGTCTGAACGATACCCTTTGGTCCGCAGCCCTGCCGGCAGGGGCGGCTTCATCGGCATCCATTACCCCATGGCCGATCTCATTGCTTCCGCACGCATCCGGCGGGTCCAGCGGACCGCGCTTGTCCTCCTCATTGTCAGCGGTGCGATCAACTACGTGGATCGCTCCACCCTGGCGGTCGGCCTGCCGTTGATCCGGTCGGAACTTGGCCTGTCCCTGACGCAAAGCGGGTTCCTGCTCTCGGCGTTCCTTTGGACATATGCCGTTTCCCAGCTGCCTGCCGGTGTCCTGATCGACCGGTTCGGGGCGCGCTGCATGCTCTCGGCCGGTCTTGGCCTCTGGTCGCTGGCGCAGGTTCTGGGAGGACTGGTCGGCAGTTTCCGGCAGTTCATTGTCGCCCGCGTCCTCCTCGGCGTGGGCGAGTCCGCCCAGTTCCCCAGCTGTGCGCGGGTCGTGGCCGACTGGTTTCACCCGCGGGAGCGGGGCCTGGCGACCGGCTGGTGGAACTGTTCCAGCTCCCTGGGATCGGCGATCGCCGTGCCGCTGCTGACCTTCCTCATGCTCCATCTCGGCTGGCGGTGGATGTTCGCCACCATGGGACTGGCGGGACTCGTCGTCGCCGTGATCATCTACTGGCTGCACCGCAATCCCGCCGAGGTGGAACTGACGCCAGCGGAACAGGAATATCTCGCCGACGGCCTGCCGGCGGCTTCGCGGGTGACCTGGGAAAATTGGAAAAGCCTGTTCGGCTGCCGCACCACCTGGGGCATGATCGGGGGCTATTTCGGCGCGATGTATGTGCTGTGGATTTATACGACCTGGTTGCCGCAGTACCTGGAGATTGAACTGCATCTCAGCGTCGCCAAGACAGGCTGGATTGCCTCCATTCCCTTCGTGTTCGGGGTGGTCGGCAGTCTCATCGCGGGGCGGATCTGCGATACGCTGCTCCGGCGCGGATTCTCGCCCATCGCCAGCCGCAAGATTCCGCTCGTCACCTCCATGTTCGGGGTCGCGCTCTTCACCTTTCTCGCCGCGCGCGCCGTGAGTGTCGGCCTCGCGGTGACGTACATCTCGGCGTCGCTCTTCCTGCTCTACAGCATTGCCTGCGCAGCCTGGACGATGGCAACGGTGGTGGCGCCCTCGAAGTACACCGCCTCGCTCAGCTCCATCCAGAATTTCTTCGGCTATCTGGGAGCGTCCCTGGCGCCCATCGTCACCGGCATGATTGCGGAAAAGACCGGTTCATTCCGCGCCGCGTTTCTCGTCGGCGCCTTCGTCGCGGTGGCGGGCGCCATCATCCACCTGGTCCTGGTCCGCGATCCGGTGCGGCTGCAAGCCACCCCGCTCACTCAGCGAGCGGAATGATCCGGCTCGCGGCATCGAAGCCCAGTGGCCGGGCCTCGCCGATGATCTCGAGTCCGGGCGACTTCCGGATCTCCGGCAGGAGTGCCTCCGAGCATTCGATCACCCCGAGCATGAGCGTATTCCTGATGCGGACGACCCTGGCCTCCTCGGGCTGGGTCAGCCCGATGCATCCGACCGCGCTCTCGACCGCCTCCCGATCCGAGTCGAAGGTCAGCGGCAGCATGGCGGCATTGGGCGCCGATGAAGTCAGGGCGTTGATCGTGGTCTTCCTCCAGTCGATTTTTTCGACCAGCCGCCGCGTGGTAAAGTCCGCGTTGCCAATCCCGATCGCATTGCCCCCGCTGGCCTCCGTCAGGTCGAGCGCCACGATCCGGAGGATCTGCGGGTCCTTGGGGAATTTCTCGCGCGGGTGCGAGGTCCGGGCAATGACGTTGGTATCCATGCCGGCCCCGGAAATGTCCTTCCCCATCTCCTCGACGACCAGCACATCGAGCGAGGAGAACGGCAGCCGGGCCATCCATTTCCGCGCGTCCTCCAGCAACCGGCGCTCGCCCGCCTCGAGGTCGCCGGCGTTGAAGGCCGCGATGCAGGCGGTTTCGTCATGGCCGTTCTCGACGAGGCCGAGGCCGAAGCCGATGCGCCCCTTGGCCAGGACCTCGCGGGCCACCGCGATGATCACGTTCTCGAAGCCGTGGTTCACGAAGGCCCGGTGATACTGCTTGGCGCCGTGATGCTTCGCCAGGCCGATCGCCATCATCTTGAAGAGACCCGACTCGATTCCGCCCTTGAAGTCTGTGTGGGGCTTGATCCGGTTCACCACGCCGATCCAGTCGGCACTGGCCGCGATCTTGTCGCACCAGACAGGCAGGCCCAGGGCCGAGCCGATCTGCACGACCTCCATGGTGGCGCGAAGCGGGCATCCCATCGACGCTTCCGTGATGCCGTAGCCTTCGAGAATCTCGAGCTGGCCCTCGGCCGTGGCCCCGCCGTGGCTGCCCATCGCCGGAAAAACGAAGGGCGTGGCGCCCAGCTCTTTCAGGTGGTCCACCGCGGCCTGGACGACCTGTGCGATATTGGCGATGCCGCGACTGCCCGCGCCGACGGCGACCGTGTCGCCGCGTTTGACGGGCAGGCGGGCCCCGGCCATGGCCGCATGCACCGCGGAGGGAATGTCAGCCACGCGATGGCGGGATAAATTCTGCCTGACGCGGTACATCTTCGGCAGGGGCATGAGGCACCGTGGACAGGTGGTCGCTCCGGGACAATTAAGATTTCAAACTGCCGGCCGCCCGTCTCGCCCCGCGCTTGCCAAGCCAAAGCCCGAACGGTACGCCATCCTCATGCCCCACCCCTCCAAATTGTCCGGGAAACGCGCCTTGGTGACCGCCGGCGCCCAAGGAATCGGCCTGGCGATCAGCCGCGAGCTGCTGGCCGCCGGCTGCGATGTCTTTGTCCATTTCCATCGCAGTGCTGACGCCGCGAAGGCCTTGGTTGGCGAGGCCGCGAAGCTCGGCCGCCGTTGCGGTTGTGCCGGCGCCGATCTGACCGAGTCCGAGGAATGCGACCGCTTGGTCACCGAGGCCGTGGCCTTTCTCGGCGGGCTCGATATTCTCGTGAACAATGCAGGCACGATGGTAGCCAAGCTTCTGCTCGCCGACGCCAGCGACGATTTCTGGGCCGAGGTCATGTCGCTCAACATGGGCAGCATGAGGAAGGTGACCCGCGCAGCCGTGCCGCATCTCGCGACCGCCGCCCGGACCGGCGGCGGCGCCAGCATCGTCAACATTTCCTCGGTCGCCGGGCGGAAGGGCGGAGCCCCAGGCACCCTCGCCTATTCGACCGCGAAGGGTGCCACGCTGGCATTCACCCGGGCCCTGGCCGAGGAGCTCGGCCCCCAAGGGATCCGCGTCAACGCAATCACCCCCGGCCTGATCCTTGGCTCCCAGTTTCACGCGATCCATACCAAGCCCGAGGCGATACCCGGCATTGTCGCCGGCATTCCGCTCGGCCGGCCCGGGACCACCGAGGATGTCGCAAGGGCCGTGACCTTCCTGGCCGCCGAATTCGACGGCTTCATCTCCGGCGCCACGCTGGATATTAACGGTGCCGCGTACCGGGCCTGAGCCGTAGCTGAGGTAGTGCGGCCCTTTGCTCCATTCCAAGTAGGGCAGTTTAAAACGATTCCCCGTTACGACGAGGAAAGGAGCTCGGCCGAATCGGGCACAGATGTTGGGGCGGCGACCTCCCGGTCGCCGTCCGACGCGACGGGGACGTCGCGCCTCCATCGGAGTCGGAACATAATGTGAGGGCGTACCCTGCAGTTCAAACGGTACGACTGCCCAATTCCGGCGCGGAAGCGCCGCTGTCAGCCAGACTCAGGCCTTCAAATACGGCTTCAGTGAAGCGACCAGCGCCTGCAGGGACTTCTTGCCTTCCTCGTCGAGGGGCTGGATGGGCTTGGTCCCCACCGCCAGCTTGGCCGACTTGGAGAATCCGCCGGCCACCGGTTTCCTCGCTGCGTAGGTGTTGAACACGCCGCGCGCCATGAGGACGTACTTCATGCCCTCGGTGCCAAAACGCAGCATGGACTCAAGCGCCTGGAGCGTCCGCGCGTGATTCTCGCGGGCCTCGTCGTGCTTGCCCGCCTGCCAGAGGTCGAACGTCGTCGCGTAGAGATCCGCGAATCCTGCCGCGGGCATGCTGCCGGAAAAGCCAGCGGCCATTTCCTCCATCAGCTTGCGGCCGTGGGCCCCGGAAAAGACCTTGATCTCATCATGGCTCTTCTCGCGCAGCGGCCCGACGCGGGCCAGCGGATCGCCGGCCTCGTCCTTGACATAACGCATGTTCGGAACCGTGCGGTAGAGCTCGAGGATCAGATCCACACTCATGTCGCCCACGGCCTGCACAAACATCGGCAGGCTCGTCGATTTTCCCACCTCCCGGTAGTATTTCAGGATGGCATCCGCGTCGGCATTCTCGGCCGGTGGCAGCGAAATGATGGCATCGGCGCCGACCCGCTCGGCCTGCGCGGTGTAGCGCCGGACGGCCGCAAGGTCCGCTCCCTGGACGCCCATGATCACGGCCGGGCGCAACTTGCGGCCGGCGTGACCGATCGCCTCCATGCCGTCCATGCGCTCGGTTTCCGACAGGGTCGCCCACTCGCTGGCAATCTGCGGCCAGACGAAACCCTGCACGCCACCGCGGTCGATGAACTCCACCTGCCGGACGAGCGCGTCAATATCGAGTTTGTCCGCCGGAGTGAACGGTGTCTGGGCGATGGGGAAGATGCCCCGCAGCTGCTTGCCGGTTACATTCGGCCCGCCCACCACCGCGAAGCCGCGATGATACAGGCCGAGCCCGATGGCTCCGGCGCCGACCCAGCGCAGGAACTCGCGCCGGTTCAGCTGACTGAAATCGGCGGCGCGCGGTGACTTGGAGGTTGGGGCGATCGTAGGCATGGGTGGACGGAGCGACAGCGGCGCGCGGGCGCAGCAACTGCCGGTTCAGAGAACAATTATTTCTTCGTGTTGTTGGCGCGCGGCCCGGGCATGGGAATCTCGGTGGTGGCCGTGCCGGGGCCGTCGCCCATCGCCAGCGTTCCATTGCCGAACTGGTTCGAGACGCGGGTCAATTTCCCGTTCACGAAGAGCATGTCCAGGACCTTCTCGCTGTACAGGGGACGGCCGTACTCATCCTTCAGGTGCCCGACGATCTGCCGGCTCTTTGTGTCGATCACGTCGCCCGAGGAGCAATAAATCAGCTTTCCATCCAAACCCGGCGTGAGCCAGTACGGGCCATGGGAAGTCTTGATGTCCGCGATCTGCTTCGCGGGGCTCACGGTGTTGTCGAAGATGTGGATGTAGTCGTTGAGACCGTCGCAGAGCCAGACTTCCTTCTCGTTATTGACCAGGGCGATGCCGTGGCTCGGGCAACCGTGCGGAATCCGGGGGCGCGGCGTGACATCCCACTTCTCGTGCCAGGGAAATCCGGTTACTTCCACCTTCTGGACGATCTGGCCGGTTTTGACGTCCGCAACGAGGTATCCGAGCAGGTTGTTCTGGTTGGTGTAGATCAGGGAGGAATCATGGTTCACCACGAAGACACGGATGTTGTCGGGAAAGGGGATCGTCTTGACGAGGGAGTGGTTGGTCGTGTCAGCGATGCCCATGACCTTGCCGTTGGGCGCCATGAACGCCGTCTTGCCGTCTGCGCTCAGGTTGAGGTTGTGCGCGCCGGGGCTAAGGGGCGAATGGACGGTCGTGATGAGTGTGCCGTCCTTCGGGTTCACGACGTACCAGTAGTCCTTGAGGTCGGAGCCCACATACATGAATGACGAGTCGGGCGCCATCTGCGGGCGCTCGCAGCACTCGCCGTCGAGGACGTTTTCCCAGACCTTCTTTTCCGTCTTCAGGTCGAAGCCGGCGAGCCGGCCGCGCGTCGCCAGGTAGATCATCTGCGTGTCCGTGCTGGCGGTGACCCCGGCGATCTGCTCGGGAAACCCGCTCGCGGGCACCTCCCAAGTCGGGATGCGCTTCACAAAGTTAAAGTTGTTCGCGGCGTCGAGGACGATGATCCCCGTGCCATTTTGGTCCCAAGCCCCTTCGAGGGTGCCGGGGAGCGTCACGTAGATCAGCTCTTTCTCCGACGGCGGCCTCAGGCCGCCGTTGGTCCGGGCGGCGGGCCGAACCGGAATCTGCGACCACAGGGCGGCCGGGCCGATGATGAGACTGGCCGCAAAAACCATCGCGGCGTTTCGGATAACTTTATTCATGTGCATCGTCGAATATCTCCAATTCGTGGTGGTTCTCGCAAATCTGCTGAAGGGTACGGAGCGGGGTGAAAGCAGGTTTAGCCGATGGTTGATCGAGGGTGATGTCAACGCCCAAGGAATGACGTCCCAACCTGGCGGAGGTTCTTAAAAATTTAACCCCGTCCAAGGGAAGATGTGCGGCCGAACCGCGGCCCAAGGCAGATGCGCAGGGGTTGGAGTTGCCTAATGCCGATCGCGTGTTTTTGCTGCGCACATGAAACGAATCCTCCCCTGGTTCGCACTCATTCTCTGCGCTGCCACTGGCAAAGGTGCCGGTGCCGGCGCCCCGGTACAGCCGTCGGCCTTCGAGGAGCTGTGCTCCGACTGCCATGGCGAGGACGCCCGCGGTGCGGAGCGCGGCCCCGACCTCGTGAAACCCGATCATTTTGGCGCGATGTCGGACGCCGACATCGCCACCATCCTGCGGAAGGGCAGGAATAAAATGCCCGCCTTCGTCGACTCGCCCCCGGCGGAGATCCAGGCGCTCGTCACCTACCTGCGGGCGCTGAACGTGTCGAAATCGACGGCGGCCGGAGCGGGCGACCCGATGGCGGGCGAGCGCATCTTTTTCGGGAGCGGCCAGTGCTACACCTGCCATATCGCCGGGGGCCGGGGCAGTTCGCTCGGGCCGAACCTTTCCAACGTCGGCAGCCGGATGCGGCCCGAGCCCTTGAAGCAGGCCGTCCTCGATCCAAACGCGTCCTTTACGGACGGCTATCAAACCGTGACGGTCGAGTTGAACGATGGCGGCTCCCTGCGTGGATTCGCGCGGGTTCTGGGCAGCCATGAGGTCGTGTTGCAAACCGACGACGGCCGGCTGCATCTGCTGGACGACAGCGTGTATCAGAAGGTGACACCGGACAAGGTGTCGGCCATGCCCGCCTTCAAGGGCACGGCTGACGAACAGCGCGATCTTTTCGCGTTCCTGAGTCATCTCAATGGCGTCGGCGTCGGACCGCTGACGCAACCCCAGGCCCCCGTGACGCAAGCGGAGATCGACGCCATCAAGCACCCGAAAAAGGGCGAATGGCCTTCCTATAATGGAGAACTCGCCGGCAACCGCCACAGCCCACTCGACCAAGTCACCCGGCGGAACGTCTCCAAGCTGCAGTTGCAGTGGAATTTCTCGGTGCCCTTCGCCGGCCTCGAGGCGACACCCATCGTGATCGATGGGATCATGTACGTGACCGGCAACAACCAGGTCTACGCCCTGAACGGCAAGACCGGCAGCGAGATCTGGCGCTATGAGCGCCCCAAGAGCCCGCGGGGCAGCATTTCGAGCGACGCCGCCATCGGCGTCAACCGGGGCGTCGCCGTGCTGGGCGATCGCGTTTTCTACATGACCGATGACGCGCGACTGCTCGCGCTCGATCGGCTGACCGGCGCCCTCCTCTGGGAGGTTTACACCCCCGAGGAAAAAGAGGCCTATGGCGGCACGGCCGCGCCGATCGTGATGGGCGATCTGGTCTATACTGGTGTGAGCGGCGGCGACAACGGAATCCGCGGTTTTGTGGCCGCGTACAAGGCCACGACCGGTGAACTTGCCTGGAGACTATGGACCATCCCGAAGGTCGGGGAAACGGGACTCGCCGCCGACACGTGGAAAGGCACCGCCCTCGGTCTCGGCGGCGGCGCCACGTGGACCAGCGGCAGCGCCGACACCGAGGCCAACGTGCTCTACTGGACAACCGGAAATCCCCATCCCGACACCGATGGCGATGAGCGTCTGGGCGCCAACCTCTACACGAACTGCGACCTCGCGCTCGATCCCCAGACGGGAAAAATCCTTTGGTATTATCAATTCAACCCGCACGACGTGCATGACTGGGACTCCAATCAGCCCATCGTGCTGGTGAACACCAAGTGGCAGGGGCAGGAACGCAAACTTCTGCTGCACGCGCATCGCAATGGATTCCTCTATGTCCTCGACCGGACGACCGGCCAGCCGGTGATGGCGACCAGAATGGTGGACAAGCTGACCTGGGCCACCGGGATCAACCCGAAGACCTGGCTTCCCGATCTGCTGCCCAACAACGAGGTGACTGCGGAAGGCGTCCAGACAGCCCCGGCGGTGCGAGGCGCCACCAACTGGTATTCCACGGCCTACAATCCCACGACCCGCCTCTATTACGTGATGACGGTCGAGGACTATAGCATCTATCGCAAATCGGCCAACGGCGGCTTCGGCCGCTACTTCAACCCGGCCGATCCCGCCAGGAAGTTCCTGCGCGCCTTCAACATCGATGACGGCAAGGAGGCGTGGAAGATTGCCATGCCCGGTGTCGCCGAGAACAACTACTCCGGGGTGCTCTCGACGGCCGGCGGCGTGGTTTTTTTCGGCGAATGCGACGGTGGCTTTGCCGCCGCGGACGCCAAGACCGGCAAATACCTGTGGCACTTCGCGACGCACGCCCACCCCTTCAAGGGCTCGCCGATGACGTATGTCATCGACGGCAAGCAGTACATCGCGATCGCTGCGGGAGCGAATTTCCTCTCGTTCGCACTGCCTTGATCGGCGTGAAGGGCGTCCGGGTAATCTTGCGGTAGGCCGCGAGCTTGCTCGCGGCCGCACGTTCCAAAGCGCCTGCAGGCAGGCGGCCGACGGATTGCGTCTGACATAAACCTTAAATGCCCCAGTCCGCGACCTTAGGTGCCGCCGACCTCCGGGCGGCGGAGGGAACCGCTCGCAGACCAATCGCGCCCGACCTCTCTTCTCCAAGTCTATCGCGCCCTCGCGAAGCCATTGCAGCCCGCCATAGCTTGAGCGACGGGAGAGGTCACTCCACCTCACTCCGACTGCACGATTCCAGATGGTGGTACAGTTTGAAACTGTAGGAGCGGCTTCACGCCGCGAGAGGGGCCGGTCAGAACCGATCTTTGCGGCGTAAAGCCGTTCCTACCGCCGATCATGGGCAAATCGTACCACCGTACGACTCCAGCTAAACCGGGACGATGCAATTGAACCGCAGCGATCGATGTAGCAGCCGAGGTAACAAGGCTGGGTTTGGTGACTCACCTCAAACCAGCCTCCTCACGTCGGCTGCTACCGGCGACTGCATCTTTCCGACTACGCCCGCAGATAGGGCTTAAGGTAGTTGTCGAGCGCAGCCCGCACGGCCTGATCGTCCATCGCCGGGCCCCCGCGGCCGCCACCACCACCGCCGCCACCACCTGCTCCTCCGCCCCCACCGCCGCCGCCCATGCCGGGTGTGGGACGCGAGTGGACCGTGGGCTTGAAGACACCGCGGGCGACCAGGACGCTGTTCTGGCCGGAGTTGCCAAGGGTGGTGAAGGCACAGATGCGGCCGAACATGTCGAAAGCCTCCTGCCGGCGGCCGGCATGCCAGAGGTCGAAGGCGGCGGCGTAGACGTCCGCGAGGCCGGTCGTCGGGCAGTGGCCCGAGAAGCCCAGCTCCATTTCGTTGATCATAGTCCGCACGCCCTGGCCGGAGAATACCTTGAGCTGGTCGTTCGTTCTGCGGCGGATTTCGGCGACCCGCTCAAGCGGATTGCCGGCCTCGTCCTTGACCTGCCGCACCGTGGGGATCGTGTTGTAGATCTGGATGATCAAATCGATGCTCATGCTGCCCTGGCTCTGCACAAAAAGGGGCAGGTCCGTCATCCGGCCGACCTGCTGATAGTAATCGAGCAGCACCTTCTCGTCCGTCACTCCCGCCGGGGGCAGCGACACAATGGCGTCCGCCCCGTGCTCGGCGGCATGCTTCGCGTAACGGGTGACGGCGGCGATGTCCTTGGCCTGGACGCCGATGACCAGCGAGGTCCTTCCGCCCTTGCCTGCCGCGAGAATGGCCTCGGCGCCGGAGAGGCGTTCGGGCTCCGTGAGGCTCGTCCAGCCGCTGGCGATCTGGGGCCAGATGAAGCCGTGCACTCCGCCGCGATTGCAGAAGTTTACCTCTGCCGCCAGCGATTCCAAGTCCAGCTTGTCATCCGCCGTGAACGGCGTCTGTCCGATCGGGAAAAGTCCGCGCAGCTGCTTCGGGCCCGGAGGCGGCAACGGCGCCGGCACGGCCGACGCCGTGGATCCGGTATTGACGGCGACGCAGCCCGACACGGCGAGGCCCGCCGCGCCCACGCCCAGCATTTGCAGGAACGCCCGGCGCGGCACGGCGGTGGATTGGGGAGCGGACGGTAGTTTGGTCTCGGTGGATTTCATGGGGTGGCAGGGTCTATCGATTGGAGGTAAAGCGTCCCGAATATTCTGGTTCGGAAAACGCCAAGGTGTGTGCGGCGGGCCGGCAAGGGTCGTCCCGCCAGTGGTTCAGCGGTCGATGCGCAGGAGCATTTTGTCGAGCGCGTCGCGGTCGAGTTCCATGCCCAGGCCCGGCCCGGTGGGGGCGTGGACGTAGCCGTCCGCGTCGAGCCGGAACTTGTTCTTCAGGTAGGCGCGGTCAGGCAGCGTCTGCGGATAGGGCATCTCGAACCAAAAGGTATTCGGCAGTGCGAGCTCGATGTGCATGTGCACCGCGAGGTCGAAGCCGTTGCCCCAGTTGTGGGGTGTGCAGGGCATGCCGAAAGCCTCGGCCATCTGGCCGATGCGGAAGGAGCCGGTGATTCCGCCCACGTTGTCCGAGATCAGCCGAACGATATCGAGCGCGCCGCGGCGGATGTATTCGGCATAAGCCTGGATCGAGTAGAGAAACTCGCCCACCTCGATCGGCACGGTGAGCTTTTTTCTCAGCTCGATCAGGCCCTCGATATCGGACTCCGGGATGGGATCCTCGAAGCTCACGTAATTATTCTCTTCCAACACGCGGCCGACGGCCAGGGCCTCGGGCACGTTGTAGCGCTGGACCGGGTCGAAGAGGAGCGTGAATTCCTCGCCGACGGCCTTGCGGACCGAGCGGATCTCCTCGATGTGTCCATAATAGGTCGGGATCGGGCCGCCGGTGGGATGCTGGCCGTTGCCGGGATGGATCTTGTAGGCCTTGAACCCCTGCCCCTTGGCCTCCACCGCCTGCGGGGCGAAATCCTCGAGGTTCGCAAGGTGCAGCGAACTGCCGTAGGCTAGCATCTTGTCCTTCGTCCCGCCGAGCAGCTTGTAGATGGGCCGGTTGACGGCCTTGCCGAGGATGTCCCACAAGCAGACGTCGATGATCGCCGCGTGGTAATTGGTCTCCGCCGCGCTGCTCATGCGGAGGCCGTTGGGATAACCGAAGCCGCCCACAAACGGCGTGGCGAAACCGCGGGTGCGCGGGCCGGTGATCGCGGCGAGACTCGGCAGCAGGTCGAGGACATTCTTGCCAACACAGAGCTCCTTGGCGTAGTCCAGCCAGCCGGTGCCGATCACGCGGTTGCCCAGGGTGTAGTTGCCCTCATGCCCGCTGTTCGTGACGATCGAGACGATCTCGCCGGTCTCGGTGGTGTTGATGCGCCGCATCACGGGGCCGATGTTCGCCACGTAGACCTTGACCTCCTTGATGGTGAGGTCGGGCAGGTCGGACACCTTCGCGCCGACCGACTCCGCCGCGGCGCGGACCGGGTTCGAAAGGATGGAGGCCCCGGCGACGGCTCCGAGCGCGGACGCTCCGAAAAAATCCCGGCGTGATAGATTTTGTTTCAGCATGGTGGGTTTCTTCCGGCCGCGAGGGTTTCCCGTCACCAAATCCGCGGACCGCGACGGCGGATCACGCGCACCGCCCGAAAATCGGGCCACGCAGGAACGCCAGACAAACGGGTCCTGCAAAAAACATTATCCATGGGGTGCATTGGATGGGGTTTCGCTGGACCATGTGTGTTCAGCTGCGCAGCGGAGGTCAAGTGCGGCCGCAGGTTGGTTGGATTTCGGAATTTCACGCAGAGGCGCGGAGGACACAGAGATCGATTCCGATGCCCTACTCTGCGTTCCCTGCCCCTCTGCGTGAAACTCCGACTTGCGAACCCAACTTGCTGCCCTGCTCCGCGGCGATGCCCGGTTTTCTTCGGGCTTGGATTCGGCGCGCGGATCGCGTGTGCTGGCATTCACCCCGTCCGTCCGTTAACGGAATTCCCCGCGCCGTCACCATGCCCTCCGCCTTCACCTCACCCACCGGCAGCAGCCGCCCCACCCACACCCGCCACTGGGTGCTGGCCTTTGCCGCAGCGCTGGCCGTCATCACCTATATTGACCGCGTCTGCATGTCGCAGGCGAAGCCCTACATCACCACCGACCTGGCCCTGACCAGCCAGCAGATGGGCTGGGTCTTCTCCGCCTTTGGCCTGGCCTATGCGCTGTTCGAGATTCCCGGCGGCTGGCTCGGGGACAAGATCGGTCCGCGCAAGGTGCTGCTGCGCGTCGTGGTCATGTGGTCGTTCTTCACGGCGGCCACCGGCCGGGCCTGGAACCTGGTTTCACTGCTGGTCACCCAATTCCTGTTCGGCGCGGGCGAAGCCGGCGCCTTTCCGAACCTCGCGAAATCCTTTACCAACTGGTTGCCCGCGCGCGAGCGCAGCCGCGCCGTCAGCACCATGTGGCTGTGCACCCGGTGGGGCGGCGCGGTGACCCCGCTGTTGGTGGTCGCCGTCATTTCCTTGGTGGGCTGGCGCTGGGCATTTGCGGTGTTCGCCGTGCCCGGGCTGGTCTGGGCCGCTGTCTTTTTTTGGTGGTTCCGCGATCACCCGCGCGACCACCCGGGCGTAAACCCGGCCGAGCTGGCGTTGATTGAGGAAACCCGGGTCAGCTCAACCGGCCACGTGGCGGTTCCGTGGGCGAAGATTCTCCGGTCGCGGACCGTGTGGCTGCTGTTCGTGCAGTACTTCTGCTTCGGCTACGGCTGGTATTTTTATATCACGTGGCTTCCGACCTACCTGCTCGAGGTGCGGGGCGCCGACTTCAAGACCAGTCCCTTGCTCGCCTGGGTTCCCAACCTCCTCGGCGGCCATTACACACCCGCCACGATCAAGCTGGTGCAAGGCGCGCTGCTGGCGGGCATTCCCCTCTTCTTCGGCGGCTTCGCTTGCATCCTTTCCACCTGGCTGGCCAACCGGCTGGCGGAACGCGGCTTCGCGGTCGTCAACATTCGCCGCGGTCTCGCCTATGTCGGTTACTGGGGCGCGGCGGTCATGCTGCTGCTCTCGACCCACATCGCCGACCCGGTCTGGGCCATGCTGGCCATGGGCCTGGCCAGTTTCTCGCTCGATCTGACCCTGCCCATCTGCTGGCGCACCGCCATGGATGTCGGCGGGAAATACGCGGGCACCATTTCCGGCACCATGAACATGGCCGGCCAGATCGGGGGCGCCATCCTCGGGCCGTCCGTGGTCGGTTTTATCCTCGACCATCTGAACCGCAACTGGTCGCTCACGTTCGCCATCTCCGCCGCCATCTACGTGGTGGGCGGATTGTGCTGGATCTGGATCGATCCGGTGACGCCGGTGGAGGAATCGGCATCCGAACCCGCCTGACCAGGATTCATGCAGATGAACGTAGCAGCCGACGTGAGGAGGCTGGTTTGAGGTGAGTCACCAACCCCAGCCTCGTTACCTCGTCTGCTACACTGATAGGCTGCGCCCGGGCGTCGTCAAGCGACGCCCCTACCGCCGCCCGGCCTGTCCGCCATAGCCTTGGCGACGGCGGAAGGTCCGCGGCCACCTTCGGGCCTTAAGCGCCCGCCTTCACTTCGGCAGCAGCGCCACCAGGTCGTCGTGGGGCCGCGCAATAACATGCGCGGCGACCAGTTTGCCGAGGCTGCCGACCGCCGTGCTGCCCGCGTCCACGGCTGCCGTCACGGCCGCGACATCGCCGCGCACGATCACCGTGACGTAGGCCGCGCCGATCTTTTCCTTGCCGACGAGCGTGACGTTGGCGGCCTTGAGCATGGCATCCGTGGCCTCGAGGATCGCGGTGAGGCCCTGAGTTTCGATTATTCCGATCGCAGGCTGGTTTGAGTTCATAAGTTTGTCCGGGGGTTGGGGAAAGTCCGTCGGGAGCATCTGGTCGCGTCCGCCGTAGAGCGGATTATCCGCATTGGGAAAAAATAGGAGCGGGTCGAGTCCCGGCTCGGGCGCGCCCAGGCACTTCACCGTCGCAGCCACGCCGAGTTCCACCGCCCGTCTTTCGACAAAGGCCAGCGCCGCGTTCACCGCGGCCACCCCGCCCTGCAGGCGCAGCATGAGCCGTTCGTTGCCGGTCGTCTCGATGCCGAGCAGGTGGACATCGGCTTCCTTCACGACCTGGTCCGCGATCACGGCGCTGATGCTGAAAAAGGGGATTTCGGCCAACCCCAGGGCCAGACGCGGCTGATTCACGGACGGCCCGACGCCGCGGGCGTCCGGAATTGCTTCATGACTTCTTGCACGATCACGCTGACATCAATGCCCGCACCCGCCGCCACCGCAGCCGCCGGTCCACCATACCGCCGGCAGGCATAGGCCGCCTCGTCAAATCCGCAATCGGCCAGAATGCAGGCGATCTTGCCGCGCAGGCCCTCGAGGTCCGTCTGTTCCTTCGGCGAGAGCAGCTGACGCGTCGTGCCGAGCGAGAAGCCGCGCAGGCCCATGCCCACACGGAAGCCTTCCGGGAAATTGACGCCCGTCAGCATGGCCTCGATCAAGTCCAGCAGCTTGAACTGGATCTCCTTGGCCTGATCCCAGCGGCCCGCCTTGAACTCGGAGTATAGCTTCATGATCACCTCCGGCACGACGCCGCTTGAGGCGATCGTCCCGCCGTCACAGCCCATCTGGAGCGCGGAAAGTAAAATTTCCTCGCAGCCGATGAGGCAGGCGAAGTCCGGCCGCTGTGGCTTGATCGCATGCAGCGTCGAGAGAAACCGCGGGAAGTCGCGGCTGCTGTCCTTGACGCCGACGATCCGCGGGCAGTCCAGCGCCAGGCGCGTCAGCACCGGGACGCTGATTTCGTTCGAAAACTGCGGGATGTTATAGAGGACGATGTCGATCGGCGACCGCTTCGCCAGCTCGCGGAAGAAGTGCTCGATGCTGTCCTGGCTGACCTTGTAGTAGTACGGACCCGTGATCGACACCGCGACGCAGCCGAGGTCGGCATAGGTCTGGCAGGCCTCGAGAATCATGGTCAGGTTGGACTCGGCCGCCCCGGCGAGGATCGGCACCCGGCCGCGGTTCTCCTCGACCACGATTTGGATCACCCGCTTGCGCTCTTCAAAGCTCAGCCGGATGAACTCGCCCGTGCTGCCGTTCGGGTAGAGGCCGCTCACGCCCTTCTCGATCAGCCAGTTTACCATCCGGCGCAGTTCGTCCTCGTTGATGCTGCCGTCGTCCCGGAAGGGAACCAGGTTGGGAGTGTAGATGCCTTTGATCACGGTGGGGAGTGAAGGGTTGACCAAACAGACTGATAACAGCCGCCACGTTCGAATTACGACAAAAATTCGCGAGGGCGCGCGTGGTCGATCCGGTTCACGGTGGCAAATTATTCACCGTTTTTGGTGCAGGAGCCTGCTGGCAGGCGATGAGCAACGCTGATCGACGTAAAATCCCCTGCTTCACCGCCACATCACTCCGGCAGGCAAAAGCTGAACACGACATTGCCCGCCGCCAAGGCGATGTACTGCTTCCCGTCGATCGCATAGCTCATCGGCGAGGCGGAGGTGGCACCGCCGGTTTGAAAATGCCAGAGATGCCCGCCGGTCTTCGGATCCAGCACGCTGATGTTGCCGTCCTTCATCGCCGCCACCAGCAGGCCTCCGCCGGTCGCGAGCACGCCGGTGCCGGCGGAACCTTGCACGGTCTTCACATCCCACACGATCCGCCCGTTCTCCGGATCGATCGCCTTGATGCCGGAGTTCGGCGCCGGCTGGTCCGGGCGCCTCGTCGCCGGCTGGCGGGCCGTGCCCCGTCCGAGATACTGCTGGCCGCGCAGCAGTTCCTGCGGCTCGCTCACGACCTGCTGGCCCGACTCGGAATATTCGAGGTAGAATAAACCCGTCAGCGGGCTGTACGATGGAGCCTGATAGTTCGTCGCACCTCCGGCGGGATAGACTAGGAAGCTGCCTTCCGGACTGGAGTTCGACCCGGGCACGACCTGCGCATGCCCCTTGGCATCGAACCCGGCGTTCCAGTTTTGGTAAATAAAGGGCGTGCCCGAAAGGAACGCGCCGTTGGTCCGGTCCAAGACGTAGAAGTGACCGTTGCGATCGCCCTGCAGCAGCAGCTTGCGGTTCTCTCCCCGCCAGACCCGGTCGACGAGCACCACGTCCTCGGTGCCATCCCAATCGTGCCCGTCGTTGGGTGTGAATTGATAAAACCACTTCAGCTTGCCCGTGTCCGGATCGAGCGCGACGACCGAGTCGCTGTAGAGGTTGTCGAGTTCGCCCCGCACCGAGCGATCGATCTGCTCCGCCGGATTGCCCACCGTCCAATAGAGCAGGTTCAGCTCCGGATCGAACGAGCCGGTCAGCCACGTCGGGGATCCGCCGGATTTCCAGCTGTCGCCCCGCCACGTCTCGTTGCCCGGTTCCCCGGGCCCGGGAATCGCATAGAACCGCCACTCACGCTTGCCCGTGACGGGATCGTAGGCATCGACGAAGCCCCGCGTGCCGTACTCGCCGCCGGCGACGCCGGTGATGACCTTGTCCTTCACCACCAGCGGCGCGCTCGTGATGTTGTAGCCCTCCATCGTGTCGGCCACCTGCACCTCCCACAGCTTCAGGCCGGTCCGGGCGTCGAGCGCGATCAGGGCGGCATCCAGCGTGCCCACGAACAGGCGGTTGCCCAAGATCGCAACGCCGCGGTTGAAGGGATTGATCTGGTAGGGATTGACCACCTTCTGCTGGCGCACCCAGCGCCAGATTTGACGGCCCGTGCGCGCGTCCAGTGCGACGACCGTGGCGGGATTTCCACCTCCCGTGACATACATGATGCCATCGACGACCAACGGCGTTGACTCCAGCACCGCGTTGCCATCCAGCATGGGAAACGCCCACGCCGGCTTGAGCTGGGCGGCGTTGCCGGGGTTGATCTGGCCCAGCGAGGAATAGTGCGTGCCGCGATAGTCGCCCCAGTACGTCAGCCAGTTCTGCGGCTCGGCGGCGGAATTTTTGAGCCGCTCGTAGCTGAGACCTCCGGGCAGCGGCTGCTGGATGGTCTTGCTGAAGTCCCGCCCTCGTTGGGCGCAGAGATAGGCCACGAGATTGGTGATGTCGTCCGCCGACAGCCGCTTGGAATAATCATCCGGCATCAGGGATCGGTTCTCGACGGTGACCGACGCCATTTTCCGCTTGTCGATCAGGTGCAATTCGCCCGCCGCATCGACCATCTGCACGGAATACGCATCCTCGTTGCGCCGCACGCCGCGAATCTCCCGGCCGTCTGGTGTCCGGACCACCACTGTCAGCGGCGCAGGGCCGTTGCCTCCACCGCCGGGACCGCGGGCGGGAAAATTTCCTGGCCCGGGATTGTTCGGCGCAACAATTTTCTGGCGTAGCGCCGCGAGACTGAGCCGCGCCGCATTCGAGAGGTCAGGCCCGGTGATGCCACCGCGCGCGTTGACCCCGTGGCATTTGTAGCACTCCGCCCGGCCAAAGAAGAGCGTTTCGCCCGCCGCGGCATCGCCCGGCACCGGCGTCGCGCTGGCCGCCGCCGATCCCGGATTCTGCAGGCTGTGGATAAACGTCACGAGCTGCCAGACCTGCTGGTCGGTCAGGCCGGGAAAGGCCACCATCTGGGTGCCGACCACGCCGTTGCGCACGACGCGGAAAATATCGGCGTCCGCGTCGCCATGCCTGAGGCCGGTCATGTTCAACACCGCGCCACCCCGCTCGCGATCGCCCTGCCCAACTGAGCCATGACAGACCTGGCAAACCGTGGCGAAAAGTTCGCGCCCCGCCGCAGCGGCCGCAGGGCTCGCGCCCAACGGATTGGTCACGGTATCGGCAACCTGGACTTGTTGGGCCGACAACGTTGCACCGGATAGGGCAAGCAGTCCCAGCAGGCAGAATTTGGCGTATCTGTCGAAAGCCGTTCGCCACCCAGCATGTTTGCCGCGGTTCACCGTTACGCGCGCATATAGGGCTTCAGGAATTCATCCATGTCTTTCCGGATGGATTCCTTCTGGGCATCGGTCAGCGGTCCGGCGGCCCCGCGGCCGCCACCTCCCGCACCGCCCCCTGCACGTCCACCGCCTCCGCCCGCGGGCCGGGCTTCCGGCTCCATGGGCTGCGGACGCGACTTGTTCGTTTCCTTGAACACGCCGCGCGCGACCATCATGTAGCCGGTCGCCCCGGGGATCGTCGCGAACGCCTGCACGCGTCCGTACATGTCGAAGGCCGCCTGCTTCTTGCCGGCCCAGTAAAGCTCCATGACCTGCTGCAGCAGGTCCGAAAACTGTGGCGTCGGGCACAGGCCGGTAAACCCGAGTGGCAACTCCTGCAACAGCGCATCCCCGGTGCCGCCGCCCGCGGCCCAGACCGCCAGCTTGTTGTCGGTCCGCTTGATCAACTCCGAGACGCGCTCCAGCGGATTCCCCACCTCGTCCTTCGTCGCCTTCATCGTCGGGACTTCCTTGAAGATCCGGATCATGAGATCGACACTGATCGTCCCACGCGTCTGCACGATCAGCGGCAGGTCCGTCGCCGCGCCGATCGCCTTGTAGTAATCGACCACCGCCTGGTCGCTCACATTCCACCCGTTGTTCGGCGGGATGGCGACTATCGCATCCGCCCCGTGCGCGGCGGCGTGCTTGGCGTAGCGGACGGAGGTGGCGACGTCCCACTTCATGTTCTGGACCGCGATGGCGATCGCGGACTTGCCGCCCTTGCCGGCGGCGAGAATCGTCTCGGCGCCCTCGATGCGCTCGGCATCGGACAAGGCCGACCAGCTGCTCGCGAACACCGGCCAGATCATACCGCCGAGGCGGCCGCGATTGCAGAATTTCACCTCCGCCGCGAGCGCGTCCGTGTCCAGCTTGTCGTCCGGCGTGAAGGGCGTTTCCATGATGGGAAACAGCCCGCGCAACGGTTTGCCGCTCGGGGTCATGAGGTGCGCACCCTCGACGTCGGCCGCCGCGGCGCGGCTGGCGCCGTTCAACACGGTCGCGCCCAGAACGAGGGCGCCGGCAGACTGCAGAAACTCGCGCCGGCCGAGAAGATTTCCAGATTGATTGTCGCTCATGATGTCGATCCTGCCTGTTGGAGGTTAACTGAGATGATAAGACCATGCCCCTTGGCATGGATTGGAATCACAGCGATCCATCGGCCACCGTCAGCGCCACCGCGTCTCAAGGTGCAGACGGCTGCGCGATAATAGCTGATGAGAAGCTGGGGTTCCGGGGGTGAAGCTAGCAATGCCCGGCCCACGTGCGCCTTTCCAGCCCAAACCAAAGGTCAGACGAAACTACACTGCTCAACGACTGCCCATTGGGAACCAAGCCGGCACCCGGACGGATGATGCCATTGCAGGAATCCCATGATGGCCCCAAGATCTGGACGGTTTCAGCGATTCCTTTGCCTCCGCGCCAGCCGTGCAACCAAACAACAACCAAGCCACGCTTACCGACGGGAGGTTGGATCCCAGCAGATTCGAGCAGATTCTCGCTCGCAAATTTATCCGTCTGCAAATGTGGAGCACCGCGCTTGGCAACGGGAGCCTAGAAATCCGACGGCAAGAGCGGGAGTGCCCAGCGCAGATTCGCCGGGATGGATGCCGGCTTCGGAACTGAGGTCGTTGAGGTCGTGACGCCTCCGCTCGCGATCTGCTGCTCGTCGAGCAAGGAGATCGTTGTCTTGGTCCCGTCTGGCGAGCTGACGTGGGACAATGTGATGGTTCTTGGCTGGGTGCCGAATTCCCCTAACGCACTGCCGAGCCGGATCGCGCCGTTGCTTTGGAGCGCGAGAAAGGCGGCATTCCGGTCGGGGCCGAGCGTCTGAGCGAAGGCATTCATTAATGTTTCTTGAACAGCATTCCCGTCATCGGTGGCCGCGACCGAGATCATCACAGCCCCATCTGCCCGGCGGCTTACTTTCGCATTGGCCGCAAAAAGCTGCTCGGTTTGCTGCCGCGCCTGTTCGACCGCTTGGTCCAAGGTCGTCTTCTCCGCCGGAGTCAGGTTAAATAACTCGACGAAGCGGGCCTGAAGTTTGCCGTTTCCTTTGTTGATGACCTGGACCGCGACGTTGGCGAGTCCCTCGTCCTTAAGTTCGGCGAGAATATGCAACCGGTCCATGAAACCCGGGTTAACCTGGGCGTTTACCGCCACTGCATCCGGTGGAGCATTGGCCGAATCGGCTGCGGCCCGCTGCTTCGTGAGCCGGTCATTTTCAGTCGCCAATCTGGTGTTTTCCTCCCGGAGCCGCCTGCTCTCCTGCAGGGCATCGGCCGCGGGCGATTTAAGCGCCATCGCATCCGCCAGTCCGCGTTCGTGTCCAAACCAGTAAACGCCCAGACACAGTGCAATGACGGCACCGATTAGCACAGCGATACGAATGGAGGTACTCACGAGTCTCTCAACCTCGACTAATCGTCCAACAACCCAGCCGGGGCAAGTTGGTTTTCTTGCATTGCAGCCAAACACCAACCGATCCTCCGCCTCCCTCGGGGATGTGTGGACCCCGCTGACCTGGACCCTAACTCAAACCCCCTCGCGCAGACCACGCAGCTCGGCCCGGAGCTCGGACAGGAAGTCCGCCATGTCGGCTTCGACCGCGGCGGCGTCCAGCCGGCCGCCACACATCTCCTCCACCACGGTCCAGGCCGGCAGCTCGGAAAATTCCCCGTCGGCTTCGCGCAGGCGCGCCCCGCTGAATCCGAGGCCGTGCGCCTTGCTCAGGTAGTTCGCCAGGCTGATCAGCGCCACCTCGAGCCGGTAGGATGTCGCCTCCGTCGGGCAGTGATGATGCGCGATCGCCTGCACGACGATTTCCGGCAGGCGGTTGTGCTCGGCAAACGCCACTCCCGCCTCGCGGTGATCCACCCCGAGCGCGCCGCGCTCCAGTTCATCCAGCGTCCCGCCATCGTGCCACGCCCGCATCAGGACATCGCGGTAGTCCTCCGGGGCCAGTGTCGACAGCACGATCTTGCCGACATCGTGCAGCAGCGCCGCGAGGTGAATCTGGGAATTGTCCGCCGACCGCAGGCGTTTTTCCAGCTCGTCGGCGATGGCCGCCGTGGCCAGCGCATGGATCCACAGGTGCCGCCAGTCGAAGCCGGCCGCGACCTTTTGGCCGTCGCGCAGCGTGAACATGGCCTGCATCATGTTCCGCACCCGCGCGACCCCGAGCATCTGCACCGCGGTGTCGAGGTCCTCGATCCGCCGCTCCGGCGAAACGAGGACCGAATTCGAGGCCCGCAGCAACCGCACACACAGGGCGGAATCCTTGCGGATCGCCTCCACCACCTCCGGCACCGAGACCTGGGGCTGGTTCAGGGTGTGGAGAAATCCGTTGGCCAGCGATTGCAGTGCCGGAATCTGCTGCAAGCCCCGCAATCCGGAGAGCGTCCGCTCCCGCGCCGCCGGATCAACCGCCCGGGGAGCGTCCACCCCGGAATCCAGCGCGCTCCGCTGCACGGTTTCCAGCAGCGACACCACATCGGGCTCGGGCCGGACCACGGCCGGCGGCAAGGCCTCGGGGAGGCTTGGTTCCTGCGACCGCCCCGCGGTCTCGGCCGGCGGACGCAATAAAGCTGTCGACGGCGCAGCGCCTTCCGTCCGGCGACGGAGGAACCACGTCCACCAAAGACGCCAATGTAAAGCGAGCGCGCTCATGTGCGGATGCTTGATCAATCGTCCCGGCAGAGACGATCTTGAGGCTGAATTGGCCTCAGCCTATGCCCGGGATTGGTAGCTTACCAACGCAGTCATCACCTCAACCCAGCACCACGGACTGACATTCCACCTGTCAGTTTCTCGGGTGAACTTTGTTTGGGTGCCCTTTCATCACGGAACCGCCGCCGCCACTCCGAGGGCTACTTCAACTGCAGGCCGGTGATTTTCATCACGTAGGCGAAGTCGCAGGGCTTGTCCGCCGGAAACTTAACGTGCAGGCCCGCCGTGTCCTGGGTGAACGCGAGCGCGCCGGCGTGGCCGAGCAATTCGACTTTCTCGATCTTTCCCAGCGGCGCCTTGTCGGCGGCAAGCGCCGTGATCAAGGCCTCCTCCCCCGGCCAGCTCATCACGGTCGCGTAGAGCGTGTCACCATGCTTGGTGAAACGGATGTCCTGCAGGGTGTATCCCTTGCGCGGCAGCCCTCCCCCGCCGACGAGTTGGTCGCCTTGATTCTGGCCGTTGAGCCGGCCGGCAAAGCCTTTCGCGCGCGCGGCGACCATCGCTTCCGCCGCGGCGTCCGCGGCGGGACCCTCGCCATACCTGACCCACGGGCGCGTGCTGTAAATCGCCTCGCCGTTCACCTCGAGCCATTTGCCGATCGCGAGCAAGACGTCCTGCTGTTCCTGCGGGATCGTTCCATCCGCCCGGGGCGAGATATTCAGCAGGAAATTGCCGTTCTTGCTTACGTTCTCGACGATCTTCCAGACGAACTGGTCGGCGGGATAAGGCTTCTGCTCCGTCACGTAGCCGAACTTGTTGGTGATGGGGTCATCGGGCTGCCAGACCCAATCGGTCAGTTCCATCGGCGACCGCCCTTCCCGCTCGTAGTCCATGATCTGGCCCGAGACCCAGGCGGCTTGCTTGGCGCTGATGCCCACTTCCTTGTTCCATTGCTTGGCGCGGTTGAAGTAGTAGGCGGCCACCCGGATTTTGAGCGGATCCCAGCTATGATCGGTGTTCATGTCGAACCAGAGCATGTCGGGCCGGTATTTCTCGATGGTCTCGATTCTTTTCGCGACCCAGTCGTGCATGAACTTGATGCGGGCGGCCTCGCTGCGGTCGGCGACGTTGTAGAAGTTCGCCCATTGCGGGTCGTACTGGTCGCTGCCGGGCAGGGCGGGAATGAAATAGAAATGGAAGGCGGAATGGTCGGAAATGCCGGTCTTGAGGCCGGCCTTTTCCAGCGCCTTGATGAGGTCTCCGTCGAGATCGCGATGCGGCCCGTAGTTCTTGGCGTTATAGGGATTGATCGCGCTGTCCCAGTTGGAAAAGCCGTCGTGATGCTCGCCGGGGGCGAGGACGTACCTGGCGCCGGCCTTCTTGAACAGGGCGGCCCAGGCGTCGGGATCCCACTTGGCCGCGGTGTACATGGGGAGAAAATCCTTGTAGCCGAACTTGGTCGGCGGACCGAAATGGTCGGTGTGCCACTTGACGACCTCGGCATTGCCGCCGCCGTCCCCCGCGAGCACGTTGCCGCCGTACATGTAGCGGACGTACCACTCGCTGGCGTGGGCCGGGACGGAGTAGATGCCCCAGTGCATCATGATGCCGAACTTGCCGTCGCGGAACCACTCGGGATCCTGGTAATTCTTCTCGATCGATTCCCATGACTCCCCGAACGGACCGGGCGGAGGCGCGGGGATGTCCTGCAAGGCCGCGGCGATCATTTCAGGCGTGTCGCGCGGGGGCCGGGCGGCCGGTCCGGCGGGCGGAGCCTTGATGACATTGGTTTCCTCCACCGGCGTGGCCGCGGGAGCAGCGGGTTGGGCGCGGAGATCGTGGGGGAGCGCCATCCAGAGGGCGATACCAGCCAGAAGGAGGTGTGTGGCGCGGTGGGGGTGGAGGCTATTCATGGTGAGGAAATCGGGAAAGGTGCACGTGATGTTCGCCTTTAAGAAGGAGGGGCGGAAATTAGTTTATGGTTTTGGAGGTAGGAGCCTGCTTGCAGACGATTTTTCTACGGTCCAGGTGAATCATCGCCTGCAAGCATGCTCCTACAAGGGCATCATCCCGAGCTCTGCCGCTGGCATGCTGTTCACCCTTCGAGGACGCCCGCGATCTTCAGCGCGATGCCGTGGGGGCTGAGGGGCTGCTCCGGCAGTTTCACCTCGAGCCCCTGGTCGGTCTGCGACCAGGTGAGCTTCCCGCCGTAGCCGAGCAGCGACACGTCGGCGATCTTGCGGCCGGCGAGCTGGGGCGAGCGGGTGGACAGGCTTGCCAGGACCGTGCGCGAGTTGGCCGGCCAGCCGAGCACATAGGCGTAGAGGAAGCCGCCCTTGGTGGTGAACCGCACATCCTCCGCCGTGAGCGGCTTGGTGCGATTGTCGCGCGCCCCGGTGGATCGCGTGGCGCCCGGCGACGAGTCCGGGATGGGCGGCAGCAGCTTGAACACGCTGGTGTCAAGGATGGTCCCCGCGACGCTCGGACCCTCGCCGCAGATTTTCCACGGCCGGCTGCCGTGAATGCCTTCGCTGTTGAGCGCCATCCAGGTCGTGATCTCCGAGATGATGTTCATCTCGGTCGAATCGAGGGTGCCATCGCCCTTGAGCGGGAAATTTAGCAGCAGGTTGCCGTTGCGGCTGACGACATCGACGAGGAGGTCGACGCACTGCTTTGGCGTGCGGTACTTGGCGTTGCGGTCGTAATGCCAGCCCGCGACGCAGGTGTCAGTCTGGAATACGTTCGGCCAGATGCCCTCCGCGATACCGCGCTCGAAATCGAGGACCGCGGTGCCCACCTGGCAGTCCTCCATGCCCTTGCAGTTGTACACGGCCTCGACGTTGCCGCCGTGCCACTGCGCGCTGCGGTTGTAGAGGTGCGCCACAAGCTTGAGCCCGTACTGCTCGAAGCGGATCACCCCGTCGTGGTACATGAGGTCCGGCTGGAGTTGGTCAATGAGATCCTGGAGCCGGAGGAGGTACTGCTGCTTCCAGGCTTCCGGCACGAGGTTGACGTCCCCTGCTTGCGGCGCGGGGACGTGCTTGGGGTGATAGAGGTCGGCGTACTGCGGGTCGTTGCCGTCGTAGGGGACGCCGGCGAGCGGTCCGGTCTTATCGGTGCCGAAGCAGGTGGACATCCACTCGTAGCTGGCGTGCAGGTGCTGGCTCACACCGAAGCGGAGGCCGTGCTTCACCGCAGCGTCCTTGAACAGCTGCGCGATGTTCTTTTTTGGGCCGGTGGCGACGGCGTTCCAGCGCGGCTGGTGCCTCGAGTTCCACAGATCGAAGTTGTCATGGTGCACGCCCATGCTGACGAAATACTTCGCGCCGGCCTTTTTGTAGAGGCCGACGAGGTAATCCGGATCGAAGTTCTCCGCCTTCCAGGTCGGGATGACATCCTTGTAGCCAAATTTCGACGGATGGCCGTAGGTCTTGACGTGGTATTCGTTCTGTTTGTGGCCCTGGATATACATCTGGCGGGCGTACCAGTCGCCCATCTCGGGCTGGGATTGCGGGCCCCAGTGGGCCCAGATGCCGAACTTGGCGTCGCGATACCAGTCGGGATAACGGTAATTCTGGAGCGATTGCCGCGTCGGCTGAAACGGACCGGGCGCGATGGGATACATCGACCCGGCGGACGCGGGATCGGCGGACGCACCGAACGCGCGGGATTGCCAAAAGGGCGCCGACAAACCGGCGCCGGTGACAAGCGCGGAGGTTTTAAGGAACTCACGGCGGGATACGGGAATTTTCATGGGGCAAGGTGACGGGAATCCGTTGATCCTGGGTGTGCGAGGCAAAGTCAGGAAGCTCGCTGAAACCGGGGTGGGCGGCCCCAAAGTGGCTTGGCCCGCAGAAGAGTCGCAACTCCTATTTTGCCCGTGGCGGGTTCATAAAAAATTCCGCCGAACTCCGTGTAGTCCGCAAAAGCTGGCCGTGTCGTTCCCGTAGATGCGTTGATCCGTCCATAACTTTCAACCTGCAGCTTTCACCTTTCAACTGCCTGAATCCGGCTGAGCCGGAATGATGCAGTCGCCTGTAGCAGCCGACGTGAGGAGGCTGGCTTGAGGTGAGTCACCAAACCCAGCCTCGTTATCTCGGCTGCTACACCGATCGCTGCAGTTCAACTGCATCGTTCCGTCCCAGGGACGCTGGCCTTACATGCGCTGGGCCTGCGCCGTCGCGGGCTGGAACAGGAGCGGAAGAAACTCCACGAGTTGATCGCGCCACAGGGCATAATTATGCATGCCGTCTGTCGGGCGCCACGTGTGGCGGATCTGGTGGGCAGCCAGGACATCGGCCAGCTGCTGCGAGCCGGAAAAGTGCCCCGGATCCTGCCGGCCGCAGCCGATCCAAAGGACGTCGATTTTCGCGTTGGTACCCTTCGGATCAGCCAGGAGTGCGGCGTGGTCGGTTTCGATGGCACGGAAGCCCGCGGGGCTCATCGCTCCGGCCGACCCGAAGCGATCGAGATGATTGAAGAAAATTTCGAGCGACTGCTCGGCGCCCATCGACATGCCCGCGACCGCATGCAGTTCCCGCCCGGCGGCAATGCGGTATTTCCCCTCGGCGAACGGCATCACGTCCTGCAGCAAATAGGCCTCAAACACGGTCGTGTTCGTGCGCGGTGGCTGTCCGCGCTCGCCGTAGGGCAAGGCATGCCCGAACGGCATCACCATCACCATGGGCACCATCCTTCGTTCCGCGATGAGGTTGTCGGCGATAAAGTTCAGGTTGCCGACATCGACCCAGCCTGCGGGACGATCGTTATTGCCGTGAAGGAGGTAGAGCACGGGGTAGCGGCGGCTGGTTTCCTCCGTGTATCCCGGCGGGGTGTAGATCCAGATGGCCCGCGTCTCCCCGCCCAGCACGGAGGATTTCTGCCAGTTGATCTCGACGGCGCCGTGCGGGACATCACGCGGCTCCTGGAGGCTGGGCGCTGCTGCCGGGACCTCGACCAGACTCCCGGATGTGCGCGCACGAAGCTTGATGCGCGGGTTCACCGGGTCCGCGATTGCAACCCCGTCAACGGTGAAGCCGTAAATATAAGTGCTCGGCGCCAACGGCCCCACCGTGATGCTCCAGATGCCATCAGGCCCCTTTTCCATCCTTTTGGTATCGTCATGCCAGTCGCCCTTGAACGTGACATCCGAGGCCTTTGGGGCGGCGATGCGAAACGTCACGGTCCGGTCAGCATGGACCTCGGGCGAGACCAGGGCCGCGGAGGCATTCTGGGAGAAGCCATTCCCCGCGCAGGCAAGGAAAACGGCAAAAAGCATCAGGGCATCTTTCATGGGTAATCGAGGGGTATGACTAACATGGCGTGACCGTCACCGGCTTCCCCACTCCCAAGTCAAAGAGGAACGGTTAAGATTTTTGGGGAAATGAAGCTAAGCGTTGACCGATACGGTGGTCGAGAACGGACAATGCACTGACATTTTTCCGTTGCCGTGCCCTGCTTTGCAGGCGTCTCTGAAAGTGGTGCACCCGTAGGGATTTGAACCCCAAACCTTCTGATCCGTAGTCAGACGCTCTATCCAATTGAGCTACGGGTGCGTGAGTGAGCGCGAGAAGAAGCAAGGATTGGCGGCGGAGCGCAAGCGAGAATTAAGGGGTAAGGTTTACGCCATAAGAGGTGTAAGCGGCCGAGCCACCGCGGACTTCAGCCTTATAACCTTACACCTTAAAACTTACCCCTCTTGCACCGGCTGCGTCAGGCGCCAGTCGGCGAGCACGAGCTGCAGCAGCTTCCGCCCATTGAAGTGGTTCCACTTGAGCTCGAACGCGAGGTCCAGCGGCACGCCGCTCGGCGGGAGGCGGTCCGCCATTTTCCAGGCCACGCCGTACAGCCGGCGCCCGCGCTCGTCCTCGAAGTTAAACCGGAAATGCTGCTCCTTGAACACCTCGGGCGGGTACCGCAGCACGATGCCGCGCACGCCGAACACGGGCTCGGGATTGCCCTGGCCGAAGGGATGCAGGGCATCGAGTTCGTCCATGAGGCTTTCCTTGATCTGCGCCGGGGTCAGCCAGGCCGCGAGGGCGAGTCGCGCCTCGGCGATGTCGCCGCCCGCGTGGGCCCGCACCGCCTCGGCGAACCGCACGCGGAACCGCTCGAGATTGTCCTTCGTCACCGCCACGCCCACCGCCATCGGGTGCCCGCCCCAGCTCGCGAGGTGCTCGCCGCAGGTGCCCAGCACTTCCACGAGGTTGATCCCGTCGATGCTCCGGCCGGAGCCCTTGGCGAGCTCGCCTTCGTTGCCCAGCACCACGCAGGGGCGGTTGTATTTGCGGGACACCCGCCCCGCCACGATGCCCACCACGCCGGGATGCCAGTTGTCGCCGTAAAGCACCACGCCAGGGCAGTCGGCAAACCGGGTCTCGATCATCCGCTCCGCCTCCTCCGTGATGAGCTTCTCGATGTCCTGCCGCTCGCGGTTGAACGTGTCGAGCTGGCGGGCGGTTTCCGCGCAAAAGACCGGGTCCTCGCTCAGCAGCAATTCCACCGAGAGCGCCGCGTCGGCCAGCCGCCCCGAGGCGTTGATGCGCGGGCTCAGCCGGAAGGAGATGTCCACCGGCATGATCTCCTGCCCCGGCTTCACGCCGGCGATGTCCATCAGGGCCCGCAGGCCGGGCCGCTGCGTGTCCTGCAGGATGCGCAGGCCGTGCCGCGCCAGGATGCGGTTTTCGCCCCGGAGCGGCACGAGGTCGGCCACCGTGCCGAGCGCGACCAGGTCAAGATAGTCGCGCGGCCGGATCCCGAGGGCCACGGGATGATTTTCGGCGCGGAGCTGCTTGAGCAGGCCATGGACGAGCTTGAACACGAGGCCGACGGTGCACAGATGCCGCCACGCCTCCTCGTCCTCGCCGGCCCGGACGTGCGGGTTGATCAGCAGGCAATGATCGTCGGGACACTCCCGCGAGCGGTGGTGATCGACCACCAGCACGTCGATCCCCTGCCCCTTCAGGTAGGCGGTCTCCACGTGCGAATTCGTGCCGCAGTCGAGCGCGATGAACAGGGCCGGCTTGCCCTGCTCGAGCGCCCGGTCGATGGCACTGCGGGAGAGCCCGTAGCCGTCCTCGGACCGCCGCGGGACGATGAAACGCGGGTTGGCGCCGAAGCGCCGCAGGATGCCCACGAGCAGCGCCGTGCTGCTGACGCCATCGACGTCATAGTCGCCGAGGACAACGATTTCCTCCTGGCCGGCAATGGCCTGGCGCAGCCGGGTCGCCGCGGTCTCGAGGTTGGCCAGTAGAAACGGATCCGACAGCTCCGCCAGCGCCGGATTCATGAAACGCGTCGCAGCGTCGCCATCCTCCAGGCCCGCGCGAAGCAGGAGTTCCGCAAGGACGGGGCTCACGCCCGCAGCCCCGCTCAGCGTCCCGACCGTCCCGCCCGGGAGCGGCGTGTAGGTCCAGCGCATGGCGTTGGGTGCGTGGCCCGCAGGCTTACTGCGAGGCCTTGCTGGATCCCTGCCACTCGTACTTCGGCGCCACGTCTGCGTGGGCCTCGACGTGCTTCCGGTCGCCCTTGTGCCACCAGTAGAACACCTGCGCCGCGATGAAGATCGCCGAGAAGGTGCTGGTCACGATGCCGACGAGGAAGGCGAAGGAGATGTCGCGGAGCGTGCCAGTGCCGAAGACGAAGAGCGAGAGCGCGGCGAGGAACGTCGTGGTCGACGTCATGATCGTGCGGGCGAAGACCTTGTTGATGGCGCTGTTGACGACATCGCGCAGGGACCCCGTGGGGTTGAGTTTCAGCTCCTCGCGGATGCGGTCGAAGACGACCACGGTCTCGTTGATCGAGTAGCCCGCGATACAGAGGATGGCCGCGACCATCTCGGCGGAGAACCGCCGGCCGCAGAGCACGAAGATGCCGATGGTCATCAGGATGTCGTGGAGCGACGAGAACATCGCGCCCACGCCGAAGCCGAATTCAAAGCGGAAGGCGATGTAGACCAGAATCGTCAGCATCGACACGCCGACGGCCAGCAGGGCGTTCCATTCGATCTCCTTGCCGATGGACGCGCCGATATGGTTCACGCCGATCTTCTCCAGTCCGGCCTGCGGGAAGCCCTTTTGCAAGGCCTCGAACAATGCGTCCGCCTTGCCCTCCGGCGTCTCGACCTCGAGCGTTTCCTGGCCACCGCCGAGGGCGCTGACGTAGGTGGGCTGGACCTCGCCGATCTGCGCGGCCTTGGCGATGTCGCGCACCTTGGTGGTGTCGAGCCGCTCCTTGTACTGGATGCTGATCATGTCGCCGCCGGCAAAATCGATGCCGTAGATGTCAGCGCCCTTGTAGAGCACCACGCCGACGCCGAGCAGCACCACGAGCCAGGAGCCGATGAAAGCAGGTTTGCCGTACTTGATGAAGTCGACATGGATGGTCTTCAGCAGGTGCCGCATGGTGAATTTCTTCACCCAGCCAGAATCCACCAGCAGTTCCATTACGAGGTGGGCCGTGATCAGCACCGAGAAGAGCGTGGACAGCACGCCGATCGCCAGCGTCTGGCCGAACAGCTTGATCGGGCCCGTACCGAGCACGATCATGATCGCACAGATGATGAGCTGCACGATGTGGGCGTCGAGGATGGTCGTGAGCGCCTTCATGTAGCCGCTCTGGTTGGCCGTCGCGAGGCTCTTGCCCGCCGCCAGCTCCTCGCGCATGCGCTCGAAGATCAGGATGTTCGCGTCCACCGCCATGCCGACGGTGAGGACGATGCCGGCGAGGCCAGGGAGGGTCATCGTGGCGTGGAAGTTGGCCATGACGCCGAGGATGATCAGGAGGTTGACCGCCAGGGTGAGCACGGCAACCAGGCCGCCCGTGGTGTAGAAGGTGACCATGAAGCCCGCGACGAGCACGGTGCCGATGACCGCGGCCCGGACGCCGCTGTCGATCGCGTCCTGGGCGAGCGAGGGGCCGATGATCTTCATTTCGCGCACGGCCAGCGGGAGGTCGAGCGGGTTGTCGAGGGCGGTGGCGAGGGCGATGGCCTCGCGGTCGGTGAAGCTGCCCGTGATCTGCGCGGAGTCGCTGTCGATCTCATCGCGCACGGTCGGGGCCGAATAGAGCACGCCATCGAGCACGATCGCGAGGCGGCCGACGCCGCCGGCGGCTTTGCCCTCCTGGGCGATCTTGCCGGTGGTGGCGGCGAACCGCTTCCTGCCCTCCTTGTTGAACTGCATGTGGATCTCGGGCTTGCCGTACATGTCGGGCACGGCGCGGGCGTCGGACAGGCTGTCGCCGCTCATCTCCGGAATGCGCTTCACGAAGTACTCCTCGGTGAAGGTCTCGCCGGTGCGCGACTCGCTGTCGACCGACATGAGCTCGTAACCCGGCGGGACCTCACCCGGGGGCGACGTCTGCGGCGTGAGCGTGGGATGAACTTGGCGGAAATCGAGGCGGGCCGGCTTCTTGATGTCCTCGAGGACCTCGGGGTTGCTCTTCGGGTCGAGGCCAGGGAGCTGGACCTCGATGCGGTTGTTGCCGACGGGGCGGATGATCGGCTCGGAGAGCGACGTCTTGTTGATGCGGTCGTGGAGGATGTCGATCGCCTTGGTCAGCTTCTGCTGGCGGGCGTCGTCACCGAACTTGGCGGCGGCGGCCGGATCGACCTCCAGGATGGCGGAGACGCCGCCGTTCAGGTCGAGGCCGAGCTGCAGGCCGGCCCGGGAGCGCCGGTAAAGCTCGCCCATGAGGATGTCGTTGCGCTTCTCGATGTTGTGGAGCGTCGATTCCAGCGGGATGTCAGGGAAATACTGCGTCAGGTCGACCTTGGGCGTGCTCTCCTTGGCGATCTGCTTGAGGGCCACGAAGTCGCTCAGGGCCGGGTTGGCCTTCTTGCGGGCGGCGGCGTCATCGAGCAGCTTGCCGAACTCCGCGGACTTGGCGGTGGCGTGGGACCGCGCATAGGTGGCGAAGTCGATGTTGTGGAGCGGGAAAAGTTCCGAGACTGCCCAGGCCGCGATGAGCGCGGACAGCAGGATTTTCCAGAGATTGCGTCTAAGCATGGTACGTTTGGGTTTTAAAGGGAGACAGGAAAGCGGGGGTCAGCCGCCTGATCGCGCCGGAAGCGGTGGGGTTTGGCGCGGGACCGGGAACTTATTCGCTCTTCTTGACGACTGCCTGGACGAACGCCTTGCCGACCTCGATCTTGGTGTTGTCGGCGATGCGCACGACAAACCGGTCGTCCTTCACGTTGGTGATCGTGCCGTAAATGCCGGCCGTCGTGATGACATCGTCGCCGGTGGTGATGGCGGCGAGCATCTTTTCCAGTTCCTTCTGCTTCTTGCGCTGCGGCGCGATCATCAGGAAGTACATCGCCGCCAGCATCAGGCCGAGGAAAATGAACTGGGGAACGGCGCTGGGCGGGGTTCCAGGCGCGGCTTGCTGGGCCAGAAACAGCGTCGCGTCGGTGAGTGAGGACATTTTCGTCATTGCGTGTTGAGTGATTTGAAAAAAGAAAACATGCACTTAACTGAATCCACGCTCGCAAAAGCAAGCCATAACTCCCCTCCTAGCCCTCCCGTTGA
Source organism: uncultured Opitutia bacterium (assembly GCA_903827245.1). Lineage (GTDB taxonomy): Bacteria > Verrucomicrobiota > Verrucomicrobiia > Opitutales > Opitutaceae > CAIUWA01. Next base: position 101,733 of record CAIKHO010000022.1, read on the forward strand.
AAAGCAAATCCGCATCCGCCTGGTCCGCCGCCAAGTCCGAGGAACATTACGGTTTTAAACGCTGGGGCTCCGGGCATTACTCGGTCGATCCGGAGGGTTTCGTCAATGTCCATCCGCTGGCCGACCAGCGCAGCATCCGCGTGCTCGACGTGGTCAACGAGGCCCTGGGCATGGGCCTGAAGGCCCCGATGGTCATCCGCTTTCAGGATCTGCTCCGCCACCGCGTCATCCAGCTTAACGAGCTTTTCCGCCAGGCCATCAAGCAGGAGGGCTACAAGGGCGAGTACCGCGGCGTCTTCCCCATCAAGGTCAACCAGCTCCGCGAGGTCGTCGACGAGATCGTCGCCGCCGGCAAGGACTACAACTACGGCCTCGAGGCCGGCTCGAAGCCCGAGCTGATGATCGCGCTCGCCATGCACGAGGGCACCACCCGCCTCATCATCTGCAACGGCTACAAGGACCACGACTACATCCGCCTCGCCCTCCTCGGCCGCAAGCTGGGCAAGAAGATCATCCTTGTCGTCGAGCAGCTCTCGGAGATCGACGACATCATCCGCATCTCGCAGGAGACAGGCGTGAAGCCCATGATCGGCTTCCGCGCCAAGCTCCAGACCCGCGGCGAGGGCAAGTGGGCCATGTCCACCGGCGACAACGCCAAGTTCGGCCTCAACACCGCGGAAATCCTCTTCGCCATCGAGAAGCTCCGCGCCGCCAAGCTCACGTCCGCCCTGCGCCTCGTCCATTTCCACATCGGCTCGCAGGTCCCCAACATCATCACGATCAAGAACGCCGTCATCGAGGCCACGCGTTTCTACTGCCAGCTCGCCAAGATGGGCTTTCCCATGGGCTACCTCGACGTCGGCGGCGGCCTCGGCATCGACTACGACGGCTCGCGCACGAACTTCGAGAGCTCGATGAACTACTCGATGGAGGAATACGCCCGCGACGTCGTCTTCAACATCAAGGAAATCTGCCAGGACTCCGGCGTCCCCGTGCCCGACATCGTCAGCGAGTCTGGCCGCGCCGTCGTCGCCCCCCACTCCCTCCTCGTCGTCGAGGTCTTCGAGCGGATCAACAAGCGCGAGTCCCTCGGCCAGCAGCACCAGCCGCGCGAGAAGCACAAGGTCGTCACCGACCTCGAGGTCATGCTGAAGAACAAGACGAAGCTCGGCCGCCTCGAGCGCTTCCACGACGCGCTGCAGAAGAAGGAGGAGGCGTTCTCGCTCTTCAACCTCGGCTACCTCGACCTCGAGAACCGCGCCGCCGCCGAGTCGCTCTTCTGGCAGATCTGCGAGCAGATCGCGAAGGAGAACCAGAAGGCCGGCTACCAGCCCGAGGAGCTGCACGACCTCTCGAAGCTCCTTGCCGACCAGTATGTCTGCAATTTCTCCGTCTTCCAGTCGCTCCTCGACCACTGGGCCCTCAAGCAGCTCTTCCCCGTCGCCCCGCTCCACCGCCTCAAGGAAAAGCCGACGGTCAACGCCATCCTCGTCGACATCACCTGCGACTCCGACGGCAAGATCTCCTCGTTCATCGACCTGCAGGACGTGAAGGACTACATCACGCTCCACCCGCTGAACAACAAGCCCTACTACCTCGGCGTCTACCTGACCGGCGCCTACCAGGACATCATGGGCGACCTGCACAACCTCTTCGGCCGCGTGAACGAGGTGCACGTCTTCCTCGAGGACGACGAGCCCAACGGCTTCTACATCGAGGAGGCCCTGAGCGGCAGCCGCATCGCCGACGTGATCGAGGGCGTGCAGTACCAGCAGGAGGACCTCTGCCGGAAGATGAAGGCCCAGATCGACGCCGCCACCCGCAAGGACATGGTGAAGCCCCGCGAGGGCGTCCGCCTCCTTGAGCTCTACGAGAGCCAGATGCTCAACAAGACCTACCTGAACATCGAGCCGAAGAACGGGCGGAAGAAGAAGGCTTGAGGGAGGCCCCGGTGACAGCCGTGGAAAACAATGCTTGGCCACCGGCCTGACCGGCCGGTTCACCCGGGCATCCTTCGCGGCGGGGATATCAGTTTGAAAATGCAGGAGCGGCTTTATGCCGCGATGCTTCGCTCTGCGGCCCCAAACATCGCGGCATAAAGCCGCTCCTCCATCCAATCATCGGTAAATCGATCCTCTACCCATCTCCGGCTTGCCTTTCCTCACATAGTATTCAAATGTACACCTGTGCAAGGAACCCTCACCATCCGCCAGCAGCAGGTCCTTGATTTCATCGAGGCACACCAGGGACGGCACGGCCTCGCTCCCTCGCTCCGGGAGATCCAGGCTCACCTTGGCCTGGCCAGTCCGTTCGGAGTCCAACGCCACGTCGCGGCCCTCGAGAAGAAGGGCGCACTGCACCGCCTCGCCGGCAAGGCGCGCGGTCTCCTTCATCCCGCGCACCACCCCGGCAGCGCCCTGCTCCGCATTCCCCTTTATGGTGTGATCCCCGCCGGCCGGCCCACCGATGCCGAGCAACAGCCCGACAGCCATGTCGCCGTCGATGCGGCTTCGCTCGGCCTGCGGCCCACCGCGAAGCTCTTCGCCCTTCGGGTCCGCGGCGACTCCATGATCGGGGCCAACATCGTGGAGGATGACATTGTCTTTCTCACCCCGCGCGAGCCACGCCCGCGCGACATCGTCGCCGCGTTGATCGACGGCGAATCCACCCTCAAGCGTTTCCTCACCCAGCGCGGCCGGTCCTTCCTCCGCGCGGAAAATCCGCGCTATCCCGACCTCCTTCCCACCTCCGAACTTGTCATCCAGGGGGTGATGGTCGGCCTGCTGCGACGCCAGTCCGCCGCCTGATGCACCCCTCTTTTGCCAGCCACGCGATCCATGCCCCCGCCCGCCCCGCTTGCAGCGCTCCGCCATCTTCTCGCGGAGCGCTTTCCGTCCGTTCCAAGGGCCGACGGCCGCGTGCTGCCGACCGGGCTGCCAGCGCTGGATGAGGTCACCGGCGGCCTCCCGCTCGGCGCCGTCACGGAGCTGGTCTGCAGCGCCCCGAGCTGCGGCGGACACCTGTTCCTGGAGCAGCTGCTCACCGTCACGCGGACCGCGCGCCGGCGGACCGCGCTGATCGACAGCACCGACAGCTTCGATCCCGCCTCCTATCCGGTCGACCTGCTCGTCCACCTCGTCTGGGTCCGCTGCGCGGGCACCGCCGCCGCGTTGCAGGCCGCCGACCTGCTCACGCGCGACGCCAACCTAGGCCTCGTCGTGCTCGACCTGCGCCGCGCCGCCCACGCCGAGCTGCGCCGCACACCGGCGTCGTTCTGGTACCGTCTGCAGCGCGCGGTCGAGCCCACCGACCTCGCGCTCGTGGTGGAAACCCCGCGCGCCTCCATCCCCAGCGCCCGGCTGCGCCTCGCTCTCTCCGCCGCCCATTCCGCCGCCGCGCTCACGGACGCCCGCCCCGCCCTCGCCGCGCGGCTCGTTCCGATCGTGCAGCGCCAGCGTGTGGCCCACTCTGCCGTCGCCTGAGCAGGCGACGCTTCCCGATGTTCGCCGTTTTTCATGTTGCCGAATGCGCCCTGCACGCAGTCCTGCGGACCGAGCCGGGAGCCAATGGGCGCCCCGCGGCGCTGTTCGACGACAGCCGGAGAAAATCCCTGCTCCTTGCCGCCAACCCGGCCGCCCGCGCCGCGGGGGTTGAACCGGGCATGACCGCGCCGCAGGCACTGGCCCGCTGCGCCACGCTCGTCATCCGCGCTCCGCAGCCAGCCGCCGAGGCCGAAGCCCGGGCCGCGCTTCTCGCCGTCGGCTTCACCCTTTCGCCGCTGGTCGAGGACACCGCGCCGGGCGTCTGCACGGTCGACCTGCGCGGCACGGATCCCGCCCGGCGCAGCCGCGACGCCGAGGCGGCCGTCCATCAGTTGCGGCAATTCGGCCTGCCGGCGACCGCCGGCCTCGCCCGCACGCCGCAGCTGGCGCTCTACGCGGCCCGCGCGGCCGGCGTGGTCCTGGCAGTCGGCGACGAAAAAAACTTCCTCGCGCCGCTCCCGCTCGCGGCCGCCGATCCCCCGCCCGCCCTTGCCGCCATCCTGGCGGACTGGGGCCTGCGCACGCTCGGCGACCTCACCGCGCTGCCGCGGGATGAGATCGTCCGCCGCCTCGGCGCCGCCGGCCTCGCGCTCTGGCAGCGGGCGGCCGGCGGCAGCCTGCGCCCGCTTCACCCGGTCGCCCGGCCGCTCGAGTTTGTGGCCGCGATGGAATTTGAGCATGCCTTGGAAACCCTTGAACCGCTGCTCTTCATCCTTCGGCGGCTGCTTGACCGCCTCGTGCTCGAGCTCACCGCGGCCCAGTTCGTCGCCGCCGAGCTCCAGCTCGCGATCCAACTCGAGGACGAGACCCGCCATGCCCGCGGCTTCCGCCTGCCCGAGCCGACGGCCGACGCGGAGATCCTTTTTCGCGCGCTTCACACCCATCTCGAGTCGCTCCGCACGGCCGCCGCCATTTCCGCCGTGCACCTCGCCGCCATCCCGGCGCGCCCGCTCGTCCGCCAGCAGGGGCTGTTCGAGACCGGCCTGCGCGACCCTCACGGCTTCGCCGAGACGCTCGCTCGCCTCGTCGCGGTCGTCGGCTCGGATCAGGTCGGGACCCCGCAGCTCGAGGACACCCACCGGCCCGATGCCGTCCGGCTCGCGCCCCCGGCCGGCGTGATCCCGCCGGCCGCGCCACCGGCCCGGCACACCCCCGCCGGGCTGCCGCTCCGCCGCTTTCGCCCGCCGCTGCCGGCGCGACTAGAGTTCAGCGGGCGCCAGCCGACCTATCTCTGGACCGGGCAGTTTCACGGCCCGGTCGCCGACCTGCACGGCCCCTGGCGCGGCAGCGGCGACTGGTGGCAGCCCGGCCGCGACTGGAGCCGTACCGAATGGGATGTCGCGCTCGCGGACGGCGGTCTCTACCGGCTGCTGCTCACGGGCGGGGCGTACTTCGTCGAGGGGGAATACGACTGAGCGCCATGGACGGCTATGTTGAGCTTCACGCGCGCAGCGCCTTCAGTTTTTTGCGCGGCGCCTCCGCGCCCGATGCGCTCGTGCAGCGCGCGGCCGCGCTCGGGCTCCCCGCGCTCGCGCTGCTCGACCGCGATGGCGTCTACGGCACCGCCCGGCTGCATCTCTCCGCCCGCGAGGCCGGACTGCGCGCCCGGGCCGGGGCCGAGCTCACGATGGAGGACGGCTCGGTCGTCCCGCTTCTCGCCGCCACCCGCACCGGCTACCAGAATCTCTGCCGGCTCATCACCGAGGCCAAGCTCACGCCACGCTCGCCCGGCACCGCACCGGCCGGCCTGCGCCCCGGCGCCGAGCCCGACGACTGCAAGCGCCCCTGCCTGGCGACGTGGCAGGAACTCGCGCACCACGCCGACGGCCTCGTCGCCCTCACCGGCGACGAGGACGGCCCCGTCCGCCGTGCCTGGCGCACCGCGGGCGCGGACGCCGCCCGCGAGGCGCTGCAAAAGCTCGCCGCGATCTTTCCCCCGGACCGGCTCTACGTCGAGCTGCAGCGGCATCGCGTCCGCGGCGAGGAGCGCGAGATCGCCTTTCTCGCCGACCTCGCCGCGGCCCACCGCCTGCCCCTGCTGGCGACCGGTGGCGTGAATTACGCCACGCCGGCACAGCGGGCCACGGCCGACGTCTTCGCCTGCCTGCGGCTGCAGACGACGCTCGACGCCGCCGGCCGGCAGCTCGAGGCCAACGCCGAGCGCCACCTCAAGCCCGCCCGGGCGATGCGCGAGCTCTTCCGTGACCGCCCCGAGGCGGTGGAGAATTCCGTCCACCTCGAGCGGCAGCTCGCGTTCACGCTCGAGGATCTCGGCTACCAGTTCCCCGAGTTCACCACCCCGTGCGGCAAAACCATGGACCAGTACCTGCACGAAGTGGCCTTCGCCGCCGCGCGCGAACGATTCCGGCCCCTGCCCGACACCCTTGCCGCGCAGCTCAACAAGGAACTCGCGCTCATCGCGAAACTCGGGTTCTCCGGATATTTTCTGATCGTCTGGGACATCTGCCGCTGGGCGCGCGACGGGCAGGGCATCCTCGTGCAGGGTCGCGGCAGCGCCGCCAACAGCGCGGTGTGCTTCGTGCTTGGCATCACGGCGGTCGACCCGGTCAAGAACCGCCTGCTGTTCGAGCGCTTCCTCAGCGAGGGCCGCGTCGGCGCCAACGGCCGGCCCTCCTGGCCCGATATCGATCTCGATTTTCCGAGCGGCGACCGGCGCGAGAGCGTGATCCAGGAGGTTTACCGCCGTTACGGGCCGCGCGGCGCCGCGATGACCGCGAACGTCATCACCTATCGCGGCCGCAGCGCCGTGCGCGAGATCGGCAAGGTGCTGGGGTTTGGCGAAGACGCCCTCGACCGGTTCTCGCGTCTCTACGCCAACGGCGACTTTCCCCACACGCTGGAGCTCCAGCAGCAGCTGGCGATGGCCGGGATCGCCGCCGACCACCCGCGCGCCGCCCCGCTGGCAATGCTCTTTCAGCAGATCCGCGGGCTGCCCCGCCATCTCGGCCAGCACTCGGGCGGCATGGTCATCTGCCAGGGCCAGCTCGACCGGATCGTACCGCTGGAGAACGCATCGATGCCCGGGCGCGTGGTCTGCCAGTGGGATAAGGACGACTGCGAAGACCTCGGCATCGTGAAGGTGGATTTCCTCGGTCTCGGCATGATGGCCGTGCTGCAGGATTCGTTCGAGCTCTGCGCCGCCCGCGGCGGCCCGCGCGGCCTGGCCGACATCCCGGCCGACGACCCGTTGACGTACGAGAGGATCCGTGCCGCCGACACGGTCGGCGTCTTCCAGATCGAGAGCCGCGCACAGATGGCGACGCTCCCGCGCTTCAAGCCCCGGGATCTCTACGACCTCGCCATGCAGGTGGCGATTGTCCGGCCCGGCCCGATCACCGGGCAGCTCGTGCACCCGCTCATCCGCCGGCGCAACGGCGAGGAAGCAGACGAGTACATCGACCCCAGCGTCGAGGCGATCGTGCGGCCCATCCTCCAGCGCACCCGCGGCGTGATCCTGTTCCAGGAACAGATGCTCGAGCTCTCGATGACACTGGCGAAGTTCACCGGCGGCGAGGCGGAGGAGCTGCGCCGCGCGATGGGCTTCACGAATAATCCCGAACGGCTGCACAACGCGCTCGCCAAGCTGTGCGTCGCCCTGCGGCGCGAGGGCCACAATGACCAAGTCATCACCCGTGTCTCCGAGTCGGCGCGCACATTCGCCGCCTATGGCTTTCCCGAGTCGCACGCCATCGGTTTCGCGCTGCTGGCCTACGTCAGCACGTGGCTGAAGGTGCACCGCCCGGCCGAGTTTTATGCGAGCCTGCTCAACAACCAGCCGATGGGCTTCTACTCGCAAGCCACGCTGCTGCAGGACGGGCGCCGCCACGGCCTGACCGCCCGGCCGGTGTGTGTCGCCCGGTCCGTCTGGAATTGTACCGTCGAGGATGAGCGGGCGATCCGGCTGGGCCTGCGCCTGGTGAAGGGGCTCCGGACGACCGCCGCCGGGGAAATGCTCGCGGCCCGGCAGGCGCGGCCCTTCGACTCACTGGACGATTTCCTGCGCCGCACCCACTTCACCGCGGCGGAACGCCGGGCGCTGGCCGCCGTGGGCGCGCTGAATGGCTTCTCGACCCACCGCCGCGCGGCGCTCTGGCAGGTCGAGGCCGCATGGTCCGAGGCCGAGAGTTTGCTCCATCACTTCGCCGAGATGCCGCGCGGACCGTCGCCGCTCGCGCCGATGACGCCCGCCGAGCGGCTGAGCGCGGATTTCCTTGGGCTCGGGCTCACGGTCGGCGAGCACCCGATGGCCTCGGTGCGGTCGCGCCTGCCGGGCGTGCAGCGGGCGGCCGACTTGAAAGCCCTGCCGAGCGGCACCCGCGTCACGGTCGCCGGCGCCGTGATCTGCCGCCAGCGCCCGGGCACCGCCAAGGGCTTCGTGTTCGTCAGCCTCGAGGACGAGACCGGCATCGCCAACATCGTGGTCATCCCCGACGTCTTCGAGCGCCACCGCCTCGTCATCACGCAGGAGCCCGCGCTGAGGATCACCGGCCCGCTCCAGAACGCCTCCAGTGTGATCCACGTCCGCGCCGAGCGCATCGAGCCGCTGCGTGATGCCGGCCTGCCGGCGCAAACTTCCCACGATTTCCACTAGCGCCATTCGTGCCGGGGATATCGCCGCGAGAGCTCCGCCTTCACCTTCGGGTACATGTCGCGCCAGAAGGCCGTCAGGTCGTCCGTCACCTGAATCGGCCGCTGATTCGGAGCGAGCACCTCGATCTTCACCGGCACCCGGCCGTGGCCGAGCGTGAACTTACCCTCGATGCCATAGAGCTCCTGGATCCGAGCGCTCAACACCGGGGAGCCTTCCTTCGCATAGGTGATCTTCGACCGACGGCCGTTAGCCATGGTGAGCTTTTCCGGCAGGTAGTCGTCGATCACCGCGAGTTGCTCGGCCGTGAGCCAGTCCTTGAGCACCGGCATGACCGGCTTGTCCTTGATGTCGCGGTAGCCGAGTTCGCCGTAGCAGATCTGCTCGATCAGCGTCGCCCGGTCCGCCTCGGTGATCGGATTGACCTCGAGCTCCGGGAACCATTCCGCCAGCCGGTTCACCCGGATGATCCACTGCTCCACCGTCTCGTCCCAGGCCTCCAGCTTCAGCCGGCCCGCCATGACTTCCTTCGTGAGCAGGGCCGCCGCCTCGTTGAGCGGTGCCTCGTCGCTGCTCGACTTCGCTTCGAGCACGAGGTCACGGAAACGCCGCTCGCGCCGTGAGACGACGCGCTTGATCGTCTCGTCATAGGTGACGCCCTTCGTCTCGCGGTAATCATCCGGAAAGATTTCCTTCAGCCAGGCCTCCTCGATCGCCGTCGCCGTGGACAACAGCACGTTCACCTCGCCGCCCCGGCCCTCGATCTCGCTGATCTCCGCCGCGACCAGGAGCGGCGCCTTCTGGATAACGCTCTCGCGCGCCAGCAGGCCCTTGCGGTGGTGCACGAGCTCGCAGCGCAGCGTGCCCGCATCGAGCCGCTTCGCCAGCTGGTCGGAGAAACCAGCCAGCACGCACTTCCGTACCGCCGTGCCATCCACCCGGCCCTCGCTGATGTCGAGTCCCTCGCCCTTGGCGATTTCCAGGAACTGGGCGAACAGCGGTCCAACCTGACGCGCGCCCTGTGCGTGCAGGCCCAGCCGGCGGCAGGCGTCGAGGGCGTAGTTGGCCTGGTCGGCGTAGCGCCACGCGCGCATGAGGAGGAAGAAATCGCTCTCGTGCTCCTCGCCGAAAATATTTTCCCGTGCCTCCTCGACCTCCTTCGGCACGCCGCGCAGCAGGAAGTTGCGCCCCTGCGTGAGCGCGGCCATCAGCGCCACCGGACGCACGCAGCCGCGTTCCTGCGCCGCGAGGAACATGCGGGCGTAGCGCGGGTGCACCGGGAAGCGCAGCATCTTCCGGCCGAGGTCGGTGATCGTAAGGTGGCCCGCGACCTCCGGGCGCGGGATGGAAGCGGAAGCACCGCCGCCCAGCCTGTCCGCCGTAGCATTGGCGAAGGAGGAAGGTCGGCGGCCACCCACGGCTACCGCCCCCAAGTCGGCCAGCAACGTCTCCGCCCGCTCCAGCGCCTTGGGCTCGGGCTTCTCCAGCCAGGGAAAATTCGCCACATCGTCGATCCCGCTGGCCTTCAGCGTCAGCACCACCTCGGAGAGATCGAGGCGCTTCACCTCCGGCAGCTCCTGCGGGGCACGCTGGGCGTGCTCACGTTCCGTCCACAGCCGCACGCATACACCCGGGGCCGTCCGTCCCGCCCGTCCCGCCCGCTGGTCGGCACTCGCGGCGGATATCTTCTCGATCAGCAGCGTGTTGATCCCCCGGTGCGGATCGAAACGCGCCACCCGCGCGAGCCCGCAGTCGATCACCGCCGTCACGCCATCGATGGTCAGCGAGGTCTCGGCCACGTTGGTCGAGACGATGATCTTGCGTTTCTCGTAGCGCGCCACCGCCCGGTCCTGCTGGTCGGGCGGCAGCTCGCCGTGCAGCGGGAAGGTCACGAAATCGCGCAGCTCCCGCGAACCCTGCAGCGCCTGCACGGTGCGGCCGATCTCGTAGGCCCCGGGCATGAAGACCAGCATGTCGCCCGCCACCTCCGCCGCGATCCGTTCGCATTCGCGGGTCGCGACCTCCCAGACCGGCTCGTGCTCGAAGCTGACCGCCTTCGGCAGGTATTCGATCCGCACGGGAAAGCTGCGGCCCTGCGACGTCAGCACCTCGCAGGGCGCGAGGTAGGTCTTCAGCGCCCCGGCGTCGAGCGTCGCCGACATGACGATCAGCTTGAGATCGGGCCGCACCGACTGTTGCAGCTGCACCGCCCGCGCCAGCGAGATGTCGCCATAGAGGTGGCGCTCATGAAATTCGTCGAAGACGATGGTACTCACGCCGCGCAGCGTGGCATCGAACGACATCTGCCGGAGGAGAATGCCCTCGGTGACAAAGCGGATGCGCGTCCGCTCGCTGACGCGCGACTCGAGCCGGATCTGGTAGCCGACAATGTCACCCAGCGGTGCCCCGACCTCCTCCGCCACGCGCTTGGCCAGCATGCGCGCCGCCAGCCGGCGCGGCTGGAGGACGACGACCTGACCGTGTTCGCCGAGCAGGCCGTGGCGCCAGAGCATCTGCGGGATCTGGGTCGATTTGCCCGAGCCCGTGGGCGCCTGCACGATCAGCCGGCCCGAGGCGCGCAGCGCCGCGATGACAGCGCCTTCAAGCTCGTAGATGGGCAGATCGCGGGGAGCAGGCATGGAGGAAGGCGGAGCCAACACGAGACCCGGGACAACTTGCAAGCATGAGGCTGTCCCCGCTTTGGCCACGGATGGGAGCCCCGAACCTTTTTACAGGAGGTAACGGAGGCAACCGGGAGTTCCCCGCCGGAGCCTCTCCTTCGTTGCCTCCGTTACCTTCTGTAAAGCGGTTTGGAGGATCGGGATGCCGGATTTCAAATTCGTGTCCACATGTCTCGCCATAGCCCGAAGGGCGACAGCGGATCCGTGCCATCCGTGGCAAAAAACCTGCTGAGTATTCAGTCAAAAGCCGGAAGCCCGTCCCGGTGAATAACCGGTGAACCAGATTGCTCCCAAGTTACTCACCGTTTTGGGCGGCCAAAAAGTTGTGAAGAACGTAGGCTTCATTTTTCTAATCCGCCGCGCACGGTCTATCACGTTCCTTGATAGAACAGTCGTAGTGCGGCGGCCTGAAAAACCCGCCGAGAGCACGACTGGGATAATCCCGGGCGACCGGGGAAAGGTTGGTGGCAGCTGGTGCCACCCTCCCCTCCGACGCGGGCAACCGCGCACGGCAGGCAGATATCACCAGCTCCTCTGGCCGGAGTCGTGTCCGGTCAGTTCATCCACGAATCAGGAGCTGAGCGGCAAGGCGCGAATAGAAACCGTGTCTGAGCCGAGTCAGGTCCACGGGACGTTTCGACCCGTGCACCGACGCAGTTATCCCCAGAGGGTAATGGTTGCTACTGTGTTGACCAGAACGCAGTCGCGTTTCCCGGCGGGCCAACCCCCGCCAAAAGGCCCGGCTCGCCATGCGAGCGGGGCGCGTAAAGGAGACGGGACGGCGCGGAGTGAGCGGGCTTGGCAAAGCCCGTCAACCTCCTCAAATAGGGCGGCGTGAAAAACGCGTCACCCTACTGCAAAAACAAAAGCAACCTGAGAGTTAAGAGGTAAGACCCGTAACGCGGGGCCAACGTCCGGCCACAAGCCGGAGCCGTCCCCGTGGCAACGGTACCGACGCGAAGTGAAAGATTGCAGGCGTGTCTGTACCACGTCCGGCGCGCCGCTCCCGGCAGGGAGCGACCGAACCGGGCGAAGAGACCTCACTCGAAAGATCCCGGCCGGCAACGGCCAGGACGGTCCCGCCATGAGACCGAAACATCCGCATGCCGCGGAGAGTGGCGTCGGGGAGCACACGGCCCGCGAAAGCGAGCGCGCCCAACAGTGTGCCATCGGGAAAGAGCGCGTGGCGAGCGCCCACCCCCAAATTTGGCCCCGGAGCCGCAAGGTTCCGGGGCCTTATTGTTTTCTGGCGGCCAGCTTGCGGCCAAGGCTCGGAGTTTTGGCCACAAAAATCCGAGGCTCTCCGTGCACAACGATGCGCCTTGGTTTTCAGAACTCGCCCTGCGACCAAACGCCGATTTAATCGCCGCTGATGAACCACCCCCTTCTTCCTCTCCGCCGGTTGCTCGCCTTGGGCGCCGCTCTGGCCCTCACCCACCTCATGCCCGCCGCCGATGCCCCTGCACCTGCCCCCGCCGTCGCCATCCCGCTCTGGCCCCAGGGCACGCCGGGCTCCCTCGGCGACCGCCCGCAGGACAAGCCGACCCTGACCGCCTTTCTCCCGGATCCCGCCAAACGCAACGGCGCCTCCATGCTCGTGCTGCCCGGCGGCGGTTACTCCAGCCTTGCCGCGCACGAGGGCGCCGCCTACGCCGAGTGGCTCGCGGCCCACGGCGTGACGGCCTACGTGCTGCAATACCGCCTCGGCAGCAGTGGCTACCGGAACCCGGCCATGCTGCAGGACGTCGCACGTGGCTTGCGCATGCTGCGCGCGTTTGCCCGACGTGATGGTCTCGATCCGGCCCGGGTCGGCATCATCGGTTCATCCGCCGGCGGCCACCTCGCGGCCACCCTCGCGACGCATTTCGATGCCGGCAAACCCGATTCTTCCGATGCCTTTGAGCGGGAAAGCTCCCGGCCCGACGTCGCAGTCCTCTGCTACGCCGTGATCACCATGGGTGAATTTGCCCACGCCGGCTCGCGCAACCAACTGCTCGGGCCCAATCCGTCCCCCGAGGCGCTGAAGGACATGTCGGCCGAGCTGCAGGTCACGGCCCAGACTCCGCCTTGCTTCATCTGGGCGACCTTTGAGGACAAGACGGTGCCCGTGGAAAATTCCCTCATGTTCGCCTCGGCGCTCCGCAAAGCCGGTGTGCCGTTCTCGCTGCATATCTACGAAAAGGGCGCCCACGGCCTGGGACTCGGCCGGCCCGGCCACGAGGCGCCGCCGTGGGCAGACGAGTGCCTCTATTGGCTGCGCGAACGCAAGTTCCTGCCGTAGCAATCCGTACGGCTGAGCCACAGCCCGGCCGTAGTAAAGTTTGACGCTGTAGGAGCGGCTTTACGCCGCGATCCTTCGCTTGCCTGATTAAATCATCGCGGCATAAGGCCGCTCCTGCCGGCGAGCGCCAACCCTTCGGCCTTGCTTTCGGCGGAGCGGGTGCGCAAGTTGGGACTCTTTTTCCAATTTGCATCCACGTCCGCGCATGAACCAGAACATCCGTAATATCGCCATCATTGCCCACGTCGACCACGGGAAAACCACCCTCGTCGACAAGCTCCTCAAGGAAGGCGGCGTCTTCCGCGCCAACGAGCGCGTCGAGGAACGCGCCATGGACTCCATGGACCTGGAGAAGGAAAAGGGCATCACCATCAAGGCCAAGAACACGTCGGTTCACTGGCACGACAAGATCGTCAACATCGTCGACACCCCCGGCCACGCCGACTTTGGCGGCGAGGTCGAGCGCGCCCTGCGCATGGTCGATGGCGTGCTGCTGGTCGTGGACGCCTACGACGGCCCGCAGGCCCAGACCCGCTTCGTGCTCCGCAAGGCGCTCGCCCACGGCCTCAAGGTCGTCATCGTCATCAACAAGATCGACCGCGAAAACGCCGAGCCCGCCAAGATGTACGACAAGGTGCTCGAGCTCCTCATGGAGCTCAACGCCACCGAGGAGCAGTTCGACGCCCCCGTCGTCTACGGGTCCGGCCGCGACGGCTACATGATGTACCACCTCGGCGAGGAAAAGAAGGACATGTCGCCCCTCTTCCAGACCATCCTGGACCACGTTCCGCCTCCCTTTGCCAAGCCCGACGAGCCGTTTCACATGCTCGTCTCCAACATCGACTGGAGTGACTACGTCGGCCGTATCGCCGTCGGCAAGATCCTCGGCGGCACCGCCAACGTCGGCAACACCGTCTTCGTCGTGCGCCATTCCGACGGCAAGCGCGTCCGCGGCAAGATCACCAAGGTTTTCGAGTTCACCGGCCTCGGCACGCGCGAGACCGACTCGGCCGTCGCCGGCAACATCGTCGGCCTCTCCGGCTTCGAGGATGTCGATATCGGTGACACCCTCACGGCTGACGAGGCCGGCCACGCCCTGCCCTTCACCCAGATCGACCCGCCGACCCTCGAGATGCAGTTCTGCGTCAACGACGGGCCGCTCGTTGGCCAGGAAGGCAAGCTCGTCACCTCCCGCCAACTCCGCGAGCGCCTCATGCGGGAACTGAAGACCAACGTTTCCATCTACATCGAGGACTCCGAGAAAGCCGGCATCTTCAACGTCAAGGCCCGCGGCGCCATGCAGGTCGCGGTGCTCGTCGAGACGATGCGCCGCGAGGGCTTCGAGCTGCTCGTGTCCCGCCCGACCGTGATTGAGAAGATCGTCGATGGCCACCGCCATGAGCCCTACGAAACCGTCTGGATCGAAGTGCCCGACGAGTGCGTCGGTGCGATCATGCAGAACCTGGCGAACCGCAAGGGGCTGCTCACCAACATGGAGAAGCTCCCGCACTCCACGATGATCGAGGCCACCATCACCACGCGCGGCCTGATCGGCATGGAAATCGACGTCGTCAACGCCACGAGCGGCCGCGGCGTGATCAGCCATTTGTTCAAGGAGTACGGCCCCTACGCCGGCGAGGTGCTCACGCGCATCACCGGCACGCTCATCGCGACCGAGGCCGGTGAAACCACCGGCTACGCCCTCGTGATGGTGCAGGAGCGCGGCAAGCTCTTCGTCAGTCCCGGCGAGCAGGTGTACGAGGGTATGATTGTCGGCGAGAATCCCCGCAACGAGGACATCGCCGTCAACGCCGTCCGCGAGAAGGCCCTCACGAACTTCCGCTCGCAGGGTTCCGGCGTCGCCACCGGCCTCACGCCGGCGTCCAAGCTCTCGCTCGAGCGCGCGATCGAGTACATCGCCTCCGACGAGCTCGTCGAGGTCACCCCGAAGAGCCTGCGCCTCCGCAAGCGCATCCTCAACAACGGCGCCCGCCAGAAGGCCGCCAAGTCCGGCCGGTAAGCGAAGGCCAGCCGGCATCGCCGGATTTCCTCACGCCTTGATCAAGGGCGGGCCACCAGGCCCGCCTTTTTTATTTTCAGCTTTGGCGGAGGGGCGTCCCTTGCGGACGCCGGGCTTGCGGGCATCGAGCCGGGCTCAGGGGTGGAATGCGTTGCCCCCAACGCATTGCGGCGAAGCCGCCCCCATACAGCGTGTTGGGGTCAACACGCTCCACCCTCAGGCGATCAGCTTGCCGTAGGCCGCTGCGTCGAGCAGCGCCGCCGCATCCGCCGGGTTCGCGAGCTTGAGCTTCAACATCCAGCCGCCGTCGTAGGGCTGCACGTTCACCGTCTCGGGCTTTCCCTCCAGCGCCGCGTTCACCGCGACGACCGTGCCCGCCACCGGCGCGTAGAGGTCGGAGGCGGCCTTCACCGACTCCACCACGCCAAAGGTTTCACCGGCCTTCAGGACGGCCCCGACCTTGGGCGCCTGCACGTAGGTGATGTCGCCCAGCGAGCCCTGCGCATAATCGGTGATGCCGACCGTCGCCGTGCCATCGCTTTCAAGCTTCAGCCATTCGTGGGATTTCGCGTAGCGGAGGCCGGGGGGAACGTTGCTCATGATGGGATGATATGTAGGAGCGGGTTTATCCCGCGATGGTCTGTCGGCGACAAAAAAAACGCGGCCGGAAGCCGCGCCTATGTTTTCTTAAGTTCGACGAAGGGAGGTTTGACGAGCTGGAGCGAAATTTTCGTCCCACGGATGTCCACGGCGAGCGGCTGCAGGGCGGCGGCGGTCGTGACCAGGGCGGAGCCGATCGCCTCGTTCAGGATCGGCGAAAGCGTGCCGGAAAGCACCCGCCCCACCGTCGCGCCGTCGGGCCCGAGCACCGGCGTCTCGGCGCGCACGATGCGGCGGTCGCCGGTCTTGAAGAACACGACCCGGTGCGAGCCGCCCTTCTGCTTTTCCTCCAGCAGGGCGCTGCGACCGTTGAAATCGCCGCCTTTTTCCAGCTTCACCGTCCAGCCCAGCCCGGCGGTCAGCGGGGAAATGTCCTGCGTGATCTCGTGCCCGTAAAGCGGGTAACCCGCCTCGAGGCGCAGGCTGTCGCGCGCGCCGAGCCCGACCAGCTCCAGGCCCAGCGGGGCGCCCGCGGCCAGCAGGGCCTCGGCCAGCGGCACGGCGTCGCCCGCCGCATGATAAAGCTCGAAGCCATCCTCGCCGGTGTAGCCCGTGCGGCTGATCAGGCAGTGGATGCCGGCCACCGTGCCCTCGACGAAGTGGTAGTACTTCACCAGGCCAAGCTTCGCGCCGGTGAGTGACTGGACGATCTGCGCCGCACGCGGTCCTTGCACCGCCAACAGGGCGTAGTCCTCGCACCGGTCCGTGATCGTGACCGCAAAACCGGCGGCCTGCGCGCGGATCCAGGCGAGGTCCTTGGCGATGTTCCCGGCGTTGATGCACAGGAAATAGTCCTCGGGCCCGCGCATGTACACCAGCAGGTCGTCCACCACGCCACCGTTGGCGTAACACATCGGCGAGTAGAGCACGCGGCCGGGGAAAAGCCGCGCGACATCGTTGGTCACAAGGTGATTCAGGAATTTGCCCGCCTCGGGGCCCTTCACGTCGACCTCGCCCATGTGGCTCACGTCGAAAAGTCCCGCGGCCCGGCGCACGGCCTTGTGCTCCTCGAGGATGCTGCGGTACTGCACCGGCATCTCCCAGCCCGCAAAATCGACGAGGCGCGCGCCATGGGCGGCATGGAAGTCGCGCAGGGGCGTGCGTTGGAGTTCGCTCATGGAAGGACGACTAGGCGGACCCCGCCGGAACGCTGCAAGGCTGTTTTGGACCGGACCCGCCGCGTGCAGTTTGTATTCGCAACGCGCGGCGGCTCCATAAACTGGGGTCATGCACTGGCTCATCCTGGCCATCGTCCTGACCCTGGGCATTTCCTTCATTTGCTCGCTCTTCGAGGCGCTGGTGCTCAGCACGACCGTGGCCGAGATCGAGGCGCTCAAGAAGGTCCGTCCGCGCCGCGGTCAGGTCCTGGAAACGATCAAGCACGAGCTCGACGAGACCATTTCCGCCATCCTGACGCTCAATACCGTCGCCAACTCCCTCGGCTCCGTCGTCATCGGCGCGCTCGGCGCGCACCTGTTCGGCGACCGCGTGCTCGTCGGCATCACCATCACCTTTGGCGTCGTGTTGCTCATTGGCTCCGAGGTGCTGCCGAAGAACCTCGGGGTCGTCTACCGCCGCCAGCTCCAACCCTATGTGGTTTATCCCCTCTGGTGGCTGCGGCGCGTCCTGACACCCGTGACCTACCTTTGCAATCTCGTGGTGCGGCTCTTCATCCCCGAGCAGGCGAACGTGCACCGCTCGGACGAGGAGATCATCCTGCTGGCCGAGCGCGGCGCGCAGCAGGGCACGCTCTCCAAGAGCGAATCCAACATCATCGCCAACGCCCTCTCGCTCGATAACGTGCGTGTGGGCGAGATCATGACCCCGCGCACCGTCGTCACTGCCCTGCGCAAGCAGGCCACCGTCGGCGAGGTGTTCCGGGAATTCCCCAACCTGCCCTTCGGGCGCATGCCGGTGTTCGGCCGCAACCTCGACGACATCGCGGGCCTTGTGCGCCGGCGCGACCTGCTCAAGGCGAAGGCCAACGACCATGACCTCGCACTCGTCGAATCGCTCATGCAGGAGGTGAACTTCATCCCCGAGACGGCGACGGCCGCCAACGCGCTACAGCTCTGCCTGAAGGCCCACCAGAAGATGCTGGTGGTGGTGGACGAGTTCGGCTCCACCGCCGGTGTCCTCACGATGGAGGACATCATGGAGCACATCCTCGGGCGCGAGATCTTCGAGAAGGACGACGTGGCCGTGGACATGCGCGAACTCGCCCGGGCCAAGCAGCAAAGGCAATCCCGCCCCCGGCGCGCGGGCGAGGCGGACGACAGCCCGGCCCCGCCGCCGGCGCCGAAACCTTGAAACCGGAGCCGATCCTTCCAGTCATAAACGGGGCCTACGGCCGTTGCCCGAGCCCTGACCGGATGACTTCCCGGTCCAGACCGCAATCACCGCCCGCCCCCACCACTCATGCCTGCCGCCCCCAGCCTTTCCTTCGCCTACCTGGTTGATGACTGGAGTCCCTTCCTCGGCCCACACTGGGGAAACTTCGGCATCCGCTACTATGGCCTGGCCTATATCCTGGGATTTTTCACCGCGGCCTGGCTGCTGAACCGCTACGCCCGCGCCGGCCGCTCCCTTCTGCCGGCGGACAAGATCGGCGATTTCATGATCGCCGTCGTGTTTGGCGTCCTGCTCGGCGGCCGGCTGGGTTATTTCCTGCTCTACCAATTTGACACCTTGCGGAGCGATCCCCTGGAACTCCTGCGGGTCTGGGAGGGCGGCATGGCCAGCCACGGCGGCTTCATCGGCGTGGTCCTCGCGCTGGTCTGGTTTTCCCGGGCGGAAAAAATCCCGTTTTCCCATCTGGGCGATCTCGTCGCCTCGACCGCCTCCGCCGGGCTGCTCTTCGGCCGCGTGGCCAACTTCATCAACGGCGAGCTTTGGGGCCGGATCAGCGTCGTGCCGTGGGCGGTGATTTTTCCGCGCAGCGCACCGCCGGACATGCCGCTCTCCCACATTCCCCCGCGCCATCCGTCCCAGCTCTACGAGGCCGCGCTGGAGGGAGCGCTGCTGCTGGCGTTCATGCAATGGCGGTTCTGGCGCAGCGATGTCGTGCAGCGCCAGCCCGGCCGCCTCAGCGGCGAGTACCTCATCGCCTACGCCGTGGTGCGCGCGGCCGGGGAGTCCTTCCGCGAACCGGACGCCTCGCTCATTTTCGGTCTCAGCCGGGGAACGTTCTATTCCATCTTCCTCGCCGCGGCCGGCGTCGCGCTGATCGTGCGCGGCTCTAAGCGCGCCGCGGCCTGAGCCCGGCCGTTTTCGCGCAGAGGCGCAAAGTCGTGGAGTACGAGAGGGGTCGGACTCGAAACCCCAAATTTCACACAGAGGCACGGCGGACATGCGGTGATCCCCCGAAATCCGGGCCACTTGTAATGTTAGTCTGCGGCCCTAAAAGGAGCCCAGACCATGAAAGGCAAAAGACACACGACGGAACAGAAGATCCGCATTTTGCGGGAGGCCGACGGCGGCAAGAGCATC
>CAIKHO010000023.1 GCA_903827245.1 uncultured Opitutia bacterium
ATGCTCTTGCCGCCGTCGGCCTCCCGCAAAATGCGGATCTTCTGTTCCGTCGTGTGTCTTTTGCCTTTCATGGTCTGGGCTCCTTTTAGGGCCGCAGACTAACATTACAAGTGGCCCGGATTTCGGGGGATCACCGCAACCCCGAGAATCAGGCGACTGTTGCCATTGGAGATGAAGTTCCCGTAGGTGCCCGGCGGCACGACGACCGGACCGACGTTGCTGTTCAGGGTGAGATTGCGCAGCGTCGAAAAATCACCGGGGCTCTGGCTGGAATTATTGAGCGAGACACTGCGCGAGCCCGTGGGCTGCGGCGGTGCGGCGACCGGGGGCAGGTTTGCCGGATCGGTCCGCGTCCGCAGATGGCCCAGGCGCGCCCCGCCGTTCAGCGTGACCTGGTAATTGGTGGGTGTCGCGCTGCCGGTTCCGGCAATGGCACCTCCATATTGGGCATTGCCGTTGAGCCGCACACTGGGCGTGCCCGGGACGAGGAGGTCGCCCGTAATAAAGGCGTTGCTGTTGAACGTGACGTTCTCGGCCGTCATCTGCTGTACCGCGCCCTCGACACCGCCATTGAGCGTGGGAGCGTGGCGGACAAGGGCGGTTTGTCCGGGAGCGCGCGGTGGCCCGCCAAACATGGCCACCAACCCCAGGCTGACCGCGATGGAATGGGAACGCAGTGATGGCATACTGAAGTTAAAACGCCCGAATTCGGGCCGTTCTTTCAGCAATCTGCGTAAATTCTAAAAAAACTTTCTTAAAATGTCCCCGGAGTCGGCTCCGGGACATTTGAATAATCTAAACGACCGCTAGGTCTTTCACTTTTGCCTGCTGGCCAATGCATGCAAGTAGGCACAGGTGGCCGCCGAGCAACGAGGCTGGATGAGGCGCGGGCCCAAACTCAGCCTCGCGACTTCGGCTGCTACACTCGCTTTTTCCCGAGGGCCTAGATCCCCGCAAGCCGCGTATCGGCGTCGCCGAATTTATCGAGCTTCACGCCCATCCGGTCCATGAGCGACAGATAGAGACTGCAGAGTTTCCGGTTGTCGTTGCCGGCATCGGTGTAGTCGAGCACCCGGCCCGTCTCCATCGTGCCGCCGAGCGAGCCGGCGGTGAGGAGCGGTACCTTGCCGCTGTCGTGGTTTTTGCCGGACCACATGTTCGACATGAAAACGATGCAGGAATTGTCGAGCACGGTGCCTTCGCCTTCCTTCATCGAGGCCAGCTTTTGGATGAGGTAGGCATACTGGCTCACGTAATATTTGTTGATGCGCATGAACGCATCGTCGTCCTCGTGGCTCGCGAGATGGTGGGCGAGCTTCGCGTCGAGGAAAGGGTAAACCAAGCCCGAGATGTCGCGGCAGAGCAGAAGGGTCGCCAGGCGGGTCTTGTCGGTTTGGAAGCCGAGCGCAACGATGTCGCACATGAGGCGCATATGCTCACGGATGTCCTCGGGGAGACCATTCTCCGGGCGCTTCATGGCGATCACGGGGATGCTCGATCCCTGCCCTTTGGCGTCCGCCTTGGCTTTCGCGGCCCGCATGTTTTCGGCGCGCTTTTCCACTTCGCGCACACTGGTGAGATATTCGTCGATCTTGGCCTTGTCGGCGGCGCTCACCTGGCGACCGAGGGTGTCGGCCTGGTCCTTTACGCGATCGAGGACGCTCTGGTTGCGCTGCGCGCCGCGATTGTCGAAGAGGCTGTCGAAGGCGAGCGAGGGATAGACCTCCATCGGCACCGGCGAGGTCGGCGTCTGCCACGAGATGTGGGAGCTGTAAGCCATCGAGAAGTTGGTCTCGTGGTAACCGGTGACCGGCTGTTCGCAGCCCAGCACCATGCTCGGCTGCACGGTCTGGTCGCCAATCCGGGCGGCGAGCACCTGGTCCATGCTGACGCCGCCGTGGAGCTCGGCGCCCTTGGTGAGCGGCGCGCCCGAAAGCAAGTTGCCCGTCATGCCGGGGTGAATGCCAACGCCGACCGCGGCCTTGTTGAAGAGTCCCTTGACGTAATTGATCCTGGTCTTCACCGGCTCCAACGGGGAAAGGCTCTCGCCGAGCTGCATCTCCGTGCCGGCGCCGCTCGCGGTCCAGTATTTCTGGTTGATGCCGTTCGCCATGAACATCACGGCCAGTCGTTTCGGGCCGGCGGCAGGCAGCCCCTGCTTCGTCAAGGGCTCCGCGCCCCAGACCGGGATCGATTCGAGCCACGGGAGCGCCATGACGACACCCGCGCCGTGCAGGAAGCGGCGGCGGGAAAACGGGCGGGGATTTCCGGCGGCGGGGTGTTTCATGGGATCAGTTGGTGGCGACGTTGGTGTCGGGTGAAACGCGTTTGTCGAGAAACTGACGGCTGGTCACGATTTCCTCGACGATGGTGTCGAAACGATAGGCGCTGGCGGGAAGTTTTTGGCGCATCGCGGAAATCACGGGATCGTCGGAGGGGATAAGGCTGCGACCGAGTGCAAATACCATCAGCTTCCGGCAGAGATTGTCGAGAAATTCGTCCTGCACTTTCGTGCGGAAATATGCCTGCAATCCGGCGAGGCCGGCCCCTTCGCTGCCGTCGGGGAAGACCGCGCTGGTTTCGACCGGGCGGCCGGCGAGGTCGGTGGTGCGCACTTCGCCGACGGGCCCGAAGCCCTCGAAGACGAGGCCCATCGCGTCGAATTTGTTGTGGCAGCTGGCGCAGGATTTGTCTGCGCGATGCCGGGCGAGAGTCTGGCGCAGGGTGAGGTCGCCGAGCTTAGATTCGTCCATGGGCAGGACGGGAACGTTGGGCGGTGGGGCGGGGATGCGCTCGCCGAGGAGTTTCGTCACGACCCAGTGGCCGCGCTTTACGGGACTGGTGCGCAGGCCCGGGGCGTTCTTGGTGAGGAAAGCCGCCATCGGGAGCAGGCCGCCGCGCTGATACTTGTCGGCGTCGTTGACGCGCGCCCATGTGCCGGCCGGACCCTCGGGGGCGGGCATGCCGTAGTGTTGGGCGAGGGTCGCGTTGACGAAGGTGTATTTGCCGTAAACGAAATCGAGCACGGAGCCATTGTGCTCGACGAGATCGGCGGTGAAGCGGATCGGCTCCTCGAACATCGCTTCGCGCAGCTCGTTCGTGAAGGCAGGGAAGCGGTCGCGGTTCACGGCGTTGTGCTCTTCAAAGCGGCGGATATCGAGCCAGTTGCCGCCAAACTCCGCCGCGAGGCCGCGCACGCGGCTGTCGCGCAGCATCCGGTGCGTTTGGGCGAGCAGCACGTCGGGCCGGTGCAAATCGCCCGCCGCGGCGTGCGCCATGAGTTCGTCATCGGGCATGCTCGACCAGAGGAAGTAACTCAGGCGGTTCGCCAGTTCGTAGTCGGAAAGCGGCTGGACGCCGGCGGAAGGGCCGGCCTTCGCGACGTTCGGCAGATCCACCCGGAAGGCGAAGGCCGGGGACATCAACACGCTGACGACCGACTCGCGGATGGCGTCCTCATGGCTGAGTTTTTCCTCGCGCAGCGACCGATAAAACGCGAGCAGGCTTTCCGACTCCGCCGGTGCGAGCGGCCGGCGTGAGGCCCGGGCGGCGAAATCGACGAGTGCTTTGAGTTGCAATGGCTCCGCCTCACGCCGCGCTTGCTCGACCGCGCGGATGCGCACATTCATGGCCGGGAAATAATCGCGGATGGCCTGGACCATGGCGGCGCTGAGCTCGAATTCCGTAAAATTCTCCGGGGCCTTTTCGTCGGGAGCGAGCGGCTTGGCCACATAGTTCAACGCGATGCCGGCATTGGCGCCGCCGCTCCCGCTTTTGGGGAGCGGAATCGCCACCCGCATTTTTTCAGCGCGGGTCGCATAGACGTCGCCCAGACGCTGGAGCTTGGCCGGGCTGAGCAAATCGTCATCCGCCGCTTGGAACGAGGCGAAGATCGGATCAACCATGACACTCGGCGGTTCGCCGCGTTCGAACCAGATGAAGCCCTTGAGTTGGCGCGCAGGAGCTTGGGCGATGAAGTCGAGTTCCTGCCACAGGGTGTCGAGTTCCCGGCGCTGGGCCTCGTCAAGCACGAGGTCATAAAGCGGCCGGTCGTCGCGAAAATAACCATCCTGGCTGTGGAATCCGGCCGTGAGCAACCGATGGCCCAGAAGGTCGGTGGCGATGTCGTTTTGCTTGCTGAGAAACATCCGGGCGCGCTCCTGAACATAAAAGGCGTCGGGGATAACCGCGCAGAAGCGTTTGAAAGAGTCTTCGTAGCGGGCGCGGCCCTCATCGTCGGCGGGAGCCGCGAGGGCCGGATCCGTCTCGATCAATTTGCTGAGATCGAGGGTCAACGCGTTGCCGGCGTAGGTCGTGCGATTTTCCGCAAACTGGCGATCCTTCCATAGCACCATGGGTTGCGAGCCGGCGGCGACGATGTTGTCGTTGGGCACGAGATTTTGAAACTTCATCCGCACCATCGGCCGGAGATTCTGGATGAAGTCGCGCATCGCCACGCAGTTTTCGCGTAACGCGGTGGGCTCTTGGCCGGCGCGGGGGGCTGGCAGATTTTTCCAGCGAGCCTGCAGGGCCGCGATCGGGCCGACGTCGCCGCCCGGCGTCGTCAACGTCGTCCAAAGCGTGGCGAGATACTTGGGGCTCACCTTTGCGTCCCGGGCGAAGTCGGCGAGCGTCGCATTGCCGCGGCCGAGCGCACCGCGATTTTGGAAGCGCCACGCGGCCGCGAAGAAATCAGCGTAGTCGAGCGACTGTGCCATGTAGGTATCGTAGCGCGTGGCGATGCTCGTTCCCTGATGCTGGTAGAAATCGACGATGCGATGCACCGCGTATTTATCGCCATCCTCGATGCTGGTCATCGGATAGGGCGCGAACCGGAACCCTCCGGGCGTGAAGACGAGGTGGTCAGCGACCAGCCGCGCGGCATCGAGATATTTTTGCACGAGCGCGGGCGACATCGCCAGCGATTCGCCGGAGTTGTCGAAGCCCGCCTCATTGGCCGGATCGACGGGAAACTCCTTCGTCGGCCGGATATCAACGCCCGTGAGATCGCGGATGGTGTAATCGTATTCCGCGTTGCTCAGCCGCCGGGCCAGCACCACGCCGGGATCGTCCGCGTGCCGCTTCGCCTCGAGCGCGCTCATCGTCCAGATCCAGCCCATGACGGGTTTCCGCTCGGCCGCAGTCGGCTGTTTCTCAGCGTCGTCCGGGGGCATCTCTCCCGCCTTGATCCGCTCGAGGATCAGGTTCCAGCGGCGCGGGTCCCGGGCGATCGAGTCGAGGGTGGTGTAGGTGCTGAGGTCGAGCTCGGCCTTGGGTTTGGTCCCGCCGTGGCAGGTGACGCAGTAGGTCTGGACGAAAGGATGGACCGTCGACTGAAAGCGTGCCTCCAGCAACTGCGGCATGCGGTCCGCGGCCGGCGCGGGAACGGCTGCCGGGGCAGGCGGGCGGAGATCGAACCAAGCCAGCGCGGCGCCGGTGATCGCCAGCGGCGCAACGAGGATCGCAAAGCTTTTTCGCATGGGGGTGTGGGGAACTAAACGGCCCGAATCTGCCGCAGGGAGCGTAATGAACGGTATTTTACGCTAACGGCGAAGACAAGGGTCGAGCACAAACTACCCGGACGCCCTCGGTCGCAGACAGGCCATGCAAGGTTTGATTCGGAAATCCAGATCGACCAGGCTTGGACCCGTCACGGTTGCCACATCCCGGCCGTCAATCCCCCCATCCCCATGAATACCCGTCGCCTCAGTCTTGCCGTCCTCAGCCTATTATTCGTCCGAGCCCTGCACGCGGCCTCGCCCCTGCCCGTCACGAAGCCCGAGGATGTCGGCCTGTCGTCGGAGCGCCTCCAGCGCGTCGACGCCTTCGTCAACCGTCTGCAGGCGGACGGCCAGATCCCCGGCGCAGTCACGGCCGTGGTCCGGCATGGCAAGCTGGTGCACCTGGTGGCGCAGGGCTACGGCGACCTCGAAAGCAAGCGGGCCATGCGCACCGACGACATCTTTGCCCTCGCATCGATGACCAAGCCCATCGTCACGGTCGGAGTGCTGATGCTGCTCGAGGAGCACCGTCTGCTGCTGAGCGATCCCGTGGAGAAATACCTGCCGGAGTTTCGCAACCCGAAGGTCGCGGTGGCGAAGGCCGACCCTCCCGGCGGCTACGTTGTCGTCCCGGCGGAGCGCAGCATCACGATCCACGACCTGTTGATCCATCGTTCCGGCGTGGCGTCCGCGGGTGGCCCGGCGGGCGCGGTCCTGCGCGCCGCCATGGGGGCGTTGCCGGAAGACGCGGTCCTGGCCGAGCAGGTCAAGGCCCTCGCCACCGTGCCGCTGAACTTTCAGCCCGGCGCCAAGTGGGAATACGGCGCATCGACCAACGTGCTTGGGCGCATCATCGAGGTGATCTCCGGCCAGACCCTCGACGTTTACCTCCGTGAACGAATCCTGGCGCCGCTGGGCATGGTGGACACTGGCTTCACCGTGCCGCCGGAAAAACTGTCCCGCCTCGCCGCCATCTACTCGGTCAAGGCGGGAACCGGGCTCGTGAAGGCCACGCAGCAGCGCACCGACCCGAAATTCTTTTCGGCCACCGGCGGACTCTTCTCCACCGCCGCCGATTACATGCGGTTCTGCCAGATGCTGCTGAACGGCGGCGAACTCGAGGGCCACCGGCTGCTGGGCCGCAAGACGATCGAGCTGATGACCGCGCGCCATTCGGATCCGATCCCGCTCTCCTTCCTCAGCGGCCAGTACTTCGGGCTGGGCGTCGCCGTGCAGAAGGCCGATGGCGACTCAGGCCTGATCAGCTCGCCCGGCACCTACGGCTGGAGCGGCGCCTACAACACCTACTTCCGGATCGACCCGAAGGAGCAGGTCATCCTGATCCTGCTGGTGCAGCGCTCGCCCGCTAACAACCTCGATCTGCAATACGGCTTCCACAATGTGGTGATGCAGGCGGTTGTGGACTGAGCCGCCGACCGGTTCGCGCCTGACTCCACTGTAGGAACGGCTTTACGCCGCGAGGATCGGGCCGGCCGGGAAAACCATCGCGGCGTAAAGCCGCTCCTACAGTTTGAACAACAATTCCGTCCGTGCCACCCGGAATCCGCCGCCCGGAGGTCGGCGGCCACCTGGGCCTGCTGGCATGAATGGCCAGTAGGCTAAAGCGCGAAACCTAGCGGACGTTGGTATTACACACCCTGCAGGCGGCCGGTCGAATCGCCGATGCGCTGCACGCCGGTCGCGCCCATGCGGTCGGCCATGCTCAGGAACAGGTTCGACATGGGCTTGCCGCCCATGGGCACGTAGCGACCCGGAGTGAGCGAACCGCCGCCACCGCCGGCGAGGATGACGGGCAGGTTGTCGTGCGTGTGGCGGTTGCCGTCGGCATTGCCGCCGCCGTAGACGATCATCGAGTTGTGGAGGATCGAGTTGCCGTCGACATCCTTGGTCTGGTCGAGCTTGGTGAGGAAGCGCGCGAAATGCTGCATGTAGAAGAGGTCGATCTGCGCGATCTTGGCCATCAGCTCGGGGTTCAGGCGGTGATGGGAGCAATAGTGATGGCCCTCCGGGATGCCGATCTCGGGGAAGGCGCGGTTGGTGCCGTCACCGGCGAGCAGGAGCGTGGCGACGCGGGTCGAGTCAGTCTGGAACGCCATCGTGAGCAGGTCGTACATGATGTCCATGTGCGCACCGTAGTCGGACGGGATGCCGGCAGGCGGCGTCTCGGCGTGGGGATCGGGCAGCTGGCCGAAGCTCTCCGCCCGCTGGATGCGCTGCTCGATCTCGCGCACACCCGTGAGATATTCCTCAAGTTTCTGGTGGTCGTTATAGCCGAGCTGGCGCTCGAGCGATTTCGTGTCCTCGCGCACAAAATCCAGCAGAGATTTCTCGGTCTGCTGGCGTTCCTGGAAATTGGCGCGCCGCTCCGAGGGCGCAACCCCCTGGCCGAACAGGCGCTCGAACACGAGGCGCGGGTTCGGCTCCGGCGCGGCGGGGGTCCCGGGCGAGGCCCAGGACAGGTTGTAGAGGTACGCGCAGGAATAGCCGGAGTCGCACCGGCCGGACTTGCGGACGAAGTCGCAGGAAAGCTCGAGCGACGACAGCCGCGTGAGATGCCCGACGCGCTGCGCCACCATCTGGTCGATCGAGGTGCCGACCTCGATGTTCGCGCTGTCGGTCTTGCGCGCCCGCGCGCCGGTGAGGAAGGTCGCGTTGGCGCGGGCGTGGTCGCCGGCGCCGTCGTTGCCGGGGGCGGCCTCCTTGTGGTCGAGTCCGCCGATGACCTGGATGGAATTCTTCAGCGCCGCGAGCGGCTGCATGGTCTGGGCCAGCTCGAACGCGCTGCCCTCTCCCGTGGGCCACCAGTTGGCCTGGTGCACGCCGTTGGGAATATAGGCGAACGCCATGCGCAGCGGCACGCCACTCGCGCTGGTCGCGCCTGCCGAGGCCCCGGCGGTCGTCGCGGCACGCAACATCGACGGGAGCGCGGATTCAAACATCGGGAGGGCAATGCAGGCGCCCACGCCGCGGAGGAAGTTGCGGCGGCTGAGGGTCAGTTGCCGGCGCAGGGCGGCGTCGCGGGACGGAATCGGTTGGTTTTTCATGGGGCGGAGGGACGGGTATTTGATTGCGAGAGGGGGTGGGTGCTTGGCGAAGGAGTAGCTTAACGGGGGCCATCGGCCACGGAGAAAACGGAACCGGGAGCCGGGATGATGCCGATCGCGTCGGCGACCGTGCCCGGGGCCGGGTTGCGCTGGCGCTGGAAGGCGGCGGCCTGGATCACGCCATTGAGCAGCACCGAGAATTTTCCCTGCTCCTGGTCGAGCTGGTTGACGATCTGGTCGACCGTCGGCACATCGTAATACTCCAGGCCGCGCCCCAGGGCGTAGGTCATGAGCTTTTCCGTGAGGCAGCGGTAGTAGTCGAGGCGGCGCTCATGCGTGATGATGTGCTTGAGCTCCCGGACATTGGCGAAGGCCTCCCCGGTGACGAGCTTGCCGGCCGGCGTGATGGGCTGCTTGGCATCCTGATCGCGCCACATGCCCAGCGCATTGAAGTTCTCGAAGGCGAGGCCGAGCGGATCCATGCGCGAATGGCAGGAACTGCACAGCGGACTGCTGCGGTGCGCCGCCAGCAGCTCGCGGAGGGTGGGCTCATGGCCATCGATGGCTTTCTTCGCCTCCTCGAGGGCGGGGATGTCGGGCGGCGGCGGCGGCGGCGGGGTGCCCAGGATGTTTTCGAGGACAAACAAACCGCGCTTCACGGGCGAGGTCCGCGTGGGATTCGAGGTCACCACCAGCACCGCGCCGTCGGTCAGAATCCCTCCGCGCGGGCTGTCCGCCGGCAGGTCGACGCGGCGGAAATTGTCACCCGAGACGCCGGTGATGCCATACTGCGCCGCGAGCTTTTCGTTGAGAAACGTGTAGTTGGCCTCGATCAGCTCGAGCACGCTGCGGTCCTCGCGCATGACATAGTCGAACGCCATTTCCACCTCGGTCCGCATCGCGCGCCGCATCACGCCGTCGAAGTCCACGCCCGGGGCGTTGGAGCGGCGGTTGGTGAGGCCGAGCACGGCCACCGGGTTGATGGGGAGGAACTCGACGTCCCGCGCCTCAAGCCATTGCCCGGTGAAATTCTTCACGAAGGCCTGGGCGCGCGGGTCCTTCAGCATGCGGGCGACCTGCGCCGCCTGGGTGTTCCGCAACTCGCCGGCCGCAGCCGCGCGGAAGAGCTCGTCGTCGGGCATCGTGGACCAGAGGAGGTAGGACAACCGCGAGGCGAGCGCGTATTCGTCCACGGGGGCGGACCCCTTGGGGGGCGCACCGGCGGGCGCCGGTTCCACCCGGAAGAGGAACCGCGGCGAGGCAAGGACCACCATCGCCGCCTTCGTAAAGCCCTCCTCAAAGGTCCTGCCCGGCTGCCGGTAGACGCTGCGCGCAACACCAACGAGCTGGTCGAGCTTGGCGTCATCCACGGGGCGGCGAAACGCGCGCGTCGCGAAACTCCGCAGTACCTCGCGCGCATAGGCGTCCCGCGCCGCCGGCTCGGCCGGGGCCGCGCCCTTCGGGAAGAACCGCGAGTGGTTTTCCGGCGCGATCCAGAATTTTTCCGCCGCCGGGCCGCTGATCTGCACCGAGGCAATCCGGAGATCGAGCCGGGCGGCGGTCCGCGCGGCGACCGGCGCGACCTTCAGGCTTGCCGGAACGGCGGGATCGACCGCGGGGTCGACCGCCACATCGGCGGAGGCCGGAGGAGCGACGGCGACAGCCGCGGCCACCACCGCCGCACCGGGCCCGGAGGACGCGGCAGCGACCGTGACGACCGGCGCGTCCTTGGGGGGCGTGTCACCGGACGGGGGCGGGACGACAATGATCGCGTCTTTCGGCACGTCGCGCCGCGCCGGTACCAGTGCTCCTGCTCCGGGCTGGAAGGGCGCCTGTTTCGGCGTCTTGATCAGTTCCAGCGGCTGGATTTCAAAGGCGACGACGTGATCCCCCGCCGTCAGGTGCGTCGGGAGGTCGATATGGATGGTCTTGTTCTCGGTCCAAATGACCTCTTCCTCGTGGCGCGGTGTGCCGTCGACGGTGAGGATCAGGTTGCAATGGTCGGGATCAAAATCGAACGAACCCTTTACCTGGAGCTCCGCCACGATGTGGTAGTCCTCGGTGTCAGTGACCTTGTAGGTATGGGAGACATGCGCCGGTTTGCCCACCGGCATCTGGTCGGGAGCGCGGGTGCCGTCGTCCCGGAGAAAATCACGACCGGTCGCGGACCGGACCGCCAGGACCCGCGAGACCTTCGGCACCGCGGTGTTCGCGATCTGTTCGGCGGACTGCAGGTATTTCTCCAAAAGGAGCGGCGAGATGCTGAGGGCGTCGCCGATGTTGTCGAAGCCGTGGCCGGTGTCGTCCGGGGGAAACTCGGCCTCGCTGTTGAAGTCGATGCCCATCAGGTCGTGGATCGTGTTGTGGTACTCGATTCGATTGAGGCGCCGCACGGTCACGCGGCCGGGATCGGGATTCGCCGGATCGAGGCCAAGGGCCTGAAACTTGATCCAGTCGGCGAGGCGGGTGACCTCTTCGGCGGTCGGACGGGGACCGTCGTCGGGCGGCATCAAGCCGGAGCGGACGTTCTTCAGCACCGCCAGCCACAGGTCGGGCTTCGCCCGCAGGCCGGCATCGGTCAATTCGTCAAACGCGACCTTGCCCTTGCTCGAGCCATCACCGTGGCAGTCATAGCAATAATTCACCAGTAGCGGCTGGATATCGCGATGAAAGCTGGTCGCCGTCTGATTGACGTCAGCACCCCGCATCAGGCTGCCGGCGCAGATGGCGAAAGCCGCCAGATTCAGGGAAAGAAAAGGGCGGAGACTCAAGGCGGGGAGCGAGGTGATGGACAAGCGCATGGAAGAAAGCGGATCAAGCGCGCTGAAAACAGGGTAATGGGGGAATTCAGCGCCAAAAGTATGACGGGGGAAGCGCGGCGAAAGTGACAGGCGCTGCCGATATGTCAGCATCGTATTTCTGCCTCGACCTTCAGGCCTCTCACCCCACCCCGGCTTCGGGCGGCGGTATGGGGCATCATACACCCGGAATCCGCCGCCCGGAGGTCGGCGGCCACCCTGCGTGACATCAGTCTAAGACCAACGGGACGTGGGCATTACTTCATCGCCGGCATGTGAATATCACCGGAGTGATTCAGGATGCCAAAACCATAGAGCAGCCACAGGACGACCACGATCACGACGACGATATTGAGGATGCTCTTGATCGTCGCCTGCATCGGGATGTAGGTGTTGATCAGCCAGAGCACCACACCCACGACGATCAAGGTCAGCACGACATTCAGGAGAGGCATCGCCAAAGATAGGCGCAAATACCGGCGGCGGGTATGGGGTGTAGTACCAACCTCCCCGGAGAAATTTGGTCGCAATGCGTTTTATTGTAGCCGGGGTCGCTGACCCCGGGCCGGCCTCAACGAGGCCGGCTACAGCTCCGCATGGAAAGCGAGGACAACCTCAAGGCGAATTGCCCGGCAGCGACGGCTGCTTCGCGATGAATCCGCCGGCCTGGAGCCAGGCAATCATCAGTCCGGGCCACTGGCCCAGCTCGGGATCGCCGGGGGACATGCTCGTGCCGTGCGGCCCGACTTGATAAAAATGCGCCTCGACGGAAATGCCGGCGGCGCGGAGGGAGTTCAGGACCGAGACCTCCACGTTGAGATGGCCGGTGTCCTCGATCGTATTGAAGAGAAACGTCGGCGGCGCGGCCGCGGGATTCCGGAGATTCCGACCACCGTAGATCAGGGCGCTGAAATTGGCGCGCGCCGACACGCGGTCCAGCGGATCGGCTGCGGTGGGATCACCGTCGGCCGGGCTGTTGTAGAAGGCATCGCCCTGCAGCTCCGAGCCGGCGGAAAAACCGATCACGCCGATACGGTCGGGCGAGATCCCGTAGTCGGCGGCATGGGCCCGCAGGTAGCGCATGGCGCGCAACCCATCCATCGTGGAGATGGACCGGCTCGGATAATTCGGCCCGACCCGGTAGCGCAGGACAAATCCCCCGAGGCCGTTCCGGTTGAGGAAACGCGCGATCTGCACGCCTTCATTGTCCATGCAGCGGTTGGTGAATGCGCCACCGGGCAGCACCAGAAAGGCCGCGCCGGTGTTGTGGCCCGCCGGCGCGGGAAAGGCGTAGAGTGCGGGCTTGTCCTCGTCGGTGAACTCACCCGCCGCGTCGGGCACCGCCCCGGGGGCGCCGGCCGGCCAGAGCAAGACCGGCTCGGGAATCCCGGCCGCCAGCCCGGCCGGGCTGTTCTTGATTTGCTCAAGGTAGGCCGCCTGGCCCGGATTCTTTGCGCCGCCGATGATCCCGCCCACCATCTCCCCGTCGGCCGCCCACGCCGGAGCCCCGAGGGCGAGCAGGAGCACCGGCAGGCAGAAGGCATCGCTGGAAAAAATGAATTTCATGTCCGGTGAAAAAATCCTTGAAGAGGCCTATTGGCTGAAAACCTCGATCTTCAAGCCGAGGTTCATGTCGGCACCGGTCTTGATCTCGACGATGTAGTCCGCGCGGTCCGAGGGATGGACCTTGGTGTAGGCGTGCTGGTCATCGATGCTCGGGGCGAGGAGTCGGTGATGGCCGAAGTAGGATTGCGCCGGAGTAGCCGCGCCCCGGACGTTCAACAGGTCGCCGCTGAAGGAATTGCTCAGCCAGCGGTTCATGTTCTGGCGCACATCGACCCGGTAAAGGCCGGGCACGGGTCCCTGGTCCGCCGGCAGGGAGAATTCCCCCAGCGGCACGCCCGCGGTGGAATTGATGACGCGGCCGACCACCGGACCGGCCCCGACAAAATCGACCGGAGTAAGGATGACATAGCCATGCGGCAGCACGCGACCGTCGAGGTAGACCATGCCCTTGATGGGTACGCGCGACGCATCGGTCATGAAGCCGGAAAAACGCAGCCAAGTCTCAAACATCGCGGGCCACGCGCCCAGCGAGGGGTCGCCCTGCGCCAGGCCGGCCGCGGGATCGGCATGCGCAAAAAAATGCGCGTCAACCGGCACGTGCGCCGCGCGCAGTTGGGTCCAAAACTCGACCACGCCGGGTCGGCCGTCAGTGGCTCCGGTTGAACCCACCAGGAAGGTCGGCGGCGCACCGGCGGCCACCGCTCCGGTCGAACCCGAGCCCCAAGCCAGCGCGACAAAATCCGGGCGGCTGGAGTCTTGGTTTCCGCCGTCCTTGGCCGCGGGACCGGGCGGCACCGGTTGGTTGTAAGCCAGGTCCGCGGCCAGATCCGCACCGGCCGAAAACCCTAGGATCCCGATGCGGCGCGGCGAAATTCCCAGGTTGCCGGCGTGGGCGCGGAGATAGGATACAGCCTGGCCGGCCTGAGCGATCGCCGCACTGTGCCCATCCGGCTGGCCTTGGTAGCGGAGGACAAAAACGGTGACGTCGCGTTCGTTCAGCCATCGCGCCATTTGTGTTCCGATTCCCGTGGGATCGCCCGCCGTCGCACCGTCAGCCGGCGCAATCACCACCGCGCAGCCGGTGATGTTTCCCCGCCCGGGAAAAAAAGCATAGAGAACGGAGCCGTCCGCCCTACCCTTTGGGCCGGGTTCATCATCCATGGAAATCAAAACCGGCGGCAAAACAGCCGCAGCCATGCCCGGCAGCATAATGCACGAAATCAGGGCGGCCAAGACCAAAAGCCTTGCGGACAAACTCGGGGTGCGGGGTAACACGGGCCGAGTCAAAAAAAGCCCGCGGAGAATTGCAATGCAGGGAGGGGCGCAGGTGGTCAGGTCGATCATGGCCCCCAACGGCAGCGGTGCGGAAGCGGGTTTGACGCCGTGAACCAGACGCCTTTCCCTGACACCGTGAAACGGACGCTGCCCCTCGCGCTGGCCGCCATTTTTCTGGTCCTTCCCGCCTGCTCGACGGCCCGCCGGCCCAGCCCGGTTGCATCGCCGGCCCTCGTGTATGCGCCGCCCGGCGCCAAGGCCATCCAGCGGCGGGCGGACGATTTGCAACGCCAAGGATATTCCAAGGAAGCGGCCCGGCAAAGGGCGAATCAGGAGGCCTACGGCACGGGCTGGCAGGAAGACCCGGCACAAACGGCGGCCTATCAGACCGCGCAGCGCGCCGCCCGGGAGGAGCAGGACAAGCTCAACGCCGACCTGCACAAGCTGGCGT
The DNA here is from genome assembly GCA_903827245.1 of uncultured Opitutia bacterium. Lineage (GTDB taxonomy): Bacteria > Verrucomicrobiota > Verrucomicrobiia > Opitutales > Opitutaceae > CAIUWA01. The sequence continues at coordinate 14,657 of CAIKHO010000023.1, forward strand.
TCGAGCCATCGCCCCAGCGGTAAGGCCCGACGGTTCGGAATAGGTTGGCTCGATGCCTGAAGTCAAAATCCCCTCCATCCAGCGTGTTGAGGACAGCCCACTCCACCCCGCAAGAATCGATCTGGCTGAGCTGGAATGGCGCAATCAGAGCCGCGGCTAAGCCTGACAGCTATGCCCTCGACACTGGACTCTCGACTATCGGCCCCGGCCGCACCGTTCTGGTCAGCCCTTGTTCCGCGGGTGAAACTTCGCGTGATGGTCGACCAGCCGTTTTGATTCCACGGCGGTATAAATCTGCGTGGTCGCGATGTTGGCGTGGCCGAGCATCTCCTGGATCGCGCGCAGGTCGGCGCCCCCGCCGAGGAGGTGCGTGGCAAAGGAGTGACGCAGGAGATGCGGCTTCACGCTCTTGGTGATGCCCGCACGCTTCGCGTATTTTTTGACGATCATCCAGAGCATCACGCGGGACAGGGCCGTGCCGCGGTTGTTGAGAAAGAGCTGGCTGCCCGTGGCCTTCTTCACGAAACGTGGCCGGCCGGCTGTGAGCCAAGCGGCCAGCGCCTCGCGGGCCCGGCCACCGACGGGCACGACGCGCTCCTTCGAGCCCTTGCCAAAGACGCGGAGAAATCCGTCCTCGAGGTCGAGCTGCTGGATCGTGACGCCGGCGAGCTCAGAGACGCGCAGGCCGCTGGAATAAAAAAGCTCGAGGATCGCGCGGTCGCGCAGGGCCGGGGCGTCGCCTCCGATCGGCGCCACCAGCAGCCGCGCCACCTCAGCCGCCGACAGCGTGCCGGGGATGCGGCGGGTGAGCTTGGGGGCGACCAGCAGCGCGGTGAAATCGGTGTCGCGTACCTTTTCCCGGACCAAGTGGCGGGCAAAGACCCGCAGCGCCGTGAGTTTGCGGGCGAGGCTGGCCACCGAGTAGTCGGCACCGCTCAGCGAATGAATCCACGCCGCAGCCTGTTCGCCGCTGACCGTGCTCCAGCCGGCGGCGCCGCGTTTGGCGAGGAAGGCCGCGTACTGGTCGAGATCCCGCTGGTAGTTTTCCCGCGTGTGGGGCGAGAGTCCGCGCTCCAGGTCGATAAAGCTGATAAACGCATCGATCTCCCCGGCAAAGGCCGGCGGGGCCTTGCTGAGAGCGGACGATGCGCGTGATGCAGAGCGGGCCATGAACTATCCATCAGTGAAACCCCAACCGCCGCACGTTTCGACCTCGGAATTCGATCCCGTAATTTTTTGGCCGAGAAAAAGCACGAACTGACACAAAAAAGACCAGACGCATTGAGCGTCCGAACTCAGATCTACTTCCGACCGGTTCCTATCGTGTCATTTTGTGCCTTTTCGTGGCCAAAAATCCGAGCCGGAGCCGGAATGACGTCAGCGTGCGCTCAGTATTGTCGGCGGCGCGGCGGCGGAATGAAGGGATTCTGCTCCTTCATGCGGAAAGTGATACGCGCCTTCTCGAGGTCGTAGGGGCTCATCTCCATCTTCACCATGTCGCCCGCGGCGATCTTGATGAAATTTTTCCGCAGCTTGCCGGAAATGTGCGCCAGCACGACGTGCCCGTTGGCCAGCTGGACCTTGAACATGGTGCCGGGGAGCACGGCCACAACCTTGCCCTCAACTTCGATCGCGTTGCCTTCAGCCATGGTGGACGCGGGAGTTGGCAGCAGTGGAGGAAATCATAGGCGTTGCTCGTGAGGGGAAATAAAAGGCCTTCATAAGGCGGAAACACGCAGGCTAGGCAAGGTTTTAGCTGACAGAGAGGTAATTGGAGCGGAAAGCCGAGGTTTTGCGGTTGGCAGTTGGGAATTAGGAATTGGTAGTTTGTAATTGGTAATTGGGAATGGGTAGTGCTAGCCGTCTCCCGAAATGAATCCGCCCGCCTGCCCGTTCGAGAAACGCTTTCCGTCGCAACTCGCGAGGGACGACGTGCTCTACATGAGCCTGGCGTACAACCAGGCCATCGACGCGTGGCGGCGGGACGAGGTGCCGATCGGTGCCGTCATTGAAATCGGCGGCGAAATCGTCGCCGCGGCGCACAACACCGTCGAGGGCTCGGACGATCCCACTGCCCATGCCGAGATGCTCGCGCTGACCCAGGCCGCCGCCAAGCTGGGCGACTGGCGGCTCGAGGGTGCGACGGTCTACGTGACCAAGGAACCGTGCCCGATGTGCTCCGGCGCCATGCTGATGTCGCGCGTGAAACGCGTGTGCTACGCCGTCCCCGACCCGAAGATGGGCTGCCTCGGCGGCGCGACCAATCTCAACGATCTCCCGCGGGTAAATCATCACCTCGAACTCACCGCCGGCGGGGTGCTCGAGGCCGAATGCCGGGAATTGCTGCAGGCGTTCTTCAAGCTGAAGCGCGCGGAAGAAATCTGAACCGATCTCGATCAGTCTCGCGCGACGACGCAGCGGCGCCACGCCCGAAACTTCAATCAGGTTTGAAAACGTGGCCTCGTGGCGCAAAACTTCTGGAATCCGATTCGTACGGACAATCGTCGCCGAGAGAATCCTTGTCGCAAAACGGAAACCCGGTAGGCAGGTGACATGCGCCCCCTACCCCTGATCGCATGCTGGTCGGCCGTGCTCTCGTTCGCCGCCGCCGCCGAAAACACCCCCGTGATTTCTCATCTCACCTGTGACGGACTCGTCGAGCCGATGGTCATCGACACCCTCGCCCCGCGCTTCTCGTGGCGCCTCGAATCGACCGAACGCGGCGCACGGCAGACCGCGCTTCAACTGCGCATCACCGAGGTCGGCCCCAACGGCCAGCCTTCCGGCGAAGTCGTCGAGACGCCCCGCGCCGCCTCCGACCAGTCGCTGATGGTCAGCGTCCCCGGTTTCACGCCGAAACCGAAGCACCGCTATCAATGGCAGGTGCGCGTCTGGGATGAACGCGGCCGAGACAGCGGGTGGAGCGCGGCCGCGGTATTTGAAACCGGACTCCTCGGCGGCGCCTGGCCGGCCACCTCCGCCTGGCTTGGCAACGGCGTCGCCACGCCGCAGGGTGCCGCGCCGGCCGCGCGCTATTTCCGGGGCGAATTCGACGTCGCGGTCCGGCCGGCCCGGGCGCGGCTGTACCTGTCGGCCTTCGGCGTCGTCGAGCCGTGGCTCAACGGCCGCAAGGTCGGCAACGACTACTTCGTTCCCGGCTGGCCCGATTACCATCGGCGCGTCTTCTATGTCGCCTACGATGTGACCGCCAAGGTCCAGGCGGGCCGCAACGCCCTCGGCCTCATCCTCGGCGAGGGCTGGTACAGCAGCACGCTGCTCCGCAGTTCGCAATTCGGCCATGAACCCCTGGTCTCCGCCTTTCTGGAACTCACCGATGAGGCCGGAAACACGACCACGGTCGCAACCGACAAGAACTGGCGCTGGGCCGAGGGACCGATCGTCGCTCAGTCCATCTACTACGGCGAAACCTTCGACGCCCGCCGGGAAGATCCCCAGTGGAGCACGGCACAAGGCGCCGCCTGGACCTGGCACCCGGCGCAACCAGAGGGCCCGTCCTCGGCCGTGACCGCGATCACCGCACATTACGCACCGCCTGTGCGCCGGACCGAGGAACTGCATCCGGTCTCGCGCCGCGAGGTTTCGCCCGGCGTGTTCCTCTACGACCTTGGCCAGAACATGGTCGGGTGGGCGCGGCTGAAGGCACAGGTGGCAGCCGGGACGGAAGTGACCATGCGTTTCGCCGAGATGCTCGAGGCCGATGGGACGATCCACACCAAGAACCTCCGCTCCGCGCATGCGACCGCGACTTACATTGCACAGGGCGGGGGCGTCGAGACGTGGGAGCCGCGGTTTTCTTTCTTCGGCTTCCGCTATGTCGAGCTTTCGGGAGTCCAGCATCCGTCCGACGACGCCATCACGGGCGTGGTGCTGCACTCGGACCTCCCGCGCATTGGCTTCTTCGAGTGCTCCAATCCGCTCCTGAACAAACTCTACGCCAATACCCTCTGGGGCCAGAAGGGGAATTTCCTCGAGGTCCCGACCGACTGCCCGCAGCGCGACGAGCGCCTCGGCTGGACCGGAGACGCCGAGGTTTTCTCCAACACGGCCAACTATAATTTCGGGAGCGGCGCGTTCTACCGGCAGTGGCTGGCCTCCGTGCGCGACAGTTACCGCGATGAGCCGGGCGGCCAGAGCGGGTTTGCCGACGTCGCCCCGGATATCGGCCTGCGCTACGGCAGCACCGGCTGGGGCGATGCCGCGGTCATCGTGCCCTACAATACGTGGCTCCACACCGGCGACCGGCGCCTGCTCGAGGAGAATTTTGACTCGATCCAGCGCTGGATCGAGGCCCAGGCGCGCGACTGGCCCGACGGCATCCGGCGGAGCGCACGGAGCTATGGCGACTGGCTGGCTCCAGGCTACAAGGCGGCCGAGGCACCGACGCCGTACACCTTGATCGCCACCGCCTACTTCGCACACGTCGCGGACCTGGCCGGCCGCATGGCCGCTGAGCTTGGGCGCACGGAGATTGCGGCGAGCGACCGGGCGCTCTTCGCCCACATCAAGGCGGCTTTTGCCCGCGAATACATCGGCGCCGACGGCCGCCTGGCGAGCGACGAACAGACCGCCTACCTGCTCGCGCTCGGCTTCGACCTCGTGCCGCCCGAAACGCGGCCGAAGACCGTCGCGCACCTCGTGCGCACCTTCACCGAGAAGAACAATCACCTGGCCACCGGCTTTCTCGGCACGCCACTCGTCACCCCTGTGCTCACCGCCGTCGGCCGGGCCGACCTCGCCTACTCGGTCGTGCTGCAGGAGACCTACCCGGGCTGGCTCTTCAGCGTAAAGAACGGCGCCACGACGATCTGGGAGCGCTGGGACAGCTGGACGCCCGAGCACGGTTTCAATCCCGAGGGGATGAACTCGTTCAACCATTATGCGTATGGCTCCGTCGTCGGATGGTTCTATGACACGATCGCTGGACTCAGTCCGGACGCCGCCGCCCCCGGCTGGAAACGCTTTCACGTCGCCCCAATCCCCGGCGGCAACCTGACCTACGCGAAGGCCAGCGTAGAGACCCCTTACGGCGTCGCCGCCTCCGACTGGAAAATCGTGAACGGACGCTTCGAGCTCGCTGTCACCGTGCCGCCTAACACCCAGGCGCAGGTCAGCCTGCCAGCGACCGGCGTGGGCGATGTCACCGAGGGCGGCCGCCCGCTGCGTGAATTGCATGACGCAAGCGAAGTCGGCGGTTCGAACGGCCGCGTCCAGCTGACCGTGCCCGCCGGCAGTTACACCTTCGCCATGCCGGCCCTGCGCTAAGGCATATTAGACAATGGTGTAGCCGAATGAAGCTGGAGCGGCGACCTCCCGGTCGCCGTCCGATCCCGGCGGAATCGATCCGACACACCCCGCCCGCTGGGCACCCCTCTTTTTAGAGGGGAGTGGGAACCACGGAGGGCGTCCGCGAGGAACGCCCCTACAAGCCGGGCGCTTTTCCCAATCCTCTTGTCGCTCGCCCGGGACATGCGCGGGAGGTGCTACGCGTTCTTCAGGATCAGGTTGATCGCGGCGGACACCCGCGCCCAGTTTTCGGTCTCGGCGTTGAGCTGCTTCCGGCCGGCGGCGGTGAGCTCGTAGAAGCGCGCCTTGCGGTTGTTGTCGGAGACACCCCACTCCGCCTTGATCCAGCCCTGCTCCTCCAGGCGGTATAGCGCGGGATACAGTGAGCCCTGCTCCACGAGGAGCACCTCGTCGGACATCTGCCGGATGCGGACGGAGATGCCGAAGCCGTGCATCGGTTCGAGCTGGAGCGCCTTCAGGATCAGCATGTCCAGCGTGCCTTGCAGTAAATCAGGTTTTTCCTTGGCCATAATTTTTCCTCCTAGATGTTCTACAGGAGAAGAGGAAAATGCCGTCTCCTGTAGAACGTCAAGGGGAAAGACATCCGAATTTTTGCCACTGATTTCACCGATTGCACAGATGACCGGTCTTCCATCCGTGCCCATCCGTGTAATCCGTGGCTAATAATCCGGGGCCTGAGTCCTGAGCCGAGACCGAAGCAAAACGGACGGACGGGCCGCCCGCCTCTACCTTTTTCGAATGACAATGGAACCCAACGCCCCGGGCGGGCACTGTGGCATACGAGTGCCTTTTTCTGCCCGGCAGAGTTGACGCCGGCAGGGGCGGCACGCATTCTTCAACCTCCTTTTCTTCAACCCATAACCACATACGACCATGGCTTACGAACTCCCGAAACTGCCCTACGCCCTCACCGCGCTTGAGCCGCACATCGACGCCAAGACGATGGAGATCCATCACGGCAAGCATCACCAGGCCTACATCACCAACGCGAACAACCTGCTGAAGGACCAGCCCGCCCTCGCGGCGCTCGACGTCAACGTCTTGATCGCGGACCTGAGCAAAGTGCCCGAGGCGATTCGCGGCGGCCTGCGCAACAACGCCGGCGGCCACAGTAACCATTCGTTCTTCTGGACTGTGATCGGGCCCGGCAAGGGCGGCGCGCCGAAGGGCACGCTCGCGCAGGCGATCTCCGCGACGTTCGGCGACTATGACAAGTTCAAGGCCGCCTTCGGCACCGCCGCCACCACGCGTTTCGGCTCCGGCTGGGCCTGGCTCTACGTCGGCGCGGACAAGAAACTCGCGATCGGCTCCACCGCCAATCAGGACAGCCCGCTGATGGGCAAGGCCGTCGCGGGGATCGAGGGCACGCCGGTCATCGGCCTCGATGTCTGGGAACACGCCTACTACCTGAACTACCAGAACCGCCGCCCGGATTACATCGCCGCCTTCTGGAATGTGGCGAACTGGGACGCCGCCGAGGCGAACTACGTGGCCGCGACGAAGTAAGACTTATTGAGGTAGGGGCGCTGCTCGTCGGCGCCCGAGTGTCGCCAAGCGACATTGCGAAGCCGCACCTTTCGGTGCGGCTTTTGTCTGCCGGTAGGGCGCGGACTCCGTCCGTGCCGGGAACACCCTTGGCAACATCCAAACCTATCTGGCTACTCACTTCTGGACGGAGCTTTGCCCTTAAGCCCGGCGCGGAGCGGAGTCCGCGCCCTACCGGGCTCAAACCGGTGAATTGCGGGCCTCGTTCACGGCACCCGCACGCTCGCTTGGAGGGTCGGCCCGAAGTCCGACGGGATGATCGGCGTGCTCTTGCCCGTCTCGGTATCGAGGATGCACAACACGCTCGTCGCGCGGCTGCGTGCGGTATAGATAAGGTGCCGTCCGTCCGGCAGCCAGCTGGGCTCCTGGCCGTCGAACGGCGCCTTTGACACCACCTCGGCTTTGCCCTTCGCCAGGTCGTACACGCCGATCTGGTACTTGCCTTCGGTTTTGACCGTGCAGGCAATCAGGTTCGGATTGGTCCGGCTCCAGTCGGGCTCCGCCGAGAACGTGAAACCCGTCACGAGCCGGCGCATCGAGCCGCCGCCCGCCGGCATCACGTACAGCTGCGGGCCCGGCTCCATCGTGAACACGAGCTGGCTGCCGTCGGGCGAAAAACACGGCGAGGACTTCACGGCGTCGGAGAATGTCCGGCGCACCAGCCCCCGGCCCTGCGCGTCGCTCACCCAGATCTCAGACGAGCCGGTGCCAGTCAGGGTCATGGCCACCTGCCGCCCGTTGGGGCTGAAGCGCGCACTCTGGTTCGTGCCCTTGACGCTCACGAACGTGGTGGGCAGGCCGCTCGCGGGATCAAGCAGGTAGATGTCGGGAAAGCCGGACCGGCGGTAGCTGGTGAAAATGATCCTCGACCCGTCGGGCGACCAGCGCGGCATCAGCGCGAACGCCCGGTCATGCGTGATCTGCTTCACCGTGCCGGGACTGAAAAACAGGTCGGCGGTATAAACCTCGGACTTGCCCGTCCTTTCGCCGATGAAGGCCAGCTGCGCGGTGAAAAATCCCTTCAGTCCCAACCCGTTCGTCTTTTCCACGGCGACATCCGCGGCCCGCAGCAGGGCACGGGAGGCGCTGGCATCGGTGACCACCTCGGAAACCACCGGCGTGCCGGCCGAGCCCTTGGTCACCTCCACCCGCACCTGCGTGGCGGAAAGCGCCGAAAAAACGATGTCGTACGCGTAGCCGCTCGCCACCAGCCGGTAGCGGCCGTGCGCGCCAAACGCCCGCAAGGCGAGCGTGCGGAGCTCGGGCGTGTTCGCGGTCACACGGACTGGGATGCTGTTGCCCTCGGTCATGACCGTGACCTCGCCGATCTGGCGGGGACTCTGGGCAAGGGCGGACGCGGCGATCAGACCGAGAAAAAAATACAGGCGCAGGAACTTTTGCATGAGTGAAAAAACCGTCGAAATTAAATGGAAGGTCGCGGCATTTCTATTTGCGCGTAGCTTCCGCATAACAACTCTTATTTCCTGAGCATTCGAATTCTCCCTCCGTGACCCCCGACGACATCAAGGAACATCTCCGGCAGGTGAAGTATCCCGGTTTCAGCCGCGACATCGTTTCGTTCGGGCTGGTCCGCTCCGCGGCGCTCGTGGACGGCACCGCCAAGGTGGCCATCGCGATCTCGACGAACGATCCCAAGATCCCGCTTTTCCTCAAGAATGAGGTGGAAAAATGCCTGCGCGCGCTGCCCGGCGTGAAGGAGACCATCATCGATGTGGCCGTCTCCGCGGTCAAAGCCGCCGCCCCTGCCGGCACGGGCGGCAACCTCGCGGGCAGCAAGGGCGCGCCCAAGACCATCAAGTACGCCGTTGCCATCGCCTCCGGCAAGGGCGGCGTCGGCAAGAGCACGTTTGCCGTCAATCTCGCCTGCGCGCTCGCCCAGGTGCTGACTGAGCAGGGACGGCCCGGAAGGGTCGGGCTGATGGATTGCGACATCTACGGCCCCAGCGTGCCGCTCATGATGGGCCTGCAGGGCCGGCCCGAGGTTGAGGGCGAGGGCACGGCCGCCCTCCTCGTCCCGATTGAGCGGCACGGCGTGAAGGTGATGAGCATGGGTTTCCTCGTGGACGACAACACCCCGGTCATCTGGCGCGGCCCGATGATCATGAAAACCATCCAGCAATTCGTCCAGAATGTGAAGTGGGGCGAACTGGACATCGTCATCGTAGACCTGCCGCCGGGCACTGGCGACGCGCAACTTTCGCTTGTGCAGACACTCCCGTTGGACGGGGCCGTGATCGTGACCACCCCGCAGCCGGCCGCAACCAACATCGCGCGCAAGGGCGGCCTGATGTTCCAGAAGGTCAATGTGCCCCTGCTCGGCGTGGCCGAGAACATGAGCTACTTCACCGACCCGGCGGGCAACAAGCATACCTTGTTTGGCGAGGGCGGCGGCATCATCACGGCCGAGCGGCTCGGGACGATCCTGCTCGGTCAAGTCCCCCTCCTGCCGGACATCCGTGAGGGGGGCGATCGCGGGGTCCCGATTGTCGTCAGCGCACCGCAAAGCACGGCGGCGGTCGTTTTCCGCGAGATCGCGGGCGCCTTGCTGGCCCAGCTGAGCCATCGAACCGCCGCAGCTCCGGGCGCTTAGTGTTTTCACCCTACAGCCGGCATTGACAGACCGCTTCTCCTCGCTCTCATCTATCGCCCGCCGACCGTCGCATGACACCCACCGTCAAAGAACCCGAGGCTTCACGTGATTTTGTGAAGCAGTCCAGCCTCTACCAAGAGTTCCTGGCCGAGCGGGAGGAGATTTTGAAGCACAAGTGGATCGAGTCCGAGCGTCTCGGCTATGACATCGGTTTTGAGCGGGCGTTGCTCGACTGGATCCGCAAGCACCGCGAGAGCTGGCGTTCCGCCCGCCGCTCGCAGTTGCAGGTGCAGCAGCAGGTCGCCCAGCAGCAGGGACCCGCGCGCAGCCCGGGCGCCCGCTAGGCGGAATGATCGGGCCGTTGAAGGTAGCAGCCGAGGTCACGAGGCTGGATTGAGGTGCGTGCCCAAACCCAGCCTCGTGACCTCGGCTGCTACATCGCGGAAACGATCCAGCTGCACGAATTTCCCGTCCAAGCAGGCAGGATTGAAGGAGCTGCGACTTGGTTTGGGCCTGGCCCAATAAAAAAGCCGGGCACAAGGCCCGGCTTCGAAAAGGCGACTGACGGGAGACTTACTTGATCTCCTTGTGCAACGTGTGGCGCTTGAGGAAGGGGTTGTACTTCTTCTTCTCAATGCGCTCGGTCACGGTCTTCTTGTTGCGCGTGGTGAGATAGCGGGAAACAGGCTTCCCCTCCTTCTTGGCTTCGGTGCATTCCAGGGTGACGACTTCTTGCATGGTGATAAAATGGTTGGAGGGTCAGAGGAAAGGGCCACCCCGGGCCGGTGCAATCCCAAAGTCGAGAGAGCAGAGCTGAGAGTCGAGAGCCGGAAAATCGATGAATCCGCCAGAATCGGGCTGAAAGCAGTCAAGTCTTTGCAGAACAGGCTCTCAATTCTGGACTCTCGTCTCTCGACTTTCCCCAACCACCCTACCCGCTCATGCTCATCTTCTTGTCCGTCAATGGCAGCATGACTCCCCGGCGGAAAAGCATGACCTGGCCCGTGCTGGACGAAACCACGATGGAGATGCACTGGGTGGCGACACTGATCGCCGCGGCGGCGGCATGCCGGCTGCCCAGTCCGCTCGGCAGCGCGTGGTCGTAATCGGCAGCCTGAATCAGGCTTCCCGCAGAGACCACCACCCCGTCACCCCGGATAATGAAGGCGCCGTCGATCGAGGAAAACTCCTTCACCGTCTCATCCATGAAGGGATTCAGGATGTTGCGATCCTCCTCCTTGTAGCCATAGAATGGATTGAGCACGAGTGGTTTGGAGAGTTTCTCGACCTTTTCCGTGTCGCCCACGACAAAGAGGCACCCGACGGGCCGGCCTTCCCGGCCTTCCACCGCCAGCTCGGTTGCAACGGCTATCACCCGTTCGATCACCTCGGGCTTCACGTCTTCCGGCACCAGGTCGCCATGGCCGGTCAGCAGGGTCTGGAACTCGCGCTCGATCTCGACCACCACCAGCGTGTCGAACTGATTGCTGCCCGTCAGCCCGCCGATGCAGCAGACGCGATCGGTGAACGCCACAATCCCGCGGGTCAGGGCCACCAGGATCGCGCTGCGCAGCTGCGCCATGCGCTGGTTGGAAAAGGAGCGGACTTGGATCGTCTCGGTAAACTCCTCCTTCTGGCCATCGCCCGCCTCGATCGGGTTGCGCGTCACCAGGATGGTCTTGGTCCGGGTCTGGATGGCGCCCGGCTCGATGCCCCCGACAAACGTGTCGCCAAACACCATGATCGCACCGCAGCTCGCGCCGCTGGCCACGCGCTCGGCCTCGCGAAACATCAGCCGGTTGACCCGGTTTTGGTGGGCTTGCACCGGGCGGATCCCGCTGAAGCCACCCACCAGCCGCTCGTAGAGCGCATCAAGGTCGGGGGCGTTGACAAGGTCGTCGACCAGCGCCTGCTCCTTGACCAGCCGGGCGATGGAGGCGAGCACCTGGAGATAATCCCGCGCCTTCTCGCCCGCGATCAGCATGAGGATAAGGCGGACCGCCTCGTCGTCCTTCGCGCCATCGTGGCGGATGCCGATGCGGGTACGACCGATGGCAAGGATGTAGCGACGGCTCATTTTCACGCGCACGTGCGGCAGCGCGACGCCCTGGCCGAGATAGGTGGTCATCGTGCTCTCGCGGGCGAGCAGGCCGCGCAGCAGGACGTCCTGCTTCAAGTCGGGAAACTTGGCCGCCGACACCTCCAGCAATTCCTCGAGCGCCCCCTTGAGGTCGGCGCTGCGCAAATCGATGATGCGGCTCCGGGCGATGATTTTGTCTAGCCGCATGATGGATGGTGTTCGTTTTAGCCCGCCGCACCCAGCCGTGGTTCACGCCGGGCCGGAGAGGAAATTGAGGCCTGATCCACTCCGGGCGCGCGAGGCCGGGTCGCCCGCGGGATGATCGCCGAGGCCATCGCGTTACTTCTCCCAGTCCAGCGCACCCTTCTTCACTTCATAGACGAGCCCGAGCACGAGCACCCCGATGAAGAAGAGGACCGGGCCGAGGATCGAGATGTGGTTGGCGAGAAAATCGCGATAAATGAAAGTCCACGGGATGAGGATCACGACCTCCAGGTCGAAGAGCATGAAGAGCAGCGCCGTCAGGTAAAACTTCACGGAGAAACGCGTGTGGATCACGCCCTCCACCGGCACGCCGCACTCGTAGGCGCTGTCCTTGACCTTGCTGTGCCGGGCCCGCTGGCCGAGCAGGTGGCTGACACCGACGATCAGGCCGCCCACCCCGGCGGCAAGCACGGCCTGGATCAGAAAGGGAAGATACGCGGCGGACGACATGGCGGCCTAGAAATGGGCGGAGCGGCGCGAAGGTGACAAGAGGTAATTTCGCCGGCGGGCCCTAGTTGCCCAGATGGACGATCTTGACCTCGTCGACCTTCGTCGACCCGACGCCGAGCTGCTCGGCAAACTGGAGGGTCTGGATCTCGTCCGATATCGGCTGGAATCCGGTCCGCTGCCGCCATTTGTTCATCCGTTCGAGCATGAGCGAATCCAGCATCACCGGGTCGGTGCTCAGCCAGATCAGCGGCTCGGAGACGGTGTAGAGGGAATTGAAATAAGGCCCGCCGATGAACTGGTAGCGCTCGAGACTGACAATGGTGAAGGCCCACGTGGCCCGCAGCTCGGGGATGGCGCTCATCTCGGCGACGGCCGCGGGCGCGCTGGCGGGACTGCGGAAGAAACGCGCGGTGTTCGAGGCGTTCCACAGCGTGGCGTTCACCAGCGCCCCGTTCACCCCGAGGATCGGATGGTCCGAGTAGGCCGGCAGGTTGATCCAGAAATCAGTATCGAGGAACAGCGGCGTGGCCAGGAAGCTCTTCCGGTCCTCGTCCTTGGTGGAGGTGTTGGGCACATCGCGCGTCTGGGTTTCCGCAAAGATCGGGTCGAAACGCTGCGGCAGCGGGCTGTCGTAAAACCACACCGGGTCGTAGTAGCGTCCCGATTCCAGCACGTAGACCGGGTGGCCCTTGAAATCGGTCTCCCCCTTCACCAGCGAGGGCAGATAGCCCGTCATGCGCAGGCGCAGCTGGTTGAGCCCGACGAGAAAGATGTTCTGCGACTCGAAGCCGCGTTTTTCCAAGGCGGTGATCACGGCCTTGACGAGTGCCTTGGGCGTGGCGACACCCGGGCCCGAGTCGGTGTAGATCTTGAGCCCCACCCTTTTCTTGGGTCCCGGCACAAGGTGGCGGCCCGTGCTGGCCTCGAACTGCGTGATGAGGTTCTCGACCTCACGCTCGTAGATGGGTGCGTCGAAATTCTGCAATTGCGCCTCCCAAACCACCTCCTTCGGGGCCGCGATCGGGGCCGGGGCGGCTTCCGCGCCGGCCTTGAAGGGCGGCAGAGGCGCGGTCGCCGCGAGGACGGCGGCGGGCAAAATCATCAGCAAAGCCGAAAACTGGAGTAAACGCATGATAGGTAAGTCGCCCAAAACCGCCGAATGTTTCGCCGGGGAGCCGGGAAACTTGACAGGGGGCCGCACGGGGGGAAAGTGCATTCTTCGCGGCAGGCTCCGGAATATCCGCCTATATATAGGGGGGTGTTGCATCGCCCCCTGCACCCACCATGCCCGTCATCAAGCCCACCTGCCTGCGCGACCTGAAGCTGCGCGTCAGCATCGCGGATGTGGTTTCACGCGTGGTCACCCTGCGGAAGGCGGGCGGCACGCGGCTGAAGGGCCTCTGCCCGTTTCACAACGAGAAAACCCCCTCCTTCCAGGTCAATCCCGACAACGGCCTGTACCACTGCTTCGGCTGCAACAAGTCGGGCGACATCATCTCCTTTGTCCGCGAGACCGAGCAGTTCAATTTCACCGAGGCCGTCGAGGCGCTCGGCAAGCGCTTCGGCATCGTCATCGAGTACGAGGAGGGCTCCGGCGGCCCGAGCCACGAGGAACGTTCGCTGCGGCAGGAGCTTTACAACCTGCATGACTTGGCCGCCGAGCACTTTCACCAGGCCTTCAAGGCGAAGGACGCCGGCGGCGACTTCATGCGCGCCTACTGGACGGAGCAACGGCGCTTCACCCCCGAACTGGCCGACGAGTTCAAGATCGGCGTCGCCGACGCCACCGGCAGCGGCTTGGGCGCCGTTCTCCTCAAGAAGAAATTCTCGGAGGAGGCGCTGCGCCGCAGCGGCCTCTTTTTCATCTACGACGACGCGCAGATCACGCTGGGGGCGCTGCGGCCGCGCTTCCGCGGCCGCCTCATGATTCCCATCCGCGACCATCAGGGTCGCGTGGTGGCCTTCACCGCGCGGCAGACCGGCCTCACCCCGGAGGACGACCCGGCCCGCGAGGCCAAGTACGTCAACTCACCCGAGACCCCGATCTTCACGAAGGGCCACTTGCTCTTCAACCTCGACCGGGCCCGCACCGCCGTGGGCGAGGGCCGCCCATTCGTTCTCGTCGAGGGCCAGCTCGACGCCCTGCGCTGCTGGTCCGTCGGGCTCAAGACCGCCATCGCCCCGCAGGGCACGGCGATCACCGAGTCGCAACTGGTGCTGCTGCGCCGCTACCAGACGCAGGTCGAGTGTTTCTTCGACAGCGACAGCGCCGGGCAAAAGGCGTCGCTGCGCTTCCTCCCGATGGCCCTGAAGGCCGGGCTGGAGGTGCGGTTCCTCACGCTCGCCGGAGCCGACAAGATCGACCCCGACCTGCTGTTCCTCGAGCGCGGACTGGCGGCCTACGACGAAGTGCGCCGCGGGGCGCTGGGCGCCATGGCGTTCGCCTGCCGGGCCGTGCTGCCCGCGCCCGACCTCGCCACGCCCGAACAAAAGGCCGGGGCCGCCCGGCAGCTTCACGAGATCATCGCCGCGGCCGAATCCGAGGTCGCCCGGGCCGGCTTCGTCGGCGAGGTGGCCGCCTGGCTCAAGCTCCCGGTCGCCGCCCTCCAGAAGGATTTCCTCACCCAGCAGCGGCGCCAGCAGCAAACCGATGCCATCCGTGCCGCCCGCGCACCCGCTCCCGAAGGCGCCCCCACCGCGGTCATCCACCCTTCTTCCACCGTCGCGGCATCCCATACCCCGGAAAATCATCTCCTGATGCTCTGCCTCCATTTCGAGCGGCTCGGGAAGCCCCTCAGCGCGATTCTGCCCCATGACTGGATCGACCGCACCCACCCCGCCGGGGTCCTCCTGAACCGCTTCCTCAATGAGTTCGAACACGGCAGCTGGCCGGGCCGCGATCATCTCGACGTCCTGCTTGAAACCGCCGAGGAACGGGCTCTGGTGGCGTCGCTGCTGTTTCAGGCGCCCGCCGTGGACGATCCCTTCAAGGTCGCCCTCGAGGGCCTCCGCCAGCTCCGCACGCGGGCCCTGGAACCCCGCCTCCGGCAAATAGAACTTGATTTAGCCAATCACCACGCGGACAGTAAATCTGACCCACTTTCACTCTTAAAAGAACGCACCGAACTGCAAAGACAGCTGCGCCAGGCCTTCAACCTGGTCGCAGACGTTTGATTTTCCCTCGCCCAATCCATCTCATGCCGCGCAAAGCCAAGTCCGCCGACACCGCCCAGTCCGAAGCCGTAGAGGCCGCCCTCAAGCACGTCCCGTCCGCCAGCGGTGAAGCGGGCGCGCCCGGTCCCGAGGGCGCCGCCGGGGGCATCAATGAAAAGATCCGCCAGCTCATCCGCCTCTCCAAGGAGCAGGGCTACCTGACGTTCGACGACATCAACGAGGCCCTGCCGGAGTCGGTCGAGAACCAGGAGGAAATCGACAATGTTCTCTCGATCCTGCAGAATCTGGAGATCGAGATCCTCGAGCCCGACCAAGTCGAGGATTACAAACAGCGCCAGGAGGAGGCCGAGGAAGAGGAGTCGCGCACCTCGCAGAACGACATCCTCGACGATCCCGTCCGGATGTACCTCAAGCAGATGGGCCAGGTCCCGCTGCTCACCCGCGAGCAGGAGGTCGAGATTTCCAAGCGCATCGAGAACGCCGAGCTGAAGGCCCAGGAGGCGCTGTTCCAGGCCTCCGCCATCGGCCTTTACATCGGCACCCTCGGCGCCAAGCTGCTCAACCGTGAGGAGCGCTTTGACCGCGTGGTGATCGACAAGAAGATCGATTCGCGCGAGGCCTACTTCAAGTCGCTGCCCAAGCTCGTCGAGGGCACGCAGAAGGCCGAGGCCTCTACCGCCGAGGGCTGGCACGAATACCTCAAGGCCCGCACCGAGGCGGAGAAAAAGAAGGTCCACTCCAAGTTCCGCAAGCGCGAGTCCGTCTTGCGCGCCCACTTTTCCAAGTTCTACTTCAAGCTCAAGGTCTACGAGGAATACCTCGAGCAGCTGCGGCCCGCCATCGAGGAGGTCGAGTCCCTCCACCGCCAGCTCGAGCGCGCGAAGCATCCCAAGACCAAGAAGGACGCCAGCATCGACCCGCGCAGCATCAACCACCGCCTCAAGCAGATCGAGGCCGAGCAGCGCATCCCCGCGGCCCAGCTGCTCGCGGTCGTCGAGCAGACCATGGTGCACGTCCGCGAGGCCCACAAGGCCAAGACTGAGATGGTCGAGGCCAACCTTCGCCTCGTCATTTCCATCGCCAAGAAATACACCAACCGCGGCCTCTCCTTCCTCGACCTCATCCAAGAGGGCAACATGGGCCTGATGAAGGCCGTCGAGAAGTTCGAGTACCGCCGCGGCTATAAGTTCTCCACCTACGCCACGTGGTGGATCCGCCAGGCCATCACCCGCTCCATCGCCGACCAGGCCCGCACCATCCGCATCCCGGTGCACATGATCGAGACCCTGAACAAGGTCATGCAGGTGCAGAAGCAGCTCCTCCAG
>CAIKHO010000024.1 GCA_903827245.1 uncultured Opitutia bacterium
GGTCGATCCCCTTCAGGGCATCAAGACCAACCTGGGCTTTGAACTGGGCACTGTGCTGACGTCGTTTCTTGGACATGGATCGTATTGTTCGGGTTTGGACTTAACGATCCGTCCTGTCCAACTTTTGGGGTCCACCTCACCGCGCCTTGCAGCGTCGCGGCGGTGGTATCGGCTACCGGATGAGCTACTGTCCTTCCGCCCCGCTCGCGCATTCCAACAACGGCAATCTTTCCAACAGTGCCGCGGCCGGCATGGAGTTTTTTCTTCCCATGCTTGTTCTTCTCTTTGCCGCCGATGTAGGTCTCGTCAATTTCCACGATTCCTTTAAGAACCGTGGGGTCGTTACCGCAAGCCTCACGGATGCGGTGCAGGACAAACCAAGCAGATTTTTGGGTGATCCCGATTTCCTTAGAAAGTTGGAGCGAGGAAATGCCCTTGCGGGATGTGAACAGCAGGTACATCTCAGGGTATTTCAGTCACGGATCGTGCCCGGCGGCCTCTATCTCATCGATGAACCTGAGGCCGCCCTCTCGCCCCACTCCCAACTCGCGTTCCTCTATCAGGTGAGGCGCGCCATCGACCAGGGGTCGCAATTTATCATTGCGACGCACTCCCCGATCGTCGCCAGCTACCCCGATGCCCAGATCCTGGGCTTTGATCAGGGCCGGATCGAGCAGGTCGCCTACGACGATCTCGAGAGCGTCGGCCTGTATCGCAATTTCCTGAAGAATCCCAAGAGCTACCTTGAACGGCTTTTTCGCGAGTGAGGATCCAATCGCCGGCTTGACGGGACGGCCCCACGACCCGCTTGCGCACTGCTCCGCGACGCCTACGCTCCGCCGAAGCATGAAGTTCACTCCCGCCAAGCCGCCGCTCACCGGCGAGACCCTTGACTCGCTCACCGCCCGCCTGCGGGAGAATGGCGAGCCGGCGTTCCGTGCGAAGCAGATCCTCGCCTGGCTCTACAAGAAGCGTGTCCGCTCCTGGGATGAGATGACCAACCTGTCCAAATCGCTGCGCACCTGGCTGGCCGACACCTTCGAGCTCATGCCCGCCGCGCTCGTGCTCAACAAGCAGTCGGAGGACGTCACCGACAAACTCCTCCTCGAGCTGGGCGACCGCTCGCTCATTGAAACCGTTATCATCCGCGTCCCGCAGGAGGGCGTCGGCGTCGATCACTCGCGCAAGACCATCTGCATCTCCACGCAGGTCGGCTGCGCCATGGGCTGCGTGTTCTGCGCCTCTGGGCTGGCCGGACTCAAGCGCGACCTCAATGCCGGCGAGATCGTCGCCCAGCTGCTGCAGGTCTGCTACCGCGAGGACGAACGCACGCCGCGCGCGCATATGGAACTGGCGTCCTTCGACAATATCGTCGTCATGGGCATGGGCGAGCCGCTGGCCAACTACGACCATCTCATCCGCGCCCTCACCATCCTGAATGCCGACTGGGGCCTCGGCTTCGGCGCGCGCCGGATCACGATTTCCACCAGCGGGCTCGTGCCCAAGATTCTCCGCCTCGCCGAGGAACCGCTCGGCTTCCGGCTCGCGATCTCGCTCCATGGCGCAACCGACGAGGTGCGCGAGCAGATCATGCCGGTGAACAAGGCCTTTCCCCTCGCGAAGCTCCTGCCTGCCGTGAAGGCGTTTTCCGAGCAGCACGGCCGCATGGTCACGCTCGAGTTCATCCTCATCGCGGACGTGAACGATTCGCTCGAGCAGGCCCGGAAACTTCGCGACATCGCCCTCGACCTCCATGCCCACGTCAATCTCATCCCCTACAACACCGTCGAAGGCCTGCCTTGGAAACGCCCCAGCCTCACCCGGCAGGAGCGCTTCGCCGATATCCTGCGTGCCGCCCGCATCTCCGTGACGCTCCGGCGCGAAAAGGGCCACGACATCGCCGCCGCCTGCGGCCAGCTCCGGCTCAAGACCGAGAAGGAACGGGAGCTCGCAGCGGTTTGACCGTAACGTTCCGCCACCGGCATCGTCATTCCGCTCGCCGACATGTTACCCACGATCTCCCTCCGCCACCCTGGGATTGAAGGCGCCCGGGGCTCCGAGGTGGCCGCCGATTATTTCCGCTTGAGGGTTTCGTCATGATTTTTATGCCGTCATTTCTTCCGATGCATACCGGCGGAACATTTTTTATCCGCTGGTTTTCTCACGCTTTCTCCCCCTCCCTTCAACCGCTATGATCGAAGTCAAAGGCTTGGTTAAAACCTACGGTACCAAACGGGCCGTGGACGGCATTTCATTCACCGTGCGCCGCGGCGAGATCCTCGGCTTCCTCGGCCCGAACGGCGCCGGCAAGTCGACCACGATGAAGATGATCACCGGCTTCCTCCGGCCCGACGCCGGCTCCGCCCTGGTCGACGGCATCGATGTCACCACCGACCCCGTCGCCGTCAAACGCAGGCTCGGCTATCTCCCGGAAAGCGCGCCCGCTTATCCCGAGATGACCGTTGGCGAGTTTCTCGGCTTCATCGCCGAGGTGCGCGGCTTCCGTACCGCCGCCGCCCGCCGCGCCCAGGTCGACCGCGCCGTGGCGCTCACCCATCTCGAGTCCGTCCGGCATCAGACCATCGAGACGCTTTCCAAGGGCTACAAGCAGCGCGTCGGCTTCGCCCAGGCCCTGCTGCACGATCCGCCCGCCCTGATCCTCGACGAACCCACCGACGGCCTCGATCCGAACCAGAAGAACGAGGTGCGCTCCCTGATCAAGAGCATGGCGGCCGCCAAGGCCGTAATCCTGTCGACGCACATCCTCGAGGAGGTCGAGGCCATCTGCACGCGTGTCATCATCATCTCGCAGGGCCGCGTGGTCGCCGATGAAACACCCGCCCAGCTCCAGGCCCGCCAGCCCGGCGCGCGGCTCGACGCCATCTTCCGCAGCCTCACGCAATCGGACCTCTGACCCTCCCCTTGTAGGAGCCTGCTTGCAGGCGATCTCCCAACCATCGCGAGCAAGCTCGCTCCTGCCTTCTAAAACTCCCGCCATGTCCCAGATCCCCCCTCTCTTCAAACGCGAGCTCCTCGGCTACTTCCGTTCGCCCGTGGCCTATGTCTTTCTCGTCGTCTTCCTGCTCGCCAGCGTCGGCCTCGCCTTCTTCCTCAGCGGGTTCTTCAAGTCCAACGTGGCCAGCATGGAGAGCTTCTTCTTCTGGCATCCCTGGCTCTTCCTTTTTCTCGTGCCCGCCGCCGGCATGCGGCTGTGGTCCGAGGAAAAGCGTTCCGGCACCGTGGAGCTCCTGTTCACCCTGCCCGTGACCACCCTCGAGGCCGTGCTGGGGAAATTTCTCGCCGCCTGGGCCTTCCTCGCCCTCGCCATCCTCCTCAGCTTCCCGATGGTGCTCACCCTCGCCTACCTCGGCGATCCCGACTGGGGCGTCGTCGCCAACAGCTACCTCGGCAGCATCCTCATGGCCGGCGCCTACCTGGGCGTGTGCGTCTTCATCTCGGCCCTGACCAAGAACCAGGTGATCAGCTTCGTGCTCAGCGTGATGGTCTGCTTCGTCCTGGCCCTGCTCGGGTACAGCGTGTTCACTGAGTTTCTTTCCGGATTTCTCCCGGTGCCGCTCGTGGACGTGATCTCCAATTTCGGCTTCACCACCCATTTCGACGGCTTCACCAAGGGCATCATCGACCCGAAGGACGTGATGTTCTTCCTCTCGCTCATCGGCTTCACCCTGTTCCTCAACGTCGTCGCCCTCGAACGCTAACCTGCGATCCGCCTCCCATGAAATCCGGCAGCAAAGCCCTCGCCATCGCGCTCCTTTTCGTCGGCCTCGTCCTGGTCAACTACCTGGCCTCGTCACTCCCCGTGCGCCTCGATGCCACCGCCGAGCAGATCTACACGCTTTCACCGGGCACCAAGGCCCTGCTCGGCAAGATCGAGGAACCCATCACGCTCGATTTTTATTTTTCCAAGAGCACCGCCGGCCTGCCGATCACCTACAAGAATTATGCCGGCCGTGTGCAGGAGATGCTCCGCCAGTATGTCCGCGCCGCCCGTGGCAAGCTCACCCTCAATGTCATCGACCCGCGGCCCGACACCCCCGAGGAGGAACGCGCCACCGCCGCCGGCCTCGAGCCGCAGGCCCTGCCGTCCGGCGAGCAGATCCAGTTCGGCCTCGTCGCCACCCAGGCCGACCAGCAGAAGACGATCACCGCCCTCAATCCCCAGCGCGAACAGTTCCTCGAGTACGACCTCTCGCAGCTCATCTATAGTGTCGAGCAATTCGACAAGAAGAAGCTCGGCCTGATCACCAGCCTGCCGCTCCAGGCCGGCCAGGCCGACATGCAGATGATGATGATGCGCCAGCAGCCCCCGCCCGGACAGTACGTCGCCAGCGAGTGGGAGCGCACCTTCCAGATCGTCCCCGTCGATGGCGCCGCCACCGACCTGCCGTCCGGCCTCGATGCGCTCGCCGTCATCCACCCGGAAAATCTTTCGCCCAAGCTCCAGTTCGCCATCGACCAGTTCCTGCTCGGCGGTAAGCCTGTCTTCCTCGCCGTCGACCCGTCGTCGCAGTATTTCAAGCGGCAGGGCGGCCAGCAGGCCATGATGATGGGCGGACCGCCCCCCAATGTCTCCAGCGATCTGCCCCAGTTGCTCGCGGCCTATGGCGTGAGCTATGACCCGCAGAAGATCGTCGGTGACTTGGAAAACGCCACCCAGGTGCAGTCCGGCTCCGGCAATATCGTGCGCTATCCCGTCTGGCTCAATCTCCAGCACGAAAATTTCAACGCCAAGTCGCTCCCCACCGCCCAGCTCAACTCCGCGCTCTTCATCGAGCCCGGCTCGCTCGCCGCGAAACCCGGTAGCGGGCTCAGTTTCACGCCGCTCGTCGAGTCCTCGGACCAATCCGGCGATGTCCCGATCGCGGCGCTCCAGTTCGCCCAGCCCGACGAGATCACCCGCCAGATCAAGCCCTCGGGCAAAAAGACCATCGCCGCCCTTGTGACGGGCAAGTTCAAGAGCGCGTTCCCCGAGGGTGCGCCCAAGGACACTCCGCCGGCCGACCCGTCCGCCGAAGCCGCGGCAAAGGCGGATGCCGACAAGAAGGACGACAAGCCTGCCGAGGCCAAGAAAGAGGAGCCCAAGGGCCCGCCCACCCTGAAGGAATCGACCGCCACCTCGACGCTCATCGTCGTCGCCGACACCGACTGGCTCTTCGACGACTACAGCGTGCGCAAGATGAACTTCTTCGGCCAGACCGCCGCCGAACCGATCAACGATAACCTCGCCTTCGCCGCCAACTGCCTCGAGTTCCTCTCCGGCTCGCAGGACCTCATCTCCATCCGCGGCAAGGGCAGCTCGCTCCACCCCTTCAAGGTCGTCCAGGCCATGGAGGTCGAGGCGAACAAGAAGTACGAGGACAAGCTCACCGCCCTCGAGGCACGCCTCACCCAGGTGCAGGCCAAGCTGGGCGAACTGCAGGGCAAGAAGACCGAGGGCAGCCGCCTCGTCGCTTCGCCCGAGGTCGCCAAGGCCATCGAGGATTTCCAGAAGCAGCAGGCCGCCATGCGCGGCGAGCGCCGCGACATCCGCCGCGCACTCCGCGAGGACATCGACGCCCTCGGCAACCGCCTGCTCGTCGTCAACCTCCTCGCCACGCCGCTCCTCGTCTGCGGCTTCGGCGTCTGGTTCTACCGCTCCCGCCGCAAGTAATTTCATTCCTCCGATGAAGCTGAAAACCCTTGCCCTCGCCGTCGCCATCCTCGCGGTTCTGTCCGCCATCACGTTCATCGTGCAGCGGCCCGCCCCGCCGCCCTCGGCCGACGCCCGCATCGGCCAGCCACTGGCCCCCGCCGCCACCCTCGAGCAGGCCGCGCACGTCCGTCTCACCGACCAGGGCAAGGTCGTCCTGCTGGTCAGGCAGTCCGACGGCACTTGGCGCGTGCCGGGCTATTACGACCTGGCCGCGGATTTCGCCAAGCTCACCAAGCTCGTCAGCGACCTGACCGGCGCGAAACTCCAGCGCCTCGTCACCTCCAATCCGGAACGCATCGCCCGCCTGGAATTCAAGGATACCCAGATCGCCTTCCTCGATGCCAGCGACAAGGAACTCTGGTCCGTCACCCTCGGCCGGACTGCCGAGAACGGCGGCCGCTTCGTGCGCTTCGGCCCGGAACAGAAGGCCTACCTCGCCAACCTGAATACGGAGGTCGACGCCGACGCCAAGAACTGGGCCGACACCCAGCTGCTGAACCTGAAGTCCGATGACATTGCCAGGATCGAGCTTTCCTTCCCCGACGACGGAGGCGGCACACTCATCGCCACCCGCGCCAAGAAGGACGACGCGTTCGCTGCGGAAAAAGCGCCCGATGGCCGGAAGCTAAAGTCCGACAGCGTGACCAACCTCCTCGGCTCCGTCACCACCCTCCGCTTCTCCGATACCTCCGAGCCGGCCGATCCGAACGCGGTCGCCGCGAAGGCGCATGCGCGCATGCTCAAGCTCACCACCTTCGACGGCAAGGCCGTGACGATCCTCATCGGTCGCAAGCCCGAGGAGAAAATCGTGAAGGCTCCCGCTCCGGCCGCCGACGCGGCCAAAAGCGGGCCCGCCGCCATCCTCGACACGGACAAAAAGGACGCCGGCCCGGCCAAGACCCTCGAGGCCGCCACGGAAACCGTTCCCGCCGGCCCGGTCTTCGCCTTCATCACCCATTCGGATGCAACCGCGCCCATCAACGCCCTGATGCAAAGGCGCGCCTTCCAGGTCGCCGAGTTCGCCTTCACCAGCCTGCCTCAAAAATTCGACGAGCTCTTTGAGGCCGCCCCTATAGTGGTCCAGCCCGAAGAGAAAAAATCCCCCTAGAGTCGCATACTCGCCCCCGCGACATCGCCGGCGGCCCGACCGGCAACAATCGCCGCGAGGGCACCCGCAACGCCAGGGTCCCACCGCCGAACTCAGCGTTGCCTACCCATGGCACGTTGATCATCCCGCCGCTGAGCCGTACTCATGCAGATACCTGTAGCAGTCGAGGTGAGGAGGCTGGTTTGAGGTGAGTCGCCAAACCCAGCCTCGTGACCTCGGCTGCTACATGCCCTAGCCGTTTCAACGGCATGAACCCGGCCCGCCACCTGCTACTTGCTGCCACGATGCTCATCGTCAACGACTCTGCAGTCATCGCCAAGATCGCCGCGCTTCACGACGCCTACGAACGCGCCCTCGTCGCGAATGACATTCCCGCGCTCAACGGCTTCTTCTGGGACTCACCCCATACCGTGCGTTACGGCGTGAACGAGCATCTCTACGGGGCCGAGGCCATCGCCGCCTACCGCCAGGGTAACACGCCGGCGTTCACCGAGCGAAAGCTTCTCCGCCGCACCATCCTCTCACTCGGCCCGGAGGTCGCCTCGGTGATGTCGGAGATCTCGCAGAAAATCGCCGGCCAGCCGCGCCACTGCCGCCAGTCCCAAGTCTGGATCCACCAGCCCGGTGCCGGCTGGAAAATCGTCGCCGCCCACGTTTCCAACGCTCTGACCGTGCCGCCTGCCAGCGGATAGAGGGATGCCTAAGCCAAAAGACTCATGCAGTTGGAGGTCTGTTTTACGGTGAAACTGCCGAACTGAAAGGTGGCCGCCGACGCGCCAGAGGCGCCCAAGCCCCCCGACGGCTTCGCCTCATGCACCGATCAAAGTGTCACGTCGTACTGACCTTTTGATCGGGGTCCCATGTGGTCCCGCAGGGGTGGTCCATCCTCATATGCCACATTCGCCGCTTTACGACGCGCCGGCTTTTCCCTTGCGTCATCCCTCCATGACGCCCGACCGGCCGATTTCCGAACTCTTTGCCCACAAGCGCCCCTTGCGTTCGCTGGAATTTTTTCCGCCCAGGGACGACGCCGGCACCGAGGCCCTGCGCCAGACGGCCACTGTGCTCCAGCGTATCTCTCCCGATTTTGTGTCCGTGACCTACGGCGCCGGCGGCAGCACGCGCGAGCGCACCGCGCAGATCTGCGATTTCCTCAAGCGCGACTTCGGCTTCACCGTCATGCCGCACCTCACCTGCGTGGGTCACACGCGCGCCGAGTTGTCGGAAGTCGCCGACCGGATTTATGCCGGCGGCTTTCGCAACATCATGACACTCCGCGGCGACCCGCCGAAGGGCGAAACGACCTTCACCCCCTACAAGGACGGCCTGCGCTACGCCAACGACCTCGTCACGCTGCTCAAGGCGCGCCATGCCGACTTCTGCCTGGGTGTCGGCGGCTATCCCGAAAAGCACCCCGAGGCGCCCGACGCAGCCGCCGATCTCGTCAACCTCAAGCGCAAGGTCGACGCCGGTGCGGCATTCGTCACCACGCAGCTTTTCTTCGACAACGCCGTTTACTACCGCTTCGTGGACAAATGCCGCGCCGCCGGCATCACCGTGCCCATCGTGCCCGGGATCATGCCGGTGCTTTCGCTCAAGCAGATCCAGCGCTTCACCACGATGTGCGGCGCCTCCCTGCCCGCCCAGCTCGTCAAGCGCCTCGAGGCCGCCGGCGACCAGGCCGAGGTGATGGAAACCGTCGGCATCGACTGGGCCCTCACCCAGATCCGCGACCTTTTCGCCCACGGCGCCCCGGGCTACCATCTCTACATCCTGAACCGCGCCAAAAGCGCGCTTGCGCTCGCCGCCGGCTTGGCGGCATAGACCGCACGTTTTACTTCCGCTCGGCGCCTTTGCGCCTCTGCGCGAAACTCATCGGTCCGAATCAGTCCTACCCACCCGCGAACACCGGCCGGAATCCCGCTTCCGTCAGAATCCTCGCCACCGTCTCGCGCTGGTCCCCCTGAATCTCGATCCGGCCCTCCTTGACGGTGCCGCCGCAGCCGCAGGCGGCGCGCATTTTCTTCGCGAGTTGCTCCTTCTCGGGCAGTCCGATCCCCGTGAAGCCGGTCACAACCGTCACGGTCTTGCCGCCCCGGTTGCCCGTTTCACGCAGGATGTCCACACGCCCTCGGTTCCGGGCGGGCGGACTTGCCGGCTTGGCGGCGACAGCCGCCCTGCGGTCCGTCACTCCGTCAACTTTGCCCACCGCCGGCAGCCCGGCGGCATTGAGCGCACCAAAGGGATTCTGGCCCAGCCCCTGCCCACCATCGGTTGGAATTTTGCCGTCCAGCGCCATATTCACCCTTTGGCCGGACGCGCGCCGCAGGCTCCGGCAGGGATATCCGTGTCGCCGCCCAGGAACATCAATGCTTTGGCATAGCTCCGCCGCTCAAGGAAATGCGTCAGTTGCGGATGCAGTCCCGCCCGGCCCCGCTCGAGGAAATCGTCCAGCCGGGCCATCTCCGCGGCAATCACCGGCCCGTCCGAACGCTTGATGGCCGCAAGGAGCGTGTTCAGGGAGTCTTTGATCTGGGATTCCATAGCAGGGGTGGAAGAAACTAATCCCGCTGTTACCCAGCTTAAGGGGGATTGCAATCTCCGTCCCGTGACACCGGGAACTTGCCTCGCCGAAAATCCCGTGCTGTGTTTGTCCCTTCAAACCTTTTCCCACGCCCAGCGTCTACCTGACACTGCGTTCCACTCTGGCGTGCTGCCTTAACTTTTCCTGACATTCAATGAAATCCATGACTTTCCCAACCGGCGCCAACGCCGATGTGATCGAGGCGGCCTACCGCTCGTGGCTGGACAATCCCGACTCGGTGGACCCGACCTGGCGTGCCTTCTTTCAAGGTTTTACCCTCGGCAGCAATGGCACCACCCCGCTCAGCGCCGGCGCCGTGGGCGAGCATGCCGCCAACGCCGGGGTCGCGATCCTCGATTCGTTCAAGCAGCTCCAGGTCCATCGCCTCATCAATGCCTACCGCTCCCACGGCCATTTGCAGTCGCATCTCGATCCCATCGGCGAACCCCCGCCGGCCGATCCCCACCTCGATATCTCGGCCTTCGGCCTGGCGGAAGGCGACCTGAACGAGTCGTTCGAGGTCGGGCATTACAAGCAGGGCGGGCAGATGAAGCTTTCCGCCTTGATCAGTTCGCTCCGCACCACCTACTGCGGCCACGTCGGCGTCGAGTACATGCACATCCAGGACCGCGACGCGCGCGAGTGGCTGCGGGAACGCATGGAGAGTCATGACAACCAGCCCCAGTTCGAGAAGGTGCAGAAGGTCCGCATCCTCCGCCGCCTGCACAAGGCCGAGCTGTTCGAGAAATTCCTTCACACCAAGTACGTCGGCCAGAAGCGCTTTTCCCTTGAGGGCGGCGAGACTTTCATCGCCGCGCTCGACGCCATCGTCGAGCACTGCCCGAACGCCGGCGTCGACGAGATCGTCATGGGCATGGCCCACCGCGGCCGCCTCAACGTCCTCACCAGCATCCTCCGCAAGCCCTTCGAGCTCCTGTTCGAGCAATTCTCCGAGAACTACCTGCCCGATGCCGTCGGCGGTGATGGCGACGTCAAGTATCACCTCGGCTACGAGGCCGTGCTCGACACCACGGGCGGCCGCAAGGTCGAGTTCCGCCTCGCCTCCAATCCTTCCCACCTCGAGATCGTCAACCCGGTGGTCGAGGGCCGCGTCCGTGCGCGCCAGCGCATTCGCGGCGACGTTGAGCGCCGCCGTGTCCTCCCGATCCTGACGCACGGCGACGCCGCGGTCGCCGGCCAGGGCGTGGTCGCCGAGACCCTCAATTTTTCCCAGCTGCCCGGCTATCGGACCGGCGGCTCCCTGCACTTCGTCATTAACAACCAGATCGGCTTCACCACCCTGCCCGCCGATGCCCGCTCCACGCGGTATTGCACCGATGTCGCGAAGATGATCGAGGCGCCGATCTTCCATGTGAACGGCGACGACCCCGCGGCCGTCTGCATGGTCGCCCAGCTCGCGCTCGATTTCCGCGAGAAATTCCAGCGCGATGTCTTCATCGACATGTATTGCTACCGCAAGCATGGCCACAACGAGACCGACGAGCCCGCGTTCACCCAGCCGACCCTCTACCGCAAGATCGCCGTGCACCCGCAGGTGTCCGCCATCTACACCGAGAAGTTGATCGCCGAGGGCAGCATCACCGCCGGGGAGGCCGACGCCATCAAGGCCGAGTACACCGCCGCCCTCGAGGCCAACCTCGCCAAGGCGAAGGAAACCGAGGCCAATAAGTCCGCCCGGCGCGCCGCGGCCAACCCCACGGACATTTTCAAGGGCTCCACGGCCGTTTTCCAGCCGCGGTACACCCACACCCCCGTGACCACCGCCGTCCCGGCCGCGCTCATCGACCAGTGCGTGGCCGGCCTCACGCGCGTCCCCGCCAATTTCCGCATCAATCCCAAGATCAAGCGCTTTCTCGAGAACCGCGCCCAGGCCCACCGCGACGGCGGCCCGGTCGACTGGGGCTTCGGCGAGGCGTTGGCCTTCGGCACCCTCCTGCTCGAGGGCACCCCTGTGCGGCTCAGCGGCCAGGATTGCAAGCGCGGCACGTTCAGCCACCGCCACGCCGTGCTCTACGATTCCGAGACCCGCGAGCGCTACACGCCGCTCCTCAACCTCGGTGAAAAACAGGCGACGTTCTGCGTCTACAACTCCCTGCTCTCCGAGGCCGCCGTCCTCGGTTTCGATTACGGCTACTCGCTCGATTATCCCCAAATGCTCTGCATCTGGGAGGCCCAGTTCGGCGACTTCGCCAACGGCGCCCAGGTCGTGATCGACCAGTTCATCAGCAGCGGCGAGTCCAAGTGGCAGCGCAACAGCGGCATCGTGCTGCTCCTGCCCCATGGCTACGAGGGCCAGGGGCCCGAGCATTCGTCCGCGCGCCTTGAGCGTTTCCTCCAGCTCTGCGCCGAGGACAACATCCAGGTGGCCAACATCACCACGCCCGCCAACTTCTTCCACCTGCTCCGGCGCCAGATGAAGCGCGACTTCCGCAAGCCGCTCATCGTCATGTCGCCCAAGTCCCTTCTGCGCCACCCCGCGGCCGTGTCGCGCATCGGCGATTTCACCAGCGGCAATTTCCAGGAGATCATCGACGACCCGGCCGCACCGCCCAAGGCCGCGCGCGTCATCCTTTGCTCCGGCAAGGTCTACTACGACCTCGTCGATTACCGCGCCAGGCAGCAGATCGCCGACACTTCCATCGTGCGCATCGAGCAACTCTACCCGCTCCACCGCAACCGCCTCGCCGAGCTGTTCGACAGCTACGGCCATGGTACGCGCCTCGTCTGGTGCCAGGAGGAACCCAAGAACATGGGCGCCTGGACGTGGATCGCCCCCCAGATCGAGGAAATCTTCGGGCACAAGCCGATCTACGTCGGCCGCGATGCCGCCGCCTCACCCGCCGTCGGCGCCCTGGCCTTGCATAAGCTGCAACTCGCCGCCTTCCTGCAAACCGCGTTCAGCGCCTGATTTTCCCCGGACTTTTTCCAACCTTCTTCTCCCTTTTCATGGCACTCGAAGTCAAAATCCCCCCGATGGGCGAATCCATCAGCTCCGGCGTCCTCGCCAAGTGGCATGTCAACGACGGCGACACGGTCAAGAAGGACCAGCCGCTCTTCGAGCTGGAAACCGACAAGATCACCTCCGAGGGCACCGCCGAGGCCGCCGGGAAAATCTCCCTCCAGGTCGCCGCCGGCGCCGAGGTCAAGATCGGCCAGGTGGTCGCCAGTATCGATCCTGCGGCCAGCAGTCAGAAGCCAGAGGTCAGCCCGAGCCTGACCGCTGCTGCTCCTGCACCGACATCTGACGTCCGACCTCTGGCCTCTTCCGAAATTTCCCCCGCCGTACGGCGCCTTGCCACCGAGACCGGCGTCAATCCGGCGACGGTCGCAGGGTCAGGCAAGGACAGCCGCGTCACCAAGGGTGACATGCTCGCCGCCTCGGCCGCGCCTGCCGCCAAGCCCGCGGCCCCAGCCGCAGCCTCCTCGCCCCTCGCCCCCGCCCCTCGCCCCCCGGCCCCCGAGGGCCGCCAAACCCGCCGCAAGCTCACGCCCCTCCGCCAGCGCATCGCCCAGCGCCTCGTCTCCGCGCAGCACGAGGCCGCAATGCTCACCACCTTCAACGAGGTCGACATGTCCGCCGTGGTTGGCCTCCGTGCCAAGTACCAGGACGACTTCGTGAAAAAGAACGGCCTCAAGCTCGGCTTCATGTCGTTCTTCGTCCGCGCCGTCGTCCACGCCCTCAAGGCCGTGCCCGCGGTCAATGCGCAGCTCGACGGCGATTTCATCGTCGAGAACCATTTCTACGACATCGGCGTCGCCGTCTCCACCGAGAAGGGCCTCATGGTCCCCGTCATCCGCGATTGTGACGCGCTTAGCATGGCCGACATCGAGCGCACCATCGCCGACGCCGCCAAGAAGGCCCGCGACGGCAAGATCACCCTCGCCGATCTCGAGGGCGGCGTCTTCACCATCACCAATGGCGGCACCTTCGGCTCGATGCTTTCCACGCCCATCATCAATCCGCCGCAGAGCGCCATCCTCGGCATGCACAACATCACCGAGCGCCCAGTCGCCCTGAACGGCCAGGTGGTCATCCGCCCGATGATGTACGTCGCCCTCAGCTACGACCACCGCCTGATCGACGGCCGCGAGGCCGTCACCTTCCTCGTCAAGGTCAAGCAGGCCATCGAGGACCCCGCCCGGCTCATGCTGGGCGTCTGAGTTCCGCCCATCTTTCTCTTTCCTCTTTATCTTTCTTCTTTCTCCCAAAGCGGATCGAAGAGGGAGGGAGTAAGAGAAAAATAAAGAGGAAAGAGAAAGATTTATTATGGACTCCTACGACCTCATCGTCATCGGCGCCGGCCCCGGCGGCTACGTCTGCGCGTTCCGCGCCGCCCAGCTCGGCCTCAAGGTCGCGCTCGTCGAGAAGCGCGCCACCCTCGGCGGCACCTGCCTCAACGTCGGCTGCATCCCCAGCAAGGCCCTCCTCCATTCCTCGGAGCATGTCGCTTTCGCCAAGTCCCATGCCGCCACCCATGGCATCAAGCTCGGCTCCGTCGAGATCGACCTGCCCGTCATGCTCAAGCGCAAGGACGAGGTCGTCGCCAAGAACGTCGGTGGCCTCGCCATGCTCGCCAAGGCCCGCAAGGTCGCCGTCCTCACCGGCACCGCCTCTTTTGTCTCCGCCACCGAGATCGTTGTAGCCGGGGTCGCCGACCCCGGCAAAACGGGCTCAACAAGCCCGGCCACAACGATCACCGCCAAAAACTTCGTCATCGCCACCGGCTCCGCCCCGGTCGAGTTGCCGTTCATGAAGTTCGACGGCACCACCGTCGTCTCCAGCGACCACGCCATCGCCTTCCCCGAGGTGCCGAAAAAGCTGGTCGTGGTCGGCGGCGGCGCCATCGGCCTCGAACTCGGCTCCGTCTGGTCGCGGCTGGGCGCCGAGGTCACGGTCGTCGAGTTCCTCCCGAAGATCATCGCCACCTACGACGACGACATCGTCCGCAACTTCACCCGCCTCCTCCAGAAGCAGGGCCTCCGGATCGAGGTCGGAGCCAAGGTAACGGGCTTTGCCAACGGCGTGCTCACCGCCGAGCGCGGCACCGAGAAGCTCTCCTTCCCCGCCGACAAGGTGCTCGTCGCCGTCGGCCGCCGGCCTTACACCGACAGCCTCGGTCTCGACCGGGCCGGCGTGCAGCTCGATGATAAGAAGCGCGTCAAGGTCGACGATCATCTCCGGACCACCGCCAAGAATATCTGGGCCATCGGCGACGTCGTCGCCGGTCCGATGCTTGCGCACAAGGCCGAGGAGGACGGCGCCGCCGTCGCGGAGTGGATCGCCGGCAAGGCCGGCCATGTGAACTGGGATCTCGTCCCCGCCATCGTCTACACGCACCCCGAGGTCGCCAGCGTCGGCCTCGGCGAGGATGCCGCCAAGGCCAAGGGCCTCGCGGTCAACATCGGCAAGTTCAATTTCGCCGCCAACGGCCGCGCCATCGCCGCCGACCTCACCGATGGCTACGTCAAGATCGTCGCTGACGCGAAAACGGACAAAATCCTCGGCGCGCAGATTCTCGGCGCCAACGCCGGCGAGCTGATCAGCGAGGTCGTGACCCACATGGAATACGGCGGCAGCGCCGAAGACCTCGGCCGCACGATCCACGCCCACCCGACCATGAGCGAGGCCATCAAGGAAGCCGGCCTCGCCGTCAGCAAGAGCGCGATCCACGCGCTGTAATTCGTACGGGCGTTCCTCGCGGACGCCCTCCGATAAAAACCTCAGCGACTGATATCGCCCAGCATCGCCTCGAGCGTCGCGTACCCCGCCAGCAATTTGCTCGCCCCCGCGCAGCGCTCCTTCGAGGCCAGCCCGGTGTTTTCCGCGAGGAAGACGATGTAGGCCGCCACGTTCTTCGAGTAATTGAGCCGGCCTTCTGCACTGACCGCGTAGAACCGCGCGCGCTGCCCATACCCGGCCGGCGAATGGTCGCCGAGCGCCGCCTTCTCCGCCTTGCCGCCCGCCGCGAGCACGTAGAGGAAATTGTATTCGAACCAGAACATGTGCTCCGGGCTCGGCGTCAGCGCCCCGATCGCCGCGCGCACCTTGCCTTCATCGCCGAACACCTCCGTCGGCTTGCCCGACTTCGCCAGCGCGTCGGCCACGAAGCTCCGCGCCATCTTCTGCTCGGTCGCATCGCTGCTGAAGCTCCCCTTGAGCGCCAGCTCGACCGTAAACTTGTACCAGTCCTTCCACAGCGCCTGGTCCGCGGCGTTCTTCGAGGCGAACAGCGCGCGCCCCATCTCATAGGTGTAGCGGCCGCTGGTCTTGATCTCCAGCCGGCTGCCAGTCACCGCGCCCATCACCTGATAGTTCTCGGCCGACTTGCCCGAGCCCGAGTGAAAACCGATGCTCGCGCCGAATTTCTGGCATACGCCCCACTGCTTCTCGATCAGGCCGCGCAGCGCGGCGTTGTCGGGATACGGCATGTTCTTCTGGAAGCCGAACGCCGGGGCCACGAAATGAATCTTCATCCCGAGCACCTCGCAGAGCGCCAGCATGATGGCCGTCGTCTCCGGCGTGGTCAGGCCCGGTAGCTCGTCGATCGACAGCTCGCGCAGATACTCGCGGCCCACGGCGGTCGTGAAAAGCTTCGCCCGCGCCGCACGATACTTTTCGTCGCGCTGCTTCATTTTCTTCAGCGATGGCCAGACGTAGGCCAGCAGCTTCGTGAACTCGGCCTCATGTAGCGTGAGCCCGGCCGAGGACACCCTGGTCTTGACCTGCAGCACGACCACCGGGTCGACGTTCGCCTTCACCCAGGTTGCGGCATCGTCCGGCACCTTCGTCTGCGCCAGCTCCGGGGAAAGGTCGAAGGTGATGTAGCTCGCCAGCACGCAGCCGGTGACCAGCTGGTCCTCGCGGACATCGAACTTGCCGCCAATGGGCTGGTGGTCGGCGTTGAAGCTCCACGCAATGCCACGGCGGTGGAAGCCGGTCTTGAGCTTCGAGAGCACGCAACCATGGCTCATGCCCTCGACACTCTGGCCCTGGTGCCCCTCGGGCACGTTGGTCCCGATGAAGGGGAACGGCACGGTGTCGAGCTGCCCGGCGAGCATCGCCTTCACGTCGTACACCAGCTCGCGCGGGATGGAGTTCTGGTTTGCGGTGAGACCGATTTCCAGGGCGCTCATCGCCCATTCCACCGCCGGCCAGTGCAGGGTGGTGAAACGCGCGCCGATGCCGAGGGTGCTCTGGCCCAGCTTCTGCGCCGCCGACGGAAAGATCGTGGAGGCCGGATGATGCGCCTGCACCAGGTTTTTCAAGGCCAGCAGATTGGACCAGCTCGCCGGAAACACCGTCGTGCCGTCGCCGAGACCAAGCCCTTCCTCCAGCGCCCCCGGCACTCGCGCCGCCAGCCGCCAGGCGCAGTCGCCCGTGACCGTGTCTTCCAGCAGTGTCCATTCTCCAGCGGCCGTCGCGAAGCGGCTTTTCTCGTAAACTTTTATCCCCGCGGCGCCGGCGCGGAGCTTCGCGCTGAGCGCCGGCCAGTCGAGACAGAAGTCCGGACTCACGCATGGGTTGGTCGCGATGCGAAGATTGTGCTGCAGGAGGAAGTCATTGATGGGCGACATGGGAGGCCCAGCGAAGCACAGGCCACCGGTCGCGGGCGAGGCGAAATTGCGGCGGCCTCCCCGACAGGGCGCGACGCCATCTGATTTTGCCACAAAAGGCACAAAGCATCCAAGGCTCCAGAGGTCTCCGTTGCGCCTATAGGCGCGCGGGCCAGCCGTTCGCAGTCCAGGACGCTTCGTGCTTCTTCGTGGCAACCCTCCGGCGGTTCCCCTGCATCCGGATCAATTCAACTTCGCCACCGTGCCGTCCTTCTCCGTCGCGATGACCTTGTCGCCCTTGAAGACCACGCTGAACCGCTCGCGTTCGCGGCGAGTGGGATAATTCAGGTAGAAAGGATAGAGCGGGTTGCCCGCCACGTAGAAGCGGTGGTAGAGCCCCCGGTAAAGTGGCCGGCCTTCCGCGCTTTCGTAGTTCGCGTAGGTCCAGACCTCATTGCTGTCCCCCGCCGTGGCCCGCATGGCCACCCGGTCGGGTTCGCCGAGGGCCAGCCGGACCATTTCCATGTCGAAACCAGGCTCAACGCGGCCTTTTTTGATCAGGTCGAGCTGCGGCGGCGCGATCTTCGCCACGATTTCCGGATGAGTGCGGATCCGGGTTTCCGGTGTCGCGCACCCCATCAGGCTCAAGGCTCCCGCAACGGCAGCGGTCAGGAGGAAAATGTGGGTCGTGGGCTTCATCGGGGGAAAAAATAAATCGCTTTCCTGCACTGACGGACCCGCATTGGATGCCGTGGTTTCATCATGACAACACTTTTGCTCTGGGACATCGACGGCACATTGATCAACTCAGGCGGGGCCGGCATGCGCGCCCTGCGCACTGCGTTGAAAAATTGCTTCAGCATCGAGGGCTCGCTGGATGACATTGATTTTGCCGGGCGGACCGATCGCTGGATCATGCGGCGGGTCTTTGCCAAGTTCGACCTGCCCGCCACCGAGGAAAATTTCGCCCGTTACCTCGAGGTTTACCTGGCTGCCCTGCCCACGGAACTTGCCGGGCCGGGCGCGCATGTGCTCCCGGGCGTTCGAAACCTGCTCCTCGCCGCCGCCGCGCGCGCCGACCTCACCCAGGGGCTGCTGACCGGCAACATGCGCCGTGGCGCCGAGATCAAGCTGGGGTTCCACGGACTCTGGACCCATTTCCCATTCGGCGCCTTCGCGGATGACGGCGAATGGCGCAATGACCTCGGCCCCCATGCCTTGCGCCGGGCCCGGGAGCACACGGGCCGGGAATTTTCCCCAGAGCGCATCTGGGTAATTGGCGATACGCCGCATGACATCGCCTGCGGCCGGGCCATTGGCGCCCGCACGCTCGCCCTCGCCACCGGTTCGCATTCCGCCAGCGATCTGGCCACGCATCAGCCCAGCGCGGTTCTCGCCGATCTGGCTGACGCCGCCGCCTTCTGGCAGATTCTCGGCGACTGAGTTGGAACCGAGACGTCCTCGTCGTGTGCGGACCGCGACCCGGAGGTCGTGGCTCCATCGGCGCAAGTCCGGCGCCCGCCTAAAAGCCGACCTGGCGTGGCCGCTACTTGCTCCGCACAGCCGATTCGACCGCCGAAACCGTCCCGCCCTCAAACACCACGCGCTTTGACTCGTCCGGCCCGAGGGGCCAGTCCCCGGAGCGCAAACCGACACCGACCGCCGTGTTGCCGCTGAAGGAGCCCAGCCCGAGTCCGAAGCCGATCCGCGGCGCGCGGTCGCGGTAAATCCAAGCCTCCGACTCGCCTCCCGCCGTCGTGCGGGTCGCAATTCGATCCGGTTCGCCCAGCGCCACCCTCACCTGTTCCGGCGTGAATCCGGGCTGCACCTGTCCGGCGGCCACTTTTTCCCTCACCGCCAGCGGCCAGGTTTCGTAGTCGGCGCGGTTCTTGGCGATGCGCGAACTGACGGTCGAGCAGCCCGCTACCAGCATGAGCAGGACGGCGGTCAGGACGGGAAAATGTGACCGGGATTTCATGTGTGATTAGAATTGCCGCGGCAAGGCCGGCCCCGGTATCGACAGATCCAATCCCTTCAGGTTCATTTCCCCTTCCGCCATGCCCCATCTCTTTACCATCGCCATCGGTTCAGACCACGCGGGTTTCGCCTACAAGGAGGCCATCAAGGCCATGCTGCTCGCCGAGGGGCACACGGTGCGCGATTTGGGCACGTACTCGGACGCGCCCTGCGATTATCCCGATTTCATCCGCCCCGTCGCGGAGGCCGTGGCCCGGGGCGAATATGAGCGCGGCATCGTGCTCGGCGGCTCGGGCAACGGCGAGGCCATCGTCGCCAACCGGGTGCGCGGCGTACGTTGCGGCCTGTGCTGGAACGAGCAGGTCGCCATCTGGAACCGCTCGCACAACGACGGCAATGTGCTCTCCCTCGGCCAGCGCACCGTCAGCGAGGCCGAGGCGCTCAAGATCGTCCGGGTCTGGCTCGCCACCGAGTTTGAGGGCGGCCGCCACCTGGCCCGGATCAGGAAAATTGACGGGGCGTGAATGGCGGGTAATGTCTGCCTTCCCTTGGTGGTGCGAACCGCCGGACCGGAAACCCATCTCCTCCCACCTCCCCGGCATGTCTGCGAACAAAGGATTACGGCTCATCGCCTTCTTCGAGGCCCTCAAGGGCTCGTTCGCGCTGCTGCTCGGTATTGGTGCGCTGCTGCTCCCGCAGCATGACCTCCAGCAGTTTGTGATGCGCGTGGTCGATGCCCTCCGCCTCGATCCGGCGGCCCACTACACCAGCCGGTTCATCGAGGAGGCCAGCTTGGTCACGGCCAAGGACCTCGGCTGGGTGGCCGCCGGCGCGTTTGCCTACGGCCTCTTCCGATTCGGCGAAGCCTACGGCCTCTGGTGCGAACTACCCTGGGCCGAATGGCTGGCCGTGGTCAGCGGCTCGATTTATATCCCGGTGGAAATCTACGCCCTTTACCGGAAGCCCGGCTGGTTGAAGCTCGCCGTGCTCGTGATCAACCTGCTCGTGGTGCTCTACGTGGCCTTGACCCTCTCCCGCTCCGGAAAGGGCGGGATCGCCACAGCCAAGAAACCCGCACCCGCCGGATAGCTGATAGTGGCTCGTTGCCCATGGTCGCCCTGTAGGAGCGGCTTCATGCCGCGATGATTGGGCCTTCGGGACTCGCGATCATGGTGTAAAACGCTCCCGCAGCGCCTCAGCCGGACTCATGCCGTACCTGGTGAACACACCTATGAATCAGGCAAAACTGAACATTGAATGTAGGGGCGTTCCTTGCGGACGCCCTGCTTGACGACCGCAAACCGGGCGTCCGCAAGGAACGCCCCTATATTCAACGGCCTGAGGCTGAGAGCGCGAGCAAGCTCGGCGGCCTATGAAAACCGCAAACTGACCCACGACCAGCAGCTCCAAACCATGCCGCTGCCACCCAGCCGCGTCGTTTGACAGCCGCACGGTCACAGGCTTGGTGTTGCAGGCCCAAAGACACGTCCTGCCACGACCACCCGGTCTCCCATGTCCTCCCTTTCCTATCAGCACCTCTTCCAGCCGGGCACTGATCCCGCCGCCCAGCCTTTGCTCCTGCTGCATGGCACCGGCGGGACTGAGCGCGACCTGCTGCCTCTGGCCCGGACGCTTTCGCCCGGTTCGTCGGTGCTCAGCCCGCTTGGCAAGGTGAGCGAGGGCGGCGCAGCCCGCTTCTTCGCCCGCCTCGCCGAGGGCGTGTTCGATCCCGCCGAGGTCACCCGTCGCACGCATGAACTCGCCGATTTCATCGCCGCCGCGGCCAGTCACTATGGCTTCGATGCCGGGCGCCTGGTCGCTGTCGGTTTCTCGAACGGAGCCAACATCGCCGCCACGCTCCTGTTGTTGCGTCCAGAGTCATTGGCCGGCGCCGTGTTGCTGCGCTCCATGGTCGTGCTCGACCAGGCCGCCGCGCCCGGCTCCCTCGCCGGTAAACGCGCCCTGCTCACCAACGGCACGGTCGATCCCATCGTTCCACCGGACCAGCCGCCCCGCCTCGCCGCCCTCCTCCGCGCCGGCGGCGCCGATGTCACCCAGCAGATGCTGCGCGCCGGCCACGGCCTCACCCCAGCCGACATGACCGCCGCCCAAGCGTGGTTCGGAAAGTAGGGCGGGTCTCGGACCCGTCCATGCGGACAGATCGGATTTTTAGCCACGGATTACACCGATCGGCACAAATGGCAGATGCCGTCATCTGTGCCCATCAGTCTAATCTGTGGCCAAAAATCGGATCGAACGAAACGGACGGACCCAGTCCGACCCTGCTTCCAACCCATATTTGAGTTTTCCCGCGATTTGCGTCTGCTTCCTCAGCACGGCGGATTTCCCCGTCCCATCACCTCCTGCTCCCTCCCATGACCATGCTCTACCGCCCGCTCGGCAAATCCGGCCTCCAAGTCAGCGCGCTTTCCTTTGGCGCGTGGGTCACCTTCGGCAAGCAGATCGGCGATCCCGTCGCCCGTCGTCTGCTGCACACCGCCTATGATGCCGGCATCAATTTCTTCGACAACGCCGAGGCCTACGCCGATGGCCAGGCCGAGATCGTGATGGGGGCCATCCTGAAGAAAAGCGGCTGGCGGCGCAGCAGCTATCTGGTCTCGAGCAAGGTTTTCTTCGGCTGGGAGGATGACAAACCCAACCAATCCGGACTCTCGCGCAAGCACGTGGTCGAGGGCTGCCACGACGCCCTTCGCCGGCTCCAGGTCGATTATCTCGATCTCTATTACTGCCACCGTCCCGATCCCGCCGTGCCGGTCGAGGAGACGGCGCGCGCGATGCACGATCTCATCGTCCAGGGCAAGGTCCTCTACTGGGGCACCAGCGAGTGGAGTCCCGCCCAGCTCAAGGCCGCGCACGCCGTCTGCACCCGTCTCGGCCTGCATGCGCCCATCGTGGAGCAGCCGCAGTACAATCTCTTCCACCGCTCCCGGGTCGAAAAGGAGTACGCGCCGTTGTACAAGTCGCCCGGCCTCGGCACCACGATCTGGTCCCCGCTCGCCTCCGGCCTGCTCACCGGCAAGTACAACGCCGGCGTGCCCAAGGGCTCCCGCCTCAACGCGTCCGGCATGGAATGGCTGCGCGACATGATTCTGCAGCAGCCCGGCATCGAGAAGAAGCTCGCCGCCGTGCCCAAGCTCGCCGCGATCGCCGAGGGACTCGGCACCTCGCTCCCGCGCCTTGCCATCGCCTGGTGCCTGAAAAACCCGCACGTCAGCACCGTCATCCTCGGCGCCTCGCGCGTGGAGCAACTGCAGGAAAACCTCGGCGCCCTCGACCTGTTGGGCCGCCTTACGCCGGCGGTGATGCAGAAGCTGGAGGCTATATCCGGCCCCGTGGCCGACTAGCGCGAAACACCCGTTGATTGTTTTTCGGCCTGCCGCATGCGCCTGACTTACTTCGGTCATTCGTGTTTTTTGCTCCAAACCGAAGGAGCACGAATGGTCCTTGATCCCTATCTTCGGGAAAATCCCCACGGCTCGGTGGATCCGGCCGCGGTTCCATGCGATTTCGTTCTCTGTTCCCACGCGCACGACGATCACATCGCTGACGCCCTTAACCTAGCCCGGCTCCATAAGGCCGTGATCGTGGCCCCATATGAACTTGCCCTGCATTTCGCTTCCCAGGGTGCAGACGTCCTCGACTTGATGCCCGGCGGCAGTGTGAGTCTTCCTTGGGGTCGCATCCAGATGACGCCGGCCGTGCATAGTTCGGCCCTTGAACTGCCCGGTGGTGAAACCAAGTCAATGGGGGTCGCCGCCGGCTATGTCATTCATGCTGACGGTCGCACGGTCTATCATGCGGGTGACACCGCGCTTTTCGGCGACATGCAGCTGATCGGCCGCGGCGGACTCGACCTCGCGCTCCTGCCCATCGGCGATTTCTACACGATGGGAGCCGACGACGCCGTCGAGGCGCTGAAGCTGCTGCACCCCCGTCTAGCCGTGCCGATGCACTACAATACCAGTGAGCGCATCAAAGCCGACCCGCACGCCTTCGTCTCCGCCGCCGCTCGCGCCGGCCACACCGCGCGCGTGATGTCCGCCGGCGAGTCGATCGGAATCTAGATCCCCCGCGCCCCCTCAGCTCCCCTCTCCCCCACCCGGCCGGCAAAATGGTAGTGTCAACTAATAGCTGACACTACCGTTTTGCCGAGGCCATGTCCGGGAGGATCGGCTGAGGCACGGCGGCTCAAAATCTCTCGCTTGCCCACGCCTTGCGGGCTGCTCAGCGTCGGGCCTTGGACATGGCTTTTCCCAAACCTCCCGCCATCCTCGCGGAACGCGACCTGCGCGTCGCGGAGCTCGAGCAACCTTCCCCTGACGCCCTTCTGCGCCTCCATGCCTGGATGCACCTCGCACGCACGGCCGACAACCGCATCCTCGAGCTGTTCCGCCAGGGCCTGCTCCGCGGGACGGTCACCGGCGGCCAGGGCAACGAGGGCCTGATCATCCCCCTCGCCCTGCTGGCCGACAAGGCCCTCGACGTGGTGTCGTTCACCCACCGCGGGCTCGGCGGCCATCTCATCTGGAGCGGGCACCTGGTCGAGCACCTCAACCAGTATTTCGCCAACGCCGGCAGCCCGACCAAGTCCCGCGAGGGCAACATCCATCACGGCGACCCGGCCCACCGCTCGCTGCCGATGATCAGCCACCTCGGCACCATGCTGTCCAACGTGGCCGGCTCGACCGATTCCCAGCGCCGGCTCGGCCGCCCTGCCGTGGGTTTTGCCTTCTTTGGCGACGGCGGCTCGAGCACGGGCGACATCCATGAGTCGCTCAACCTCGCGTCCCTGCTTTCTCTGCCCGTGGTGTTCGTGATCGAGAATAACGGCTACGCCTATTCCACGCCCGTGAGCGAACAGTTCGCCGCCGGTTCCGAGCTCTGGCGCCGTGCCGCCGGCTACGGCATGGAGGGCCTCGTGCTCGATGCCACGGATATCGAGGGCACCGCCCGCACCCTGGCCGCCGCGATCGACCGGGTCAGGCAGACGTCCCGTCCGATTCTCATCGAGGCGCGCACGCTGCGCCTTCGCGGGCATGCCGCCTACGACACCTGCGACTACCTGCTCCCCGGCGAGAGCGAGGGATTCTTTGCCCGGGATCCACTCCCGAAGTTCCGCGCCCGGGTCGCAGCCGCCGTCGGAGCCCAGCGTGTCGAGGCCGTCGAGGCCGAGCTCGACGCCTTCCTTGAGGCCTGCATCAAGATCGCCATCGCCACGCCGCGGCCGACGCCGGACGGCATGGAGGCCGACCTGTTCGCCCCGCCGTCGCCGCCGCTGCCGTGGAAACCCGAGCCCGCCGCGCCCGAAAGCCTCAACGCCGCGCAGGCCCTCAACCGCGGCCTGCGCAAGATCCTCACCGAGCGCCCGGAGTCGCTCGTGCTCGGGCAGGACATCGGCACCTACGGCGGTGCGTTCAAGGTCACCGAGGGCCTGCTGGCCGACTTCGGCCGGCCCCGCGTGCTGAACACGCCGCTCGCCGAAAGCGCCTGCACCGGCTACGCCATCGGCCTCGCCCTCAACGGCCACCGGCCCATCGAGGAATTCCAGTTCGCCGACTTCTCCACCGAGGCGGCCACGCAGATCACGCTCAACGCCGCGACCATGCACTTCCGCTCCGGCGCGGCCTGCCCGCTCGTGCTGCGCCTGCCCTGCGGCGGCGGGCTCACCTTCGGGTCTTTTCATTCCCAGGAGCTCGAGTCGTTCTTCCTTTCGATGCCCGGCCTCAAGGCCCTCTATCCCAGCACGCCGCAGGACGCCTTCAACGCCCTCCTCGCCGCCTACGAGGACAACAACCCCGTGCTGCTCTTCGAGCACAAGGGCCTCTACCGCCGCAGCAAACATCCGGTCGCCTGGGACCCGAACTACCGCGACGTGTGGTCGCCGCGCGCCGTCCGCACGGGCGGGTTCGCCACGTTCGTCACCTACGGGGAAATGGTCCATCTCGCCACCGAAGTTTGCGACTACTTCGCCGCCGAATACGACACGGCCTTCGACCTGTTCGACCTGCGTGCCCTCGCCCCACTCCGGCTCGAAGCCATCAAAGCCTCGCTCGCGCGCACCGGCCGGCTCGTCGTGCTGCATGAGGGCCGGCGCACGCACGGCTTCGGCGCCGAGCTGGTGGCGCGGCTCACCGAGGAGCATTTCGCCGCGCTCAAGACTGCACCGCTCCGCATCGGCGCGCTGGACCTGCCCGTACCCTTCGCGCCCGAGCTCGAGCAGGCCTACCGGCCGACGAAGGAAAAGCTCATCGACCAGCTTACCGCCTGGATCGGCTGACCATGGGCGCCCCCTCTTCCATTCCGCCCGCGCGCTGGGCTGCCGTGCGGCTCTTCGCCATGGATGTCGATGGCATCCTCACTGACGGCACCGTGCGGATTTCCTCCGACGGCTCCGAGGCCAAGGTCTTCTCGGTGCTCGACGGCATGGGCCTCACCCGCCTGAACAAGGCCGGCATCGCCGTCGCCTGGATCAGCGGCCGCCCTTCCGGCGCCACAACCTTGCGCGCCGCCGAGTTGAAGGTCCCGCATCTGATCCAGGGACGCACCGACAAGCTCGCCGCCCTGCAGGAACTCGCGGCGGTGCTCAAGCTGGCTCCCGCGCAGTGCGTTTACATGGGCGACGATGACATCGATGCCCCCGCCGTCCAGTGGGCCGGCATCGGCGCCACGGTGCCCGGCGCCATGCCGGCAGCACTCGCCGCCGCCGACTACGTGACCATGCGGGCCGCCGGTCACGGCGCCGTGCGCGAAATCTGCGAACATCTCCTGGCCGCCCGGGTCCATGCGCCACCCTCGTGAGAATCGCCCTCACCCTTGCCCCGCTGGTGCTTTTTGCCGCCACCCCGGCCGCGCCCCCTTCCACTCCGTCAGCCGCCCCCGGCCTCGCGGCCGTGAACCAGTCCACCTTGCAGACCTTCACCAAGGAAGGTTTCCGCGCCCTGCTGCTGCGGGCCTCCGCCATGAACGTGGCCCGGGAACGCGTGGACCTGACCGACATGAATCTCAGCGTTTTTTCCGGTGATGCCGCCGAGCACATCGAGACGATCCTCCTCAGCCCGGAGGCGACCTTCCTGCCCGACACCAGTGTCGCACATGGCGAGAAAACCGTGCGCTTCATCCGGGACGACCTTGAGGCGTCGGGCACGAAGTGGACCTACGATCACAAGGAAAAAAGCATTTCCCTCGATGGAAACGTCCGGGTAGTTTTTCACGCCCAACTGAAGGATATCCTGCAATGAAACACCTCCGCTGCCTCGCGCTTTTCGCCGCCCTCATGTCCGCCCGGTCCCTCTTCGCCGGCGATGCCACCCCGCAGCGCACCGAGCTGAACGGCGACCACCTCGACATGTGGAGCGTGGGCAACGAAACCCACGCCATCTGCACCGGCTCGGTCACCCTCACCGGCACCAATCTCCGGATCATCTGCGACCGGCTCGAGATCATCGCCGAGGGCGTCGGGGACAAGACCTCGCTCGCGCCCGTCCTCGAAAAATTCAAGTACCTTCTCGCCACCGGCCACGTGCGCATCGTCCAGGGCGACCGCGAGGCCACCTGCGGGCGCGCCGAGGTCTTGCCCCGCGAGGACAAGGTCGTCCTGACGCAGAACCCCGTCGTCATCGACAACGGCGCGGGCTTCGTCAACGCCGGCGAGACCATCACCCTCCTGCGCGGCGAGCGCCGGATCCTCGTGGACAAGCCGCGGACCTCCGCTCCCGACATCAAGGATCTCGGCTACGACAAGTCCAAGCCCGTGCCAGCCGGGGACGGCACTCTGAAACCCGGCGAGGCGAAATGAGCGCACCTGCTGTCCCGGCTTCTCCGCCGCCCGCCGGCCCCGCCGTGTCGGAAATCCGCACCGAGGAACTCGTCAAGACCTTCGGAGCGCGCACGGTGGTCAACGGCGTCAATGTCCGCTTCGCCGCCGGCGAGGTCGTTGGGCTCCTCGGCCCCAACGGCGCCGGCAAGACCACCACTTTCTACATGATCGTGGGCCTCGTGCCCGCCACCACGGGCCGCGTGCGGCTCGACGGCGTCGATCTCACTCGTCTCCGCATGCACGAGCGGGCGCGGCACGGCATCGGCTACCTGCCGCAGGAAGCCTCGGTCTTCCGCAAGCTCACCGTCGCGGAAAACATCCTCGCCATCGTCGAGGCCATCGGCGTCCCCCGGCGCGAGCGCGCGGCCCGCGTGCAGCATCACCTCGACGAACTCAGCCTCGGCCATGTCGCCAAGCAGAAGGCCTACACGCTCTCCGGCGGCGAGCGGCGCCGGCTCGAAATCGCCCGCGCCCTCGTCACGCGGCCGAAATTCCTCCTGATGGACGAGCCCTTTGCCGCCATCGACCCGATCTCCGTCGCCGAGGTGCAGAAGATCATCCTCCAGCTGAAGGCCAGCGGCATCGGCGTGGTCGTCACCGACCACAACGTCCGGGAGACCCTCCGGATCGTCGACCGGGCCTACCTTATCCACAAAGGCCAGGTCCTGACCGAGGGCACAGGCGATTTCCTGATCCACGACGACCAGGCCCGGAAGTTCTACCTCGGCGAGGACTTCAACCTGTAGCGCCGGGCTCAAGGACAAATTCTCGCTCCCCGGGATGTTCGCGACCGGTCGGCCGGTCCGCAGCCCAAGCTCGCATTTTTCCCCGTCTCCTGTCTCCTGTCTCCCGGTTACTGTCCACCGCCGCCCATGCAAAAAGCCATCCACGGAATCACGGTTGCCCACTTCCTCGAGACCTATCGCGAGAAGCTCATGCTCGAGGTGGTCACCGGCGAAGGCGGCATGCATCGGCTGATTCGGGAGGGCAGCATCAACCGCCCCGCGCTCGCGCTCACCGGTTTCTTCAAATATTTCGCCAACAAACGCATCCAGGTCCTCGGCGCGGCCGAGATGACCTACCTCAAGACGCTCTCGCAGCGCGCCCAGATCGAGATTTTTCAGCAGATGGTGAAAAAAGGCATTCCCTGCCTCGTGCTCACGCGCAACTTCAACAGCACTCACCCGCTGATGGTCGTGGCCTC
This sequence comes from uncultured Opitutia bacterium, assembly GCA_903827245.1. Classification (GTDB taxonomy): domain Bacteria; phylum Verrucomicrobiota; class Verrucomicrobiia; order Opitutales; family Opitutaceae; genus CAIUWA01. Next base: position 27,999 of record CAIKHO010000024.1, read on the forward strand.
CGAGATGAAGCTGCCCCTGTTCCGCACGCCAATGATCACGATGAACTTCGTGAACCTCGCCACGCTGTGCATCGACAACGAGTTCGCCCCGCGCTCCACCGAGCATGCGACCACTCTCGACGTGAAGGGCGTCGGCGTGATGCTGCGCGGCGATTCCGGTGTCGGCAAAAGCGAGTGCGCGCTGGCTCTGATCGAGCGCGGCCATTCCCTCGTCGCCGACGACCTGACGCTCGTGAAGCTGCTCGACGAGCGCGAGCTCATGGCCTCGAGCCGCCCGCTCAACCGCGGGTACATGGAATGCCGCGGCATCGGCATCATCAACATCGCCGAGATGTTCGGCGTCAAATGCGTGCGGCTGGAGAAGCGCATCGACATGGTGGTCTCCCTGCGCGAATGGACGCCCGAGGTCGTCGAGGAGCGGACCGGGCTGGAGGAGAATTTCTACGAGATCCTCGGCATGAAGGTGCCGCACATCGAGCTGTACGTCCGCCCCGGCCGCGACATTGCCCGGCTCGTCGAGGTCGCGGCGCTCACCCAGGCGTTGAAGAAAATGGGCCACGACCCGGCGAAGGATTTCAACGAGCGCCTGATCTCCTTCATGAACCAGCAGGCCGGCCAGACGACCACGAGCATCAAGCCCGTCGAGCGCGAGGAACGCGCCCCGGGATCCTGAGCCGGATCACGATTTGAACGTAGCAGCCGAGGTCACGAGGCTGGATTGAGGTACGGCGCCCAAACCCAGCCTCGTGACCTCGTCTGCTACCTCACGGAAGCGACTGCACGGGGTGGGTTCTGATATCCTCTTCCGTCATTCGGATTGTCTCCTGTAAAATTCCGATCCGGAACCCTTCCACAGGAGGAATACCAAGGTCGCACCGAGGACGGATTCGAACCTCCGGCCCGTTCACCGGTCGCAATATTTTCGGTGTGGCGGTCGCCCTGTCCACCCTTACCGTCGCCCGCATGTCATCTCCCGCTCCCCGCGTCGACGGCCGCAAGGCCGATCAGCTCCGCCCCATCACCTTCGAAGCCAATATCGCGCCCTATGCCACCGGCTCCGTGCTGGTGTCCTTCGGGCTCACCCGCGTGATCTGCGCCGCGACCATCGAGCCCAAGGTGCCGTCCTGGATGCGCCAGCAGGGCGTGAAGGGCGGCTGGCTCACCGCGGAGTATTCCATGCTGCCCTACTCCACCCTAGACCGGAAGCAGCGCGACATCTCGAAGGGCAAGCTCGACGGCCGCACCGTGGAAATCCAGCGCCTCATCGGACGTTCCCTCCGCGCAGTCATCGATCTCCAGAAGCTGGGAGACAACACGCTCTGGATCGATTGCGACGTGCTGCAGGCCGACGGCGGCACCCGCACCGCCTCGATCACCGGCGCCTACCTCGCCGCCCGCCTCGCCGTGCAGAAGTTGATCGACGCCAAGAAGCTCGCCGCGAATCCGCTCAGCGACTCCGTCGCCGCCGTCAGCGTGGGCGTCTTCGCGGGCCGCGAGCTGCTCGACCTCAACTACGTCGAGGACAAGGACGCCGAGGTCGACTTCAACATCGTGATGACCGGCCAGGGCCAGTTCGTCGAGGTGCAGGGCTCCGGCGAAGAGGCCACCTTCACCCATGCCCAGCTGCAGAGCCTCATCGGCCTGGCCCAGAACGGCCTCAAGGAGCTGGCGTCTTTGCAGACCGCGTTCATGACAAAGCATCTGCTGAAGCTCTAGGCGCGTAGGATGGGGATATGGGTGCTTTCTTCTTTCTCCCTGTAGGAGCCTGCTTGCAGGCGATGAGCCGCGTGGCCCAATCTAAAAATCACCTGCAAGCAGGCTCCTATCACGGCATGAGGCCAGCCAAGCTTGGAACTCCCCGTCTCGCCGGGCGCGACTGACCCGTTTGCCCGTCCGGTCATGCCCCAGCTTGAGCAACATTTCCACTGGATCTGGGAGTTCGATTCCCCGCCGGAGGCGCTCTGGCCGCTCGTCTCCAACACCGACCGCTTCAATCGCGACTGCGGCTATCCGCCGGTGACCGTCGTCCCCCCGGCTCCTGGCGACAAACCGCACGTGACCAATGCGCGCCGCCTCCGGGCCAATGCCGGCGGGGTCGTGATCGAATGGGACGAACTGGCCTTCGAATGGCTCGCGCCGCGGCGGTACGCGGTTGAGCGAATCTACTACCGCGGACCGGTGGCAAAGATGCTGATGACCTGCGAGCTCACCCCGCGAACCGGCGGCGGGACCACACTCGTTTACGATATGCGGCTCACGCCCGCCGGGCTCCTCGGCCGCCTGACCCTGCCGCTGGTCATCGGCCGCAAGGCGCGGGCCACCACCGAGCGGGTTTTCCGCCGCTATGACGAGTTCGCCCGGCAAGGCCTGCGCACCTCACTGCTGGCCCAAAGGCCTTCGCTCGCCACGGGCGGGGCCGAGCGTCTCTCCGGCATTCGCCAAGTCCTTGTGACTGAGGCAGGGCAGTCCGAACCTCTCGTGGCCCGGCTCGCCGACTTCATCGCCACGTCGGACGACCTCGCCGCCACGCGCATCCGGCCGTATGCCCTCGCGGCCCAGTGGGGCACTGGCCGTCTTGAGATCCTGAAGCTCTTCCTGCACGCGACCCGCGCCGGGCTCCTCGATTTCAGCTGGGATCTTGTCTGTCCCCATTGCCGCGGTGCGAAAGTGACCACGCCTTCGCTCAGCAGCGTCACGCCGGAGGCCCATTGCGACTCCTGCAACGTCGATTTCACCGCCAACTTCGACCAGTCGGTCGAGCTCACCTTCATGCCCAACGCCGCCATCCGCCCGGTGACCCGCGCCGACTATTGCGTGGGCGGCCCGCAGGTGACGCCGCACATCGTGGCGCAGCAGGTCCTGCCGCCGCACGGGCAGCGGGTTCTTCCACTCGCGCTCAATCCCGGACGATACCGCGTGCGCGCCCCCGGCCTGGCCCGGCAGCACGCGTTCCGCGTGGAGGCCGGCGGCCCCGTCGCCCTGGGTATCGATCTGGGCACGTCCCCGCTCGCCGAGCCCGTCGTCGCTTCCGCCGGTGAGCTCACGCTTACAAACACCAGCGGCGACGAACACCTCGCCATCGTCGAACACGTCGCCTGGAGCGACCAGGCGACGACGGCAGCCGAGGTCACATCGCTCCAGCTTTTCCGCGACTTGTTTTCGCGCGAGGTGCTGCGGCCGGGCGAGCAAATCTCGGTCGGTTCCATGACCATCGTCTTCACCGACCTGAAGAACTCGACCCAACTCTACAAGGACATCGGCGATGCCCCCGCCTTCGGCCGCGTGCTCACGCATTTTGAAATCCTCAAGGCTGCGGTCGCCGCCGAGAATGGCGCCATCGTCAAGACGATGGGCGACGCCATCATGGCCGTCTTTCCCCGGCCGCTCGCCGCACTCCGGGCCGTGCTGCACGCCCAGCACTGGCTTGCCCGCCCGCAGGACTACACCCTGCCGCCGGGCGTGAACGTGCCGGCGTCCTCCCTCCGGCCGCTCGCCCTGAAGGCCGGCCTCCACTGCGGCCCCTGCCTGGTCATCAACCAGAACGAGCGGCTCGATTATTTCGGCACCACCGTGAACATCGGCGCCCGGCTCTGCAGCCTTTGCACGGGCTCCGACCTCGTCCTCTCCAGCGCGGTGCGCCAGGACCCGGAGGTCGCCGCCTGGCTGGCCCGGCCCGGCCATGAAATCGCCGCGGAGGAGGAGCGCGCCCGACTCAAGGGCTTTGGCGACGAAACGTTCACCGTGTCGCGCGTGCGTCTCCACCTCGGTTTTTCCAAGCGGCCGTTCTGAACAAAGACGGTGGGGCGGGTCTTCGCCCGCCCTTTGCAACCCGGAGGATTTTTGGCCACAGATTTCACCGATGGGCACAAATAACGTGCGCCATCATCTGTACCCATCGGTGCAACCGTGGCTGACAAGCCGTAGGGGCGTTCCTCGCGAGCGCCCGGCTTTATAATCGCAGGTCGGGTGACAACGAGGAACACCCCCGCTTTCCAAGCGAGGACGGGTTGTCCCGCCCTATTTCTTGTCCGGCTCGTTCGGTGGCCCGAAGTTTCCGCTCTCCGCCGCCTTGACGAAGCCCTCGGTCACGCTCTTCAGCTCCTCCCAGCGCGCCCGGATGGTTTTCGCCTCGTCCCTGGTGATTACGTTGTCGGAAGAAGACGTTGCGATCGTCGACAGCATGTCGGCAAATTCATGCACGATGTCGTTCGTGATGGGGATCAGCGGCTTCAGCCGCGGCAGGTGCTGCGGATTGCGGATGTAAAAACCGCCCGCCCGCTCGCTCACCCACTGGGCAATGCGCGTATCGCCCGTGGTGCGGACCAGCTGTCCCACACGGTCGAGCGGGTTGTTTGCCCCGCTGCCACTGTCGTCCTCCGGCGGCTCGGCCCATTTGTAAATCAGCGACAGCGAAAGCCCCAGCTCCGCGGCAATCTGCTTCGCGCTCGTCCGTTTCAAGACCTCCTTCATCACCTCGTGCGATTCCATGGCCGGGTGATGCTGCCGGGGCCGGCCCGAAACGCAATCCCGAGCCTCCCGAAGGCAATCCTGATTTTGGCGACAGATTTCACCGATGGGCACAGATAAACACACCCGCTATTTGTGCCCATCGGTGTAATCCGTGGCCAAAAATTCCGAGTTTCGTTCGCTGGCCACAATAATCTCCCGCCCCATTGCTTTTTTGCGTGCCTCCGCCCGCCGCTTTCTGGCAGACATGACGTCCCGCATGAACATTCACGAGTATCAGGCCAAGGCGCTCTTTGAAAAATTCGGCGTGCCCGTCCCCCAGGGCGCATCCGCGAAGTCCGCCGCCGAGTTCGACGCCGCGCTCGCCTCCCTGCCGGAGGGTCCGACCATGGTGAAATCCCAGATCCACGCCGGCGGCCGCGGCAAGGGCACCTTCACCGACGGCTTCAAGGGCGGCGTCAAGTTCTGCAAGACCAAGGCCGACGCCAAGGAAATCGCCGGCAAGATGATCAACAACACCCTCGTCACCGTCCAGACCGGCCCCGCTGGCCGCAAGGTCCAGACGATCTACTTCACCGTCGCGAGCGATATCAAAAAGGAATATTACCTCGCCATCCTCCTCGACCGCGCCTCGTCCAAGCCGGTCATCGTCGGCTCGACCGAGGGCGGCGTGGAGATCGAGAAGGTTGCCCACGACACGCCCGAGAAGCTGTTCAAGATTCTCGTCGACCCCGCCTACGGACTCGCCGATTTCCAGGTGCGGGAGCTCATCTTCAAGCTCGGCTTCACCGGTGCCGAGGCGAAGAACGCCGCCAAGCTCATCCGCAACCTCTATAATGCCTATTGGGCCACCGATGCGGCCATGATCGAGGTCAACCCGCTCATCACCACGCCCACCGGCGATGTGCTCGCGCTCGATGCCAAGGTCTCCTTCGACGACAACGCTCTTTTCCGCCACCCCGAGATCGTCGCCCTGCGCGACCTTAACGAGGAGGACCCGAAGGAGATCGAGGCCTCAAAGTTTTCGCTCAGCTACATCGCGCTCGACGGCAACATCGCCTGCCTCGTCAATGGCGCCGGTCTCGCCATGAGCACGATGGACATCATCCAGCATTTCGGCGGGACCCCGGCCAACTTCCTCGATGTCGGCGGCGGCGCCTCGAAGGACCAGGTCGTCGCGGCCTTCAAGATCATCCTCGGCGACCCGAACGTGAAGGGCATCCTCGTGAACATCTTCGGCGGCATCATGGACTGCAACGTGATCGCCACCGGCATCGTCGAGGCGGTCAAGGAGGTCGGGCTCAAGCTTCCGCTCGTCGTCCGCCTCGAGGGCAACAACGTCGCCGCCGGCAAGGCCACGCTTGCCGCCTCCGGCCTCAAGCTCGTGTCCGGCGACACCATGGCCGACGCCGCCCAGAAGATCGTCAAGCTGGTGGCCGCATAAGCCCGGCTGAGAGCCAAGAGCTAAGAGTCCAGAGCCAGCCAACCCGATCATCCCGCCCAACCGCTACACACTCTCGACTCTAGACTCTCCGCTTTCCCTTCCATGCCCATCCAAATCAAGGAACTCGCCTTCGTCTTCCACCCCGTCACCGACGTGGCGCGCGCCCGGAAGTTTTACGAGGGCCTGCTCGGCCTGAAGACCGGCGTGCAGATCGAGTTCGCGCCCGGCCAGTGGTGGATCGAGTACGACATCGCCGGACAGGCCCTCGCGATTTCCAACGCCATGCCCGGCACGCCGTCCGCCAGCCTGACCCTCGAAGTCGCCAACCTCGACGAGTCCCTCGCCGCCGCGCGCGCGGCCGGCGCCACCATCGCCTTCGAGGTGATGGAATTCCCTCCCTGCCGCCTCTTCGCCATTAAGGACCCCGATGGCAACCAGATCGGACTCCACCAGCGCAAAGCCGGCTGAAAAGTCCATAGTCGAGAGCCAAGAGTCCAGAGCTCTCGATCCGGAAACCACTCCTCTCCTGCTCCAGACTTTCAGCTCTCGACTCTCAGCTTTCCTTCCCATGTCCATCCTCGTCACTCCTGAAACCAAGATCCTCATCCAAGGCATCACCGGCGACTTCGGCGGCCGTCACGCGAAGCTCTCGCTCGACTACGGCACCAAGGTCGTCGCCGGCGTCACGCCCGGCAAGGGCGGGCAGTTCTTCGAGCATGGCACGCACAAGGTGCCGATCTTCAATTCCGTCGCCGAGGCCGCGGCTGCGACCGGCGCCACCGTCTCCGCCATCTTCGTGCCGCCGCCGTTTGCGGGTGACGCCATCCTCGAATGCGTGGACGCCGGCCTCGACCTCGCGGTCGCCATCACGGAGGGCATCCCGGTCAAGGATATGGTCCGCGTGAAGCGCGCCATGCAGGGCAAGAAAACCCGCCTGCTCGGCCCGAACTGCCCCGGGGTCGTCACGCCCGGCACGGGCAAGGACTCCTTCGGCGGCTGCCGCATCGGCATCGCCCCGGGCTACATTCACAAGAAAGGCCACGTCGGCGTGGTCTCCCGCTCCGGGACGCTGACCTACGAGGCGGTGTTCCAGCTCACGTCGAAGAACATCGGCCAGACCACCTGCGTCGGCATCGGCGGCGACCCGGTCAACGGCACCTCGCACCTCGATGTGATCAAGCTCTTCAACGCCGACCCCGAGACGCACGGCATGATCCTGATCGGCGAGATCGGCGGCAACGCCGAGGTCGAGGCCGCGCGCTGGATCAAGGCCAACTGCAAAAAGCCGGTCGCCGGCTTCATCGCCGGCGCTACCGCCCCCGCCGGACGCCGCATGGGCCACGCCGGCGCGATCGTCGGCGGCGCCGAGGATACCGCCGCCGCCAAGATCGCCGTCTTCAAGGAATGCGGCATCGAGGTAGCGTCCACACCCTCCGACATGGCCGACGCCCTCCTGCGCGCCGCCAAGGCCAAAGGTGTGACACTCTCCTGAAATCCGGGCATACGGGCGGTCTCCGATCTTTTATGGGGCCCATGAGTCTCATGGGCCCCATTGGTCCCATAATCAGCCTCCGTCTTATGACATAGTTTGCGCTGGCCAAGCGCCACCCCGGCGGTTTTCTTCACCCCCGCATCAGGAACGAACCGGCCCTCCACAAGCCGGTTCTGCCAACCGGGCCGGGAGCGGCCACGGTGGATCGGGGGAGACCCCGGATGTGCGCAGCCCGCAAGGGAGGCGAACCAAGAAACGCTCCCGAAGACGATACCGACCTGATGCCCAGGTCGGTTTTTTGTTTTCATCACCCTGGTGCGCGAACCTCAACCCTTCACGCATCATGTCCACGACCACCACCCTCCCAGCCACCGCCACTCCCGCCCTCCGCGTCCGCGCGGAGAACCCGAATCACCATCTCTGGAACAACCACGGCACGTGGTTCCTGCACTACACCGTGCATCCCACGCCCTTCACCAAGGAGCGCCTGCGGCGCACCCTCGGGACGAAGGATGTGCGCGTCGCCCGCACGCGCCGGGATATATTCTTCGCGCACCTCACGGGACAGACCACAGCCCTCTCCCCGGAGGTCGCCGCGTGAATGCCAAGCCGGAACGATGCCGTTGAAACGTAGCGATCGGTGTAGCAGCCGAGGTCACGAGGCAGGGTTTGGTGACTCACCTCAAACCAGCCTCCTCACGTCGGCTGCTACCGGCGACTGCATCGTTCCGCCTGAGTTGGAGCAGCGACCTCCCGGTCGCTGTCCGAATGCGAACGGGAGGTCGCATCCCCAGCCGGGCAATTTCGCGGCATAGAGTGAAGCCATCACCCGTAGCAGCCAACGTCAGGGACCATGGATTTCTCCCACCTCGGCTCCCTCTCGGATTGTCTCCTGTGAAAATAGGAGGGGACGCTTACAGGAGACAAACCGAGGGGAAGCCGAGGTGCCGCCGTGGCAGGCGTCGCAGGGGCGTCGATTGACGGCGCCCGGGATTGCCCGCTTCCGGAGGGCGCACGCGAGGTGCGCCCCTACCCCGGAGATCACGGGATCTTCAGCCGCTGGCCGGGACGCAGCGCGTTCTCACCCTTCAGGACGTCGCGGTTCGCGTCGTAGATTTCCTGCCAGCGGTTCGGCGTGCCGTAGTAACGGAGGCTGATGCGTGTCAGTGAATCGCCTTCGGCCACGGTGTGAATGCGGTCCGGCGCGGGCGCCGGGGCCGGGGCGGCCGGAATTGAGGAGGGTGCGGTGGTTCCGCCAAAGTTCGCGGACGCGCCGTTGATGATCCGGGCGGCCGACGCGATCTGGTCCAGCGTGCCCTGGGCTTGGCGCAGGCGGGCGCTGATGGCGTTGTTGTCCTGCTGCAATTGCGCGATCCGCGTGGTGCGGTCGCGGTCGATGGCCTGCACGGTGTCGTTCAGCCGGGCATTCTCGTCGCGAAGACCGGCCAAGTCACGCTGGGTGCGGGCCAGCTGTGCGTTGACCGAATCCAAGCTTGCTGCGCGCTGCTCCGCCTCCTGCCGCGCCTGTTCGCTCTGGACCAGGCGCGTGCTGTCGGAGCGAAGCGCGGCCAGCTGGGTGTATAAGCCGTCGATCTGGGCCTGCAGGTTCTTGTTGTCGGTGGTGAGCTTCTGGTTCGCCCCGGTCAGCTCGGCCACGCTGGAACCATGTTCCTCGGCGGCCTTTTCGCTTTCGGCGAGCTTGGCTTTCAGACCGGTGAGTTCATCGGTCACGCCCTTAAGCTGAGCCTGAAGCTGGTCGTTGGCCGCGGCCAGCGCGACGGTTTGCCGCGGCGCGGTCGCTGGAGGTATTCCGGACCTTCAGCTCGGCGATGTCGGCCTGCGCCCGGTCAGCCGCGGTCTTCATCTGCCCGAGCTGCGCCTGCAGCGTGGCCTTGTCATCCGTGAGCTTCTGGTTGACGCCGGTCAGTTCGGCCACCGCGCCATTGTTCGTTTCCACCGCCTTGTCGGACTCGGCCAGCTTGGCCTTCAGGGCGGCCAGTTCGGTCTGGGAGTTCTGCGCCTGGGTACGGGCGGTCTCCGACTCGGACTTGAGCTGGGTCAGGCTGCGCTCGGCATTGGAAAGCTTGGTGAACATGTCCTCCACCTGCGTGCGCAGGTTGTCCCGCTCCTGGGTCCAGCCGGCGGGCGCCCGGGCCGCGCTGCGGGCGGCATCGAGGTCGGCCGCCTGGGCCTTGAGCTGGTCGGACAGCCGCTGCTGGTCCGCCTTCAACTTGTCGTTGGCCGCGGTCAGGTCGCGCACCCGCGCGCCGAGCTGGTCAAAATCCGCCTTGGTCGTGGAATCATCCGCGCCCTTGGCCTCCATCAGGGCGCGGTTGGCCTCGGCGAGAGCGCGATTGGCCTCGCGGGATTTCTGCAACTGGGTGGCGAGCGAGGAGAGTTCCTGCGCGGCATTCTTGCGGTCGTCGTCCTGCTGGGTTTCCAGCGAACGCACCTGGCCCTGCAAGGTCTGCATCTCGAGCCTCATCGCGTCGTTCGGCGCGGCCCGGGCCGTCGCCGCCTGGGCGGCGAGCGCGGCGGCGGCACTCTGCTTCGACACCTCCAGGTCCTTTTCCAGCTCCTGATTTTTTCCCTGGAGATCGGCGATGGATTTCCCGGCGGAGTCGAGCTGGGCGTTGAGTTTTTCCACCATGTCGTGGTCGGCGGCCTGCGTTTTTTGGGCCGCAGCCAGCGCCGTCTGAAGCTGGCCAAGCTGGGCCGCCTGATCGGAGCCGGTTCGCGACGCCGCGGCCAGGCGCTGGTTGTCCGCCGCCAACCGGTCGTTTTGCGCCGTCAGGTCGCCGTTGGCCTGCTGGAGTTTTTCAACCGCTGACTTCGCCTCGGCCAGCTGCTGCTGGGCCTGGGCCCCGTTGCCCCGGCTGGCTTCAAGCGCGACAATCTGGGCGGAGAGCTTCTGGTTTTCCGCCGCCAACCCGGCGTTCGCCTCCTCCTGTTTCTGGCCGGCGGATTTGAGCTCGGCCAGCTGCCCGCGCATCGCCTGCTCGTCCGCTATTTGTGCGGACAGGGTTGAGATCTGGTTTTTCGATTCGGCCAGCTGGGTGCGCAAGGTGGCCAGCTCACGGTCGGCGGTGGTGCGGGTATCGGCCAGCTGCTGTTGGGCCACCGTGGCGGCCCGGGCCTCGGCCTGGGCCTTCGCGGCCGCGGACTGCGCAGCCGCCAGCTGCTGGGTGAGAGCTTCGACATCGGCCGAGCCCTTCGCATTTTGCGCCTCGGCGTTCCTGGCCTCGCTCAGCTGCGTCGTCATCCGGGTGATCGTGTCCTTCGATGTCGCCTGCTCGCGCTGGGCGGCGTCGAGCGCAGCCTTCAGGTCCGCGGCCTGGCTGCCACTGCGCCGGCTGACCTCAAGATCAGCCGCCAGCTTCTGATTTTGGGCCACAAGTTCATCGTTCTTCGAGGCCAGCGTTTTGGCGGAATCGGCCGACGCCTGCGCCGCCGCGAGCTGCTTGGTGAGGGTCTCCACATCGGCTGCGCTCCTGGCGGATTGCGTCTGGGCCTTTTTTGCATCGGCCAGCTGGCTCGTAAGCTGGGCGATCGCATCCTTCGACGCGGCCTGCTCGCGACGGGCGGTCTCAAGCGCCGCCTGCAGGTCTGCGGCCCCGCTTGCGCCGCGGCGGCTGGTGGCCAGGTCCGTCCCCAGCTTTTGATTTTGCGTGCCGAGTTCTTCGTTCTTCGCGGCCAAGGCCTTGTTCGCGTCGGCCAGCGCGCGGGTGTCAGCCAGGGCCTTCGTCGCGGCGGACTGTGCGGCCTCGGTGTCGCGGCGGGACGCGGCAAGGTCGGTCTCAAGCTGGCCGAGTCGCGTCGCGTCGGCCGGATTGGCCTTCGGGGTGGCGGAAGCTTGCGCCAGCTTTTGCTCGGCTGCGCTCAGGGCTGTCTGGGATTTTTCCAGGGCTGCGGCCTGTTCCTGCAGGCGGGATCGAAGCTGCGCGGCCTCGGCGGCCGTCACCGCCGACGAACCGGCGGTGGCAAGGCGCTGGTTTTCCTGGGTCAGGCGCTGGTTGGCCGCACGCAGATCCTCCACGGTGCGGTTGAGTTCGGCGAGCTGGGCGTTGTCCGCCGGTAGCGCGCCGGTGGCGGGCCTGGCATTGTCCGTACCGGCCAGTTTATCCTGCGCCTGGCGCAATTGGCGGTCGATCGAGGCCAGCTGGATCGTGGAACGCTTCACCTCGTTGTTGAGCCGGGTATTGTCGGCCAGCGCCGAGGCGAGCCGCGCCTGCAGGTCCTCGGTGGTGGCGTCGGGCTTGGCGCCCTCGGCCGCAGCCGGCGTGGTAGGCGCGGCTTTCGGCTGGCTCGCGCGGGCGTCAGTCAATTGCGCCGAGAGATCGGTCACCCGTTGCACGCTCGCATCCCGTTCCGCGCGCAGGGCCGTCAATTCGCCCTGCAGGCGGGTGATTTGCGCCTGCAAGCCGGCGGCAGCGGGATCAGGCACGGTCTGGGGCGGGGCGGATTTGAGCCGGGTGTTGGCTTCCGCGAGCTGGGCGGCCGAGTCGCGCGCCTGCTGCAAGGCGGCCTGCAGGTCGGAAATCTGGCGGGCCGCCGTCTGATTTTGGCTCTGCGCGGCGGCCAGGTCCTGCGCGAGTTTTTCGGCCCGGCCTCGGGCGTCGGCCTCGGCCTTGGCCAGGGCCTGCGCGGTGGTGGCGGCCTTGGCGGAGGCATCCCCGGCAGCGGCGGCGGTGCGCGCACGTTGCTCGAGATCGGCCTTGTCCCGCTGCAGCTGTTGGTTGGCCTCGGCCAGCTGGGACTGGGCCGCGCGCAGTTTTTCCGCCTCGGCCTGGGCGGTGGCGAGACGGGCGTTCAGCGCGGTGACATCGGCGGCGGAGACCGGCGGTGCCGACGCGGCGGAATCGCGGGCCTGCTTGAGCGATGCCTGCAGGTCGGAAATCTGGCGGGCCGCTGCCTGGTTCTAGCGCTGCGCGGCGGCCAGGTCCTGCGCGAGTTTTTCGGCGCGAGCCCGGGCCTCGGCCTCGCCCTTGGCGAGAGCATCGGCTGCGGACGCAGCCTTGGCCGAAACATCGGCCGCCGTGGCGGCGGCGCGGGCGCGCTGTTCCAGATCCGTCTTGTCCCGCTGCAGCTGCTGATTGGCTTCCGCCAGCTGGGTCTGGTTCGCACGAAGTTTTTCAAGCTCGGCCTGGGCGGCGGTCAGCCGGGAATTCAACGCGGCAACATCGGCCGCCGGAGCCGGAGGCGCCGAGGGCACCGGCGGAGACGCGGCCGGCACGGCTTTCGGGGCCGGAGCCGCCGCGACGGAAACGGGCGGAGGTGCAGGGCGGGCGGCAACCGGGGCGGCCGTGGTTGCGGTGGTCGAAGGAGCAGCGGGCGTGACAGCGGCCACCACAGGGGCCGCCGGCGTCTCGGATTTAGCCCCGGCCGGCACCGGGCTGGCAACGGCTGCGGCCAGTTGCGTATGGAGCGCCGTGTACCGGGTCTTGGCCTGGGCGAGATCAGGCGGCTGAAGTCTCTGGGCGACAAGATCGCGACCGACCGGTTTGGCGCCGTTGTCGACGGCGAGTGCCAGCCAGGCATAGGCCTCGACCAGGCTCGCGGTCAGTCCGCCCCGCCCCTCGGCCAGCATGATGCCGTAATTATTCTGCGCGGGCCCGAAGCTCTGCTCGGCGGCGGCGCGATACAAACGGGCCGCCTCGGGCTCGTCGACGGCCGAGCCGCGCCCTTCCTCCAGCATGAGCGCAAGATTGTACCGGGCGCGCGCATAGCCGCGGTCCGCGGCCAGGCGGTACCATTTCTGTGCCTGGGTCTCGTCCTTGCTGACCCCGCGGCCGAGCTCGTAGGCGAGGGCCAGGTTGTACTGGGCCTCGGGCACGCCGCGGTCGGCGGCCTGACGGAACCAGAGCGCGGCCTCGAAGTAATCGCGCACCACGCCGAAGCCGTTGGCGTACATGGTTAGCGCCGGCAGGTCGATCTGCGCCGCCGCGCGCGATCCCATCGAGCCGAGGGCCACAACCGCGGCAAAAAGAATCGCACACGGATGCCCTGGAGAGGCGGGCTTGCGGTATGACGCTGCGGAATTACGCACAGA
>CAIKHO010000025.1 GCA_903827245.1 uncultured Opitutia bacterium
CGAGCAACCTCCCACCAACTCAAACGGGGAGCGGGGGAGGAGCTTCGCCCCTCCCCCTGCACCCCCTCCCTTAAATCTAACTTAATTTACCCGATCCGCTGTCCAACGGACGGGGTCCACCTCATTGGCTATCCTTGTGGCTAGTTTTGCGGCATTGCGACATGCCTTTAAGCACGCTGTTAATGGTTACGAAAACGAATCGGGTTTTTATGAGGGCGTTGAGCGCCCGCCGATTGAGTCGTTCGTCAAGACAGCTCGAGTGACGGGAAAAAAATCTCTCAATCGGGATAAGATTCGGAGCCAAAAAGGTAGCGAAACCGGCGACAGTGCCGCGGTAAAGACTCCGTCTGAAAACGTCTCAAAGACGTCTCGCTAGGCGAGTCGGCCTTCGGCTCGAAAGCGTTTTGGTAAGCGCCGCGCGTGGTTGGCTGCAAAGGCCATGGAGCTTGGAATTTGAGACGGACGCGGCATGTCCGACCAAGCCCATCCAGCGGTTTTGGATGAGACCGCTATCGGATGAAAATTTCACCTGCAGCAGGAGGGCCGGAAATAAATGGCGGTTCCTCCTCGCGGAAATTCCCGTTGACGCCGCGAAGGGGCGCCCTTTTCTCTGACCCTTCACGTTTGGGGCAAGTTAGCTCAGTTGGTAGAGCAGAGGACTGAAAATCCTTGTGTCCCCGGTTCGATTCCGGGACTTGCCACCATCCTTCGCCCGATGGGCTACGGATGGCACGCCATACTGGATTGAGATGCGTGACCCACGCTTAGCTTCGTGAGCTGCTCGGCTGCTACGTTCAACGGCTTTTGGGCTCAGCCGGACTCGTGCAGTTGAAGTCCTGTTTCGCTGCGAAATGTGACGGATTCAAAGGTGGCCGCCGACCTCCGGGCGGCGGATAGAACCGCAGCAGACCAACCGCGCCCGGCCACCTTCGCCAAGGCTACGATGCCCTCGCGAAGCCATTGCAGCCCGCCATAGCTTCAGCGACGGCGGGAGGTCACGGTCCACCTCTATCCAACTGCATTATCCCGGCTCAGGGCTTGAGCAGGGACTGCAGATCGGCGAGGGAGAGTTTGGCGGCCGCCGCGTCGCTGGCCTCGAATACGTCGGCGAGGAGGGCGCGCTTGGTGTCCTGCAGGGCAAGGACCTTTTCCTCGACGGTGCCGGCCGCGATCAACTTGTAGCTCGTGACCACGCGGGCCTGGCCGATGCGGTGGGCGCGGTCGGTCGCCTGGGCCTCGGCCGCGGGGTTCCACCAGGGGTCGAAATGCACGACGGTGTCGGCGCCCGTGAGGTTGAGGCCGGTGCCTCCGGCCTTGAGTGAGAGCAGGAATACGGGGACGTCAGCGGAAGCTTGGAAACGATCAACCTCGGCCTGCCGGGCGCGGGCGGGCATGGACCCGTCGAGGTAGCAATAGGACATGCCCTGCGCATCCAACTCGACCCGCAGCAAGGCGAGCAGCGAGGTGAACTGGGAAAACACCAGAACGCGATGACCGTCGTCGACCGCCTCACCCAGGAGTTCGCGAAAAGCCTCCAGTTTGGCAGAGTCGGGGTAAGGCGGGTGGTCGCGTCCGCCATGGCCTTGAGCGAAGGCCGGATCGTTAACCTTCTGTCCGGGATCAGTGCCGTCCAAAGCCGGCGCGTGAGGGATAACGCGCCCTGCCTCAGATGCCGCATCCGCGGCTGCGCGCCCCGATTCGACCAACCGCGGGTCGCAGCAAATCTGGCGGAGGCGGAGCAGCTGGGTGAGGGCCGCGAAGCGCAGTTTGCCCTCGCTGGCGCCTTGGGCGGCGAGGTCGACGAGTTCGCGTTCGGTCTTTTCCTGCGTGGCCCGGTAGAGGGCAGCCTGGGCGGGCGCGAGTTCGCACCAGATGATTTGCTCGAGCTTGGCGGGCAGCTCGGGTGCGACAGCCTGCTTGGTGCGGCGCAGGATGTAAGGGGCGGTCCTGGCCCGCAGGCGTTCGTTGAACCACGCCCGTTCTTCGCCCCGTGCACCTTCGGGCGCACGATCGATGTAGCCCGGCAGGAGGAATTCGAAGAGGGACCGCAGATCGTCGAGCGAATTTTCCAGCGGGGTGCCCGTGAGAAGAAAGCGGCCGCGGGCCCGCAGGGCGCGAAGGACGGTCGCATTCTGCGAGCGGCGATTCTTGATGTGCTGGGCCTCATCGGCGATCACGCAGGCGAACTCCAGTCCGGCGAATAGCTCCCGGTCGCGCGCCAGTGTGCCGTAGGACGTGATGAGGAGATCAAGGCCTGTCGTGGCGTCCGGGCCGGCGAGCCGCTGTTCGCCATGGTGGACAAACACGCGGAGATCCGGGGCGAATCGCACGGCCTCGCGGCGCCAGTTTTCGAGGAGGGACGCAGGCGCGACAACGAGCGAGACCGGCAGGGCGCGGACTCCACTCCGCGCCGGGCTGATCCCGTGGGGTGAATCCAAAGTCTGCCCGGCGGCGAGGGGAATCGCCGCCCCACCATGGATGGCGTTCAGCAATCCCAGCGCCTGCAGGGTCTTTCCCAGGCCCATTTCATCCGCGAGAATGCCGCCGAGTTCATGGCGCCAGAGGTGCCAGAGCCAGGCGACGCCCACGCGCTGGTAGGGCCGTAGCTGCCGGTCAAGGGTTGCGGGCAGTGGGGCCGGGGTCAGTGCGGAAAGATTGCGCAAGGCCTCGCTGCGAACCCGCCAGGCATCGGGCGGCTGGAAGCCGGGAATGAGTTCCGCCAGGATTTCCTGGGCCTCGTTGATCCGGGCGGCGCTGATCCGGTGACTGCTGCGGGTGGCCAGCCCGGCGCTGGATTGCCCCGTGAGCGCGCGTTGCGCCTCGGCCAGGCGACCGAGCCGGGCCTGGTCGATGAGAAAAATCTTCCCCTCCGCCTCAATATATCCGCGACTGGACGCGATGGCGGTCCGCACCTGGGTGTCGTCGGCGGACCCGGCGCGCACGGCCAGGGCGACGTTAAAGCCGCCGCCGGACTCGCCGACCTCGGCGGCAATCTCAGCCACCCGCAGGTGGGCGGTATTTTTTTCGAAATTGGCGGTGTAATCCGCCCCGAACATCCCGCGCAGCCGCGCCCCGTGGGCGGCGAGGAAATTTAGGGTCTTGTGGCGGTCGCGCAGCCACCACTTGCGATTGGAGGGCTCGAGGATGAAGCCATGGGCTTTGACCAACTCGAGGGCGGCGCCATAGGTAGGATGTTCGCGCGCTGGCAGCGTGAGGGCGAGGTAGTGCTCGGTGCCATCGACGCTCATGGGCGCCGCCGGGGGATCGAGTGCCCTGGCTTTTCGGGGAGGAGGGGCGTCCCTTGCGGACGCCCCTACAGCTATCGGAGGGTCGGTGGCTACTAGAAGTTCAGCTACACCTACCAGAGTGTCGTTGCGCCATTCGATCGCGGCGGCAGGAGCGTCGACTCGGAAAAACACCGGTTGTCCATGGAGAGCCTTGACCAGTTCGCGCAGCTGGAAACGCGTAAGCTGGATGAATTTGGGCGGCACGGGAGTCGCGCACCAGCGTTGCAGCAAGGCGAGGGCAGGCAGGACTTTTTCCGGCAGACTGCCTGACGCCTCTATTTCCACGCGCACGGCGATCGCGTCGCGGAGTGCGGCGGCGGCGAGGTTGGGCGGAAGAAAGAGCCGAAGCATGTTGCGGAGACGTGATGTTTCCGGGAATAAATGAGCTCCGACGCAACTCTGAAACAGATACGATGAGTTCCGAAGCCTTCACGCAACTGGTAGACGCGCACTACGCGTCGCTTTACCGCTTTGCGCTGAGCCTGGCCCGGAACTCCGCTGATGCCGGCGATTTGGTCCAGCAGACCTTTTTCATCTGGGCGACCAAGGGCCATGGTTTGCGGGAGGCGACCAAGGCCAAGTCCTGGCTTTTCACGACGCTTTTGTGAAACGACAATCTGAATCCAGCCCGACGACCTTCTGAAACCAGCACTGTCGCTGGAGATTTTGGGAGCGTCGTCGGTCTGTCGTTGGCGAGGCTCGGGGCCTACGCAGGCCCATGATTACCGAGCAACAATACCAACG
>CAIKHO010000026.1 GCA_903827245.1 uncultured Opitutia bacterium
GAGGCCGGATTTTTGACCTTCCCGGGGCCCAGCGGCGGGACGATTTCCGCGTATCTGTGATTAAATACGCGGTGTTTCGCCCCGGGGTGCGTGCCGGGCGCGGAGCGGGCGGGAGGAAAAATCCCGGGCCTATGAATGAACCGGTGGGGACGGTTCCAATCCGGGCTGCCGCATGAGCCCTAACGGAGCGCCCCGTCAGTCCCCTGTCCTGCCCGGGCGAAGATCCGCGCGCCTCTCTGCGGCGGCGCGCGGTTATCATGCGGCGAACCTCGCCTTCCTACCGGCCGCGGCCCGGTCCTGCTCGGCGTGGTGCATCGGACGCCGCGGCCACCCATCGTGTATCGGTTTTAAACTACAGATGATCGGACCGGAATCGCGTGGTGGCGCCACCCGGCCATCGGCTTCGCGGCGGGTGGTTCTTTGCAATCCTGGCGCCCCATACCCGAGCCTCGCATATAACTGCTGCACGCCGACGAGAGGGAGGAAGCGGTCAGGCGTTGGACCGAGGCGCAGCGGATCCAGCCCACCTTGGCGGGAGGCCCGCGACAATCTCGCGTGCCGGCAGGCGGGTGCGCCGCTCCCGACGAAAGGGGGCACTGACAGTCGGCAACGTTCCGCGCGCAGGCGGGAAATGTCCGGCTTGGCAGGACCAATTCAACAACCGCTGCCGGCCGGGGGTGTCTTTGACCCGTTGCGAGCAACAAGCCCTCACGAAAGGCAAAGTCCGACCGGCCGTTTGCGGCGCCCGTTCAGAGCACGAAAAAGGGGTGGCCGGGTGGCCACCCCTTGGGAAAAGGAGGAAACGAATGCCTTAGAAATCCACCCGCGCCCCGAGCTGCAACTGCCAGCGCGAGAGGTCGGTGAACGTGATCAGGCTGGCCATCGTGCTGGGGCTGAAGGTGTACACGTACTGGTTGGCGGCATTGATGGTCGCACTCGCCACCTGGCGATCGTAACCGTTGTTGATTCCGGTGCCAAAATCCATGCCTGTGACCACGCCCCAATTGCGATTGAGGAGGTTGGCGAAATTCAGGCAGTCGGCGAAGAGCGTCAATTTAACCGTGCTGTAATGCAGCGGAATTTCCTGTTCAACATGCAGGTCGATCGTCTTCTGCCAGGGATTGGACGAACTGTTGGGCGGCACGATCTGGCCCATGTATTTCTTCAGGTCCGTGTTGTTCACAAAGGTCCAGAATGCCGCCTGCTGGATCGAGCCGGTGGGATCGGCGGCGCTGGTGCTCCACACAACCTTGGGGTCGTTCGGACCGCTGGGAACATAGAAGGCGTCGTTCTTGATCGTGTCGTTGTTGACGTCGCTGTTGAAGACCCAGCTGTAGACCGTGCCGGGCTGCGCGCGGAAAACCGCCGTAAACCGCGTGGCGGTGTTCTTGGCCTCGAAGAAGTGAAACTCACGGGTCCCGGAGATCACCAGTTTGTCGGGCACAACATAGGCGGACCGGCGGGCCACATCGTCGTTCGGGTTGATGACCGCACGATAGGAATAATTCGAGAACTCAACGGATGAGGTCAGCGGCTGGACTTCGCTCGCGTGGGTATGGGTATATCCGACCGAGAAGGCCCAGTTGTCCTTCAGCGGGCGGGCGAGCTGGAGCGTATAGGCTTGGGAGGCTCCCTTGTGTGTGTTCTCCAGCTCGTAGACACCTTGCGCGGCAAAGCCGGGGTTCAAACCGGTGGATCCGCTGTAGAGCAAGCGGCCGTCAGGTGCGACCGCACCCGTGGGCTTCAGATTGATGTTTTTCACATAGATGCCCCTTTCAACCTGCAGGAAATCAGCCTCGGCGGTGGCCTTTAATCCGTACCATGGCAGGTTGACATCAACCGCCAGATTACTCTTCCAAGAGGTCGGCGGCTTGAAGTTGGGATCCGTCAGGTTGATCGAAGGCGTGGGCGCTCCGGGGGCGGGCAGCGACTGCACGTACCCGTTGGCCGGATTGAAGGGCGTGTAAGGCGCCGGCAGCGGCGCACCCGTCGTGCTGCTGTTGGACGGACCCGAAATCACGCTGTTCAAAGCACCGGTGTTGCCGTAAGCATCGCCGATCCAAACAGGAGGATTCGTACCTTGGAACAAGCCGATGCCACCGCGGATCTGGACCTTGAGCTTGGTGATGGGCAGCTTGTAGTTAAACCCGATGCGCGGAGCCAACGTGTAGTTGCCCGAGGGGGTGGTGTTGTTGGGAATGCCAAAAGCATTCTGAAACGCCGGGAGATACAGGGGCTTGGTCGGGAAGAACGGGTCGTCAAAACGCAAGCCACCGATGATCGTCAGGTTCGTCAGCGGCTTCCAAGTATCCTGCAGCAACAGGCCGGCATTTGTGAACGAATAGTAGTAGTTGGCCTGGGGGATCGTGAAGCCCGGGGACGCTTGCTGGTAGCGGACGTAATCGGGAGTCCCGGCCGCAAAAGCCGCCGGGCTGACAAATGCATACTGGCCGATGTAATACTGAACAAAGGTGTCCTGATAGATCGACTTGTCGAAATCAGCACCGAGCTTGATGGTGTGATTCAAGAGCGAATAGTCGCCGTAAAGGTGCCCGTTGTAATCCTTTGTATAGAGGGCGTTCAGCTGGTACGAGTGATTGGTGCCCAAATCGAGCTGGCCGGTTATCGCCGCTCCGGTCGTCAGGTTGGTGCCATTCACGCCGTTGACGTAGATCTCGGGCGTGAGAGGGGCATAAAGCGAGGCCGTGCCGTTGTACTTGCTTGCGGACAAACCGGCCTCCGTGTGGAGATTTTCCGACCACGTGCTGTTTAGCAGCAGGCTCAGATTGTCGTTAACGCGGTTGGACTGGTAGGCGTTGCTGCTGTACTGGGTGAAGGTCGAGCCGTTGGAGTAATTGGGGGCAGAGCTATCCGTGCGCCGGTAGGTCAGGGAGAGGCGCTGGACGGCGTTGATGTTCCAATCGAGCTTGGTAAGGTAGGTCTTTTGATCGGATTTGACCGGCGGAGCAAACGATCCGGGGTCGATGCCGAACGATTTTGCCGCCGCAGTCACCGTGGCCAGATCGGCCGCCGTGGGGATGAAGTTTACCGGTGAATAGGACAGGCCTGTCCGCTTGAAGCTGTCGTAAGCGACGAAAAAGAAGAGTTTGTTCTTAACGATCGGGCCGCCCACGGTCATCCCCCATGAATGCTCCGAAAGGGGATCGTGAACCCCTGCGTTCGGATCGATCGCGCTTTGCCCCGGATTTGGCGCGCGCAAGCGGGTGTCCGTGAACGAGGCATAAACATCGCCATGGACTTCGTTCGTGCCGCTCTTGGTGACGGCATTGATCAGGGCGCCCGTGAATCCCGAATGAGTAACGTCATAAGGGCTGAGATCAATGGTAAGGGCCTCGACCGCATCGAGCGGAACCGGGCTGCGCAAAGAGGTGAAGCCGTTGGCGTTCAAACCGAAGGGATCGTTGGCCTGCTGACCGTCGATTAGGAAGGAGTTAAAACGGCTGTTCTGACCTTGGACCGACAGGCCGAATTCACCTGAAGACGTATTGATGGTGAGACCGACCCGGGAATCCTGGTTGGCAAGATCCTGAACATCACGCTTAACCGTGGGGATCTGGCTGATGCGCGCACGGTCGAAGGTGGTCGTCGTGCCCATGTTCAACGAATCGAAGGTAGTATCCTTGCTTTCAGAAACAGTGACGGCAGCCAAGGTAACGATGCCGTTACTGCCCAGCGTGACATCCACGGTCTGAGCATGATCAAGGCCCAAGTAGACTGAATCCTGTGTGCTCGAGGGAAGACTCGGTGCGGAAACGGTCACCGAGTATGGCCCACCAACCCGCAGACCTGAGAAGTCGTACTGTCCATTCGACCGGGTCGTGGTCGTGGTGGACGTGCCGGTGGGCTGGTGGAGAGCAACCACAGTGGCTCCGGCCACTGGTTTGCCTTGACCATCTGTTACAGTGCCGCTGATACCGGTGGTAGTGACGCCTTGTCCGTAAACGGATCCGGCGTAGCCCAGTGCCAAGGCGCAGGCCAAAGCATTCAGGATCCTCAAGATAGTCTTTTGCATGATATTTTCGGGTTTGTTGGGTTTGCTTGGTTAGTGAAATCGTCGAGGGCAGTTTCTGGGATGGAGGCAAGACCTACCGAAAACGGCAGTCAAGCTTCGAGGCCCAGCCAACCGACAGCGTTGCCGAAATGTCACCCCTTTCAACGGGTCACATAGTTAAAACCAAGCCGATGCGTCGGCCGAAGTGGAGTCTCATATTCAGCCCCAGCCTACTTCGTGCCAATGAGAGAACCAAGGTGCACGTATTGGGGTAATTTATCCTCAATACGGACAGAAAACCAGCGCAAGCCAGTGCCTGGCCAACCATGTGAATTGGAAAAACTTGGAAATTTTACCGAGATGCCCGGCAATCGGAGTGAAGAGTCCATAAGTTTGCCATGGCCGATGGCATAGCAAAAAAAGAGGCCCGGTCCCTCTTTCGAAGAACCGGGCCATAAACCTGGCAACGACCTACTCTCGCGGGACCTAACGTCCAACTACCATTGGCTGCTCGGGGCTTAACGGCCGTGTTCGGGATGGGAACGGGTGGAACCCCCGGCATGTGGTCACCAGGAAGGGAATCTCCGACGGGCGGAGAAAGTAAAAAGTCCAGATATGGATCTAATGGAAGGAGGTAAAGTAAACGCCTAGAATTTGGGTCTGCATAAACCGGCAAGGTCATTAGTACCAGTAAGCTGAATGGGTTACCCCACTTACACCGCTGGCCTATCAACCGGGTGGTCTACCCGGACCTTGCACCCTCTTGCGAGGGATTGTGATCTTATCTTGGGATGGGCTTGGCGCTTAGATGCTTTCAGCGCTTATCCCTTCCGAACATAGCTACCCGGCGCTGCCACTGACGTGACAACCGGAACACCAGAGGTTCGTCATTCTCGGTCCTCTCGTACTAGAGAATGAACCCCTCAAATCACAAACGCCCACAGCGGATAGAGGACCGAACTGTCTCACGACGTTCTGAACCCAGCTCGCGTACCACTTTAATCGGCGAACAGCCGAACCCTTGGGACCTTCTCCAGCCCCAGGATGTGATGAGCCGACATCGAGGTGCCAAACC
>CAIKHO010000027.1 GCA_903827245.1 uncultured Opitutia bacterium
AGTGAAAAAGTCCTTGCGTTCGCGCCGGGAACTTTGATTTTTCAACCCTTCCGGCAGTTGGCACGGGCTCTTAGCTCAGTTGGTAGAGCGCCTCAATGGCATTGAGGAGGTCAGCGGTTCGAACCCGCTAGGGTCCACCACCTATCCCCGCCGTTCGGCGGGGATTGTTGTTTTCAGAGGTAAAAGCTTGATCGGGATGTATCGCAATGTATCGCTTTGGATCGTGAAAACGCGATCCAAAAACGATCCAGAACGCGATCCAAACGCGACCTCGGGTCCAGAGGAAAACGGGATCCGGGGCATCAGGCGCTTTAGCCGGCCGGGACGACCCAGTCCCTTCTGCGTCCAGTGGCGGGTCGATGGCCAGGTGAAGAGCGAATACTTCAAGGAAGCCAAGGATCGGGACAAGCGGGCGGGAGAGCTCGCTCGCGCTCGCATCAAGGGCGTCTTGGTCCAGGTGCCCCAGCGGGCGGAACAGGCAGAATGGCAGGCGTTCAAGACCACTATTGGGGATACCCCGTGGCAGGACGTCGTGGAGGGATGGAAGGCTCATCTGAAGGCGTCTGGCACCGTGCCCAGCTCATTGACCGTTAAGGAAGCGGTGGAAACTTACGTAAAGGAGATCGAAGCCTTGGAAGCCGAAGGCCAACTCTCTGAGGATACCGTGCGCCAGAAGCGCCAGAAAGTGGAGGCATTTGCCGTCACGTTCGGCAGCAATCGCCTCACCGAAATAACCGGAGATGACATCGAGGACTGGATCGAGAGTGATCTCGGCTATCAAAATCCCCATACTTTCAACAATTGGCGGAAGCATATCCGGACGTTTTACGACCAGCACCGGAAACAGATTCGCCAAAACCCCTGCGACGATATCCGCACGCGGAGCGATGCCACCGAGCACGTTGGCATCCTGACTCCGGTGCAGACTGCTAAATTGTTTTCGTACGCCCTCACCAATAACCGGCGGCATCTGATTGGCCGTTTGGCATTGGAGGCTTTCGCCGGGCTTCGGTTTGCATCGGCTTATCGGCTCGAGAAAGCGGACATCAATTTTCAGGACCGGGGCCTCCTGCTGCCCAAACACAAGATCAAGACGAAGCGCAGGCATTACATCGACGGACTACCCGATAGCCTGTGGTCGTGGTTGGCGGCGACGAACGATGCCTGCTGGAGCCTGACTCCCGCGGAATACATGAAGGAGAAGAGCCAACTTTTTACCGACGCGAAGGTTGAGCACCCGCACAATTGCCTCCGTCACTCATTCTGTACGTACCACGTCGCGGCATTCAAAAACCCGGGCCTGACTGCCACCATCCTCTGCCACCGCAATCAAGGGATGCTCTGGGCGCGATACAACGGCAATGCCACGCAGGAGCAGGGCAAGCTCTATTGGACCATCACGCCAAAGACGGCTGCAGCGATCGCTCGGAAAGCAATATAGCAGCATCACCCAAATCGACGCCAATTTTCCAACTCGCAGGAAGGAATCCGAGCCCGCCGTTCGTGAGCCTTAATCCTAGCGTCTCACGCACGCGGGGTCACCCGTTGGATTCCTGTAGGTCCGGATATCTGGGCCCTTGCCCCTAGAATGCTTGCTGGCTAGTGGAAGGGTAGAGATGAATACCCCCGCCGGAACGCTGTATTTTTCGTTGGGGTTCTCGCCGTCGGCGTTGGCGTTTACTGGCTCGCACTCAAGCGTGATCAGTCGGATGGAATTCCCGAAACTGAAGGAATTCGAGCAAGTCAACCTGGTCTACCTCTGCGAGCACTACGACCTGCCGGAGGTGGCCGCCTACTGGGAGTCCGTGATCGACCTGAACGACTGGCAGAAGCAGCGCTTCGCGAAGAAAATCGTCGAGGCCTTGTTCAACAGCGTCGCCGAAAAGCGCATCGCCGTGCTGGGCTTTGCCTTCAAGAAGGACACGAACGACACGCGCGAATCGCCCGCGATCAGCCTCGTGCGCGACCTGCTGGCGGAAAAGGCGCATGTCGTGATCTACGATCCGCAGGTGCCGGAAGGGCAGATCATCCGGGAGGTGCTGGGCCCGGGCAGCACCAGTGAGCGACTGACCGTCGCCCCCAGCGCCATGCAGGCCGCCGACAACGCACATGCGCTCGTCGTCGTCACGGAGTGGGACGAATTCCGCACGCTGGATTTCGAAAAACTTTATGCAATGATGCCCAAGCCGGCGTTCATCTTCGACGGGCGCAACATTCTCCCGTTGCAGAAACTGCGCGACCTGGGCTTCCGCGTGCAAGGCATCGGCAAGTGAAGCGGTGCGGTCGGGGCCTGGCTCCAGGCCTAGGTTGCCCTTGCTGCCGTCACCCCGAGAAGGGCGGCAGCAACCGCAGCGAGAGG
Source organism: uncultured Opitutia bacterium (assembly GCA_903827245.1). Taxonomy (GTDB): domain Bacteria; phylum Verrucomicrobiota; class Verrucomicrobiia; order Opitutales; family Opitutaceae; genus CAIUWA01. The sequence goes on from CAIKHO010000027.1 coordinate 2,360, forward strand.
TAAAGCGCCAGGACGATCCAGGCGCACGCCACGATCCGAAGCAGGATCATGACGGGCCGGGGCCAGGCGTAGCGGAAAGCCACATGGTTCAGCAGCAGGGCGACCAGGACCAAAGTGATGCTGTCATGGCGGCGAACCCAGGAATGACGCCACAGCCACCAGGCATGCCAGCCGAGGAGGGCCAGGCAAAAGCCGAGATAGCCGTGGCGCAGCCAAGGCAGGAGCGGTTTCGGCGGATCGATGAAGACGGCACGGGGATTCATGAACGGGATCGGCGCATGTAATCACGGCGCAGCACCGATTTAATTAGGCGAAATCCCGCGCGGCCTATTCTTCGGACGGACCAAAAATCGCTGGCGTGCCGGCCTGACCTGGTTTTAATCCCGTCTGCCCCATGAAAATCACCCCCCGACACCTCTTGATGTCCGCCGCGTTCGGACTTTTCACGCTCTCGCGGCTGCTGGCCGAGGAAGCGACCGCTCCGCTGCCGTCCACCATCGTACCGAGCGACTCGAACTACACCGGGCGCCACGCGGCCGACAACAAAGCCTGCGAGGCGCTGGTCGCGGCGATGAAGGGCAAGCCCTGCGACATCATCTTCATCGGCGACTCGATCACGCAGGGCTGGGTCCAGCGCAACGGCAAGGACGTCTGGGAAAAGCACTACGCCGGGCGCAACGCCCTCGATTTCGGGGTCGGCGCCGATGCCACGCAGCACACGCTCTGGCGCCTTGAGCACATGGATGTCGCCTCATTCCGGCCCAAGGTGGCGGTGCTGATGATCGGCACCAACAACAACCGCGACACGCCGGAAGCCATCGCGGCGGGCGTCAAGGCGGTCATGGCGAAGACCCAGGCCACATTTCCCGGTGTAAAAGTCATCCTCATGAGCATCCTGCCCAACGCGCGCGCCAGCGAGAAGATGGCGGCGGCGAACGCCATCACGAAGGCCTTCGTGGACAACCGCACAGTGTTTTACCTCGATCTGGCCGCAAAAATGACGCCCGAGGGTGACAGCTGGAAAGGCCTCGGCCCGGATAAATTACACCTTACCACGGCCGGCTATGAGATGTGGGCGGCCGAGTTGGACCCGTTGCTCGCGAAGCTGTTTTGAGCCGCAGGAGTCTGGGGACTGAGCCTTGGCGCCTTCCGAAAGGTGCCCCGGGTTGCGAACCCAGATCAACCCAGCAGTGGCGGCTCCTGGTTTGTCAGGAGGGGAGGTTCAATCACGGGTGGCACGACTTGGGTCCGGGCGAACAATTGACGCCAGTAGGCATCCTCCATTTCACGGCGTTTCACCGCGCGGTACTCGGCCTCCCCGGCGATGAAGATGAAGGCAAAGAGCACGCCGCCCAGATAATTGTGCCACCAGAACACCATGAGCAGCACGCCGGCCACCGCAAGGACCTTGCCCACGCTGGCCGCCCAGAACGTGGCGCGAAGGTAGGGCAGCTTCATGGCGAGCAAGGCGCGGAGGATGCGGCCGCCGTCCATCGGAAAAACCGGCACCAGGTTGAAACAGCCCATCACGAGGTTGGCCGCGAAGAGCGCGCAGGCGAGTTCGTTGAGCGTCCCGGGCGTCATGTTCGGATCCCAGTCCTCGGGAAACCGCGCGACAAACCAGAGGATCCCGGCAATGACGAAATTCACCGCAGGTCCGGCAACCGTGATGAGCAGTTCCTGGCTCGGGCGCCGCGGGATCGAGTCGAACTCGGCCATGCCGCCGATCGGCATCAGGAGGATGCGCGGGACGCCCACGCCATAGTGCCGGGCGGTGAACGAGTGCCCCAGCTCGTGCAGCACCACGCAGGTGAAGAACGCGAGCAGCGTGGCCACGCTCCAGAGCAGGCCATTCATGCCGTCCTGCTTCCAGCCTTCGTCACCCACGTAGGCGAGCAGCAACAGGAAGCTGAAATGGACCGCGAGTTGGATGCCGCGAATGCGGAAAAGATTGAAGGACCAGCCAAGCATGGGACTAATCAAAGCGACACGCGGGAAATCGCCAGTCTTCTCTGCGAAATCGCCGGATATCCTCCGGCGGATTCTTTCTGGAATCACGATGGTGAAATAGTTTCGCGTAGAGACGCAAAGCCGCGGGGTGGAGGCAATTCACCCAAGGCACAGAGTCGTTTTGCCGATGATTGATCTCTGTGTTCTCCGCGCCTCTGTGTGAAATTCCGGCTTACGAACCCAACCTCCTGGATTGCTCCGCGGCTTTGCGCCTCTGCGCGAAACCGGCCTGGAGGTATTGATCCCAAACCGTACGATTGCCGGAATCACACAAAACTGGACTCCACGGCTGACAGCTGTGAAGGTGCGTTCTGATGTCCACCGTCAAGCCTCCGACCATCCTTGTCATCGATGACGATGCCGAGATCCGCTACTCCCTCACGCGAGTCTTGTCGTCGCGCAAATACCAGGTGACGGAGGCCGGCAGTGGCGAGCAGGGTATCGCCTTGGTCAAGAAGGAGCTGCCCGACCTCATCTTCCTCGACATCCGAATGGGCGGCATGAGCGGGATCGAGACCCTGCAGCATATCCGCTCGGTCAATGCGAAGCAGCTGGTGGTACTGATGACGGCCTTCGGCACGGCCCAGACGGCCATTGAGGCGATGAAGTACGGCGCCTTCGACTACATCATGAAGCCGTTCGATCCGCAGAAGGTGCTGGCTCTGGCGGAAAACGCCCTGAAGGCCCACGCCGATCTCCGGGCCGTGCGCGACTACAAGCCGACGATCAACAGCGAGGACTACAAGGAGGGCATCGTCGGCTCGTCGCCGGTCATGCAGGAAGTCTTCAAGATCATCGGGCAGGTGACCGCGAGCGATGTCACGGTCATGATCACCGGCGAGAGCGGCACCGGCAAGGAGCTCGTGGCGCGCTCGATCTGGAAGCATAGCCACCGTGCCGGGAAACCGTTCATCGCCGTCAACTGCGCCGCGATTCCCGACAATCTCATCGAGAGCGAGTTGTTCGGTCACGAGAAAGGGTCGTTCACCGGCGCCACAGGCCAGCGTCTCGGAAAGTTCGAGCTGTGCGACGGCGGCACCATCTTCCTCGACGAGATCGGCGACATGGCCCTGGCGACCCAGACCAAGATCCTGCGCGTGCTGCAGGCGGGCGAAATCCAGCGGGTGGGCGGTACCGAAACCATCAAGGTGGACGTGCGCATCATCGCCGCAACGAACAAGGACCTGGAGGAGATGGTGAAGGCCAAGACCTTCCGGGAGGATCTTTACTACCGCCTGAACGTGGTGCGCATCCGGATGCCCCCGCTGCGCGAACGCCCCGAGGACATCCCGCAGATCGTCGATTTCTGCCTGCAAAACCTGGTGAAGCAGAAGAAGACCCGCGTGACCAAGGTCTCGCCCGAGGCGATGGCCGTGCTGGCCCGCCACAAATGGCCGGGCAACGTGCGCGAGCTCGAGAACGTGATCTACCGCGCAGCCGTGATCGCCCAGGGCGACGCGTTGCTGGTGAAGGATCTCCCGGCCGAGATTCGCGCCGGAGAAGGGCTGGCTTATGCCGGCACCAGCAATCCCCCGTTCGCGACCGAAGGCACGCCAGCGCCCGCGGTGGCCCCTGCGCCGCCGGAGCCGGCCGCACCGGCATTCCCGGATGTCGGGACCGCACTCGATTTCGTGTTCACCGAGCTCAGCGGCGGCGATGAGCTGCTGATGAAACGGCTGGAGCGGGAAATGACCAGCCGCGTGCTCAAGGCCGAGGGCGCCGATCTCGCCAAGGCGGCGAAGCGGCTGGGGATCACGAAGGCGGTCCTGCAAAAGCGCCTGAACGAAATCGGCGCGCAGGGCTAGGGGAGGGCTGCGCCTTCATGGCACTACCGACGTTCCGTTGATTTTGGCCGGAACGATGGAATTGAGCCGTAGCGATCAATGTAGCAGCCGAGGTAACGAGGCTGGGTTTGGTGATTAACCCCAAACCAGCCTCCTCACGTCGGCTACTACTCGCGCGTGCTAGTCCTTGTCGTTGCCCTTGGGGAAATTGAACTTCACGTCCGCAAAGGTGGTGCCACGGATCGTGATGGACTTGAGCGTGGCATCGAACGCCCTGGTGGTTTTCAACCAGTCGGCCGATGTCTCAAATAAGGACGTGTCCCCCACGGTCTCGCCGGTGGCGGGATTCGGCACGGCGTTGAAGACGAGCGTGCGCGGCGTGCCGTCGACTGTGGCCGTGACCTCGAAGGAGGGCACGCTCGACCGGATGAAGTTCTCCAGCTCACCGTCAAAGACGAAGGCCTGCAGCTTGCCGGCAGCCGCGTCTGCCACCAACTCGACGTGATAAACCTCCTCGCCGAGCACCACCGGCGTGCCCCCATGCGGCGGCTTGTGCTCATGCTTGTGCGGCACCTCCGCTGTCACGGGCGTACCGTGCCGGTCCGAGCATCCGCCGCTCAAAATCATCACGGCCACGAGCAAGGTCGCGGCAAGGGAAGGGGCGGACAACTTGGCCATGGCGGCAGGTTGCAATGGGCGGACCTTATTGTCCGGAATGGAACCCGGTCTTTTCACCTTCAAGCCGGTACAGCCCGGTGAAGACGCCGCCCTCATATTTTTCCCCGACGTGCAGCGTGCCGTAGAAATCGAGCGGGACATCCATCATGGGAACGATCTTTTTTGCCTTGGAATCCATCTTGACCACGACCCATTCATTCAGGCGCGGAGCGACGCCATAGCAACAGACCATGGGACTGCGGATGATCAGGAATTCCTTCACGAAGCCTTTCTCGTCGAAATTAACCGGCAGCATATAGCCGCTGATGGCGACGCGCTTGCCCTCCAGCGCCTGGACCTCCGGCGGAATGCGGTTCACCGAGCCCACCTGGCCGAGCAGGTCCGCCATGACCGCATCGGGTTGCAGCGAGCCGCCCGGCTTAGCGCCGTCGGGCTTGGCCGGGGTGGGAACCTGGATGGCTTCAAAGGTGAACGACGCCAGATGGCGAAAATCGACCAGCCAGTAGCCCTCCGTATTCTTCTTCAGCTCGGGAAAGACATCCGGTGGCTTGGCGACGGCATTGAGTGGCCGCTCGTAAAGCGTGGTGTTGGCATCATTCGGGTCGGCCTTGGCCAACGGCGGGGGAGCCACCGCGCGCAGCGACGGGATGTCTGCGAGGACAATGAGCAACAGTCCAGCGACCCCGCGGGCCCGGGGGAGGCAATCACGCCATGCTTTGGTCGATTGGACGAGGTTCATCGCACAGTGCGGGTGGAAATCAAATGCGGCGGTTGCAGAAGCAATTCAGGAAATGCCGGGGAGGCAAATTCTAAGACGACACCGGCCCGCCACGCGTTACCGCAAGGCCTCGACGACAACGGTCACGTTGTGACGGTACATGCCCTCGTAGGTGCTGGCGGCTCCGAGGCCCAGGCCGTCGGCATAGAGGGTTCCGCCGAGCCGCACCCCGGTCTCGGCGACGAGATTGGCCATCAGCTGCGGATTGGTGCTGCTCTCGGCAAAGACGGCCGGGATATGTTCACGGCGGATGAGGTCGATCAGGGCGGCAAGGTGACGGGCATTCGGTTCGCCGTCCGTCGAGGGGCCGCTGATGGCGTGGATGGTAAAGCCATAATCACGGGCGAAATAACCGAAGGCGTCATGCGAGGTCACCAGCTGACGGCGCGCCGGTGGCAGTTGGGACATTTCATCCGCCACCCAGGCCTGCAGCGCGGACAGACGATCGAGATAGGCCCGGGCCTTCCGCTCGAATATATCCGCGCCAGCCGGGCGCAATAGTTTGTAATGGTCGCGGACCAGCCCGGCCGCCACCCGCACGTTCTCGATGCTGTGCCACCAATGGGGATCCAGTTCGCGACGGAAAGGAGCATGGTCCGCCCCGGAAGTGCCGGCGACCAAGTCCGATGGGGCCGTCATCGCGAATGGGCGCGGCAGTGCGTCACCCACCGAAACCACGATTCCGCCCGCGCGGGAATTCGCCACCAGGCGGTCAAGGTACGACTCGAGGTTCAGCCCTGAGGCGAAAACGACCTCTGCCGCCACCACCGCGCGCATGTCCGCGGGCGAAGGCTCGAAGGAGTGCGGATCCACGCCCGGCTGCAGCAGCCCGGTCACCACCACCTGGTCGCCGCCGACCTCGTGGGCAATTTCGGTCAGCACGGTGGAGAGCGTCACCACGCGAAGCGGCAGTTCCGCCGCGCGCGCCGATCCCGTGCCGGAGGAAAGGCCGAGCACGGCGGCAATCGTGAGGCAATGGAGGGTGCGCTTCATGGGCCGCCCGGGTTATTCCGCCTTGGGCGTTTCCGATCGGCGGTCCGGGACGGAAGCGAAGAGCCGCCCGGCCAGTCCGTAGCGGGGGCTCAGCAGCGCGGAGCCAAGAAAAACTACGCCCAGGCAGAGCACGATGGCGGCGCCGCTGGACAGGCCGGCATGGTAACTCAGGAGAATACCCGCCAGCGAGCCGGCCACGGCCAGGATCACCGAGAGCAGCAGCATGCGGGCAAAATGATCGCACCACAGGTAGGCGCTCACCGCGGGCAGAAGGAAGAGGCCGAGCGCCAGCACCACGCCCATCGTCTGCAGGGCGGCGACGAGATTGAGAACCGTCAGCGCGAGGAAGCCGGCATGCACCAGTCCCCCATGCCCGCCCGTGGCCCGGAAGAAAACCGGATCGAAGGTTTCCAGGAGGATGCTGCGGTAAAAGACGGCGAACACTGCGACCGTCAGGCCGCTGATGGCGGCCGCCAACTGGAGATCCGCCGGGCCGACGCCCAGGATGTTGCCGAACAGAAAATGAGTGAGGCTGAGCTGGGTCGGGAGCTTGCTGATGAGCGCCACCCCCGCCGCGAAGAACAGGATGAAGAGCGAGCCGAAGGCGGAATCCTCCTTCACCCGCGTGAGCCGGCTGAGCAGGGCGCTGCCGAGGGCCGTGAGCAGGCCGGCGATGAGCGCACCTAGGAAAAGCGCCGTGGTGCTCGGGCCGAACAGCAGCCAGGCCAGACCGATGCCAGGCAGCAGGGAATGCGAAAGGGCATCGCCCATCAGCGCGAGCCGGCGCAGCACGAGGATGCACCCGAGCAGGCCGCCGCTCAGGCTCAGCAGCACGGCGGACAGCAGGCCGCGCTGCATGAACCCGTAGGAAAACGGGGTGACGATCAGTTCGTGCAGGCTCATGGCGGGAAATCCGTCGTGTGCGGCAGGGGCGTGTCCCGACCGTGGACGCAGCGGCCATGGCGGAAGGCCCGGTCAATGTTTTTCGCGGAAAGCACCGCGTCGACCGGACCGGCGGCGACGAGGGTGGTGTCCAGCAGCACGCCGAGCGTGAAGCCCCGGCGGGCGAGTTCCAGGTCGTGCACCGCGGCCAGGACCGTCCGTCCCTGCGCCTCCCAGGCGCGCAGGATGTGGGTGAGTTCCTCCGTGGCGAACAGGTCCAGGCCGGCAAAGGGCTCGTCGAGCAGGAAGATGTCCGCGCCCTGCGCGAGGGCGCGGGCGAGAAAAACGCGCTGCTGCTGGCCGCCGGAGAGCTGGCGGATCTGGCGGTCGGCAAACTCGGTCAGACCGAGCTCCGCGAGCGCGCGGTCGACCTGACGGTGGTCGGCCTCGCTTATGCGCCGGAAAAGCCGCAGCGACGGATACCGGCCCTGCTCGACCACCCCGCGCACCGTGATCGGAAAATCCCAGTCGACTGCCTGCCGCTGGGACAGGTAGGCCAGCCGCGGCAGCAGGTGCTGGGGATGGGCGTCGCCCAGGCGGATGTCGCCGCTCGCGAGCGGCAGCCAGCCGAGGATGGCGCGCAGCAGCGTGCTTTTGCCGGCGCCATTGGGCCCGACAATCGCCGTCGAGCTGCCGCACGGGATGTCGAGCGTGAGGTGTTCGAGCGCCGGTTGCCTGCCGTAATGCACGGAAACATCGCGGAAGCGCAGAATATTGTGGGTCGCGGTGGGCACAGGGGTGACGGACACACTAGCAAAGTCGTCAAGGCGGGCGAAGCCCGGGCGACCCGCGGTTATCGCCTGCCGTAGCCCTCGGGATGAGCGGCGTGCCACTTCCAGGCGGTGGCGACGATGGACTCGATGTCCGGAAACTTCACTTTCCAGCCGAGCTCGCGCTGTGCCTTGGCGGAATCGGCATAAAGCGCGGGCGGGTCGCCGGGACGGCGGGGGCCCTCGACGACTTTGATGGGGCGGCCCGTGATCTTTTCCACGGCACGGATCACTTCGCGATTGGAGGAGGGCCGGCCGGTGCCGAGGTTGTAGAAAAGCTGGGTGCCGGGCGCTCCCAGCCGGTCGAAGGCGGCGATGTGGGCGCGACTGAGGTCGTCCACATGCACGTAGTCGCGGAGGCAGGTGCCGTCCGGGGTGGGGTAGTCCGTGCCGAAAAGCTGGATGTCAGGGCGCCGCCCGGTGGCCGCGTCGATTGCCAGCGGAATGAGATGGGTTTCCGGATCGTGGTGCTCGCCGATTGCGCCGTCCTCGGCCGCGCCCGCCGCGTTGAAGTAGCGGAAGACCGCAAAGCTCAGGCCGTGGGCGCGGGCGACGGCCTTGAGCACGTTCTCCATGTCGAGCTTGGTCTGGCCGTAGGGGTTGATCGGCGCCTGCGGCAGTTCCTCGTTGATGGGCAGCGTGGCCGGCACGCCGAAGGTCGCGCAGGTGGAGGAGAAGACGAATTTCCCCACGTTCGCCGCCAGCATCGCGTGCAACAGGTGCAGGGTGGCCGAAACGTTGTTGAAGTAGTATTTCAGCGGGTCGGTCACGGATTCGCCGACGTAGCAAAAGGCGGCGAAGTGCATGACGAGGTCGATCTTCTCCGCGCGGAGAATGCGGCCCACGGCGGCCTCGTCGCCGAGGTCGGCCTCGTGCACCGTGATTCCGGGGGCAACCGCGGCGCGGTGGCCATAGGCAAAGTTGTCGAGCACAACGGGCCGGTGCCCGGCGGTGGACAACTGACGGACACAATGACTGCCGATATAACCGGCTCCACCGACGACGAGAACGTTCATGCGTGCGAGGCTTGTATTGCTTTCAGCGGGGGGTTGGCTAGCGATTTCCGTTCAATCATTAATGAAGCCCGCGCGCATTGTCATCACCGGTGTCGGCCTGACCGCCCCCAACGGCAACACTCTCACCGAGTTTCGGCAGAACCTGCTCACCGGCGTGGCCGGGATCGAGCGTCTGGAGGTGCGCTACATGGGCACCTTGCTTGCCGGCGTCTGCCATTACGATCCGCTGAAGTACCAGAAAAAGAAAGAGGTCCGGGTCGGCACCCGCGCGGGCTCCATCTCCATCTACTGCGCGCGCGAGGCCCTGGCGGACAGCGGCATCGATTTCGCGGCCGTGCCCAAGGACCGCGTCGGCATCTACATCGGCTGCACGGAGCACGGCAACGTCGAGACTGAAAACGAAATCTACAACATCTCGAAGTTCAACTACGACACCAAGTACTGGTCGCATTACCACAACCCGCGGACGGTCGCCAACAACCCCGCGGGTGAGACCTCGCTCAACCTCGGTTCCACCGGGCCGGCCTATACCATCGGCGCCGCCTGTGCCGCCGGCAACATGGGCCTGATCCATGCCGCGCAGATGCTCCGCCTCGGCGAGGTGGACTTTGCCATCGGCGGCGGCGTGAGCGAGAGCATCCACACCTTCGGCATCTTCGCCGGCTTCAAGAGCCAGAATGCGCTCGCGACCCACGAGGATCCGAAAAAGGCCTCGCGGCCGTTCGACAAGGCCCGCAACGGCATCGTCGTTTCCGAGGGCGGTTGCCTCTACACGCTCGAGCGCCTCGAGGACGCGCAGGCGCGAGGCGCCAAAATCTATGCCGAGATCGCAGGCTACTGCGTCAACTCCGACGCCAGCGACTACGTACTGCCGAATCCGGTCCGCCAGGCTGAATGCATCCGGCAGGCCCTTGGCCGCGCCGGGCTCGAGCCGCGCGACATCCACATCGTCAACACGCACGCCACCGCCACCCCCCTGGGCGACATCCAGGAGTGCGAGGCGATCCGCGCCGTCTTCGGCGAAGGCTGCCCCGACACCTACATCAACAACACCAAGAGCTTCATCGGCCACTGCATGGGAGCGGCCGGCGCCCTCGAGCTGGCGGGCAACCTGCCGTCCTTCAATGACCTGACGGTACACCCGACCATCAACGTGGACGACCTTGACCCCCTCTGCTCCTTGCCCGGCCTCGTACTCAATCAACCCCGGCAGGTTGCGAAGGTGGACACTATTCTTAATAATTCCTTCGGGATGCTGGGGATAAATTCCACGTTGATTGTTCGGCGGTTTGTCCCCTAATTCGCGCCCTCCAGCCAAATATGACCAAAGACGAATGCAAAAAGGTGGTGCTCGATATCATCGCGGACATTGCGCCCGACGAGGACCTGACCGCGGTCAAGCCGGACGTGCGCCTGCGCGATCAGCTGCAGCTGGATTCGATGGACTTCCTCGACATCGTCATGGAGCTCCGCAAACGCCACGGCATCGAGGTGCCGGAGGCCGACTACCTGCAGCTCGCCTCGCTGGACAGCTGCGCCGAATACCTGACGCCGAAGTTCAACGCGCTCGCGGCCAAGGGCTGAGCGCTCTCCCGGTAGGGCGCGGATTCCGCTCCGCGCCGGGCATGACGCCAGAGTTGCTACGCAGCCAGAGGCTTCGGCTTATCTTGCCCCGGGTGATATTCCCTGCGCGGACAGAGTCCACGCCCTACCGGTTGAGAGTTGCTCTCCCCAAAAGTCGGCGCTTCCGGGCTGCCTGGCTTCCTGCTTAATCATTCTCGATGAATTCCGCCTCGCACTACGACGTCGCCATCATCGGGGCCGGCATGTCCGGCCTCGCGGCGGGAATCCGGCTGGCGCACTTCGGACGCCGGGTCTGCATCTTTGAACGGCATAACACCGTCGGCGGGTTGAACAGCTTCTACAGCATTGCCGGGCGCAAGTTCGACGTCGGCCTGCACGCGATGACCAACTACGTGCGCCCCGGCGTGAAGGGCACGCCGCTCGGCAAGCTGCTGCGCCAGTTGCGCATCGAGCGTGACGAGTTCGCGCTGTGCGAGCAGAAACAGTCGCGCGTGACCTTCGGGGCGCGTGGGGAGGTCTCGCTGCGCTTCACCAACGATTTCGCCGTGCTTGAGGCCGAGGTGGCGCGGTGTTTTCCCGCACAGATCGACGGCTTTCGCCGGCTGGTCGGCCGCATCAAGGCGTTTGATGATGTCTCACTGGACGCCCGGCCTGTCTCGGCCCGTGAAATCGTCCGGGAGTGCATTACCGATCCGCTCCTCGAGGACATGCTCTTCTGCCCCCTGATGTATTACGGCAGCGCCACGGAGCACGACATGGAATTCGGCCAGTTCGTGATCATGTTCAAGGCGCTCTTCCTCGAAGGCTTCGCGCGGCCCTTTGACGGCGTGCGCGTGATCGTGCGGGTGCTGCTCGAAAAGTACCGGCAAGCGGGAGGAGAACGGCGCATGAAGTGCGGCGTGCAGCGGATCATCCCGCGCGAAGGCCGGGCCCAGGCGCTGATCCTCGACACCGGCGAGGAAATCACGGCGGACCACGTGATATCGTCGATCGGCGCGCCGGAAACCGAAAAGCTGCTAGACGGTGGCCGCCGACCTCCGGGCGGCGGCCACCCGGAGGCGAAAAACGTTGGACGCCTTTCATTCATCGAAACCATAGCCATTCTCAACCGCCAGCCGGCGGAGCTCGGGTGGGGGAGCGACACCATCGTATTTTTCAATGATTCCTTGCGCTTCGACTATGCCCGGCCGCAGGCCCAGGTCGACCCCCGCAGCGGGGTGATCTGCATCCCAAATAATTTCGATTACGGTGTGGGCCGGGCCCTGCCCGAGGGTATTTTCCGGGTCACCTGCCTCGCAGACTATGACCGCTGGGCGCATTTGCCCGAGGAGGCCTACCAAGCGGACAAGAATCGCTGGTTCACCGAGGTGCAGCGCAGTGCCCGGCGTTTCCTGCCGGCCGTCGATGACCTGGCCCTGGCCGCGGCAACCGTGACCACCGACATGTTCACGCCGCGTACGATCACGAAGTTTACCGGCCATCTTAACGGCGCTATCTACGGCTCGCCGGTGAAGAATCGTCAGGGCCGCACCGCGCTGGCCAATCTCTACCTCTGCGGCACCGACCAGGGGTTTCTCGGGATTGTCGGCGCCATGCTGAGCGGCATCTCGATGGCGAACTATCATATCCTACAGAAGGGTTGACCCGGTAGGGCGCGGACTCCGCTCCGCGCCGGGAACCACAAACGAGGCGTGCCGTAGCCCCCCACGACCGGATGTGTTTTGTCCGGCGCGGAGCGGAATCCGCGCCCTACCGACTGCAAAACCAGTTGCACTCCGCGGCTGCGCCGCCTCACCCTCAATCTTCCATGGCTTATGACTGGCTCAAGGGTGTGGCCGACGAGTACGATGTCATCGTCATTGGCAGCGGATTGGGCGGCCTGACCGGCGCCAACGTGCTCGCCAAGGCGGGGCATCGCGTGCTGCTGCTCGAGCACCACTATCAATTCGGCGGCCTCGCCACCTGGTTCACCCGCAAGGGCGGACATATCTTCGACATTTCCCTCCACGGCTTCCCCGTCGGAATGATCAAGTCCTGCCGCAAGTACTGGACGAAGGAGATCTCGGAAGCGATCGTGCCGCTGAAGGACATCCGTTTCATCAACCCGCAGATGGACGTCTGGACGACCTTCACGCGCGAGGACTACACGCGGGTGCTGGTCGAGCAGTTCCACCTCGAACGCGGCCACGTGGAGACGTTCTACGATTACCTCCGGGGGATGAACTTTTACGACAATAACCCCGAAACCACGGGCGAGATGCTCGAGCGTTTTTTCCCCGGCCGCGACGACGTGAAGCGGCTGCTGATGGAACCGATCGCGTACGCCAACGGCTCCACGCTGGACGATCCGGCCATTACCTACGGGATCGTTTTCTCCAACTTCATGGGCGCGGGCGTGTACACCTTCCGCGGCGGTTCCGACCTGCTGGTGGAGAAGATGACCGCCGAGCTGCAGAAAAACGGCGTGGAGATACGGAAAAAAGTACTCGTCGATAAGATCCTCGTCGAGGAACGCGATGGCCGGAAAGTGGCCTGCGGCATTGTCGCCAGCAGCGGCCGGGTGATCCGCGCGAAGGCGGTCCTGTCCAACGCCAACATCAAGAACACGATCTTCCGGCTGGCAGGGGAGGAAAACTTTCCCGCCGACTACGCGGCGGCGGCCCGGGCGGTGCGCATCAATTCCAGTTCCTGCCAGGTCTACCTCGGCATCCGGAAGGGCGAGAGCATCCCGCACATCGGCGACCTGGTCTTCACCTCGGGCAACCCGCATTTCAGCAGTGCCGAGCTCACCGATTTTCGCACAACGAGCCGCACCTTCTCGGTTTATTATCCGGAAACCCGCCCCGGCTCCGACCGCTACACGGTGGTGGTCTCGATCAACGCGACCTATGCCGACTGGCAGTCGCTGTCGGAGGCCGAGTACGAAAAGCACAAGCAGCGGCTCATCGACGAATCGCTGGCTGCGCTTGAGAAATACATTCCGGGTGTCCGGCAGAAGATCGACTGGATGGAAGCCGCCACCCCCCGCACGGTCGAGCGCTACACCACGCATTTTGCCGGCACGTCCTTCGGCACCAAGTTCGAGGGCCTGAAGGTTTCGATGGACCTCGCGGAGAAGCTGCCCGGGCTTTACCACGCCGGCTCCGTCGGCATCATCATGTCGGGCTGGCTCGGCACCATCAATTACGGTGTGATCACGGCCAACAAGATCGACAAGTTCCTTTTCAGCCTGAAACAACCCGTCTCCGCCCTTGCATGAGTGTTGATCCCGTCATCCTCCAGCTGATCCCGCACCGTCCGCCCTTCCTGTTCGTGGACGAGATCGTCTCCGAGTCAGCGGAGGGCCTGGTCGCCCGCCGGACTTGGCGGGCCGACGAGGATTTCTATCAGGGACACTATCCCGGCGCGCCAATCACCCCCGGCGTGCTCCTCTGCGAGTCGGTTTTCCAGACCGCCGCGCTTTACATTGCCAAGCAGGCCCAGGCCGCTGGGGGCAAGCCGGGCGAGGGCGTGCCGCTGATCGCCAAGATCAACGACGTGCGCTTCCGCAACCCGGTCTATCCGGGCGACACCGTCACGATCGAGGTGAAGAAGAGGGATGCCCTCGGCGGCTTCATCATGCTAAGCGGCGCGATGAAGAATGGCGACAAGCGCATCCTGACCGTGGATTTCTCCGTCGCCTGGAAAACGCCCGAGCGCCCGCAGTCCATCCAGCCATGAATCCTCCGCTGGAATTGAAGCCCGGCCCGGCGGGGACGCTTCGCCCTACCCGTTAAACCATGTCCGACTTTCTCCAACTGGGCGGCAAAACCATCCTCGTCTTCGGCGTCGCCAATCGCAAGAGCGTGGCCTGGCATGTGGCCCAATCCCTCGAGGCGTTGGGCGCGCGTGTGCTCTATAGCGTCCGGTCGGATGCCCGGCGGAAATCACTCGAAACGCTGCTGGCCGGCCGGCCGGTCTACATCTGCGACGTCGAGCGGGAGGAGGATGTGGTCCGCCTCGCCGCGGACATCGCGGCCGCCGGTCACGCTCCGCTGCATGGCATCGTGCATTCGATCGCGTTCGCGAACTACAGCGACGGCTTCAAGACTTTCCACGAAACGCAGCGCAAGGACTTCCTCCAGGCCACCGCCATCTCCGCCTTTTCGCTCGTGGAGATCGCGCGGGCGTTCAAGCCGCACCTTGCACGCGATGCCTCGGTTGTGACCATCGGCATCTCTTCGCTCCTCGTCACGCCGGACAACTACGGCTACATGGGCCCGATCAAGGCCGCGCTGGAGTCCTGCACCCGATTTCTCGCCAAGTCCTTCAGCGCCGACACCGGCGTGCGTTTCAACGTGGTTGGCGCCGGACCGCTCAAGACCAGCGCCTCGGCCGGCATCCCGGGCTACCTCGAAAGCTATCTCTACGCGGAGAAGCTCACCTTCCGGAAGCGCAACCTGACGACCCAGGAGGTCGCCGATGCCGCGCTGTTCCTGCTCAGTGGACGGAGCAGCGGCATCAACGGCACGACCCTGGTGGTCGATGCCGGCCTCGGCAGCAATTTTTTCGACAAGGAAATCATCCGTCTCGCCATGCGGCTGGAGAAGTAAGTGAGCATCATGTCCCGCGATTATGAGCGCTCAGCTCCGGTCCAAGGTGGCCGCCGACCTCCGGGCGGCGGAGGTTTGCGTCGATGTGGGCTTGGGCGACATCCCCACCGGCGCTCGGAGATCGGCGGCCACCCGTGATAAGAATACGACCAATATAATGCGTTTCGAAAACACATGCGTCGAATCACTCGCTGTCGCGCTGCCGGAGGAAGTCTGGACATCGGCGGACATCGAGGAACGGCTGCGCCCGCTGTATGAACGCCTGAAATTGCCGGCGGGCCGTCTCGAGCTGATGACGGGCATCCGCGAGCGCCGGGTCTGGCCGGCCGGGACGCGGGCCTCGGATGCCAGTGCCGCCGCCGGGCGCGCCGTGCTGGCCAAGTCCGCGCTGCGGGCCGGCCAGGTCGAGCTGTTCATCCATGCCGCCGTGAGCCGCGACATGCTCGAGCCCGCCACCGCCTCCTTTGCGCACCGCAAGATCGGGCTTCCCGCCACCGCGCAGATTTTCGACGTCTCCAATGCCTGCCTCGGCTTCCTCAATTCCCTGACGGTCGCCGCGGGCCTGATCGAGTCGGGCCAGATCCGCTGCGCGCTCGTGGTCGCGGGGGAAAACAGCCGGCCCCTCGTCGAGCAGACCCTCCAGACGCTCGTCGAGCGCCCGCTCAACCGCAACGAGATCAAGCCCTACTTCGCGAACCTCACCATTGGTTCGGGTGCAGTGGCGGCCGTGGTCTGCCATCGTTCGCTGGTGCAAGGCCGCCCGCACCGGCTGCTCGGCGGCGTGGCACGGGCGGCGACCCAGCACAGCGAACTCTGCCAGGGCGACACGCACGGGGCGGATTCGCTCGCGATGCAGACCGACTCCGAGCAACTGCTACTGGCGGGCGTACAGCTGGCACGGGAGACGTGGGACGACTTCAGCGGCCCCGCGGGCTGGCCCGGGAAATCGTTCGACCGGTTTATCTGCCACCAAGTTGGGAGCATTCACCGCCGCAAGCTCTATGAAACGCTCGGGCTCGACGTCGCGAAGGATTTTTCGACCTTTGAAACCCTCGGCAACACCGGTTCCGTGGCACTGCCTTCCACGCTCGCCGCGGCCATCGATGCGGGCGCCGTCCGCGAGGGAAGCCGGGTCGGCCTGCTGGGCATAGGCAGCGGTCTCAACTGCCTGATGCTGGCGCTGGAGTGGTGATATGAAAATCGACGGTTTTCATGTCGTTCTGAGCCAGTCGAAGCATCCGCTTGGATTCGTAGGGGCGTTCCTTGCGGACGCCCGGTTTGCGATCGTGAAGTTGGGCGTCCGCGAGGAACGCCCCTACGCCAGCTGATGCACCCTGCCACCAACATCCCGATTCCGACCTGGCTCGCTCGGCTGTACCCGTTCACACCGAAGTCCTTCACAACGCCGCGCGGGGCGCGGATGAGCTATCTCGACGAAGGACCACGCTCCGACGAGGCGGTGCTCATGCTCCACGGCAATCCGACCTGGTCCTTTTTCTACCGGAACCTGGTCCGCGAGGTCGCGCCTCAGCTGCGCTGCATCGTGCCGGACCACATTGGCATGGGGCTCTCCGCAAAGCCCCAGGATTACGACTATACACTGGCCACGCGCATCGCCGACATCGAGGCGCTGGTAGCCTCGCTGGGCCTGCGCCGGGTGCACCTGGTGGTGCATGACTGGGGCGGGGCCATCGGCTTCGGCTTTGCCACCCAGCACCGCGAGCTGATCGGCCGGATCGTGGTGCTCAACACGGCCGCGTTCCCGGCTGAACGCATCCCGTGGCGCATCGCGTTATGCAAGATCCCGGGACTTGGCCCGTTCCTGGTGCGCGGACTCAATGGATTCGCCGGGCCGGCCACCTGGATGACGATGCACCTTCGTTCGCTCACCGCGGACGAGAAGCGCGGCTATCTGTTTCCCTACGATTGCTGGGCCAATCGCGTCGCCGTGGATGCCTTTGTGCGCGACATTCCGCTCCGGTCGTCCCATCCGAGCTGGGCCACGCTCGACGCCGTCGGCGCCGGCCTGGCTTCGTTACGGGACCGGCCGATTCTGATCGTGTGGGGTGGCCGGGATTTTTGCTTCAACCTGTATTTTTTTGGACGCTGGCTGAAGATTTTCCCGCATGCGGAAAAACTCCTCCTCGCCGAGGCCGGGCATTACGTGCTCGACGATGCAGGGCCGGCGGCGATCGGTCCCATCGTGAAATTTTTGCTGCAGGCGCCGCTATAGGCATTTCGCCTCCGATTTGTAGGAGCGGCTTTATGCCGCGATGATTGAGCGGACAGACGAGTCATCACGGCATAAAGCCGCTCCTACAGACAATCATGGGCTAATTATGCCACTACGGGAATTCGCCCCAGGGACATTAAAGATCGCGCACGCAGCGAAAGCCCGTGTTGCCCGTGGAACTGTCTGGGGTGTTTGATGTGCGCGCGCCCACGCGGTAGCGGTTGCAGTAAGACTGGTGGCACAGGTAGCTGCCGCCGCGGATGACCTTGCGTTCGCCACCGGGCGGTCCGAGGGGATCGACGCGCGGTCCCGTCGTGTGAAAATCCGGGCTGAACCAGTCGTGGCACCATTCCCAGACGTTGCCGGCGACATTGTAGAGCCCATAGCCGTTGGCCTTGAAACTTCTCGCCGGCGCCGTGCCGACATGGCCGTCCTCGGCCGTATTGAGGGTGGGGAAGGTGCCCTGCCAGATATTACACCTATGCCGGCCGCCCGGGGTGAGTTCGTCGCCCCAGGCAAAGCGCTTTTGTACGAGACCGCCGCGCGCCGCGCATTCCCACTCGGCCTCGGTCGGCAGGCGCTTGCCGGCCCAGCCGGCGTAGGCGCGGGCGTCGTTCCACGAAACGTGCACCACGGGATGATCCCAGCGTTGCCTGATGTTGGAACCCTCGCCCTCGGGGTGACGCCAGTAGGCGCCATCGATCCGGCACCACCATTCACTGCCGGCCACCCGCTGAGTGACGCGGGCGAGCTGGTCAGCGGTGAGGAAAAGATGAAACACAAAGGACCAGCCGAAACGCTCGGCCTCGGTGCGATAACCCGTCGCATTGACGAAGGCGTTGAACTGTTCGTTCGTGACGCAGCAGGCATCGATGTGGAATGGCTGCACAGTGACGGCCCGGACCGGCCCTTCGCCGTCTGCCGGCCACCCGTCGACATCGCTGCTTCCCATCAGGAATTCGCCTCCCGGAATGGCCTGCATGCCGGCGAGCGTCCCCATGTTTGTCCGCAGCAAGCCCGACTCATCCGCCGGACCGGGTCCGGCCGCGGCGGCGGAAACCGGATCGCGCGTGGGCGTGCAACATGATTGGCCGTGCATCGTGGGGCCGGAAGCCAATCGGCCGATGAGCAGGGCGTAAACGGGAAATGACAGTCTTGCGCACGCCGCATCGCCAGACACAATTCCAAGCGTCAGCAGATGAATCAGAACCACCGGGGCAAAGCGTTGTCCGTGGAAATGTCCCAAGCTCGTCCCAGCGTCAGCTTCCCATGAAACTCTCAGCCAACCATCTCAAGCGCTACAAGGAAATCGGGCTGCTGCTGTGGAAATACGGCCATTCCGACCTCGTGAAGCAAATGGGTGCGGCCGGCACGCTCGATGTCGGGGAAGTGGAAAAAAGCGGAAATACCCGGGGTTCGCCAGAGCAATTTGCGGATGACCTCGAGGCGATGGGGCCCACGTACGTCAAGCTGGGCCAGGTGCTCGCCGGCCGGCCGGACCTGCTCCCCGAGCCGTATACGGCGGCACTGGCCCGCCTGCAGGACAAGGTGAAGCCTTTTTCATACGCCGAGGTCGAGCAGATCGTCACCGCCGAGCTGGGAGTCCGGATGTCCAAGGCCTTCTCGCGCTTCGATCCCGAGCCGATCGCCGCCGCATCGCTGGGCCAGGTGCATTTCGCCGCGCTGCGGGAAGGCCAGCAGGTGGTCGTCAAGGTACAGCGCCCCAACATTCGCCTGCAAATCGCCGAGGACTTTGAGGTCCTGGGACAGATCGCGGAGTTTTTCGACGCCCATACTGATCTCGGCCGGCGCTATCGGTTTCTGACCATCCTCGATGAGTTCCGGGCCACGATCCAGCAGGAGCTGGATTACCTGCAGGAGGCGCAAAATCTCGTCTCGGTGGGAAAGAACCTGAAGGAATTCCAGCTGATCCAGGTGCCGCAGCCCGTCGCCGACTACACCACGCGATGCGTGCTCACGATGGATTACGTGCGCGGCCGCAAGATCACTTCCTTTGAGCCGCTGGCACGACTGGATATCAAGGGGGCGCCGCTGGCCGAGGAATTATTCAAGGCCTATCTGAAGCAGGTGTTGATCGACGGATTGTTCCATGCGGACCCGCATCCGGGAAATGTTTTCCTGACCGAGGACGGGCACATCGCCTTGCTCGACCTTGGGATGGTCGGGCATATCGCCCCGGGCATGCAGGAAAATCTCCTGAAGCTCCTGCTGGCCGTGAGCGAGGGCAACAGCGAGGAAGCCGCGGACATTGTCGTCCGGATGAGTGAGAAAGCCGAGAATTTCGACTCGGGCGAATTCCACCGGCGCATCCGCCAGGTCCTGGCCTTGAGTCAAAACCAGGGGCTCCAGCAGCTCAAGGTGGGCCGCACGCTCCTGCACCTCAGCCAGGATGCCGGCGGCAACGGCCTGATCGTCCCCAGCGAACTCACGCTGCTGGGGAAAACCCTGCTGCAGCTGGATGAAGTCGGGCGCATCCTTGATCCTGAGTTTGATCCCAATGCGTCCATCCGCCGCAACGCCATCGGGCTGATGACCCGGCGGATGAAGCATGACATGACCCAGGGCAGCGTGCTCAGCACACTGCTCGAGGCGAAGGATTTCGTGAGCCATCTGCCGTCCCGCCTCAACCGGCTGATGGACGGAGCCCTGAGCGGCGAGCTGGAAGTAAAGGTGAGGGCGGTCGACGCCAAGATCGTGCTGGATGGAATGCAAAAAATCGCGAACCGCATTACCGCCGGCATCATCCTCGCAGCATTGATCATCGGTGCGGCACTCCTCATGCGCGTCCCGACCCAATTTCAGCTCTTTGGCTATCCCGGGCTGGCGATCCTGTGCTTTCTGGCTGCGGCCGCCGGGGGCTGCTGGTTGCTGTTCAATATTTTCGCCCACGACCAGAAGACCCCGAAAAAGCGCGTGCCCTGATCAACCGCCTTCGATTCACCCGAAGGGAATCAATCAAAACCCCATGTTCGAGTCTGCGAAAAATGCCCTGGCTGGGAAGGCCGCCCAAGTTTACCTGAACAATCTCATCAGCCGTTACGGCCGGCTGCAGGAATTGAAAATCGATTCAAAGGCAAAGACCGTCGAGGCCGTGTGCCTGTTGCAAGGCGAGAGCGACCCCGTGGTCGTCAAGGTCGGGAAGTATGAAATCCTGAGCGAAGGGGAAAGGTGGTTCGTCCAGGCATCCGCCTGCACCTCATCCCGGCCATGGCTGCAAAACCTGCTGGAAGATCATCTGCCGGGGAAGCGCATCGAATTACCCGCCTGGGCCGCCGCCGCACTCAAATAAAGCGCGCGATATCATTACTTAACATAATATTTATTGTGCGTTTTATATCTATCTAACCGGTTGCACGTCAATAATCGGCATTGGCAAAAATCGAGGATGGTGGCGGCAGTAAAAGCCCAATCAGCGAGCCGGGCCCCATCGCTTGGTGAAGGGATAATAGATGAAAAGCGGTTTGCCCACGACGTCCTTGGCGGGAACGTAGCCCCAATAGCGGCCGTCCTTGCTGTTCGCCGAGTTGTCGCCGAGGGCGAGAAAGCCGCCCGCCGGAACTGTCATGGTCTTGCCCACGTCGAGAGCGCCGAGATTTTGATAGCCGGGATATTTCTCCGTTTGTTGCGCGTTTTTCTCGAACGCGGCCGTGCCCGTGATCGGGCGGCCGTTGCGGTACAGGGTGTGGGATTTGATCTCCAGCGTATCCCCCGGCAGACCCACGAGGCGCTTGATGTAATATTGCTGGATCCGGCTGCCATCCTCGCTGATGCCCGTGATATTATCGGTGCGGAAAACGAACCCCTGCCCGACTGCCGGACGCATGAAATGGTAGCTCATCCGATCGACGAAAAGCTGGTCGCCAGTCAGCAGGTCGAACGCCAGCAGCATTTCCCCCTGCTTCAGGGTCTTTCCGAGACCCAGACGGTAGGCCCGATATGAGCCGGAACCGGGACGGATATTCACCATGACCGGTTCAGCGGCCCCGCGCCCCGCTTCCTTCCTCAGGTGCTCGAGCATGTCGTCATTGCCATGGAAAAAGGCATTCTGGATGACCTCCTCAAAACGGAAATCCTCCGGCACCTGGACCTTCACCGGCGTGCCATTCACGTACAGCGTATATTCGTGCAGGGTGGCGGGAAAGACCAGCCGGTGCCGGCCCTGGATCTCGGTGTAGGCAAGGTATCCGTTGTCGAAGAAATCCGCCGAGACCTCGCCGGAGTCCGGCGCCTGCAAATCGTAGTTCTGCGCGCCGTAGGCCATCAGCCGGAAGGCCTTGGCCAGGGCTCCCGGGCGATCCGCGGGACGAGTGAAAACCTCGGCGGTCATCCCGTAGTAACTCGGCCACATCGAATTCGTCGGAATCTTGAAGGGCTGCACAAAATAAGCGCGGATGCCGAGGATGACAATGGCCGCGACGAGCAGGAATTCCACGTTTTCGATCAGCGCGGTCTTGGGATAGACCCGGCCGCCGCAACGGCGCAGCGCCCCTTCCAGTTCCTCGATCAGCAGCTTCAGCTTTCCCGGATCGGCCCGGTTGCGCAGGTTCTGGCGCAAGGCATCCGTGCAGCCGAGCAGTTCCCTGCGCTCGGCCTCATCCAGCTGGTCGCGCCGGTACTGCCACACCCGGTCGGCCAGTTCGAGCCAGTTGGCGGCATTCTCCCGCATCTGTCCGGCGGCATCCCGCAGTCCCAGCCAGCCCATCAGTTTCTTGGCGGCCCTCCACAGCTCGCCAAACTCGCCGGTGTACATGCGCACGGCGGCGTCAGTTGTTCTGCAGCACCTTGATGAAGGCGTCGGGCGGGATCGAGACCTTGCCGATCAGCTTCATCTTCTTTTTGCCCTCCTTCTGCTTGTCGAGGAGCTTTCGCTTGCGGCTGATGTCGCCGCCGTAGCACTTGGCGGTGACGTCCTTCCGCATTTCCCGGACGTTATCGCGGGCAATGATCTTCCCGCCGATGGCGGCCTGGATCGCCACCTTGAACATCTGTGGTGGGATGATCTCGGCGAGTTTCTCGCACAGCTGGCGGCCCTTGGCCTCGGCCTTCTCGCGGTGGACGATGCAGGCAAACGCATCGACCGGATCGCCGTTGATCATGATGTCCATCTTGACGAGGTCGGAGGTCAGGTAGTCGCCAAGCTCGTAGTCCATCGAGCCGTAGCCATGGGTGATGCTCTTCAGGCGGTCGTTGAAATCGACGAGGATTTCATTGAGTGGCAGCACGCAGCGGAGCATCACGCGGTTCATGTCGAGCGTGTCGGTATGCTCGCACACCCCGCGTTTTTCCATGATCAGCGAGAGGATGTCGCCCATGGAATCGTTCGGCAGGATGATCGAGGCATGGATGGTCGGCTCCTTGATCTCAAGGATCGTGCCCGGGTCCGGCATGTTGACGGGATTGTCCACATCCATCTCCTCGCCACCCTGCTTGATGACATGGTAGATGACGCTGGGATAGGTGGAGATGATATCCACGCCATGCTCGCGGCGGATGCGCTCCTGGATGATCTCCATGTGGAGCAGCCCGAGGAAGCCGCAACGGAAGCCGAAGCCGAGGGCGAGCGAGCTTTCCGAGGCGTACACGAAGGCGGCGTCGTTGAGCCGCAGGCGCCCGAGCGCGGCCTTGAGCTTCTCGTAGTCGTCGCTCTCGAGGGGATAAAGGCCGCAGAACACGAGCGGTCGGACCTCCTTGTAGCCGGGCAGCATGTCCGTCGCCGGCCGCGCAGCCAGCGTGATGGTGTCGCCGGTCTTGACGTCCGCGGTGTTCTTTATGCTCGAGACAATGTAGCCGACGTCGCCGGCGCCGAGTGAACCGATCTTCGTCATCTTGGGCATGAACACCCCGACCTCCTTCACTTCCGCCTTCTGGCCGTTGCTCATCAGCATCATCATGTCATGGGCCTTGATGGTGCCGGAAAAAACCCGGACGTAGGCAATGCACCCGCGGTAGGAATCGTAGAGCGAGTCGAACACCAGGCAGCGCGTCTGCGGATAATCGGTCCAGCGTGGCGAAGGGACCCGGGCGACGACCGCCTCGAGGATGTCCTCGATGCCGATGCCCGACTTGCCACTCGCGAGGATCGCCTCCTCGGCGGGGATCGAAAGGATGTCCTCCAGCTGGCGGGTGCACAGCTCGAGGTTGGCGCTGGGCAGGTCGATCTTGTTGATGACCGGGATGACCTTCAGTTTTTGCGCGAAGGCCAGGTGCGCGTTGGCTACGGTCTGGGCCTCGACTCCCTGCGCGGCGTCGATCAGCAGCACGGCGCCCTCGCAGGCCGCAAGGCTGCGCGAGACCTCGTAGGAGAAGTCGACGTGCCCCGGCGTGTCCATGAGGTTCAGCTTGTAGTCCTGGCCGTTCTTGGCGCGGTACGTCATCGTGACCGGGTGCGACTTGATCGTGATGCCGCGCTCCTTCTCGAGGTCCATCGAGTCGAGATGCTGGTCGGTCATGACCCGCTGCTCGATGGTGTGGGTGTGCTCGAGCAGCCGGTCGGAGAGCGTGGTTTTGCCGTGGTCGACGTGCGCGATGATGCAAAAATTGCGGGTGTTCTTGGCGGGCATCGTCAGGCGTTCAGATCTGAAAACTCCGAGAAACTTTTGACACTCCAGGCCTTGTCCGTGCGCCGCGCCAGGCCGGCGAGCACGCCGCCGGGTCCCAGCTCCCAGAACTCCGTGGCCCCGGCCGCAGCCGCCGCACGCATGCAGTCCTCCCAGAGCACCGGCGACACCACCTGCCTGACCAACGCGGCCTTGATCGCCGCCGGATCGCTGACGGCCTGGCCCGTGGTGTTCGTGAACACCGCAAAACGCGGCGCGGCAAACGGCACGGTGGCGAGGAAAGCGGCAAAGGCGGCGCGCGCCGGCTCCATCAGCCGGCTGTGGTAGGCACCGGCCACATTCAGCGGAATGACCTTCTTCATGCCGCGTTCCTTGGCGGCGGCCCCGGCCGTATCGACGCGCGACTTTTCGCCGGAGATGATGATCTGTCCCGGGGCGTTGAAATTGGCCGCCTCGATGCCGAACTCACGGCATAGTTCCTGGACCTTCGCCCGGTCCTCGCCGACCACCGCCGCCATGCCGCCTGTGGACTGCTCACAGGCCAGCTGCATGAGCTTCCCCCGCTCGGCCACGATGCGCAGGCCGGTGGCAAAATCGAAGACTCCGGCGGCGGAATACGCGGTGACTTCACCCAAGCTCAGCCCCAGGGCCAAGCCGGGCCCGTCCCCGGGCATCTTCCCAGCCTCCCGCAGCGCGGCAAGCAGGGCCAATCCATGGACAAAAAGTGCCGGCTGGCAGACTTTCGTCTGGGTCAGCTCGGGCTCCGGGCCCTCAAAACTCACCTTGGCCAGATCCCACCCCAGAACCGCCCCCGCCTCGTCATAAAGGGCGCGCGCGGCCGACGAGGCGGCATGAAGCGACTTTCCCATGCCCACTTTTTGGGCTCCCTGTCCTGCAAATAAAAGTGCCAGTGCCATGTTGAAACTCTCCAGAAAATCGCCCGGCACGGCGAAAACCAAGCCCTAAAAGTGTTTCAACTGGGGAAAGTACTTCGCATTGTCATCGCGCTTCAGGATTTCAGGCAGATTATTCCCCGCCGCGCCCGCCGGCGTTTCCATCACCGGCTGGGCGGGAGGTGGCGCAGGCGGCACCGTCAGGAGCGGTTGCAGGGCGGCGATCCCTGCGGGGCCGTTCGAGGGTGACAAGGGAGGAGCAACGATTTGCAGGTAAGGATTCTCCGGCTGACCCAGCGAGGCGGCCGGCCGCGCCGCAGCCAAGCTGGTCGCATTCGTCGCACCGGACAGTGCCGTCGCAAAATCGAGTCCACTCCCCGCCGGCGGTCCGGCGATATCGGAGGGAAGCCGGGAAAAGGTGGACGGACCACTGCCTGTCTCCTCGGGTTTGAGCAGAAGATTGAAATCATGCGGAGTCATCCATCCTGCCATGTACCCGCCCAAGGGATTGGGCGCATCCTTTGCCGTTGATGGGCCGGGCGCATCGTTGCGCGCTGCCAATTGGCGGTCCGCCAAAGCAGTATCCTCCTTGTCGTCAGACTCTCTGCCCAGCTCATCCGCCAGGCCCGTTCCGGTCTTGGAATCATCGCGGGATTTTCCCGGTTTGCCGCCCCGCTGTGCGTCGGTGGAAAGCGGCCCATTCTTCTTCATCGCATCGATCAGCCACGAAGCTGACTTGGCGGACGGCGGCGCCAGCTTGTTCTGGGGTGACTGGAGCGCTGGCGCAGACGCCGGGACTGCGAGTGACGGTGTTTCAAAACTGGGCAGCGACAGTCTGTTGTCGCCGCCCATCAGGGTGCTGTCGGTCTTCAAGGCCTCGAGGCCTTGCCGCGTTGCCGTGATCGCGTCATTGACCGGTTTCTTCTCACCGTCCTCAGCCTCGACCCCCGCGCCGGTCAGCACGGCCAGCATCAGCCCTCGCACAAGAATGGATCGCGGACGTAGCATGGCTCCATCAACCGGTCTTCATGAAGATCCCCTTCAGGTTCATTTCCAGGGCCTGGGGATTGGGAGAGAATTTGAGCCCGTCGCTCTTGCTGATCTTTCCGGCCTTGATCAGGCGGTAGATGTCCTTGTTGAAGGAAAAGCTCGTCGAGTCGCTGCCGCTTTCCAGCATGCCCTGAAGCTTTTCGTTCTGGCCCTCGAGGATGAGATTCTTGACCACGGCATCGGCGCTGAGGATCTCGTTGGCCGGAACACGGCCGGTGCCCTCGATCGTGGGAATGAGCTTCTGGCAGATGAAGCCCCGGATCGAACCGGCAATCTGGCGGCGGGCCTGGGCAATCTGTTCGGGCGGAAAGAACTCGAAAAGACGCGTCAGCGACTGGGCCACGGTCGCGGCGTGCATCGTGGAGAACACCAAGTGGCCCGTCTCGGCGGCGCTGATCGCAGTCTCGAATGTCTCCTTGTCGCGCATTTCACCGATCAGGATGATATCGTCTGCCGCAGGACGGATTTGATCGCCAGCTCGAAGCTTGGCACGTCGAGCCCGATCTCGCGCTGCTGGAAAAGGGATTTCTCGTCCTGAAAGGTGTATTCGATCGGGTCCTCGATCGTGACAATGTGCTTGTCCATGTTCAGGTTGATCCAGTTCAGCATCGCGGCCATGGTCGAACTCTTGCCCGAGCCGGTGGCGCCGCAAACGAGCAGGATTCCGTCCTTCGCCTGGGACAGTTTGATTAGTCCCTCCGCGGTCTGGCCGAGACCAAGGTCATCAAAGCTCGGCACGCGACTCTTGATGTGACGCATGACGATGCTCACGAGCCCGCGCTGGTGAAAGGCATTCACCCGGAAACGACCCACGCCGTCGGCGGCATAGGCAAAATCGACCTGCCCGTCATCGTTCCACTTGGATTTGAAAACCCCGGGGACGTTTTCATCCACGAAGGCCTGTGCCTCGGGGCACGTGATCGGATCCATGTCCACGGGTTTCAAGCGGCCGGCCAGGCGCACATAGCCGGGCTTGTTGGACTTGACGACGATGTCGCTCGCGCCGCTGTCGACGGCAAGCTTCAGGAGGTCGTTGAACATTTCAGTGTGTGGCGTCATGGAGGAATACAGGGCAAAAAAACGTTGCGGATTCTCTAAATCGCCCTGCTCTGTTCAGCAAGGCTTCATTGCCTGTCCGACTATCCTGTCCATGCCTTTACCTTCTCTCACCGGCACCATCACCGCGCTGGTCACCCCCTTCCGGCGGCAGCAAGTTGCCTACGATGATCTCGCGCGGCTCGTCGCGCACCAGATCAAGGGCGGGATCAACGGCCTCGTGCCCGTGGGCACCACGGGGGAATCGCCCACCCTTTCCCACGAGGAGCACATGGACGTGATCCGGGCGGTCATCGCGGCGGCGCGCGGTCGGGTGCCGGTCATCGCCGGCACGGGATCGAATTCGACGCAGGAGGCGGTCGAACTGACGACGCTGTCCCACGATGCAGGAGCCGACGCCATGCTGGTCGTGGCGCCTTACTATAACAAGCCCAGCCAGGAGGGTGTTTACCGTCACTTCGCTACGCTGGCGGAAGCAACCGACAAACCCATCATTCTCTATTCCATCCCGGGCCGCTGCGGAATTGAGATCAGTGTGGCGGTCGTCGAAAGACTGCGGGCGAAATACGCCCACGTCCGCTACATCAAGGAGGCCGGCGGCAGCGTGGATCGCGTCGACCAGCTCAAGCAAGCGCTGGGCCGGGACATCACCGTCCTCAGCGGCGACGACTCCCTCACCCTGCCCTTCATGGCCGTCGGGGCCGAAGGCGTGATCAGCGTGGCCTCCAATCTTTACGCGCGCGAGGTCGGGCGGATGGTCCAGCTGGCCCTGCGCAACGACTTCAAGAAAGCCTCCGCGCTGCACCGCCAGCTCTACCCGATGTTCAAGGCCATCTTCATCGAGCCCAACCCCGTGCCGATCAAGGCCGCGTTGGTCCGGGCGGGCATCATTTCCTCCGGTGAGGTACGTGCGCCGCTCTGCGAAATGACGGCCGCCAACGCCCGCGCACTGGCCGTGGCCTTGGCGGCGCTCGACCGCTGATATTCCGCCATGGCACTGAGCATTCTTCTCACCGGCGCCAAGGGACGCATGGGGCAGGCGATCGCAGCCGCCGCACCGGAAATGGGCGTGGTCCTCGCGGGAGCGGTCGACGCCGGTGACGATCTAGCCGCTTCCTTCGGGCTCGGCACGGTCGTCGTCGATTTCAGTTCGCACCATGCGACCAAGGCATTGCTCGAACTGGCCGTCGCGCGGGAAAAACCGGTCGTCATCGGCACGACCGGGCATGCGGCGGCGGAAAAAAAGGATCTGCTCCGGCTTGCCGCGAGGGTCCCGTGCGTATGGGCCGGCAACTTTTCGGTCGGCGTCAACCTGCTTTTCGCCCTGACCCGCCGCGCCGCGGGAGTGCTCGGGTCCGATTACGACGTCGAGGTCGTGGAGATGCACCATCGCTTCAAGAAGGATGCCCCCAGCGGCACGGCCGCGCGCCTGCTCGAAATCATTCTTGAGGAACGCAAGCTGGGTCCCGAGGCCCTGCGGCACGGGCGCTCGGGCATCACCGGCGAGCGCCAGCCAACCGAGGTCGGCGTACATTCGCTGCGGGGCGGCGACGTCGTGGGCGATCACACCGTGATTTTTTCCGCACTCGGCGAGCGGATCGAGCTCACGCACAAGGCCAGTGACCGCGGCATTTTCGCCCGTGGCGCGCTGCGCGCGGCGCAGTGGGTCGTCGGGCAGAAGCCCGGGGTCTACGACATGCAGGATGTGCTCGGCCTGCGCTAGATGATCACCTCGATTCAGGGCACGCTGGTCGCAGCCACTCCACTTCACGCCATCGTCGAGCTGAACGGGCTGGGTTACGAGGTGAACATCCCCGTGACCACCGCCGAAAAGCTCCCGGCCCCGGGAGGGTCCGTGCGGCTGCACACCCACGTGGTCTATCGCGAGGATGCCCAGACCCTCTACGGTTTCGCCACGGCCGAGGAGCGCGATTTTTTCCGGCTTATGATCGAGCAAGTGACCGGGGTCGGGCCGAAGGTCGCGCTGACGATCATGAGCAAGCTTTCCCTCCCCTTGCTGCGGGGTGCGATTCGCATGGGAGATATCGGCACGCTCGCAAAGTGCCCGGGCATCGGGAAGAAAACCGCCGAGCGGCTGGTGGTCGAGCTGAAGTCAAAGGTCGGGACTATGGGCGCCGCGACGTTGTCGAACGATGCCTCATCGGGGGAATCCCCTGCCCCGAGCGCCCATCGTGACGCGGTCGCCGCCTTGGTTGCGCTTGGCTACCGGGCCGCCGATGCCGACACCGCGGTGCGACAAGCCGCCCTCTCGCTCGGTACGAAGGCGACAACCGAGACGCTGATCAAGAAAGCGCTGAATTAGCGCTGAAACTGGAATGACGCCTGTTCCACGTTGCCTTGGAAAGGCAGGCGGCTCTCAAAGACCTGCTGGTCGGTGTCCTTCCGGATATTCGGATGTGGCTCAAAGACCAACTCGGAAGCCGAGACGTGTGCCATCGGGACAAATTTAACCTGGCGCATCCAGTCCAAGGAGGGTGTTTGATCCGCCACGCCTTCGACCTTGGTTCCGGTCGGTGCCAGACGGACACTGTTGTGAGCAATCGTCACCGGCGAAGCACTGGCAGGCGACGCCAAGGCCGGGGATGACATGGGGCGTGCCGGCTGGCTGGAGGTGACTTGCGCCAGACCCTGCGCAGCCGGGGCGTACAGGTTGGCCGGACGCTGCAGGAACAGGAAAGCGACGCACGCCGCCGCGGCCAAGCCGGTACCGTACGCGATCCATGCATAACTCCCCTTGGATGCAGGAAACGCCTGGATCTTTTCGTCAGCGGCTGCTGCGGCAGTCGCCAGCTTCACTCCCACCTCCGGCGAAGGATGCGGTTGTTCGAACAGCATGGTGCAGGCCCGGTGCATGCGGCAGTATTGCTGGTAGGTGGCCCGGCGGGCGGGGTTGCGCGCAATCTCCTCCTCGAGCTGGGCGGCGGCGTCCGGCTCGATCTGTTGGTCGAGGTAAAGATTGAGCAATTCGATGAACTTGGAATCTTTCATTTGAAATCATCTCCCATCTTGGCGCGCAGACTTTCGCGGGCGCGCGCAATGCGGCTTTTGACCGTGCCGACCGAAATACCAAGGATCGCGGCGATCTCCTCGTAGGAGAGATTCTTGATGTTCCGCAGAACCAGAATCTCACGGTGCTTGGCACTGAGTTTTTCCATCCCGGTGGCAATGCGGCTGACGAACTCCTGCGTGACCGTGGCGTCCTCGGGAGTCTCAAGCTCGGCGGGTATGATATCGGCCAGCGTGGTGCTGTTGTCGGCACTGACCGGGGCGTCGAAGGAAACGGATTTGTCCCGTTTGCGGCGCCACCAGTACCAGTAACGATTGCGAGCCAGATTAGTGGCTATTTGGTAGAGCCAGGTGGAAAAGGCGGAATCGCCGCGGAAGTTAGCCAAGCCGCGATGAGCCCGGATGAACGCGTCCTGGGTCACTTCCTCTGCATCCTGCTGGTTGCGCAGTAGCTGGTTCACCATCGCGTAAATCCGGTCCCAATAGCGTAAAACCATCTCGTTGAATGCGGCTTGGTCGCCGCTTTTGAACCGGTCCACGAGGAGTCGGTCGAAGGCCACTTCTTGAGCTTTGGTTGACATACGTTCAACTTCGCTCCGACGGGCGTATTTTTGAATTGTTCCCAAGGTTTTAGAGGGATTTGCATAGACCGCATCATCGTTCCGGTCAACTGTGCGACGGGTTGCGGGGGAGAAATTTCTTGCCAACTGGTGAACCCAAAACCTATTTCGCACATTCCTTTGGATCGGGGGTTGGTAGCTCAATGGTAGAGCAGTTGCCTTTTAAGCAATTGGTTCTGGGTTCGAATCCCAGCCAGCCCACCATCCGGACCATGAATAAGGCGGCGCGGTTGCATGCCGGCAGAAAGCGTTATTAAACGGGCGGCTTTCGCCCGGCGGTCCCTAATGGGCCGCGCCCGCTTTCGTCTCGTCCAGTTCATGCGCCAGGCTCGCGTAGACCTGTCCGAGCAAGTTCTGGGGCGTGATGAGTTCGTCATCCGGCTCGGGATTATTAAGACCCCGGGCCCGCCAACCGCGCTCCTCATGCTGCACCAATCGATGGGCAACACGCCGGCCCTCGGAATTGAGGTATACGACGGTCATTCCTTCGTGCAGCTCATTGAATGAAACCGGCCGGATGACGAGGATCGTTCCGTCGCCGTAGACGGGAGCCATCGAATCTCCCGCGCCGACCAGCACATCCCGGCCGGGTTCAAGTCCCGCGAGCAGTTCGGCATCATGCCAGACCTCGCGACGCGACACATGGGTACTGGGTGCCGCTGTCTGCAGTCGCGATGCTGGCTCCGCACAGCCGGGCAGCCACCAGAACATCGCCGAGATTCCGGCGACGGCCAAACGCCGGCTGACGGCGAACGGATCATGCGATATGCCGCGAACTGTCAAAATGTGGTTAATTTCGGTTTTCTGCTCAAAGCTCGCAAATTGTGGTTTTCAAATGCAGTAAGATGTAAACACTTGGCTAAAAACCACAACCCCGCTGTTTTTTAATGAAACGCCTCGTCATTGTTGAAGACCAGACCGCCATCCGTGAAATGCTGGCGGAAATCCTCCGCTTGGATCCCAATTACAAGCTCGTGGGTGAAAGCGGGGACGGCCAGAGCGCCCACAATCTTTGCCTCGATGTTGCGCCCGATGTCCTGGTGCTCGACGCCAAGCTTCCCGGTCTGAACGGCGTGGACCTGCTGAGGCGGATCAGCAAGAAGCTGCCGGCCATGCGGGTCCTGGTTTTTTCGGGCCACGAAAATCCCATGCTGGTGCGCGAGATGCTCGAAGCCGGGGCCCACGGCTTTGTGGAAAAAACCGCCGGCCTCTTCGAGTTCAAGAAGGGCTTGGAAACAGTGGCCAACGGCGGCACCTACTTCGGCCCGGCGGTGGCGGCGCTTCTGCGCAATGTCGTCGCCAACCCGAGTGCGAGCAACGCGCCGGATTTCCTGACCGACCGTGAGCGTGAGATTCTGCAACTGGTCGCGGAGAGCAACAGCACCAAGGAAATCGCCGCCAAGCTCGGAATCAGCGTGAAGACAGTCGACAACCACCGGACCAATCTGATGCGCAAGCTGAACCTGCACGATGTAGCGAGTCTCACGCGCTACGCGCTAGAGATTGGGCTCATCGAGCCCAAGAAAACGCAGTAAAAGCCTTGCGGCGGTAAAAATCTCGCCCAATAGATGGCGTGCGTCTTTTTTCGTTTTCACGCCATTCCTACATGAACATTGTTGCCAAGCAATTTTGCCTCGTTCTGACCGGAGCCGCCCTGATTCTGGCCGGCTGCAGTAAAAAGCCCACCCGGCCCACGCCCAATCAGACCATGATGGGGCCGCAGAATGGCGGAAACACCCCGGCGCCGACCGAGGTGCCCACTAATTTCGCCCCCGATTCCGGACTTCAAGCCCGTCCCGCCGGTGACGATTTTGGGCCGGACGGCACCTTGCGCGGCAAGTTTGAGGCGGTTTATTTCGATTTCGACCGCTTTGACATCAAGGCCGGCGAGCGCGCCAAACTGCAGTCGGCCGCGCAGTATCTTAAGGACCACCCCGACCAACGCCTGCTGCTGGAAGGCCATTGCGACTGGCGCGGCACGGCCGAGTACAATCTAGCGCTCGGCGACCGCCGCGCCAGTGCCGCGAAGAAGTATCTCGGCACCATCGGCGTTCCCGCTGACAAGCTGGAAACGCTTTCCAAGGGTAGCTTGGAAGCGGCCAAGCAGGCGGATGATGCGACCATGGCGAAGGATCGCCGCGTGGATTTGGTCATCCTGAAGAAATAACCAGCCCTTCACTTTAAAAGCCCCGGAACAATCCGGGGCTTTTTTATTTGCCGGTCCAACGACGACCACGAGCGGTGCGGTGCGTGAACCGCCCTAGCCTCGCGCCACTCGCTCGAGGATTTTCTCGGAGGCCTGGCTGCCCATCTCCATGATCCCGAGATCGAAACTTTCGTTGGGCGCGTGCAAATTGTCCTCAGGCAGGAACAGTCCCATCATGATGGCGTCGAGCCCAAGTTCCCTTTTCAAGTCGGCGATGAGCCCCACGCTTCCGCCCTCGCGCAGGTACAGCGGCGCCCTGCCCCACACCTCGGTGACCGCGGCATCCGTGGCCCGAAATGCCCGGGCCAGCACCGGCGACTGGTCCTTGGGCGTGTTGGGGCGGTCCGGCGGCACCACGACATACGGCGTCGCCTCGTGCTGCTCGGTCAGCTTGAGCTTCAATCCGGGCGGCACTCGATCGCGAACAGCCTGAAAGATCAGTTTTTTCATTTTCTCCGGGTCCTGATTGGACACGAGGCGGCAGCTGATCTTAACCCGCGCCTTGCTCGGTATGACCGTCTTTGAGCCCTCCCCTTGGTATCCCCCGCCGAAGCCATTGAATTCCAGCGTGGGCAGGAAGCGAATCGCCTCGAACGGGGTGTAGCCTGTCGGCACGTAAAACCGCTCGATGCCGAGAAATTCCGCATAGTCCTTTTCCTTCAGCCCGAGCCGCACCAGCTGTTCACGCTCCCACGGCTCCACGTCCCGCACATCGTCATAGAATCCCGGGATATTCACTCGCCCATCGGCGGCATGCAGCGAGGCGCAAAGCTCCGCGAGCGCCTGGATCGGGTTCAACAGCACGCCACCATGCAGGCCGGAGTGCAAATCGGTGCGCGCATTGGTGAGCTCCACCTCGAAGCACACCAGCCCGCGCAACCCGACGGTGATCACCATTTGCTCTCGGTTGGGCAGGGCTGTGTCCGATAGAAAAATGAAATCGGCCCCGTCCAGCTTGGCCCGATGTGCGCGCAGGAAGGCCTTGAAGTTCTGGCTGCCGATTTCCTCCTCGCCCTCGATGACGAAGGTAATGCGCAGCGGCAGTCTGGGGTCGCGCTCCAGCAGGCGGCCGACCGCCGTGAGGTGGGCCATGAGCGGACCCTTGTTGTCCGCGGTGCCGCGGCCGTACATCCGGCCGTTGCGCACCACCGGGTCGAACGGTTTCGTCTCCCACAACTCGAGCGGATCGGGCGGCTGGACATCGTAATGTCCGTAGATGATCACATGGGGCCAGCGGGGATCGCTCCCTCTCTTGGCCACGATCACCGGGTGCAAGGCGGTCGGCACTATCTCGACCGCAAAGCCAATCGAGGTGAGCAATCCCGCCACCCAGTCACGGGCGCCGCGCATTCCCTCGGCGAAAGCCGGGTCGGCCGAGACGCTGGCATGCCGCACATACTCCTTCAATTTTTCAACAGGATCGAACATCCGCCCACCGTGGGCAAAAAGCCGGCAGCGGGCTAGTCCGAAAACAGCCTGGGGCCTGCCCTGTTTGGACCGCTGGTTCAGCGGGCCGGAGCCGCCAGCACCACTTCCACGGCGGCCAGCGCCGCGTTCGTCGCCGGCGGAGCGTTAAACACCGCGTAAACCACCCCGATCAGGTTGCGGGCGGTCACGAGTGTGCTGTCCGGTCTGCCGTTAGCCTCGCCCTTGACCCGCCAGCCGCCGGCCACGGCTGCGACCAGCCGGTGCGCGATGGTCTCGCCGAAGCGGTTTCGATAGACAATCACCATACCCGGGTAAAGGCGCTCGACCGGAATCGACTTCACCACCACCACCGCGCCGTCATCGAAAAAGGGCAGCATCGAAGCACCCTGCACACGCATCACCCGCAGTCCGGCATGGGCGGATGCCAGCTTACAGGCATCCCCCAGGGGATCGGCCGTCCCCTCGCACCGGGCCACCGGATTAGCGGCCAGTGCCAGGATGAAAACGAGCCACGTGATGCCGCAGGCTTTCATATACTTGGTATCCAGCCTAAACCATGCTGCGGAATTGCGGGCTGGATCGGCTCGGCATGAAGCAGCCGGAAAGGATAGCGGAGATTTTTCATCGTCACGAACTCCACCACCGCCGCATCCGGGCCTCGTGGCAAAGCTGGAATTGTAACGCGTGCGTTACTTCAATGCCTGAAGTGGCGTATGCCGGTGAAGACCATCGCCATGCCGCGTTCATCGGCGGCCTTGATCACTTCCTCGTCCCGGATGGCCCCGCCGGGCTGGATGGCCGCGGTGGCGCCGGCGTCAGCGGCCGCAATGAGTCCATCCGCAAACGGGAAAAGCGCTTCGCTCGCGACAGCGGAGCCCTTGAGGCTGAGACCCGCTTCGCCGGCTTTCCACACGGCGATGCGCGAGCTGTCCACCCGGGCCATCTGGCCTGCCCCGACACCCAGCGTCTGCTCTCCGCGACAATAGACAATGGAGTTGGATTTCACGTGCTTGCCGACCTTCCACCCAAACAACAGGGCCGCCCATTCCTCCTCCGTGGGCTGGCGCCTGGTCACCACCCTGAAATCCGCCACCTTGCCGAGGGTGCGGTCGCGATCCTGCACCAGCACTCCGCCGACCACGGAACGGATCTCCTGCAATGCGTCCGCGCCCAATCCTTCCTTCACAATCATCAGACGGAGATTTTTCTTCTTCCCGAAGATCGCGAGCGCCTCGTCGCTGAAACGCGGCGCGATGATCACTTCCGTGAAGATCTCGGCAATGATCTTTGCCAGCCCGCCATCCAGCGTGTTGTTCACGATGATGATGCCGCCAAAGGGCGCCTGCTTGTCGGTGGCGTAGGCCTTCTCCCAGGCCTCGAGGAGGCTGTCCGCACTGGCAACCCCGCAGGGATTCGTGTGCTTGAGAATCGCGACCGTCGGGCGCTCGAACTCGCCGATGAGGTAGGTGGCCGCCGTGATGTCGAGAATGTTGTTATAGCTGAGCTCCTTGCCTTGCAGCTGCTGAAAGTGCTCGTGAAACGTGCCGTAGAGGGCCGCCTTTTGATGGGGGTTTTCCCCGTAGCGCAGCGACTGCGCCTTCTTCCAGGAAAACGAAAGCGTGCCCGGAAATCCGCCCAGCGCCTCCAAATCGGGTTCATCCGCCTGCGTCTCGAGGTAACGCGCGATCGCCGCGTCGTAGCTGGCCGTGCGCTGGAAAACCTTGAGCGCCAGCCGGCGCCGCAGGGCCAGCAGGCCGTCGGCGGGTCCCTCCATCGCGGCCAGCAGCGGGACATAGTCGGCCGGATCGCACACCACGCTCACGCTCTCGTGATTTTTTGCGGCGCTGCGCAGCATGGACGGTCCGCCGATATCGATGTTCTCGATCGCCTCCTCGAGATGGACCCCGGGTTTCGCCACGGTCTGTTCGAAGGGATAAAGATTCACGACGACGAGGTCGATGAGCTCGATGCCATTGGCCTGGGCCTGGGCCAGATGATCCGGCTTGTCGCGCCGGCAGAGCAGGCCGCCATGAATCTTGGGATGGAGCGTCTTGACCCGCCCTTCCATGATCTCGGGGAACCCGGTGTGCCGGCTCACCTCGGTGACCGGCAGGCCTTTATCGGCGAGCAGCTTCGCGGTGCCGCCGGTGGAGAGCAGTTTGTAGTCGTGCTGCCGGACTAGCGCCGTGGCGAATTCGACCAGGCCGTGTTTGTCGCTGACGGAGAGAAGTGCCAGTTTAGCCATGAAAACCGCGTTTGTGCGCGGCAGAGCGGCACGCAGCAAGGAGAAAGCCGAGCCGCCCGGGACCGCATTCGGGGGACACGCGGCGTTGGGCCCGGATCGTACCAACCCGCGAAGCCGCTTGCCGCCGCGGTAATCCCGCGTCACTTACCGGCGTGGCTTGTTGCTCCCAGGAACTTCCCGGCCTCACGGCCCGGCTCGATAAACTCTGCTATCATCATGGCGGAGTGAGCCTGCCCGCGGACAAACCCCACGCCTTTGTCTATTTCATCACGATCCACAATGCCAGCGAGCACACCGTCACCCTGCTCGGTCGCAAATGGGTCATTCTCCATGCGGATGGCACCCGCCTCGTAATCGAGGGCGACCGGATCGTCGGAGAGACGCCCCGCCTCGCTCCGGGCGAACAGTTTTCCTATAACAGTTATCACGTTTCCGGCTGCGATGCCCGCGCCGAGGGCAGCTTCCATGGCGTCGACGAGTTGGGGCGGAAAATCCATGTGCTCCTGCCCTCGTTTGAAATGACCGTGCCAGCGGGCGGCGCAGGTGAATGAGCCTTTCGGTGCGGCATTGAGTCCGGCCAGTTTCGTCGTGGCACCAAGTGCCACGCACTGAGCCATCGACACAACCTGCCAACCGGCGTTTCCGGAGCGGCCAGGCTTCATTCCGGACATTTCCGGCCTGCCCGGAACCCGTTTAAATTTGGTTCTCGTTCTCAGCCCCTTTCTCGTCTTCTTTGATCCCTTGAATGAAGTTAACTGACCTGAACCGCGACGGCGGCATTGGTGCCAACTCGCTGTTCCTCCAGCTTGGCGACGTCAACATCCTGATCGACTGCGGCCTCAACCCGAAAAAGGTGGGCCGCGCGGCGACCCCCGATCTCGGCCTGCTGCGGGACAAGAGGCTCGATCTCATCATCGTCACGCATTGCCATCTGGACCACATTGGCAGTCTGCCCGTGGTGATGCGCGAGCATCCGGACGCGCCGGTGATCATGACGACGTCCAGCCGCATGCTGGTCGAGCGCATGCTCCACAACTCCGCCAACGTGATGATGCGCCAGCGCGAGGAGGAGGATATTCCTGATTATCCGCTTTTTACCCACGATGAAATCGACCGCTGCGGCAAACGGCTGACCGGGCTGCCCTTCGGCCACGCCAAGAAATTCCGTGGCCACAAGGACGAGGTCGAGGTGATCTTCCACCCCGCCGGGCATGTGGCCGGGGCCGCGGCCGTCGAGCTCCGCCACAAGCACCGCGCAATCTTCATCACGGGAGACGTGCTCTTCACGGACCAGCGGACCCTCCAGGGTGCGAAGTTTCCCGCCGGGCACTTTGACACACTCATCACCGAGACCACACGCGGCAACACGGAGCGTCCCGCCGACAAGGGCCGGAGCGCGGAAATGACGCGCCTCGTCGCCAGCATCAACGACACGATCCAGCGCGGCGGCTCCTTCCTCATTCCCGTCTTTGCGCTGGGCCGCATGCAGGAGGTCCTGACAATCATTCACGACGCCCGGAAATTCGGCAAACTCGTCGAATGCCCGATCTTTGCCTCGGGGCTGGGCATGGACCTGGCCGACTACTTTGATGAAATCAGCCGGAAGACGCGCCACCTCCAGTTCAGCCGCAGCATCATCAAAGACCTCAAGATCAAGCCCACGCCCCGCAAGCTTAACCCCGGCGAGGACCCGCAGCAGAATGCGCTCTACATCATCAGCTCCGGCATGCTGGTCGAGCGCACGCCGAGCTACACCCTCGCGTCCGGGCTGCTCGGCCACGCGCGCAATACCATCGGCTTTGTCGGCTATTGCGATCCCGACACCCCCGGCGGCAAGCTGCTCGCGGCCAAGACGGGCGACACGTTTGTCTTCGAATCGGCGCACGTGAAGGCCAAGATCAAGGCCCGCGTCGAGCGCTTCGAGCTGAGTGGACACGCGGACCGCGAGGAATTGCTGGAATTCGCCGTGCAAACCGGTGCCCGCAGCATCGTCCTCACCCACGGCGACCCGCCCGCCCGCGCCTGGTTCACCGAGCAGCTCGCCGAGCTCGCGCCCCAGAGCAAGGTATTGGATCCGGTGCCGCTGAAAACCTATCTGGTCTAAACCGGGACTATGTAGTTGGACCGCAGCGATCGATGTAGCCGCCGAGATAACGTGGCTGAGTTTGAGCCACGCATCCCAGTCCAGCCTCGTTATCTCAGCTGCCACGTTCAACTGCATCGTTTCAGCTAAACCGGGGTGGCTTGCGCCGCTGCCACTTCGCGCTGGAAAGAGTCGGTGAGAGTTGCGGAAATCAGCCGGTGCGAAGGGCGGGCAAGCCATCCCGCTCCCGGCCCCTCCATTTCCGATTTCCCTGTCATGAAAACCCGCCTTGCCCTGCTTCTACTGACGACTCTGCTGTCCGCCGATTTCCTTTCCGCCGCCACCCCGACGCCGGACGAGGCGCTGGCCGCCATCAAGACCCTGGACGAGCACCTGCTGTCGGATGCCGCCACCAACGCCGCCAAGGTGATCACCCAGTTTGCCCAGCAGAGCAAGCAGGTGACCTTGACCCTCGGGGCCGATACCACGCCGTGGCTGCTCGAAAGCCCCACTCCCGACAAGGAGACACGCGCAGTCAATGCGCTCCTGCTCGGGGTCTACATTGCCGGAAACACGAAGGCCCAGCTGGCGGCGAAGAAGGCCGAGGATGACCCCTACTCCGGCTGGCTCGCGGTGATTCACGCCTATCCCGTGCTTCAGGCCGCAAACAAATTTTCCAGCCCTTCGATAGAACGCTTCATCCGTCAGGAGGCAGCAGGCCGGCTGAAGCAGCATGCCGAGGACGTTAAACTTAAGAATCTGAAGGCAGACCAGGCCGCAGAGGCCAGCCCCGCGAGGATTGTGGTTCCGACCTTTCAAAAACCATAGGCTGGCCGGACTGTAGTCCGGCCGTCGAACCGGGGAAGCGAGGGTGCTGGGCTCCCTGTTCTTGATATCGGCCCTTAACGCGCGGGCGATGGCTACATTTTCATCAACTGCTCCAGCCTCGTGCACATCGCCGGGCTGCCCGCGACATAGATGATGCGCTTCATTTTCAGGTCGAATTGCCGCATCGGCAGCTGCTCACCATTCAGGAAATGCACTTCGCCTCCGGTGGCGAGCACGAGCGGGATGGCGGCGGCCAGGTCCCAGATCTTCACATTGTAGTCGACGCAGCCGTCGAGGAGGCCTGCCGCCACATAGGCCAGGTGCAGCGTGGCGCTGCCGAGGCCGCGGATCTTGAACTGCGACAGCACGCCACTCGCCATCGGCATGAGTGTCTTGTCAAAAGGGCTGTGAAAACCGATGAGCGTCTCCTTGTGGGGTGGCGCCGTCGCCACTTTTGCGGGCCGGTCTCCATCCCACATCCCGAAGCCGGGACCACCCTGCATGAGCGTGCGCCGGCCCAGATCGTAAACCACGCCATAGACCGGCTGGCCGGCTTCCATCAGGCCCAGGGAAATGGCACAGTGCGGAATGCCGAGGGCAAAGTTGTTCGTGCCGTCGATGGGATCGAGGACCCAGCAAAAGCGCGCCGTCACCGGGATCGGCGCATCCGTATCGGCCAGCTCCTCGCTGAAAAACTGATCGTCGGGGAATTGCGCCCGCAGCTCCCGGAAGATATTTTCCGAGATGGCGATGTCGACGGCCGTGACCCGGGTGCCGTCGCTTTTCCATTTGCTCTCGGCGCGCCCGAACTCGCGGTGCAGGAGGTCGGTCTGGGCCATGACCGCGCCCTTTGCGGCGGCGATGCGGGCAACAAGTTCGGGGGATGACGGCATGTCACGCCACCAAACACGCGATTCCCCTCAAATCCAAACGGATTCTACGCCGTAACGGCAAGATGGCGGAATTGATATCACCGCGCCCACTAATAATCCCTAAGCGTAATCGTAGAGCTTGGGATCGCGGCGGGGCAAAGGCCGGCGAACCTTGAGGCGCGGTCTCGGCTCCTTCGGATCCGGTGGTGGCGGCCCACCCGTGCCATCGCCATTCGGATCCTCCCGGTTGCCGTCCGGCCCGCCTCCCAATTGCTCCTCCAGCGCGTCGGGATCGGCCCCCTCCTCCAGCTTTCGCACGACCTCCTCCATTTCCCCCTCGATTTTTTCTCCGGTGAGCTCAGCCATCCGCCGCATCATCCGGCCCATCGCGCGCGGATCGTTTTCATCCACGCTGGAAAATTCCTTCTCCATGGCACCCATCGCCGATTCCATTCGCGCATCCTCGGCCGTTTCACCCGGGGCCGCCTTTTCCTGAGGGCCCTCCTCCCCGGCCTTCTTTCCGCCGCCCGTGACGGCAAACGGGGAAAGCATCTTTACCATCCGGTGGCGCGGATTGTGGGGGCACCTCGGCGTGGTTTTCCCCTGGGCCAGTGTCTTGGCGAAAAACTGGTAGATGGCATGATGCTCCGGGCAGTAATATTCGTAGATCGGCATGACAGGAAGGCGGTGAAGTTTGGAATACTGGCGGTAAAAAAAAGAAAAGCGAATACCTCCGGTCTGTAGGATCGGGCAGACGGAGTGCGGAAACTCCCCGTGTCAACGATTGGATGTCCCCCGTTGTGGCGTGGGCTCGGACTGCAGCCGCCACGTTCCGAAACACGGGCTGCGCCACCGTCATTCATTACCAGGGGCCTCCCTGGGCGGTCGGACTCCGAGCTGATGACCGTGCTGGACCACGCTGGCACGCCCGCGGTCATTCAGGCGGTCGAGTACATCCGCAAGGCGCCGGCGCTTGTCATCGGCCTGGGCAAAGATTTCCAGCTGGGCCGGGCCATCCTCAACACTGGAAAACCGCACGCTGACCAGCCGGAGCGCCCGGGGCTTTCTCCAGGCGGCACGCAGCAGCGGTCCCACGAGCGGATAAAATGACGCTTCAATATCCGTGGCGACATCGAGACTTCGCCCATGGCTCTCCTGCGAGAAATCCGGGTAGCGGATCTTGACCGTCATGGTGCGCACCCGCTTCCGGTCGGCGCGGATCGCAGGCATAAGTTCATCGATCATGCGCTTGGCGACCTGCTCGATGGCGGCAACCTCACCGATATCCTCGGCAAAGGTCTCCTGTTGCGAATAGCTTTTGGCGTCTTCGCGATCGATCTCGACCGATCCGGAGTCGATCCCCTTGGCCATGGCGAGCATCTCCCGCCATCCGGCACCAAAAATAGCCCGCAATTCATCTTCCGGCCCGGCGGCGAGGTCGCCGATCAATCGGATTCCATGTCGCTCCGCCAGCGCCGCCTCGGTTTTCGGCCCCACCCCGGGCAGTTTGCCGATTCCCAACGGGGCGAGAAACCCGGCTTCCGTTCCAGGTGGCACGACCACAAACCCCCGTGGCTTGCGCAGTTTTGAAGCGATCTGCGCCACCAGCTTGTTCGTCGCGATGCCGAATGAAACCGTGATTTGCAGCTGGTCCCAGGTCTTCTGCTGCAGGCGGCGGACCGCCATCTCGATTTCCTCCGAGCTCTTGAAGCCACACGGGCTCAGGTCAAGATACCCCTCGTCGATCGAGTTGCGCTGCACCTGCGGCGTGAGTGTCTCGCAGATTTCAAACATTTGGCGCGAGTATTGGCCGTAAAGCCC
Organism: uncultured Opitutia bacterium; assembly: GCA_903827245.1. GTDB lineage: Bacteria > Verrucomicrobiota > Verrucomicrobiia > Opitutales > Opitutaceae > CAIUWA01. The sequence continues at coordinate 44,447 of CAIKHO010000027.1, forward strand.
GGAACTGTGCGAAACGAGGATCAGGTCCGGGCAAACGCGCAGCGCCCGGGTCGTGGGCATCGGGGTGTAGACACCGCAGGCCCGCGCCTCATAGCTGGCGGAGGAGATGATGCCGCGCTGCCGGCCGCCCACCGCGACCTTTTTGCCCCGCAGTTCAGGCTTCAATGCCTGCTCGACGGACACGAAAAACGCGTCGGCATCAAGATGAACGATCATGGGCAGTGGCACGGGATGAAAGTCTCAGGCAAAGACCGCGCGCCGGAAAGTGGGAAATAGCGCACCTACCCCGGTCGCCCCGGAGTTGGCCCGACGGCCGCATCTACGACGATCCGGTGAATTTTTCAGCGAAGGAAACAATTTGGCGGGAAGCGCGTCAAAACCCGGATGAATCCCACCACCCCTTCCCGCCGCGAAATGCTCGACGAGGATCTCCAAATCGTGCGCGTCACACTGTCCGCCATCTCCGCGGATGTGCGCGGTTTCTCGGTCCGGGCCGCCGACGCCATCCAGGACGCGCTTGTGAACCTCGACTGCGCGCAGGATGAATTTATCCGCATCCGTGAGCAATGAGCCGGCGCGCAGTCGGGCGGTGCCGGCCGGCCGGGGTAAAGTCGCGGCCGCCATCAATTGCAGATGCCCCCGGAGTAATACCAACGTCCGCCAGGTTTTATACTTTAGCCTACTGACCAATGCATCCGAGTGGGCACGGGTGGCCGCCGACCTCCGGGTGGCGGATTCCTAGTGGGACAATCGACTGGGCGGCCGCCGGCGGGTTCTCGGGATCCACCCAATAAACTTGGCGGGCGACGGGCTAAGCCAGTAGCGCAAAACGCCGGAGAGACGTTTCAGCGGCGGCCGGATGAATTCATGGCATTTCCTGTATTTGGATATGCCGGTATTCCATCGCACCGCGGTCCGCCTCGAACCCGATGCCGCCCGTGGCGGGGACTGGCAGCGCGTCTTCCAGTACTTCGCCATTGCAGGTGCAGTGCGCGGTGCCGTTCTTCACCACGATCACGATTTCGTTCCAATCCTGCGGCTTGTAGAGCTTGAGTTTCTTGTAGGGCCCTGCGACGAGGTAGTCGCGGCATTGCAACTGCGGCTTGCGGATGAAAATCCCGCTATCGGCATTAACCTCGGCCCGGAACTCGAGCTTGAGGGTGAAATCCTTGGGAAACAGGCGGCTGGTCCACAGCTGCTTGACCTCGCGCGGCACATGGGGATTCACGATGAGGATGCCGCTGTCGGCCACGAAGCGCCCGTCGTCGCTCCGGGTTTTGCCGTCAAAGTTTCCCCCTCCGGGATAACCCCAGCCGGTGAGATCCTTGCCATTGAAAAGGCTGGAGAAACCGGGATCGGGCACGAAATCGTCGGCCCGGGCCGCCGCGACAAAAACGGCGCAAAGGAACAAGGCGGGAAGGTGATATCGAAGGAGGCGCATGTTGTTGTTAAGCTTTCACATTGGGTTCAGCCGTCAAATTCAGGCAGCCAGCCGTGACCGCGCATCCATTCCTCGCAGCGCTTGGGCCATTCCGAGGTCTGCCCAAGGTCCTTGCGCATCCCGAAGCCATGCGGGCCTTTTTCGTAGAGATGCATTTCCACCGGCACGTGCGCCTTGTGAAGCGCCTCGTAAAACTGGACGCTGTTGGAATCGCTGACGGTCCGGTCCTCTTCCGTGTGCACGATGAAAGCCGGTGAGGAATCCTTGGTGACCTGCAATTCGGGTGAGAGGTGGTCAAGCAGTTCGGGCGCGGGATTGGCACCCAGCAGGGCATGACGCGAGCCTGTGTGCACGTACGGTTCCTTCATGCTGATGACGGCATATAGGAGCACGATGAAATCCGGCCGGGCGCTGACCTTGTCCAGCTCCACCCCGGTCCGGCCCTCGGGGGCATCGAACAGCGTGCCGGCGCAGGCGGCAAGATGGCCGCCGGCGGAGGCGCCCAGGACGCCGATGCGCGTGGCATTGACGCCGAACTCCTCGGCGCGCGATCGCACCAGTCGCACTGCCCGCAGCACGTCACGCAGCGGCGCCGGATGACCGTATTCGATGAGCCGGTAACGCAGCACGAACGCCGTCACCCCCAGGGTATTGAGCCAGCGGGCGACCGCGGTGCCTTCGTTTTCCAGCGAGAGGTGATCGTAGCCGCCACCGGGGCAGATGATCACCGCTGTACTGCCCGCCCGCGGCGCGGGCGCAGGAAAGACGGTCAGCGTCGGCTTGTTCACGCTGTAGGCCCGGCCATTTTCAACCCGTTCGGCCGGAATGCCGGCCTTGAGATCCGGAATGCCTTCCGGCCAGAGATCGATCACCTTGGATTCGGCCGCGGCAACGGCCTGTCCCATCAGGGTCAGGGCGACAAGGGTCAGGGCGAAGCGAATGGGCGATGTTTTCATGAACATGACAGACGGGGATTGTGAGCGAAAGTTGTCGGCACGGCAATCATGGGCGCGGTGGGCTCGATATGCATGGGGCTGATTGCGCGCGAAGGACTAGGGCTGCGGGTCACCTTGAAGGCATGGGAAAATCGCGGCAACGCCCGAAACGCCCGGAGCATTCCTAGCCCCGGCCAAGGTAGGGCATCTGCGTCGCCATGACCGTCAGAAAGGGCACGTTCGCGTCGAGCGGTAGGTTCGCCATGTAGAGAATGGCCCGGGCCACATGCTCCACCGCAATCGTGGGTTCGGGCGCAGTGGTGCCATTGGCCTGGGGAACCCCTGCCTTCATCCGGCCGGTCAGCGGGGTTTCCGCATTGCCGATGTCGATCTGCCCGCAGGCGATGTCATGGCGGCGTCCATCCAGTCCGGTCGACTTGGTCAGGCCCGTGATCGCATGCTTGGTGGCGGTATAGGGCGCCGAGTTCGGCCGGGGCACATGCGCTGAGATCGAGCCATTGTTGATGATGCGCCCGCCGCGTGGCAGCTGGCTTTTCATGAGCTTGAATGCCTCCTGGGTGCACAGAAAGGCGCCCGTGAGATTGGTGTCCACGATCTGCCGCCATTTTTCCAGGGGCATTTCGTCCAGCGGCACCCCGGGCGCATTCATCCCGGCATTATTGAACAGCAGGTCGAGCCGGCCAAAGGCCTCCTTCGTGCGGGCAAAAAGGTTCCGGACGGAAGCCTGATCCGTGATATCGGTGGCCACTGTCAACGAACATGAACCGGCCACGCCTGCCTCAAGAACGCTGGCGGCGAGCGCCTCCTCCCGGCGGCCCGCCAGCACGACCCGGTAACCATCCTTCAGGAGCGCCACAGCCGCTGCCCGGCCGATTCCCGAACCAGCGCCCGTCACGATCGCAACTTTTACCGAAGGGTTCATACGTCAGGTTGATCCATCGGAAAAAAAGAGGAAAGAATTAAGCGGACCGGCGTTTCTGATCGTGTGCCCACCACTGTAGATCCAAATCGGCTGCTTCCCCTCCCGTCGTATTCCTGCTTTAAACGTCCATGGACACACCCGATGAAGAGGTTTTTCTGCGCGATCTCGTCAAGGCCTCCCGCCAAAAGCTCCACCATGTAAAGTGGGTCGATCGCGATGGCACCGACCGCCTGACGGTGCTCACGCAGGCCGAAGTGGTCCGCCTCAACGCCATCGCGCAGCGCGCGGGCACGTCGAAGACCGAGGTCTTGCGCCAAGCGGCGTTCATCCCTGTCAAAAAGGAGCGCCCGGTTGAATCGCCGCCACCCACGGTGACCGGCTGAAGACGGAGACGGTCAGTCCCCCGGATATCCCGGGATCTTGGTCACGTCGACCTCGTCAACCTGCTTGGGATCCATGAACTGCCCGGCATACCGGAGGTAGATGCGCTCGCGGATGAAGATATCGAAGAGATCGGGATCCACGTGGCCGTTGAGCTTCATCAGGCCGAGAATGTGCAGTGATTCCGTCAGCGTCTTTCCCGCCTTGTAAGGCCGGTCCTTGGCCGTGAGGGCCTCGAAGATGTCGGCGATGCCCATGATGCGCGCCTGCACGGACATTTCATCACGCGTGAGGCCGCGCGGATAACCTTTGCCATCCATCCGCTCGTGATGGCCGCCGGCAAACTCGGGGACATTTTTGAGATGACGGGGCCACGGCAGGGCCTCCAGCATCTTGATCGAGACCTCGACGTGGTGGTTGATGACCCGGCGTTCCGCGGTGGTGAGGGTGCCGAAGGGAATGGTCAGGTTTTCAATCTCATCGGCGGTGAGGAAGCCGATCTCCTCTCCGCGCCAGTTTTTCCACCGGTATTTGCCTGCGATCGCCAGCACCCGTTCGCGGTCCCCGGGCTTCATCGCCTCGCTCCCGACATTGCAGTAGCGCAGAAACCAGCGCTCCTCCTCAAGGCCGCGGAGAAATGTCCGGTGCCCCGCCTCGAGTCGCACCTGGTCCGCGTCCGTCGCACCGGCCTTGGCCCGCAACAACTCGATCTCGGCATCCCGCTTTATGACTTCAAAGCGGGTCTCGATGAGCTCGATGCGGTCAAAAATAGTCTGCAGCTTGGTGGCCTTGTCCACCACATGCACCGGCGTGGTGACTTTGCCGCAGTCGTGCAGGAGGGCCGCGATTTGCAGCTCGTACCGGTCGGGGTCGGTCATTTTCCAGCCGGCCAGCGGGCCGCTCTCGGTCTGGTTCACCGCCTCGGCCAGCAGCATGGTGAGAATGGGGACACGATGACAGTGTCCCCCGGTATACGCGGATTTTTCGTCGATCGCCTGGTTAAGCAGCTTGATGAAGGATTCGAACAGGCTCTCGAGCTGAAGGATCAGCAGGCGGTTGGTCAGAGCGACGGCCGCCTGGGAGGCGAGGGATTCCGCGAGGCGTTCGTCGGTCTCGGTGAACGGGATGATTTCCCCCGTGGCGCGATCCTTCGCATTGATCAGCTGCAGCACACCGATGATTTCCCCCTCGTGGTCTTTCATCGGCACCGTGAGGAAGGACTTGGACCGGTACCCCGTGCGGCTGTCGAAGGCCTTCGTGCCGGAAAAATCGAACCCCTTCTCCTCGTAGGCGTCGGCCACCGCGACGGTGCAATCCTTCAGCACCGAGTAGGCGGCCACCATCGTGGTGTTCTCCCGGCCATTGGCGTCGCGCAGGGGAACAGGGGCGAAAGGGATCTGGGTGCCGGTCGTTCCGCCCATCGCGATGCCGAGCGAGTCGGTGCGGAGAATTTCAAAGTGCAGCGTGTCGCGGTCCGCCGCGTGGCGCCGGTAAAGCGTGCCGCCGTCGGCGTTGGTGATTTTTTTCGCCGCGACCAGGATGGATTCCAGCAGTCGCTCGAGGCTTTTTTCCCGCGAGAGGGAGATGCCGATCTCGTTGAGCTCCTCGAGGCGACGGAGCAGGTCGCTGTTGGAATTTTGCCCGGGGTCCTGGCTGGCGGTGCGGTCCATGCAGCGAGACTGGAGGGACGAAGGCGCGGCGGAAAGTATGAATTGAGACCGTTTCAGGACCGCCCAGTCCCGGCTTCCCCATTCCGGCCTTCGGAGAATAAGATAGATGCGATCTCACGATGCAGCCTAGAATGCGGCATCCCCATGTTTCGCGCGTTTTCAGCCAGCATCGACCGCCTGGATGCCGTTTACCGCGACCGACCGTATTTCGTCGGGCGCAAGGCGCGGCTGCTCGGCGCCTTTGACCTGCTCCTGCTGGCGCTCGTCCCGCTGAACATCATCAAGCTGCTCTGGGTGCAGCCGCCCGCGATCCCGACGCGGCTCGGGCTGAACCTTATGATCGCGGCGAGCGCCCTGTTTTCCCTGCGCGCCCTGATGAAGGGCCGGCTGGAGCTGGCCGGCAACGGCATGGCGCTGATCCTGACGATCTCCGCGCACGCCACCGTCTTTCTCACGGGTGTTTACGCCGAACCCCTCGCGGTCGGGATTCAACTGTTCGTGTTTGACATCCTTTTTCTGCTGCTCGCCGTGGTCTTCGCCTCGCCCCGGATCGCAATTTGCGTGCTGCTCATCGCGATCACGAGCCATGTCGCCTTTTTCTTCGTGGCCCTGAACCACGAACCGCTCGGGGGATCCCCTGCCTTTGCCGCCGGCACCTTGCTGCGCGATGGACTGCTCACGATCGTTTTCATCTTCATTTTCGGGATCATCCTTATCCGCATGATCGAGTCCGCGCACCTGCGCAGCGAGACCGCCCTTCGCGAAACCCGGAGCATGAACGAGAACCTGGAGCGGCTCGTGGCGGCCCGGACCCGGGAGCTCGAGATCGCCAGCCGTCAGGCCGAGGCGGCGTCCCGGGCCAAGAGCGAATTCCTCGCCAACATGAGCCACGAGATCCGAACCCCGCTTCACGGCATCATTGCATCCTCCGACCTGCTCCTGCGCAGCCCCGGGCTTCCGCCCGAGTCGGGGGAATATGCCCGGCTGATCGCGGACTCCGGCGACCTGCTGCTCAACCTCATCGGCGATATCCTGGATTTCTCCAAGATCGAGGCCGGCCAGCTCTCACTGGAGCAACATCCCTTTGAGCTTCTGCCGCTGATCAACGATACCGTGGCGGTGGCCGCGACCAAGGCCGCGCACGGATCGGTTCAGATCGGCATAGCCGTGGCCCCCGAGCTGTCCGCCTACCTCGAAGGCGACAGCTACCGCCTCCGGCAGGTCCTGCTCAATCTGGTTTCCAACGCGGTCAAATTCACGCCGGCTGGCGGACGCGTACAGGTCACGGTGTCGGTGGCCGAGCTGCCGGCGGGCCCCTCCGCGGTCCGGTTCGAGGTCCGCGACAACGGCATCGGCATGGATGCCGCCGCCATGCTGCATATTTTCGAACGATTCGCCCAGGCGGACTCATCGACCACCCGGCGTTACGGCGGTACCGGCCTTGGGTTGGCCATCAGCTCGCGTCTTGTCGAAATGATGGGCGGACGACTGGAGGTTGAGAGCACTCCCGGCAAGGGCTCGGTCTTTCACTTCACGCTTTCGCTCCGGCCGCTCAAGGACGGCAGCGCTTCCACGTCCATGATCGATCCCCTGGAAACCCGCATGAAGCTGCGGATCCTGATCGCCGAGGATAACGTCGTGAACCAAAAGATCCTCGCAGCCCAGCTGGCCCGACTGGGGTGCGATTTTGAAATCGCCGCGAACGGAGAGGAAGCCCTCGCCGCCCTGGAAAAGGAGCCCACACCCGATGTGATCCTGATGGATTGCCACATGCCGAAGCTGGACGGCTGGGAAACCACGCGGCGTCTCCGGAGCTGGGTGCGGGATCCTTCCCCACTCCGTCAAAAGGCCGCGGCAATCCCCGTGATCGCGCTCACCGCCGCCGCCATGGCCGAAGAGCGGGTCCGCTGCATCGACGCCGGCATGAACGATTTCATCTCCAAGCCTGTTAAGCTGCAGGAGCTGCAGCAGGTGCTGGCGCGCTTCATGTCGGCCAGGCCGTGACCGGCGTAAGACATTACGATCAAGATGAACCGGGGACGCTGTCGGTATACCGTGCTGTCCTTCTTAACGCTTCCATCTACAATTTTATCAGCCAGGCTCCGCGCGTGCGTCTCTCCCGCAAGTTTGCCCTGCTTGGTTTGTTGCTTGCGCCAGTGGTCGGGGCAGCCGACGCAGTGACAGACCAGCCTTGGAGCACATCAGCCTTCAGCATCGAAACCGGGGTGCTTTGGGAGGTGGGCAGCGGCACCCCCTTGGCCTATCGCTTGGTCCCGACGCAATTGTCGTGGAGATCGGCCAAGGTCTTCGGCCACGAGTTTGACGATGGGTCCATCCTGCTCGTCCGCCATCGGATCACCTTGCTGGGAACCTGGATCGAGAGCGGCCCCGAAACGCATTACATCGCGATAGATGGCTCACCCTCCATCGAATGGTGGAATAAAACGGGGACCTGGGCGCTGGTCGGCGGCTCCGGCGGTGGACTGGGTGGACTCGACTCGCGCGGGGTCAAGGGCGGCCAGGGACAGGATTTCACCTTCAACTGGTTCATCCGCGGTGGAATCGAGCATGTGATCTCCCCCGGACGCAGCCTGAGCGCCGGGATCATGTACCAGCATATGTCGAACGGCGGTCAGACCAAACCCAATCCCGGCATCGACGCGCTGGGCTTTGCACTCGGGTACGCGTGGAAGTACTGAAAGGAAAGCAGCTGCGCGGCTGCTACGTCGCATTGAATGAATTCGCTCATGGCCGGCGGGAACCCTCGGGTGCTCCTGCCTCCGTCGGCCCGGGTTCGCCGGTCGGATTCATTTTTCCGAGCAGGTCCTGAAATGCGGCGTCCCCGGCCAGCTTCTTGAACGCCGGTTCCGCCTGCACCCGCGGCCGGTCGCCATATCCGGCTTCGACCGCCTGCTTCAAGGCTGCGAGGGCGCGCTTGCGATCACCATCGAGGGCCCGGGCCCGGGCCAGATCGTAATAAGTCCGCGACTGGCCCGGCCGGAGCGCCGCCATCATCTCAAGCATGCCCGCGGCCGACGCATATTCTTCCTGCTCGAACGCCACGCGAGTGAGGTCGCGTGCGTTCATGGTGAAGCCCGCGATCTCGCGACGGGCCATCTGATGTTCGGCCGAGTCCGGCACGCCGTCCGCGGCCTGGCGCAATTGCGCCGCCCGTTTCTGAATGGCGGCGGGCGAACCGTTCATGGCCAGCTCATTGAGCTCCTCCCGCTCGCTCTGCTCACGCTTCAGCAGCGCCCGCTCCGACTTCTGCCACTGCTTCACCTCGCGGGAGCTGCCCAGTATTTTTGCCTCCTGCTCGAATGCGGTGGTGTCCATCAGTCCGTTGAAATCCGCCGTCAGCGCCTGCAGGGCGCGCCATCTCTCCGGTCCCGCTGCCGCAGGCAGTGTCCCCACCCGCTCCTGCCAGGCCGCCTGAACCATCGGATCATTTTTCGGAACCGTCCCGGCGCGTCTCGCCTGCAACTCCAGCCATTCCACGGCCTCGCCCAGCAGGGTGGCCGGCGCCCATTCGTGCCCGCCGTTGAAGATCGTCAACCGGTGCGCGGCCTTGCGCTCTTCCAGCAGTTCGTCGAGCTGCTTGAGTTCAAGCTGGTTGAAATCATCCGTGCCGGACGTGGCAAAAAACGGAAATGCCAGGTGCAGCGGAACACCGTCCGTGGGATCGGGAAAGCCCGCGCTGCACGCAATCACTCCTTTCGCCAGGCCCAGCAGGGCCAGCTGCGTTGCGACCCGGGCGCCGCCCGACAGGCCGGCCGTATAAACCCGGTCCCGATCCAGACGGAGGCGGGTGCCCAAATCGGTCGCCATGGCCTGGGCGGCAGTGAGGTTTGCCTCGTAGGGTCCGTTGCGTGAGTTCAGTGAGCCCGCCACAATATAGCCGTATTTCTCGGCCGCCGCCTGCAGGCGCTCGACTGGGACGAGGCCCCGGGCGCCAGGATCGAAGCAGAGGATCACCGGCCATTTTCTTTCCGCCGTGTACCCGGCCGGCACGTAGAGCGCATAACTTTGCGTGGCGTCCGCCCGGCAGACGACCTTGTCGATGATTCGTCCTCTTGCATCCGTCTGCCCGCTTGCCGGGCCAGCGAGCGCAAGCACGGCAAAACATGCCAGCACCATGCATCGGGCCGGGACACGGCCGGGTGCCCGCAGTCGGGACAGTCCCGATGTGAGGTGGATATTCACGGCGGGATCAGGCCCAGACTTGCGCTCAATTTGGCGCGATCGGTTTTGGCCGCGTTATTTCGCAGCCGGGGCGGCCGCGGCGGGTGCGGCTCCAGGTGCGGCCGGAGTCCCGGGGGCATTGGCGCGGGGTCCACGACCGCCGCCGGCGGGCCGGGGATCAGGCGGCACCATGAAGGTGGCCGGAGTCGGCTGCGGATGCGTTGGATCGAAATCCCCGAAGTCATCCACGATGAATTTGGCAATCGGCAGGCCGGCCTGCTTGATTCCGAGTACGATGCACTTCGACTGCATGTAGGCGCCGTAGTCGACGTGATGGGTCTGATCGCCGAATTGTTTTGGTGCCTCGTCGCCCAAGGCCGTGTTCATCTGGCGGCCCATGGTGTTGAGGTCGATCGACGGCACGCCTAGTTCCTTCGCCGTTTCCATCGCCGCAATGGCATACGCGGAAAGGGTGCCGGGGCCGCTGAGGTTGTCCTGCCGGCGGGCCGAGGGCGACACGATGATCGGGAAACCGCCCTTCTTCTGCACATCGGTCGCAAAGCGCCGGAGCAGTTCCTTGTAGGTCGTTGCAGCGGGCGCGTAGGTCTCCGAGAAATCCTGGTTGGGATATATGTTCTGCGGACCGCTGTTCTTCGAGTCGTTCGTGCCGAACTCGATGATGACGTAGTCGCCGGCCTTCAGCGAATCGAGGACCTTGTCCCAGCGGCGCTCCTTCAGGAAACCCTTGAGCGTCTCGCCGGACTCGGCGTGGTTCGCCACCGCCACCTCGGGCTTGAACCAGCGCGGGGCCATCTGGCCCCAGCTGCTGCCGCCGCCGCCCTGGTCGGTGACGGTCGAGTCGCCGAGAATGAAGAGCGTGACGGCATCGTCCACCTTCTTGATCTCGAGGGCCGCAAGGGCGGGATGGGTGTCGCTCAACGCGATCGTGAGCTTGTCGTCCCAGTGGCGCGCGATAACCTCGCCCGTCGTGAGGTTGCGCTCGCGACTGTCGAGGTTGACCTCGCCGCCGGTGGAAATTTTCGGTCCGCGGACATTCACGGTGAACGTGCGGGTCGCAAATTTGCCCGCATCCGTGTGGACATGCTCGACCACCAGCCGGCGGGTCTCCGCCTTCACCGTCGAGGACGCTTCCGCGGTGGGATCGCCGAGCGTGAGCGTGACCCGGTAGTTGCCCTCCGGCACGGCGACGGAAAAGGCAAATGGCCCCGAACCGATGACAGCGCCGCGCTGGAGTAAATCGCCGGTGTCGCGGGTGACCGCCGTGACGGTCGCGCCCGGTTCAAAACCGTAGCCGGCGGACTTGGAATAGGCGGAGCCGGGGGCGACCAGCGTATAGCCAGGCGCCGCCTTGGCGGCGCCAAACTGGAATTTGAAGGCCGTGGCCGGCTGGTCAGCGGCGCCGGCCGCGGACGCGAATACAATCGAGGCAAGCGCGGCAAAAGCGCCACGAGTGAATTGGGATGATTTCATTGGGGGTAAGGGGGAAAACGAAATAAGGGACCAGAAGCGGGAAATTGGAAATCAGAAAAGAGCGGGGACAAAAGGGGCGATGCACTGGGGGGGGGCTTTCAAACCGGTGATGGAGACGCGACCTCCCGGTCGCGCTCGGACAGCGACCCTCCTGCGCCAAGACTTCGGAGGGCAGGCCGGGAGGTCGCTGCTCCAATACAGAACGACAGGCGGAGTTTCAAAACGCGCCCCGGCATCGGCCTTCCCGCATCTTTTCGGCGGCACAAAAAAACAGCACAGCGTGGAAGCTGTGCTGTGAGGACCAAGGCCGGAAAAATCCGGCCGGAAGGGCGGCAATTACTTGCCGCTCTTCTTGGCGCGCTTTGCGACCTTCTTCTGCTTGGCGGTTTTCGCCGGGGCCTTCTTGGTCTGTTTTTTGGAATTCTGGGACTTTGCCATTTTGTATCTTTCTGTTGATTTTCAGTCGTAGAACCGGCCGGGAAACTCAGGTCAGGACAACGATGTCCTGGCGATTTGGTTGATTTAGGAATCCCTTGGCACCTGATGTTTGATTCCTCTTCCGCGCAACAAGCAAGGTGCAATACAGGCCGCACCGTCGCGGGCCCAACCGCTCCGTTGCGAAAAAATCCTCTTTCACGCTGCGATCCCGCAGCACTTCGCGATCATTTCGCCGTTTTGAAACACGCCCGCTCTCTTCTGCACCCAAGGGTCTTTGCCGGTGTTTTCTCATTTCATCCTGCTCGCTCATTCACCCGGGCCGGGAAATCGCCGCGCTTGCGCAACCACGGCAGGGAAACATACGTCTGATGGCGTAACCCGATTCCCCGCTTTTTTCTTTCCATGGAGAAAATTCATTCGCCCTCTCATGGCACCGGTCGCGCGACAATTTCCCGCAGGTTGCGGCACCTCGCCTGGGTGACCGCTGCGGTCTGGGCGGCGGCGTCCGCCCCGGCCAGTCCCACGGATGCCGCCATCGTCGCGGTCATGAAGTTGCCCGACCAGCCCAACTACAGTTGGGTTTGCAGCATCAGCAGTGGAAATTCCGGCGCGATCTCGACCATTCTCGGCGAGACGGAAAGGGGCGGATATACCACGATCACCGACAGCAACCCCACCCCGCTGCTGCTGCGCCGGCTGGGCCCCGGCAACGGCGGCACGGCGAATGCCGTTTTCAAGGGCGACAATGACTGCGTCATCCAGACCTCCAGCGGATGGAAAACGCCCTCGGAATTGCCCAAGGCCTCGCCGGCGTCGCAGTCACCTGGCGGCGGGCGGCGTGGTGGCGGCCGGGGCCGGCGCAGCGGCGCGGCGAGTTCCGACCCGGGGGACATGACGGACACGGGAACCGGCGGCACCTCCCTGCCCGGCGCCGGCCGCCGTGGCCCTCCGAGCGGTTCCTACGATTTGGATTTCGCCATTCGGCATCCCGCGGAGGAGCTGGAGATCATCATTGGCGGCAACGCCGAGCTCACCGGCAACAGCATCACCTGTTCGGGCAAGCTCACCGAGAGTGCGGCCATGCAATTCATGAGTTCCTTTGGACAGCCCCTCGCCAACCCCACCCACGCGAGCGCCACCTTCGCGATCTATATGCGTGACGGAATCCCCTCGCGCTACGTGGTGACGCTCGACGGCACGGCTACCATTGGTTCGGATCCCAAGGAGCTGCCGGTGCATTGGATTCTCACCACCGACCTGAAGGACATCGGAAAAACGCAGGTCTACGTGCCACCCGAGGCCAAGGCCCGCCTCGACGCGGCCATCGCCACCCGCGCCAAGACTGGGAACTGAGCAGGACAGGCCGGAGGCTCCTTTAACTCAAGCCCCCTGTCGCTCTGAGTTGGAGCAGCGACCAAGAGGTCGCGTCTCCAGCATGGTTTGAAACTTTCCCGAAATGATTCCGGCTCAGCCGGAATGATGCAGTTGAACCGCAGCAATCAGTGTAGCAGCCGAGATAACGAGGCAGAGTTTGGTGACTCACTTCAAGCCAGCCTCCTCACGTCGGCTGCTACAGGCGACAGCATCGTTCCGGCTCAGGCAAACTCGGCCTTGGCCGGATCCAATTCCACTTTCTGCCTCACCCCGCTCAGGACGTTGTGCTCGTCTTGACCTTGTCGCACGCGTCCTGCACGCGCTGGATGGCGCGGCCTACCTTGTCCCTTTCGTCGTTCCAGGTCTTGTCCGTTGCGGCGGCCACGGCGACGGCGGCAGATCTCAAGGAGGCTCGCGCATTTTTAAGTTCCATCATGGCGATTTCCGAGTCCCGGGCATCACCCGCCACGGCGGCCCGCTGGGCATTGAATCCGGTAATCTGGTCATCGAATTTTTTCTCGATCATGCTGAGACCGGCGACAAACGCCGCGCTCATGCTGTACGTGTTGTTTTTAATGTCATTCCAAGTCGGCGCCGCCACGTCCGGCGGCGGAGCATGCTCGACCTCCGAGGCCGCCGGGACCGTTCGTGCGGGCGGCGCGGACGAGACCGGCGGATTTTGCGCGGTCTGGTCTTTCGCCGAACAACCTACCGTCAAAAACAGGCTGCCGACGGTCATGGCAAGAAGGGGGAATCGATGGGTTTTCATGTTAAGGCGCAGGGCTGCGTGGGAGCAGTGTACGCGCTGACACCATCGATCACCATGGGGTGTTACCCGTCATGGCAGCTTCCTCGGCTCGAATTTCGAGGTGGCCGCCAGCTGCTCCCACAGTGCGCGTTCCTCGCCCGAGACCTCGGGCGGTACTTGGATGCACACCGTCGCATAGAGATCGCCGCGGCCTCCACTTTCCTGCGGCAGGCCCAGTCCGCGCAATCGCAGCTGGCTTCCGGCCGACGTGCCGGGCGGCACCCGCAACGATGTTGTCCCGTCAAGCGTCGGAATTTTCGCCTGCACCCCGAGCACCGCTTCCCACGGTGCCAGGTCGAGGTCGCAATGCAGGTCGGCCCCGTGCACACTGAAGTCCGGATGACGGGCCAGACGCACGCGGAGGTACAGATCGCCGGCCGGGGCGCCGCCAAACCCCGCGCCGCCCTGTCCGGTCAGACGGATGCGCTGCCCTTCGCGCACACCTGCCGGAATCTTCACCTGGTAGGAATCGGTCCGGTCGGCGGTCCGGGACCCGCCGGGCCGGCGCAGAGTCACCTTGCGCAGCGAACCGCGCAGGGCCTCCTCCAAGGTGACAAGCAGATCGGCCTCAACATCGCGCCCGGGGTGCGCGAACGCCTCCGCGTCTTCCTCTGCCGCCGGCCCCGCTCCGCGGCGCGAGCCGTTGAAACCTTCCCGGCTGCCGCCAAAGAAAGACTCGAAAAAGTCGCTGAATCCCGTGCCGCCAAATTCGAAGTCGGGTTCCCCCCCGGGTGATGCCCCCGGGCCGCGCCGCCCCGCACGGGGCATGGTGGGGCCGCCGCCATCCTGCCAGTTGGCGCCAAGCTCATCGTAGCGCCGGCGCTTCTCGGGATCACTCAGGACCTCGTAGGCCTCGTTGATCTCCTTGAATTTCACTTCTCCGGTGGCCTTGTTCTTCGCCACGTCGGGATGGTACAGCCGCGCCAGTTTGCGAAAGGCCTGCTTGATCTCGTCGGGCGTCGCGGTGCGGGTCACACCCAGCGTTTCGTAGTAGTCCTTGAATTTGACGGCCATGTCCGCAGAGCATGCTCAGGTCGGCGAACGAAACAACCCCAAGTGTGATTTCACCGCCGGCCACCCCGAGTGGCCCGGCCCTCACGGCCGTCCGCGCGGCAGCCGCCGGTGCCAGGCAAACGCATTCGCGGGCGGTGCAGGATTCAGCGGCGGCACGGGCTCCACCGCTTTGATCCCCGCTGCGGCCTCGCGCAGTTTGTCCTTCTTGCTTTTGCGCCGGCCCTTCACCCCGCCGCCTCCGGGCGCGAGTGGCGGCGCGATCTCGACCGGCTCAAACCCGGCAACCTGTTCGCGGTCCAAGCGGAGTCCCTGGCGTTTTTCAATCAGGCGGAAATGGGCGTCCGTTTCCGCGCTGATGAAACTGACCGCCGCACCCGAGGCCCCGGCGCGTCCGGTGCGGCCGATCCGGTGCACATAGTCAACCGGCGAGCGCGGCAGGTCGTAGTTCACCACCACCGGCAGGTCCGCGATGTCGAGTCCGCGCGCGGCGACATCGGTCGCCACCAGCACCCGCGCCTTAGCCGCCTTGAAATCGGCCAGCGCCTGCGTCCGCGCTCCCTGGCTGAGTTCGCCGTGCAGCGCGGTCGCGGCGAGGCCGGCCCGCCGGAGCTTTTCCGCGACGTGCTCCGTCGCATACTTGGTGGCGACAAACACCAGGACCCGCGGCCACGGATTCGTCTCGATCAAGTGCCGGAGCAACTGCGTGCGCCGCGGCGCATCGATCTCGATGGCCCGCTGGAGGATCGCCGGGGTCGTCGCTGGCCCCGCGGCGATCTCGATCCGCAACGGGTCGTGCAGCAGGCCCTCCGCGAAGGCCTGCACCGCGGGCGGAAACGTGGCGGAAAACAGCAGGCTTTGGCGTCGAGCCGGAAGCAGCGCGAGGATCCGCCCAAGCTCTTCCGCGAAGCCGAGCGCAAAAAGCCGGTCCGCCTCGTCAAGCACCAGCGTCGAAACGGCCGCGAGGGAGACTGCGTTGTGCCCGATCAAATCCAGCAGCCGCCCCGGGGTCGCGACGATCACATCGGCGCCGCCGCCGAGGGCCATCATCTGCGGGTTGATCGACACGCCGCCGTACACCACCAGGGTCTTGAGGGGCGCCGGCAAATAACGGCCGAAATGCCGGATGGCCGCCCCGATTTGCGCCGCCAGTTCGCGCGTGGGCACGAGGATCAGGGCGCGCACGAGGCGTCCGCGTTCGCGGGGTCCCGATGAAAGCCGTTGCAGCAGCGGCAAGGCGAACGCGGCGGTCTTGCCCGAGCCGGTCTGGGCCGCCGCCCGGACATCGCGCCCCTCCAGGATCGCCGGGATCACAGCGGCCTGGACCGGCGTGACCTCGAGGTAGTTCCAATCGCTGGCGGCCCGCTGGAGCGGCTCCGTGAGGCCAAGGGAGGAAAACGGCATGAGGTATAGTGAGGGTGCGAGTGGACGAAGCAAAGCTCTCTGCCGATGAAAGCGATCCGACAATTGCCTTATCGCGTCCCGGCTCCGGGCGTTCCAACCTGCTCGGCCGGATGCGGCCCTGCCGCCGGATGCTTGACGTGGCTCCACCGCCACGAATCCAACTCGGGCCAGTGCCCCACCCGCAGCGTGACCTCGATGACGTCACCCGCGGCAAAATCATCCCGGTCTGTGCGGAGAATCCGAAACCCCCAGTGCGGCGCCCGGTGCGGATCGAGCGGACCCGAGCCCAGGGAAAGGTCGCCGTCCACCCGGGCCCGGAAATAGACCGCGTAGCCGTCCAGCCGGCCGGCATTCACCACCGTGCGCGAAAAGTGCAGCTCGTGCGGCAGGCCGGCCTCGGTCACGGTGTGCAGGTCGACGGTCAGCGCCGGTTGCGGCTCGCCGAGGAAATGCTGGACCAGGCCGAGATCGCTGCTGCAGAGGTGATAATAACCCGGATCCTGCGGGCGGCTTCGTTCCAGGCAGGAATAGTCGTAGCCCTGCACGTTGAGCTCCCAGAGGAACGGCACGAGGCGTCCGTCCCGGATCTTGATCGGCTCGCAGAAGAACTCGAACCGGCTCGGCAAGATCAGGCCGCCGGGCCGCAGCACCCGGTCGCGCAGGTCGGTGACGTTCGCCACCATGGCCTCGTCAAACAGGCAGTCGCCCATCTGCTCGTGCAGGATCACGTCGACCGGCTCCGCCACCTTGAACTCCTTGCTGTGGGTCGCGACGAACTCGACGCGTTTCACCCCGTTGTGCTCCGCGAGGCTGCGCGCCTGCTCCAGGATCGGCGAGTGATCGATCGCATAGACTTGGGCCGCGCCGCGCCGGGACGCGAGGGCCGCCAGGATCCCCGTTCCCGTGCCAAGGTCCACCACCCGGTCGCCCGGTTGGATATGGCGGTTGATCGCCGCCCGGTAGAAATTCATCCGTGGCTTGTCCGCCAGCATGCGCTCCTGCTCGTGAAAGCTGGCGAAATAACGGCCGTTGAACTCGCGGTAGCGCGTCTCCGCGGTCGGTTCAGCCGGATAGACCCATGCCGCCAGGCCCGGCCGCGCCCGCACCCAGATCCCGGCCCGCGCCAATAGGCGCCGGCAGAGGGAAAACATGGCCGAGCTGAGACGCTGCAAAGGATGAAAGGACATCGGTGGAGGAGCCGCGCGAGCCGGCTGGACCGACCATGTTGCCGCTGCGTTACGCGGACTGCAACTGGAAGCTTCTTTTGGCGGCGTATCAGTTTGAAAATGTAGGAGCGGCTTTATGCCGCTCCTGCAATTGAACCGCACCCTTTCTCTGTTCCGCCGCCGCGGGACTATGCGGAAACCACCGTGATGGTCTGCCCGTCCAGCGTGACCCGGTCGCCCGGCGCGAGCTTCCGGCTCTTGCGCGTCTCCACGGCACCGTTGAGCAGGACCCGGCCGGCCCCGATCGCCTGCTTCGCCTGGCCCCCGCTGTCCACCAGTCCGCCGAACTTCAGGAACTGGGAGAGTTCGATGGGCATTTGCTTCACGGCAACATCGCGCGGGCTGGTTTCGTTCATGACCCGGCCATTGTGGAGGTGGCGGCGCAACGACGGAAGAACCGATTTACCCGGTGCGTGCCAGCCGCACGCATCCGTCCGGGGTAAATCCCGGCTTCTTAATTTCTCCTTCTTCCTTCTTACTTTCGCCCGTCATGCCCCGCGAGACCTGCTACCGCTGCTTCTGGCCGAAGGCGCTCTGCTGGTGCCCCACCCTGCAGCCGATGGAAACGCGCACCCGCTTCGTGTTCCTCATGCATCCGAAGGAATTCAAACACGAAAAGGCCGGCACCGGGCGGCTCGCCCATCTGTGCCTGCCGAACAGCGAACTCCATATGGGACTGGCCTTCGATGATCATTCCGTGCTTCGCGAACGCCTGGAGGATCCGGCCTACTGGCCCGTCCTGCTCTACCCGGGTCGGACGGCGCTGAACCTGTCGGACCAGGCCCAGCTTCCAGCCATCCGCGCCTCGCTCGGTCAACGCTCGCTGCTGGTCATTCTCCTCGACGCCACGTGGAGCGGGGCGCGCAAGATGCTCAAGCTCAGCCCCGTTTTGCAGCGGCTTCCGCGCCTCATGTTCACGCCCGCGGCGCCCAGCCGGTATATCATCAAGCAGCAACCCCAGGCCGGCTGCCTTTCCACTCTCGAGGCCGTGCACGAATTGCTCACGCTCATGGAGCGGACCGGCCTTGACCAGTACTCGCACCCGGAGCAATTGCTCCTACTTTTCCAGCGAATGCAGGATTTCCAAATTCGTTGCGCGTCCGATCCGGCGCGGACTGGCTACCGCCATCAGCCCTACAGCGATCCTGGCGGGCGCTTGCCCGGCCGGGGCCGGAGCGGCACCCGACGCTCGAAGTATATGCGTGCACCCATCGCCGGGATCCCGGTCGCGCCGCCGTCCTGAGTCCGGCACGGCTGGCACATTCGCGCGTCACCTCGGCTCCCCACAAGCGTCTCGCCGTGATCCCGTCGCCCCAGCCGCGCCTGTGGTTCTCGTGCCTTGAAATCTGTCTGTCCTCGGAAATTCCAAACTTCTTAATTCATCCTTCGTGCCTCTTACTTCCCCCACCCCATGAAACCCCGCCCCTTGTATTTCACCTTGTGCCTCTGCCTCGCCGGCCTCGTCTTGCCGGTCCGGGCCGCCGACTCCGCCGCCGCCCCGCCGCCCAAGTCCTGGATCGACCCCGAGACCGGCCATCGCGTCATCCGCCTCACGGAGGAGCCCGGGTCCGCCAGCCTCTATTTCAACGACAACTCCTGCACGCCCGACGGCCAGAACATGGTCTACACGGCCGGCGGCGCGATCAAGGTGGTCAATCTCGTGACATTCCAAACGCGCGATCTCGTGCCCGCCCCCGCGCGCGTCATCGTCGTCGGCCACAAGACACCGACCGTCTATTATACCAAGGGCGGGACGGGCTCAAATTCCTCCGCGCTCTTTGGGACCAACATCGAAACGGGTGTGACGCGGAAGATTGCCGACCTTCCGGCCCGCGCCAGCGTTTCCAGCATCAACGCCGATGAGACCCTCGGCGCCGGCACGTTCAATGAGACAGACCCCGCCGCCGCTCCACGCGCTAATGCGCCCAAGCCCGCCATGGCCCCTGTCAGCGAAAAGGAGGTCGCGAATCGGGGCAAGGTGCTCGACGCCGCCGTCAGCAAGGTCCTCATGATGGATGAGCGCCTGGCCTCGCGTCAGCCGATGTCCATGTTCACCCTCGATCTCCGGACCGGCAAAACGACCAACATTATCGAGCATAGCACCGACTGGCTCAATCACCTGCAGTTCTCCCCGACCGACCCGACCCTGCTGATGTACTGCCACGAGGGAACCTGGTGGAAGGTCGACCGTATCTGGACGATCCGCGCCGACGGCACCCAAAATACGCTCGTGCACAAGCGGGTCATGGGCCTGGAGGCGGCCGGGCATGAATTCTGGGGCCCGGACGGCAAGAACATCTGGTATGAAATCCGTTTTCCCTGGGGCGTGGACCACTTCACCGGCGGCTACAATGTCGAGACCGGCGAGCGTACCTGGTACCACGTGGACATCAATGCCTGGTCGATCCACTATAGCCAGTCGGCGGACAAAAAGCTGTTTTGCGGCGACGGTGGCTCCGACACAGTCGTGGAATGGGCGTCGGCCGAGAACGAGTGGATTTATCTTTTCCGCCCTGAGCTGCTCAATGATGAGGGCTCGCTGGGCGACCACCTGATCCGCCCCGGCGTCTTCCATCCCGAGCGGTTGGTGAGCCTCCACAAGAACAAGTACACGCTCGAGCCCAACGCCTTTTTCACGCCCGACCAGAAGCACGTGATCTTCCGCTCGAACATGTTCGGCCCGACCTACGTCTTCGCCGTCGAGGTCGCGAAGGCCGACGTGACAGGCAAGAATTAGGAATCAAACAGGAAGAATACGGCCGACGATTGCAGCGAGTGCCACTTCATCCGACGCCCGGCTCAATTCCTTTCCCTTTGCGCCTTCGCGTCCCTGCGCGAAACAATTCCGAACTTCATAATTCACCCCGATTCCTTCCTACTTCGTCCACCCCTCATGTTCTCCCTCAAACGGTCCCTCCTGCCCTGTCTCCTAGCCGCTGTCCTCGCCCACGCCGCCTCCGGCGCCGAGCTCAAGCGTCTCTCCGTCTCTGACTTCGGCGCAGTGCCGGATGGCAAGACGATCAATACGGCCGCGATCCAGAAAGCCATCGATCAGGCGCAGGCCGCCGGTGGCGGCGTAGTCGTCATTCCTGCCGGCACGTTCCGCAGCGGCTCGATTTTCCTGAAGCCGGGCGTTGAGCTTTACCTCGACGACGGCGCGGTCCTGCTGGGCTCGGACCAAATCGAGGACTATCCCAAGCGGGAAACCCGCATCGAGGGCCACTTCGAGCCGTGGCGCATGGCCTTGGTCAACGCGCAGGGCCTCGATCGCGTCCGCATCGGCGGCAAAGGTCACCTTGACGGCAACGGGGTGACTTTTTGGAACGCGTTTTGGGCCCGGCGGAAGGAAAATCCGAAGTGCACCAACCTCGAAGTCGAGCGTCCGCGGCTGATGTTCATCGACCGCTGCAAGGACGTGCGCATCGAGGGCCTCGCCTTCCAGGACTCGGGTTTCTGGAACCTGCATGTCTATCACAGCAGCGGCGTGGTCATCGAGGGGCTGCGCATCACCGTCCCCAGCGCCGTCAACGGCCTCCGCGGCCCCAGCACCGACGGCATGGACATCGACAGCTGCCAGAACGTGACCGTCCGCAAATGCTACATCTCGGTCGGTGACGACGACATTGCGCTCAAGGGCAGCAAGGGCCCGCACGCCGATCGCGATACCGACAGCCCGGGGGTCGAGAACATCCTCGTCGAGGATTGCGAGATCGGCGACGGCGGCGGCCTGATCACCTGCGGCAGCGAGGCGACCTCCGTGCGCAATGTGACCGTCCGCAACTGCACGATCTCCGGCCGCGCCACAATGATGACCCTCAAGCTCCGTCCCGACACCCCCCAGCATTACGAGCACATCACGTTCGACGGCATCACGCTCACGGGCGGCGGCGGGCGCATCATGAATGTCGGCCCGTGGCTCCAGTTCTTCGACCTCAAGGGCGAGGCCCCACCCAGCCGCACCGTGAACGACATCACCATCCGCAACGTCCACGGCCAGTTCCGTTCGCTCGGAACGCTGCAGGGAAACAAGGGCGATACCATCCGTGACATCACCTTGGAAAACATCGATCTCAAGCTCACCGACGAGCGCCTCGTCACGGGTGAAGTCCAGAACCTCGTGCTGAAAAACGTCACGGTCAACAACAAGGCATACCAGCTCTCGCCGGCAGACACCAATTCGAAGAAGTGAGGAACGGCGGCGCTGTCTGCCCAGCGCCAGCCCGGATCATGCGGCTGAAGGTGAAACGCATTGATCCCAGCGCGTTGAGGTCAACGCGCTCCACCTTTCAGTCCGGCATGTTTCGCAGCGAAAAAGGACCTCAACTGCATGACTCCGGCTTAGCCGGAACGATGCAGTTGAGCCGCAGCGATCGGTGTAGGAGCCGAGGTAACGAGGCTGGTTTTGGCGACTCACCTCAAACCAGCCTCCTGATGTCGGCTGTTACCGGCGACTGCATTGTTCCGGCTTAGGGCAGTTTCGCCTGCACCAGCTTGCTCACCGCGCCGAAATCGATGAGCGGGGCCTCGGGCCGCTGCTTCAGTGCGCCGATGACCTTGCCCATCTCCTTCTTCGAGGTGGCCCCGGTCGCTGCGATGGCCTCCGTGATGAGTGCATCGAGCTTCGCGGCTTCAAGACCGGCCGGCAGGTATTTCTCGATCAGCTTGATCTCCGCCTCGTTCGCCGCAACGAGGTCCGCCCGGCCGCCCTTGGCAAACTCCGCCTTGGCGTCCGTCAGGTTCTTGACCGCCTTGCGCAGCACCGTGACGACCAGCGGATCGTCGATCGGCTTGCCGCCATCCATGGCGGATCGCTGGATCGCAGCATCGGTCGTGCGCAGAATGAGCGCCGTGGCTGAATCGCGCGCCTTCATGGCGGCAATGATGTCGGCGCGGATTTTTTCGTAGATCGAGGACATGCCCGATAGCGTGCGCGGCATTTTCGCCATGTCGAGCGCCTGAGTATTCTTCCGAACTTCGGCCCTCGCCAAAATGGAGCAGCCGAGGTCACGGGGCTGGGCTTGCAGACTCATCGCGATCCAGCCTGGCGACCTCGGCTGCTTCATATGGATTTACGATCGTCTTTAGATGGCCACTGCCGCCGGCTTGTCCGCGGTATAGATCGTGTAGGCGCACCGTTTCGCCGTCGGATGCGGCTTCGCCGGCACAATTCCCACCTTGAACCCGGCCTTGGCCAGCCGGTCGCCGAAGGCGCGATCGGGCGTAGCCGACCAGATGGCGGCCCGGCCGCCGGGCTTGAGAGCCGCGGCCATCCGCTCGATTCCCTCCTGGCCATAAAGGCGGACGTTTCGTTTCTGCACCATGGCCGTCGGGCCGTTGTCGATGTCGAGCAGCAGGGCGTCGTACTGATTGCGGCTCGCACGGGCGATCACGTCGCCGACATCCGCCACGATTACCTTCACGCGCGGATCGTCCAGCAACGCTCCGTTCAGGCCCGAGAGGAAAGTCCGGTTCCAGGCCACCACCGCGGGAATCAGCTCCGCGACCTCGACCCGGGCACGGGCATTTTCGCGGCGCAACACGCTTTTCAGCGTAAATCCAAGGCCCAGGCCGCCCAGCAGGATCCGCGTGGTATTTCCGGTGGAGCCCCGGCCCGCGGCCAGTTCGCCCAGCAGAATCTCGGACGCCGTGACGGAGGAATCCATCAGCGCCTGCCCATTCAACCGCACGCAGTAATTCCCATCGTGTTCGTAAAGCGCCAGGGTCGCTCCGTCCGGGGTCTTGGCTTCGGCGAGCTGGCGGTGCGGTTTCATGGAATGATACTTGAAGGCAGTAGTCTTGTGCCCGGCCCGAAATGAAAAGCCAGCCCGGCGTTGCACCGGCCCGCCGCATTCATAAGTTCGTCGGCATGCATCCCCTGCCCTCGCGCAACGTTCTCGCCGGTCCGCTGCGGCCCTGTTCCAGCGATCCCGTCACCGGCTTCTTTCGCAACGGGCATTGCGACACATGCGTGGAGGACGCGGGCTGTCACACGGTCTGCGTTGAGGTCTCCGCGGAATTTCTCGCTTTCAGCCGTGCCGACGGCAACGACCTTACCACCCCGCGGCCCGAGTATGGTTTTCCGGGCCTGAAACCCGGGGACCGGTGGTGCCTGTGCGCCTCGCGCTGGCTGGCAGCACTCGAGGCCGGCCAGGCTGCGCCGGTGGCGCTCACCGCGACGCATGAGCGGACCCTCGAGATCGTGCCGCTGGAATTGCTGCAGCAGTACGCGACGGCGTAAGTCGACCGCCAACCTTTCAATCTCGGTTTTATCCCGGTTTGCCTCCTGTAAAATTTCCGGCCCAATGCGTCGCACCGGAGACTCATCGCGACCGAACCGAGTGACCTTCGTGACGAACCTTGTCTGAAAATTCCCCCGTGTCCGCCCCCCAAGCCAACAATCCACTCCACGGCATCACGCTCGAAATGATGCTCACCCGGCTCGTCGAGCACCACGGGTGGGAGGAAATGGGCCGGCGGATCGAGATCCGCTGCTTCAATTACGACCCCAGCATCAAATCCAGCCTGGTCTTCCTCCGCAAAACCCCTTGGGCCCGCAAAAAGGTTGAGGAGCTCTACCGCCAGTCGATCTAAACCGATCGATGCAGTTCGAAACCACGAAGGGACGCCAAATCGGAAACGGAGTAGCTACCCTGCCGGAGCAAAGCCCTCGCGGTTTGCTGCCCATCCCCATCGAATGGCTTTGACCGGGGTTTCGTTCGCGCCCCTTCGTGGTTCAATGGCATCGTTCCGGCCAAACCCGCTTGAAGGATGCCGTGGACTGTCGAGCCCCGAAAAATTGCACCGGTGAAATCCGGACGACAGCACCGGCGGGTTATGCTAATGTCACGCCATGCGAATGACGAATGCCACGATGTATGCCCGCGTGCTCGCCGGGGATCCGGCGGACAACGGGCGCTTCTTTTTCGGCGTCACGTCGACCGGCATCTACTGCCTCCCGGCTTGCCACGCACGCAAACCGAAACCCGAAAACGTCCGGTTCTTTCCCACGTGCGAGGCGGCCCGGGCCGCGGGTCTGCGTGCGTGCCGGAAATGCCACCCCGATGACTTTGCCCGCGGCGCCGACCCCGTCCTTGAGTCCATCGAAACACTGGTCGCGGAAATCCGCGGAAACCCGGCCGCATTTCCTGACGCGACCGCGATCGTGCGCCGCTCCGGCTTTGGCGCCACCCGGCTCTCGGAGTTGTTTCGCCAGCATTTCCACACCACCCCGTCCGACCTGCTGCTGCGTGCCCGCCTGGATCGTGTCCGGCAATCGCTCGCCCGCGGTGACGTCGCCCTTGCCACGCTCGCGGGCGAGGCCGGATTCGAATCCCTGTCGGTGTTGCACGCGCATTTCCGTCGCTTCAACGGCAGCACGCCGGCCGCGTACCGGGCGCTACGGACCGGCCGGACCTTCGAGCTGGAGTTGCCGGAAGGTTATCCCTTGCCCTACCTGCGCCGCGCGCTCGGCCGCGATGCCGGCAGCCTGACCGAGCGGCTCGAGGGCGACGCCTACACGGCGGCCGTGCATCTCAGCGACGGCCCTGCGCTGCTCACGTTGCAGCTGGCCGGAAATACCATCCGCGGCGAAATATCGTCCGGGTCCGCGGTGGAGGCCCATGGACTTGTGGTCGGCCTGACCGGCCTTGGCCAGGATGCGGACGCCTTTGTCCGCCTCGCCACCCGACTCGGATTGCAGCGCCTCGTCGAGGGCCGGCCAGGGCTGCGCATCGCCCAGACGCACTCGGCCTTCGATGGACTGCTCTGGTCGATCATCGGCCAGCAGATAAACTTCGCCTTCGCCTGCACCCTGAAACGCCGTCTCACCGCCCTCGCCGGCCAGCCCGTGGCCAACGGACTCCATGCTTCGCCCACCCCGGGCGCCATCGCCGCGTTGCAACCCGCGGATCTGCAGCCCCTGCAGTTTTCCCGACAGAAGGCGGATTACCTCATCACCGCCGCGCGCCTCGTCGCCGACCAGCGTCTCGACTTGGCCGCCTTGCGCACGATGTCCGCCACCCGCGCCGAGCGCACGCTCCTGGCGATCCGCGGCCTCGGGCCATGGTCGGTGAACTACGTGATGATGCGCGCCCTGGACTTCCCCGACTGCGTCCCGCTCGGCGACACGGGAGTGACCAGCGGACTGCAGGCCCTGCTCAAACTCGAGGAACGACCCGATGTGGATGCGACCCGCCGCCTCATGGCGATGTTCGCCCCTTATCGCAGTCTCGCCACGGCCCACCTGTGGCAGTTCAACCAGTCCATGCCCGCATGAACCACTACTACGACACCTTCCCGACTCCGTTCGGACCTTTCTCGATCGCCTTTAACGAAGCCGGCACGATCACTGCCACCGCCTTCGGCGACGAGAAAGCACTCATCCGTCGGCTCGGAAAGTGTCATCTAATAGTTGACACTACCAAATCCCGGCCGGCGCGGGATCAGGTGCTGGCGTACATGAGTGGGCGCAGGGTGGACTTTGACCTGCCGCTCGCGGCGGCTGGGACGCCGTTTCAGCAAAGGGTGTGGGCCGCGCTTCGGCGCATCCCTCGCGGTGAAACGCGCAGCTATGGCGGCCTGGCTGCTGAGCTTGGCCGGCCGGGCGCGGCCCGGGCAGTAGGACGCGCCAATGCGACCAATCCCATCTGCCTTATCGTCCCCTGCCACCGTGTGATTGGCGCGAACGGTTCCCTGACGGGCTTTGCGTTCGGGGAGGACATCAAGCGCCGCTTGCTCGAGCTCGAAGGCGCGCTCCTGCAGCCCGCATCTTAAGCCGGACGCACTCGATGCAGGGTCGTTCCCTGCGGACCCGCTTTTAGCGACCGAACCACGGGCGTCCTCCAAGAACACCCCTACGTGCGCAACCCCTGCGCGGCCTCGTGCAGGCGCACAATGAATGATTTGAACCGGGCGTGATCCTTCATGCCTGGAGCGGATTCCACCCCGCTGTTCACGTCGACGAAACGCGCGCTACTTTCACGCAGCGCCGTGCCGATGTTGTCGGCGTTGAGGCCACCGGATAGGATCCAGGTCTTGTCCGGATGAGCCTGCTGGTGGCGCGCAAACTTGCCCCAGTCGCCGGTGCGGCCCGAGCCGCCAAAACCGTCGACTTGGAAGGTATCGAGCAGGAAAACCTTGGCCAAGGGCAGCCAGTCCGCCGCGACATCGACTCCGGGCGGCAGCTTCGGCGCCAGCCAGAGGCGTTCGGGCCCTACGACGTCCGCCCATTCCGCGATGGCGGCGGCGGTCCGGTCATGGCGGAAGTGGATCTGGAAAAAATCGAAGCCCGCATGCGCCACGAGAGCGAGCTGATCTGCGCCGGGTTCGACCATCACCGCCACCTTCTTCCGTCCCGGCAGGCGTTCGGCCATCGCCTGAAACTGCACGAGCGGAATGTAGCGCGGTGATTTCGAATGAAGGATGAACCCGAGGTAGTCCACGCCGCAACGGTCCGCGAACTCGGCGTCCACCAGCGAGGTGAGGCCACAGACTTTTACTCGGATGCCATCGATCATGGTGATTCAACCACGAAGACACAAAGTGCGCAAAGTCTCAACACCGGCCTTGGGCTGCCTCGGCTTTCGCGGTTCAAAAGCAGTTGATGCTTTTGATCACGTGGTCGACCTGCGCGTCGGTGAGCTCCGGAAAAATCGGCAGGCTCAGGCAGGTCCGGGCGGCACGTTCGGCCATCGGGAACGATCCCGGGCCGGCCCCCAGCCCCGCATAACACGCCTGCAGGTGCAGCGGCACGGGATAGATGAGGTCTGTGCCAACCTCCTCCTTCGCGAGATGCTCGCGCAGCGCCTCCCGGCGCGGGTGCCGGATGGTAAACTGATGGAAGACGGATTTTCCATACGCCGGCTGACCCGGCAGGCGGGTGTCGAACAGCTTAATGCCCGCGAAGTAACGCGCGGCGATCGCCTGGCGGCGTGCGGTCCAGCCGGCGAGATGCGGCAGCTTGATGTTCAGCAACGCCCCCTGGAAGCCATCCATGCGGAAGTTGCCGCCGATGATGTCGTGGTAATAGCGCCGGTCGGAACCATGGACGCGGATCTGGCGGGCCCGCGTGAAAATTTCATCCCGGCGCGAGACAAAGGCCCCGCCCTCGCCGCAGCCACCGAGGTTCTTTGTCGGGTAGAAGCTGAAGGTGCCTGCATCGCCGATGAGCCCGACCGGCACTCCCTCGTAATGCGCACCGGCCGCCTGGGCGCAGTCCTCGA
The DNA here is from genome assembly GCA_903827245.1 of uncultured Opitutia bacterium. Classification (GTDB taxonomy): domain Bacteria; phylum Verrucomicrobiota; class Verrucomicrobiia; order Opitutales; family Opitutaceae; genus CAIUWA01. The sequence goes on from CAIKHO010000027.1 coordinate 71,971, forward strand.
TAACAAAGAGCCCGTGCTGGCGCGCGATGACCATGATTTCGTCCATCCGCGCCGGCTGGCCGAAGAGATGAACCACGATGATGCCCTTGGTCCGCGGGGTGATGGCGGCGGCGAGCCTGGCGGGGTCGAGGTTGAAGGTGTCCTCCTCGATGTCTGCGAACACCGGTTTCGCGCCGGTGTAACTGATGCCCCACGCGGACGAGATGAACGTGAACGGCGTGGTGATCACCTCGTCCCCCGGCCCAAAGCCGGCGATCATGCACGCCACGTGCAACGGCGCGGTGCCGCTGTTCATGCCGAGGGTGCGCGGATACCCGAGGGTCGCGGCGAAGTTTTTCTCGAAGTCCTCCACGTCCTTTCCGAGACAAAAGCGGGTGGCATCATAGGTGGCCGCCAGCGCGGCGAGGGCCTCGGTGCGGAGCGCCTGGTGCTGGAGCGAAAGGTCGAGAAACGGGACTTTCATTTGGGTGAGAGCCTGCTGGCAGGCGATTCCCGGACGGTGGCAGAGCTTCAACTGCCTGCAAGCACTCGCCAGTGAGGGATTCTGGCCTAATCCGGTAGGGCGGCGACTCCGCTCGCCGCCGGGAACGTCATGCAATTCTAATCGGAAACCACTGGGTACACTCGACGCTGTTCTTGTGCCCGGCGCAGAGTGGAATCCGCGCCCTACCGCCCGAGCCGCTTCACCAGCGCCTCAACCAGGGCATCGAGGCTCGGTGTCTTGGCGGTAAAATCTACCGGCACGCCGGCCTTCTTCATCGTCTCGGTCGTCTGCGGACCGATGCTGCCGGCGAGAGGCCGGGTCGCGCCCGCGCCGAGGTTGAGAGCGGCGGCCTGGTCGACAAACGACTGCACGGCCGAAGAGCTGGCAAAGAGGATCGCGTCGGCGCCGCGGGTGCGGAAGTCCGCCGCGGCCGGGTCGGCCGTCAGGTCCGTCTTCTCCGTCTTATAGACCTGCAGGCAATCCACGATTGCGCGGGCGCCCTCGAGCTTCTGCACGATCGTTTCGCGGTTCAGGTTGCCGGTGATGACGAGGATCTTCGCGCTGTCGAGGCTGCCCGTGGCAATCAGCTCATCGGCCAGGGCCTCCGCCGTGGCCACGGCCGGCTGGCATTCGATGCGCAGGTGTAGCGCCGTGATCGCGCGCGCGGTGCCTTCGCCGACGCAGGCGAAACGCAGCAGGCCGAGCGCACGGAGGTCGTCGAACAGCCGGAAAAACTCCTCGAAGAAAAACCGCACGCCGTTGGGGCTGGTGAAGACAATCCAGTCGTAAGCGCCGAGATCCAGCATGACCTCGGCCAGGATGTCCTTGGAGATTTCCCGGGTGACCCGGATGAGCGGCAGCTCCACCACCTCGGCGCCCAAGCCGGCCAGCAGGCCGGCGAGTTCGGAGGCCTGTTCGCGGGCGCGCGTGACGGCGATCCGCCGTCCGGCCAGGGAATAAGCGGCGCTCATGGGACACCCAGCGAATGGAGGATCCGGACGGCGGTGGCGACCGGTCGGGCGAGGTCATCCGCCGTGAGCGGCAGGCTGCGCAGCCCGGTTTTCTCGTGGAAAAAATACAGCGTGTCAGCCGTGGCGTGGACGCCGAACGCCGTGTGGCACCCACCGCCCAGCGCGGACTGGAAAGCCCGCTCCAACGCCAGCTGCACGGCCGTGGCCGCATCGAATACCTTCGCAAACTTGGCGGCATCGACCGCGCGGCACTGCACGGCGATCGCTCCCTGCCCCACCGCCGGGACCATGCTTTGGAAGCCGAGCGCGTGAAACTCGATGTTCGGCCAGCTGGCGATGCCGAGGCGCTTCAATCCTGCCGCGGCGAGAACCGTACCGTCCGCCACATGCTGTTCACCAATCTTGCGCAGGCGCGTGTCCACGTTGCCGCGGATCTCGCAGAACTCCACATCGGGGAACAATGCCTTCACCTGGAGGCGGCGGCGAGGGCTGCCCGTCGCGATGGTTTTCGGCTTCGCCACGCCGGCGTGGAGCACCAGCACATCGCGGGGATCCTCGCGCGGCATGTAGCCGGCGATCGCCAGCCCGGCCGGCATCTCGCCGGGCAGGTCCTTCGTGCTGTGCACGGCCACGTCCGCGTCGCCCCGCAGCAGCGCCGCCTCGAGTTCGCTCGTGAACAGGCCCTTGCCGCCCTTGTTCTCCAGCGACCAGTCCGTCTGCTGGTCGCCGGTGGTGACGATCTTCAGCAGGTCCGTCTCCACCCCGAGGCCGGAACGGAGATGCGCCGCCACCATTCCGGTCTGCACAAGCGCCAGCGGGCTTTTGCGCGTCGCGAGGATCAGTTTCATGGGTTCGGCGGTAGGAGCGGCTTCACGCTGCGATGGCTGGCCGGGCGGACAATCATCGCGGCGTAAAGCCGCTCCTACAGGTTCGGGCAATGCAGACTCAGTAACTGGCCTGCACGCCCTTGAGGTTCTTTTTCGACATCCAAGGCATCATGCCGCGGAGGTAGGTGCCGGTCTTCTCGATCTGGTGCTTCTCGCCCTTCGCGAGCAGCTTCTTGTAATTCTTGAGACCGCCCTTGTACTCGCGGACCCACTCGCGGGTGAACTGGCCGGTCTGGATCTCCTTCAGGATCTTCTTCATCACGGCCTTGGTCTGCTTGTTAACCACGCGCGGCCCGCGGGTGATGTCGCCGTACTTCGCGGTCTCCGAGATGGAGAAGCGCATGCCGGCGATGCCGCTTTCGTACATGAGGTCGCAGATCAGCTTCAGCTCGTGGAGACACTCGAAATAGGCCATCTCGGGCTGGTAGCCGGCCTCGACCAGCGTCTCAAAGCCGGCCTGGACAAGCGCGCTGGCGCCGCCGCACAGCACGGCCTGCTCACCGAAGAGATCGGTCTCGGTCTCCTCCTTGAAGGTGGTCTGCAGCACGCCGGCACGGGTCGAGCCGATGCCCTTGGCCCAGGCGAGGGCGGTTTGCTTCGCGTGCTTCGACTTGTCCTGCGCCACGGCGATGAGGGCGGGCATGCCCTTGCCCTCGACGTAGAGGCGGCGGACCATGTGGCCGGGGCCCTTGGGCGCAACCATGATGATGTCGATGTCCTTGTGCGGCTTGATCAGCCCGAAGTGCACGGCGAGGCCGTGCGAGAAAAGGAGCGTCTTGCCCTTCGCGAGGTTGGGCAGGATGTCGTTCGCGTAGACATCCGCCTGCTTCATGTCGGGCAGGCCGACCATGATCACGTCGGCGCGGCGCACCGCCTCGCCGGTCTCATAGACCTTGAAGCCGTGCTGCTCAGCCACGGCCTTCGACTTCGAGCCGGGATACAGGCCAATGATGACCTTGCAGCCGCTGTCCTTGAGGTTGAGCGCATGGGCGTGGCCCTGCGATCCGTAGCCAAGGATGGCGATGGTTTTGTTTTTGAACGCGCTCAGGCTGGCGTCCTTGTCGGTGTAGACTTTGGCGGGCATAGGTAAAATTTACGATTTGGGAGTTACGATTTGCGAGGGGATGGAAAGACAAGCCGATGGCCCATGGCCGGCTCAGCGCCGGAGGGCGAGGCGGCCGGTGCGGGCGAGCTCGAGGATGCCGAAGGGCTCGAGCAGGCCGAGACAGGCGCTGACCTTGTCCTCGTCGCCGATCACCTCGATAATGAGCGACTCGGCGGACATGTTGATGATCTTGGCCCGGAAGATGTCGGTGATCTGGATGATCTCCGGGCGCGACTTCGAGTCGGCGCCCACCTTCACCAGCACAAGTTCGCGCGCGACCGCCTGGCCTTCCTTGAAGTCGGAGCACTCCACGACATTGACCAGCTTCCGCAGCTGCTTGATGCAGAGGTCGAGCGCGGCCTCGTCGCCGTTCAGGACGATGGTGATGCGCGACAGCGACGCGTCGTGCGTGGGGGCGACATTGAGCGAGTCGATGTTGAAACCGCGGCCGGAGATCATGCCGGCGACGCGCGCGAGGACGCCAAACTTGTTCTCAACGAGGACCGAGATCGTGTGTCGCATGGAAGGTTTTGAAGGAAGTGAGATTAAATCGCTGGCCGCGCCGCCGCCTGCGCAGCACGAACACCGACAGACTGGACGCCGAGGGACTCGAACCCCCGACCCCCTCGGTGTAAACGAGATGCTCTAACCAACTGAGCTAGGCGTCCGAGCCAAGGGCTGAGCTAAACCGGCGGGCCGTGGGTGTGACAAGAAATTAGTTGGGGCAGGAATTGGGAGTTGGGAGTTTGGAATTGGGCCGGAAATTGGGACTTGGCCGCGGGAAGGCGCAGGCTCGGCAGAGCGATCCAAATTAAAAATTCCCAAATACCAATTGCACCGACACCCCTCACACCCCGGTCAACGCCGCCTTCGGCCGGAGCAGACCCTCGCGCACCATCAGCTCGGCATTCTGGATCGCATTGAGGGCGGCGCCCTTCCAGAGGTTGTCGCCGCTGACCCAGAGCGCGAGGCCGTTGTCCAGGGCGGTGTCGACGCGGATGCGACCGACGCCGCACTTCACCTTGCGGGTGAAATCCAGCGGGGTCGGATACTGCTGCTTCGCGGGGTCGTCCACCAGCTGGGCCCCGGGAAACTCGGCAATGGCCGCCCGGGCCTGCTCGACGCTGACCGGACGCTCAAACTCGGCGTTGATCGCGACGGAATGCGCCCGGACCACCGGCACGCGGACGCACGAGGCCGAGACCTTCAGTTGCGGGAGGTCCATGATCTTGCGGCTCTCCTGCATCATCTTGGTCTCCTCGCCCGTGTAGCCATTGGCGCCGAAGGTATCGACCTGCGGGATGACGTTGAAGGCGATCTGGTACGGGTAGACCTTGCGGGGCAGCGGCTGGCCCTTGGTGTGAGCCTGCACCTGGTCCTCCAGCTCGCGGACCGCGTCGGCACCCGTCCCGGAAACCGACTGGTACGTCGCGGCAAAATAGCGCTTCAGCCCGAAGCGCTGGTGCAGCGGCCACAGCGCCATCAGGGTGACGGCGGTGGAGCAATTCGGATTGGCAATGATGCCCTTGTGCCGGCGCAGGGCCTGCGGATTGATCTCGGGAATCACGAGCGGGACCTCCGGATCGAGCCGGAAGGCCGAGCTCTTGTCGATCACCAGGCAGCCGGCCTTCACTGCATCCGACGCCAGCGAGCGCGTCACCGGGCCGCCGGCGGCGAAAAACGCCACGTCCACCTCAGCAAACACCCCCGCCCGGGCCTCTTCCACGGTGTACTTCTTTCCGGCAAACTCCATCACCTTGCCCGCAGAGCGCGCCGAGGCGAAAAGCCGCAGCGTGCCGATCGGAAAATTCCTTTCGTGCAGGAGCCGCAGCAGTTCTTGACCGACGGCCCCGGTGGCGCCGACGATACCGACCGTGAAGGATGATGTCTTGTTCATGGATTCCCCTTTGGAACGGGTTAATAAAACCTGTTCGCGCCTGGGCATCAAGCCCGCAGACCGGATTCTCGTCGTGCACATCGGCACACAGAGCCTCCAGTTGTTCCAGCACAGCCAGCTGGTGAAAAGCCACGTCATCTCCACCTCGCGGCGTCCGCCTTCCAATGTGAAGGACTCCCTCGGCACTCCGCGCGGCCTGCATGAGATCGCCGAGCGCATCGGCGATGGCCAGCCGCCGGGCGTGGTGTTCAAGTCCCGCGTGCCGACCGGGCGGCATTTCTCCGAATTTCCCGACGCGGGCACCAATCTCATCACCAGCCGGATCCTTTGGTTGCGCGGCCTGGAGCCGGGAGTGAATCGAGGTGGCAACGTCGACTCGCACGACCGCTACATCTATATTCACGGCACGAACCGCGAGGACCTCATCGGCGAGCCTTTCAGCGCCGGCTGCGTGCTCATGTCCAACCTCGGGATCATCGAGCTCTACGAAGTGGTCCGTACGGGCGACCTGGCGTGGATCGGCGATTGAACGTCGCTCAAGTCGGGCTGGCGGGCGTTACTCGCTCAACCGCCTTTTACTCACTCTCGCCCCCATTTTGTTCTCCGTGCCTAGAAATTGCTTCGCTTGCAGACGCGACCTACCGGTCGCGTCCGGACAGCGACCGGGAGGTCGCTGCTCCAACGTAGAATGACAAACGGGGTTTGAAAACACCCGCTAGCTACGGGGCCTTGGCCAGCGGCACCGGATCGCCCAGTATGTCCGTCCGCGTCACGCGCACCCGTTGCAAATTGGCGCTCGAGCCGGTGGTAACGACGACGATGCGTTCCCCTGGGGCCATGGGCGGATCGCTCCGTTCCTGTACCACCGTCACAACCTGCCCGTCCCGGAGTTGTACCGTGATTTCCTCGCCACGCACGTTGTCGAGCTTGGTTCCGCCAGCCTCGCCGACCACCGAGCCGACCGCGCTCGCGATGGCGAGGGGCGAGCCCGTGATGGCGCCGACCACGGCCGCCCCGCCAATACGGGATCCGGCCCCCTGGGCGCCCCGGCCGACGGTCGAGTTGGGCGTGATGATCACGTCGCGCACGCTGAGAATCTCACCGGACTGCTGGCTGATGGCCTGCCCGATCTCCGCTTGGGTATAAATCGGAGTCCTCGATGAGGCCGCGGACGAACAACCGGCGAGGGCCGCAAGCAGGCCGCCCAGCAAGACCGGAGGACACATCGTGTTCAGCTTCATGAAAGGGGAAGGAGGCCTGACCTCAAACGTGCTAGCAGGGCCGTGCCCCGGATCAATCCCGCTTTTGACAGGAAATCACACTCAGCCGGGACTCTGCGATTGGATCGTTTCCGGAACGTAGCAGCCTAGGTAACGAGGCTGAGTTTGAGCCGCGCACCCAATCTAGCCTCGTTACCTCGGCTGCTACGTTCAACTGCATCGTTCCGACTCACGCATTCTTCCCAAACAGCAGCCGCAGTGAATTCAGGCACACCACGAGCGTGCTGCCCTCATGGGCCGCGACACCGATGGCGAGAGGCACCGCTCCCCAGGCCGTGGCACACACCATTACGATGACCACGCCCAACGAGATGGTGAGGTTTTGCCGGATCACCGCCCGCGCGCGCCGACTGAGGCGCTGCGCGGCCAGAAAATTCTCGATGCGGTCATGCATCAGGATCACCTCGGCCTGCTCGAGTGCCGCATCGCTCCCCCGCGCGCCCATCGCCACGCTGACGTCCGCCGCCGCCAGGCAGGGCGCGTCATTCACGCCATCGCCGACCATGGCCACGTAGCCGCCGGCCCCGCGCAGCGCCTGGATCGCCGCCACCTTGTCCTCGGGGGAAAGGCCCGCCCGCACCTCGTCGAGCCCGAGTTGCTTTGCCACGGCTTCCGCGGCGTGGCGCCGGTCGCCAGTCAGCATCACCGTCTTGATGCCGGCGGCCTTCAGCTGCTCCAGCACGCCGCGCGATTCCGCCCGAATCTGGTCCTGCAGCAGCACCCGGCCGACCAGGTCGCGGCCGACGACCCACACCTCACTGAGCTCCGCGGCGGCGGGCGGCAGCTTCCGCGCCCATTCGGCCAGCGGCCCGCTCTCGAGTAATTCCCGCCGTCCGAGGAGCAGGCTCACGCCATCCAGGCGCCCGCGCAGGCCCTGGCCCGTGAGCGATTCAAAATCCTCGAGCTCCAGCACCCGCACGCCTTCCGCCTTGGCGTGGCGTACGATGGCGCGGGCGATGGGGTGCTGCGACTTGGCCTCCAGGGCATAGGCGAGCTCCATGATCTCGCGCTCCCGCCCCGCCGGAAAACTCTCCGTCGCCACGACCGCCAACTCGCCCGTAGTGAGCGTGCCGGTCTTGTCGAGCGCGACCACGTTGACATCGGCGAGCTTCTCGATCGCCGCCCCGCCGCGGAAAAGCACCCCGTGGCGCGCGCCCCAGGCGATGGCAGCGAGGATCGCCGAGGGAATCGAAAGCACCAGGGCGCACGGGCTCGCCACGACCATCAGCGTCATGGCGCGATAGAAAGCCGAGCGCACGCCGGGGGCGTTGGTGAAAGCCGGCAGATGAAAGCCCAGCCACCAGAGCAGGAACATCGCCGTCGAGCCCCCGATCACAATGTAGGTGTAGCCAGTGCCAAACCGGTCGGTGAAACGCTCGCTCGGCGCCTTCAGCTTCTGGGCGGTCTGGATCAGCCGGATGATTTTTTGCAGCGTGCTTTCGGCCGGCAGCCGCGCGACATCGAACTCAACCACACCCCACAAATTGAGCGTGCCGCTGAAAACGGGATCGCCCACCCCCTTCTCCACGGGGTTGGCCTCGCCCGTCAGGGCGGATTCGTCGCTCGCGCTCCTGCCTTTCACCACGGCGCCGTCCGCCGAGAACGCCTCGCCGGGGCGCACGCGCACGCGCTGCCCGAGCTGCAATTGCTCCACCGCAACCTCCCGCTCGCCGCCCTCCGGCAGCACGATCGTCGCGCGCTTGGGCGCGGTTTTCAGCAGTGCACTCACCTCGCGCTGGGTGCGGTCGAGCGCGTATTCCTCCATCGCCCCGGAGGCCGAGAACAGGAACAGGAGGAGCACCGCCTCCCCCCACGCATCGATGCAGATCGCGCCGGCGGCCACGGCCAGCATCAGGAAATGGATGTCGATCTTCCGCTCGCGGAGATTCGCCCAGGTATCGACCACCGCATCCCAGGCGCCGGCAACCAGGCCGGTCAGGAACAGGCCGCGCGCCAGCAGCGGCCAGCCCGGGGCGAGGTATCCGGCCGCGAACCCGGCCAGCCCGGTCGCGCCGCAAATCATGGCCAGCAGCATGAGGGTGCGCCACTCCTGGTCGCCCGGCTGCGGCTCCGCCTTGATCTCCGGCCATTCCATCTCGCGCCAGAGCCAGAGTTTTTCCGCCGTCACGCAGCTGTCCCGCCCCACGACCGTGGCCGCGCCCACCTGCCGCAGCGAATAGCCGGCCGGAGCGGTCTTCGCGGACCGAGCGGACTGCTGTGCCTCGACCGCCGCGATCGTTTCGGCGAGCCGGGCCTCGAAGGCCCGCAAGTCGACCGGGCCGACCGTCGCCACGGCCACCGTATGCGCCGACGGGTCGATGCGCACCGCGCTCACGCCCGGCTGGGTGCGCAGAAAGCGCACGAGATCCCCGACCCAGTCACCGCCCGCATCGTTGATTGAAGCCACGACGGAGAAAGGTAGGCACGAGGCCTTTCGCCGCAAATTCAATTGCGCCGCACCGGTCCAGATTCCTTGCTCGACAGTTCCTCCGCATGATTGGCCTTCGCGACGACTCCGACTCCTCCTCCGCGACTCCCCCCGTGAGCCACGCACCGGAACTCGCCGCAAAAATCTTCGCCGGCGGCGGCTGGTTGCAGGCCGGGCTCAGGCTGGAGCACCGGCCTGAGCAGGAACAGATGGCCCGCACCGTGGCCGCGGCGATGAAGGCCGATGAAACCCTGCTCTTCGAGGCCGGCACCGGCGTGGGCAAGTCCCTCGCCTACCTCGTTCCCGGCATCATCCAGGCCGTCGACCAGTCCCGCCAGCTGATCGTCTCGACCCACACCATTTCCCTCCAGGAGCAGATCGAGACGAAGGACCTGCCCCTCTGCCGGCGCCTGTTCAAGGCGGAGCCCGGCCTCGCCGCCTATGCCGACTTCAAGTCCGCCGTGCTCGTGGGCAAGTCGAACTACCTTTGCACCACGCGCCTCGCCCATGCGCTGGCGGACCGCACCACCCTCTTCGCCGATGACGACTACGCCGAGCTCCAGCGCATCGCCGCCTGGGCCGACACCAGCGAGACCGGCCTGCGGCATGCCCTGCAGCCGCCGCCGCGCGCCGAGGTCTGGGAAACCGTCAGCGCCGACTCGTCCTCCTGCTCGCGCAAGCACTGCGACGGGGCGAGGTGTTTCTACCAGCGCGCCCGCGCGCGGCTCCGGTCGGCCAACGTCATCATCGTCAACCACGCGCTCCTGTTCGCGCTGATCAACGCCGGAGGCGCCAAGGCCCACGGCGCGACCTCCGCGGAGGCCCGCGGCGTGCTTTTCCCGGATGATTTCCTGGTCCTCGACGAGGCCCACACCGTGCCGGAGGTCGCCACCAACAACTTCGGCCTGTCGCTCAGCAGTTACGGGATCGAGCGCGCCCTGAAATACCTCTACAATCCGAGGACCAAGCGCGGCCTTTTCCGCAAATTTGGCGGCGCGGAGGCCCAACAGGGCGTAGTGGACGCGCTGGAGGCCTCGCGGCAGTTCTTCGACTTCCTCGGGACAACGCTGCTGGCCCAGCGTGCCATCGTCCGGGTGCGTGCGGCCGATGTCGCCGAACCCCTGCTCGACGGCCCCCTTGGCTCGCTCCACCGCATCCTCGGCAAACTCGGCGACCAACTCGAGGACGGACGCGAACGCGACGAATTGCTCGAGCAAAAAACCCGGATCAAGGGAATCCAGGCCGGCCTGACGGAATGGCTGACGCTCGGCGACAAGGAGCTCGTCTACTGGGCCGAACGCAGCGGAAGACGGCAGACCATCGTCACCCTGCGCGGCGCGCCCATCGATGTCGCCCCGGCCCTGCGCCGCCATTTGTTCGGCTGCGGGGTCGGGATCACCTGCACCAGCGCCACGCTCGCCTTGGGAGGTGAAATCGCGCCCATGGCGGCACGGCTGGGGGCGGATGATGCCCGGACCGTCATTGTAAAATCCCCGTTTGATTTCGAGCGCAACATGCGCGTCTACGTCGCCGCCGACATCCCCCTGCCCTCGGCGCAGGACGCGCGCCTCGCCCTCGACGCCCTTGCCGACTACATCGGCTTCTGCACCCGGCGCGTGCGCGGCGGTTCACTCGTGCTTTTCACCAGCTACAACGACATGCGTACCGTCGCCGCCGCGCTGGAACCGGCCTATCGCGCCGAGGCCCGCCCTTTTTTCATGCAAGGCGACGCGCTCTCCCGCACCGAGCTCGCCCATCAGATGCGGTCCCTCGGCAACGCCGTGCTGTTCGGCACGGACAGCTTCTGGACCGGCGTCGACGTCCCGGGCGATGCATTGTCGCAGGTCATCATTACCCGGCTGCCCTTCGATCCGCCCACGCACCCCATCACCGAGGCAAAGGCCGAGCGGATCCAGGAGCAGGGCGGGAACCCCTTCAATGAACTCACACTGCCCGATGCGCTGATCAAGTTCCGGCAGGGCGTCGGCCGCCTGATCCGCACCCAGGCGGACCGCGGGCTGGTCACCGTGCTCGATGCGCGCGTACTTGCGAAGACTTATGGCCGGCTGTTCCTTGAATCCCTGCCCAAGCGGGACTTTGAGCAATTAACCCTTGCAAACCGCGAGCTGCAATTTCGTCCTTTCGCCTGAACGTATCGTACCCTAGCCTGCGTTTTTCCCGTCTACCCAAGCATGATCAAACTGCGAACAGCCGCCCTCTCCGACATTGGCCATCTCCGGACGCATAACGAGGACCGCTTCATGCAGAACGACGCGCTCGGGGTTTACGGCGTGGCGGACGGTGTGGGCGGCCTGCCCGGCGGAGAGGAAGCGGCCCAGCTGGCCGTGGATGAAATCACCAAGGCCGTGCAGGGCCTGCCGCCGAACGGCGAACCCGACCTCGAGCCCGCCGTCCAGCAGGCCAACCGCAGCGTGGCCCAGCTCGGCCAGCGCATGAGCCCCGGCATGGGCATCGGCACCACCCTCACCTTTGGCCTCGTGCGGGACGGAAAAATTCACCTGGCCCACATCGGCGACTCCCGCTGCTACGTCTGGCATGCGGGGGCGTTTGAAGCCCTCACCCGCGACCACTCGGTCGAGAGCGACGCCCGCGTGCGCCGGGCGAAGGGCGAGGTCGTCTATTACCACCAGTCCAATCGCAATGCGCTCACGCGCTGCATCGGCCAGCCGACCCCGCCCGAGGTCGATCTGCTCACCCGCACACTGGTACCGGGCGAGCGTTATTTGTTTTGCAGCGATGGCGTGACCCGGCTGATCCGCGAGTCTGAGCTCGGGGACATCGTTGGCAGCGACGCCGAACCCCAGCAGGTCCTGCGCGAGATCGTCGACCTGGCGAATAAACGCGGCGGTCCGGACAATTCCACCGGCATCCTCATCTTCGTCGACGAGGCGCCCTGACCATGCCCTCGCGGGTGGAGCAGTTTCAGGCGCTGGCCGGCCGGCAGCCCGACAACGAACTGTTTCGCTTCAGTCTCGCCCAGGCCCTGGTCGCCGATCGTCGCGCCGCCGAAGCGGTGGCCCATTACGAATTTTGCGTGGCTAAAAAGGCCGACTGGATGATGCCCCGCATCCTGCTCGGCAAGGTGCAGCTCGAACTCGGGCGACACGCCGAGGCTAAACCCCTGCTCCAGGACGCCCTGCGCCTTGCAGTCGAGCAGCACCACGAGGATCCCGAGCGCGAACTCCGGGCCCTTCTGGCCGACCTGTAGAGGCAAGCGCGGGGCGGCGCTTACTTCGTGACCCAGCAGGCGGCGCAATGGCCGGGCTCGGCCTGCTTCTGCTCCAACACCGGCATTTCCTCGGCACACCGCCGCAGAACCCGCAGCTTCGTGCCACCGACCGTGATCTCGGCCGTTTCTGTTGCGTCCGCGTCCGACGCCGCCTGCCGCGTGAGATGGCAGCGCGGGTGAAACGGGCACCCACCCGGTGGATTTACCGCCGAGGGAACTTCACCGGGCAGCACGATCCGCCGGCGCCGAGGCCGGGGATTCAACTCGGGCACGGCGGAGAGTAGCGCCATGGTATAGGGATGCTTCGGGTTCGAGTACAAGTCCCGCGCGGACGCCTGTTCGACGATCCGACCGAGATACATCACCGCGACGTCGTCGGAGATGTGCTCCACCACCGCGAGGTTGTGCGCGATGAAAAGATAGGCGATTCCGCGCTCCTTCTGCAGATCGCCGAGGAGATTCAGGATCTGCGACTGGATCGAGACGTCCAGCGCACTGACCGCCTCGTCGCACACGATGAAGTTGGGATTCAGGGCTAGCGCCCGCGCGATGCCGATGCGCTGCCGCTGGCCGCCCGAAAACTCATGCGGGTAACGCGTCACGTAGGCGGGATCCAGTCCGACCCGTTCCAGGAGGCCGGCCACCATTTCGTCCCGGCCACTGCCGCTGGCCAAGCCATGCACCTGCATCGGCTCGCCGATGATATTGCCGACCGTCATGCGCGGGTTGAGACTGCTGACCGGGTCCTGAAAGACGATCTGCATCTGCCGGCGTAGCTTGCGCAGTTCCTCGCCGCGATAGCTAAAGAAATCCTCCCCCTTGTAGCGGACCGAGCCGCTGGTCGCCGGGATCAGCCGGAGCAGGGTCCTGCCCACGGTCGATTTGCCGCAGCCGGACTCGCCGACCAACCCGAGAGTCCTCCCCGGCTGGATCGAAAATGAGACTCCATCCACCGCCTTGACATGACCGACGGTGCGCAGGAATACCCCCCGGCGGACCGGAAAATACGTGCGGAGGTCATCGACCTCCAGCAGCGGACGCCCGTTGGCCGGCACCTGGCTCATGCCGTCACCTCCCCATCGACCTGCACCACGCTGGCCCGCTTATGCTCGATCCGCGGCTCAGTGGGCGGCTTTTCATCGTAACCGGCGACCTGATGGCATGCCGCCCAGTGGCGCGGTTCCATCTCGCGCAGCAAGGGCTCCTCGGATGCGCAGCGCCGGGGAACACGAAAGCTCTCGCCATCCGACATGATCTCCGTCGTCGCCTCCGCCGCGGCCCGCGCAGCCAGTTCCCGCGCCCTGGCACAACGGGGGTGGAACTTGCAACCGCCCGGAAACTGCGCGGGATTGGGCACAGTGCCGGGAATCGCGGCCAGCCGCTCCGCCCGTGCACCTAGTTTCGGCACGGACCGAAAAAGTCCCGCCGTGTAGGGATGCATGGGCCGGTCGAACAAATCCTCCACTGCCGCGCTCTCCACGATGCGGCTCGCATACATCACGTTCACCACATCGGCATTTTCCGCCACCACCCCGAGATCATGCGTGATGAGCAGGATGGCCATGCCGGTCTCGCGCTGGAGCTTGCGCAGCAACTCGAGGATTTGCGCCTGGATCGTGACGTCCAGCGCCGTCGTCGGCTCGTCCGCGATCAGCAGCTGCGGACGGCACGAAAGCGCCATCGCGATCATCACGCGCTGGCGCATGCCACCGGAAAGCACGTGGGGATACTCCTGCAACCGCCGGGCGGGATCGGCGATGCCCACATCCCGCAGCGCCTGCTCCGCAATCTCGTAGGCCTGCGCCGTTTTCACCCGCTGATGCAGCACGATGGCCTCGGCGATCTGCTCGCCGATGGAATAGACGGGATTGAGGCTCGTCATCGGCTCCTGGAAAATCATCGCGATTTTTCCGCCGCGGACCCCGCGCATCTCCGGCTCGGGCAGCGACAGGAGATCACGCCCGCCAAACCCAACCGTGCCCTGGACCACCCGGCCGGGCGGCGACGGGATCAGCCGCAGGATCGACAGCGCGGTGACCGATTTCCCGCAACCGCTCTCCCCGACGAGCGCGACCGTCTGGCCCGGGTAGATGCTGAACGACACGTCACGCACCGGCGTGATCTGCCTCGGGCCGGAATTAAACGCGACCGAGAGGTTGCGGACATCCAGGATGGGCTGGGCCGATGGTTCCATGGCTCGCCGGCTCAGTCGCTGGCGCCGTCGCGCAGCTTCGGGTCCAGCGCGTCGCGCAGCGCCTCGCCGATCAGGTTGTAGGAAAATACCGTCAGGAAAATCGCCAGACCCGGAAACACCGCCAGCCACCAAGTAAAGGTGCCGCCCTGCCCCGTCGCCTGGTTGAGCAGATCGCCCCAGCTGGGCTCGTCGATCAGGCCCAGGCCGAGGAAGCTCAGGACGCTTTCCGACAAAATGGCCGAAGCCACGCCAAAGCTGGCGCTGACCAGCACGGGCACCAGTCCGTTGGGCAGCATATGCCGGAAAAGCACCGACCGAAGCGGCAATCCTGCGGCAATCGCGGCGAGGACAAAATCCTGGTTCCGCAGGCGGAGGAACTCGGCCCGGACGAACCGGGCGTATCCCGACCAGCTCGTAAGCCCGATGATTACCATTACCAGGTAAAGGCTCCGGCCAAAAAAGGCCACGCAGCTGATCAGCAGGAACAGGGTGGGAATGGCCTCGAAAATCTCGAGCAACCTCATCCCAAGCATGTCCACGCGGCCCGAGAAGTATCCCATCACGCCACCCACCGCGCAGCCCGCCACAATGGCAATGCCCGTGGCGATGAATCCAATCGCCAGCGCCACACGCGAAGCGTGAATCATCCGGCTAAACACATCGGCGCCGTTGATTTCGGTACCCATCCAATGCCGGGTATCGGGCGCCAGGAGCTGGGCATCGGGCTGGTCCCGCAGGCGGTCGGTCGGCGAATAGGGTACCGGTGCAGGCAGGGAAAACTGCATACGCCCGGCGCGGCCCAGTTCGCGATACTGGTCGTAGATGATCGTCGTCGGGGGCTTGACCGGGTGCAGCACCAGTATCCCGGTCAACGCCGCGGCGAACAGGCCGAGGATCGTCCACTGGCGGCTTGAAAGCGGAAGTTTCAGCGGGACCAGCACGAGCACGGCGAGGTCCAGTCCGAATGCAACGCCAAGGGAGATCACCACGAGCCCTGTCCCGTACTCGTGGCGATACCACGATAGGTCGCGGGCCAGGACCGCCCAGAGCGCCAGCGGAATCACCAGCGCGAGCAGCCAAATGACAATCCCCACTTTGACCGGCACCGTCATTTGCCTCACCCCGCAGAGGATGATCGTCGCAATGAAGACAACGAGGAGAACGACATCGGTCGGCACCAAGTAGCGCCACATCGGGCTTTCCCACCGGCCGTCAACGCGCGCAATCAACGGAAAACTGTTCGCGATAAATGGCCCGAATACCGCCCCAAGGATGAGCAGGCCGATCCAAGCCACCGCCAGGCGCGCCCCTAGTTGAGACACGGTATCCCGCAGCACAATGGCCATGAGCGACCGGGGCCGCGCCGCCGGGGCCTTCGCTCCAGTCATGACACTGGTCGCGGTGCTGCTAGTCATAGGAAACGCGCGGGTCCGCCACGAGGTAAAGCAGGTCCGCCATGACATAGCTCAGCAAACCAAGGATACCGGCGATGAGTGTTTCCGCCAAAACTAGTTCGCGGTCCCGGGTGTAAACCGCATCGATGACCAGCCGGCCCATGCCGGGAATGCTGAAGATGTTCTCCACGATGATCGAACCCGCCAGCAACCCGGGCAGAATGTAGGCCGCGACAGTGATCAGGGGCAGCAGGCTGTTGCGGAATACGTGCCGGAACAGCACCGTGCGTTCGTCCAAGCCCTTGGCCCGGGCCGTCCGCGCATAATCGGCCCGCAGGTTTTCGAGAATGGCGCCGCGCGTCAGCCGCGAAAGAAAGGCAAAGCCGCCGTAGCTCAGACAGAATACGGGCAACGCCAAGTGCCAGAGGGTGTCGAGCAGCCACCCGCGCTCGAATCCCGCGCTGGTCCAGCCCGGCAGAAATTGCATGCCGTCCGCGAGGGTGTCGTGCAGCCCCCCCGTCGGAAACCACTGGAAATACTGTCGGTTCGCGAAGAATCCGATGAGCATCACGCCCGCCCAGATCGTCGGCACCGACCACAGCGCGAGAAACAGCGTCCCGGTCGTCACGTCTACCATCCCGCCCCGTTTGCGGGCAGCATAGATGCCGGTGAAAATCGCGATCGCATAGGTGACCGGAATGGTCAGGGCGTTGAGCAGCAGCGTAAGCGGAACGGCTTCGAGCATGAGTTCGCTGACCGGCCGGCCCTTGGAAAAGCTCCGGCCGAGATCGGGCAGCTTAAGCCCGAAGCGCGCCGTGCGGGGCCAGCCCTCACCCGTGGACTTGAAGCCGGCCGGGGAAATCTGGTTCAGCCAGCGCGCGTATTGCACCACCAGCGGCTGGTCCAGTCCATACCGCTTGCTGTAATACTCCCGGATCGCGCGGGCTTCCTCGGCGCGCATCCCGCCGCCCGCTCCCTGCATCAGGGGTCCGCCCACGCCGCCGGGCGAAAGCCCCATCACGAAGAACGCCACCATGGTGATGCCCAACAGCGTGGGTATGATCAGCAGCAGCCGTCGGATGATGTAACTGAGCATCAGCGTGGCGAGCGTCGACTACCGCTGGTTCAGACTCAACGCGTCCATTTCTGCTGCGGCTTGGGGACGTACCATTCCAGGATGTCGCTGAGCCCGAGCGGCAGCATTTGGACGTTATGAAACCGATTGTCCATGAAGCTCATCATTTTCGGGGTGAACATGAAGGTGTAAGGCTGGTCTTCATGCAGGATGCGCTCGGCCTGGTGCCAGAGTGGCATGCGTTCCGCCTCAATGACGGTGCGTCGCGCCTGTTCCACGATGCGGTCAAACTCGGGGTTGCGATAACTCATCATGTTGTCACCTCCGTCCGCGATCTGGCTCGAGTGGAACATCTGGTAAATGTCCGATTCGATCCCACCGGCCCACATGAGTGAAATGGCATCGAAGTCGCGATTTTTCAGGCGTTCGCCGAAAACCGACCAGTCAAGCGGATCCGGCTCGAGGACGATGCCGACGCGAGCATAGGCATCCTTGAGGAACAAGGCGATCTGCTGGTAGTTGGAAACTCCGCTGGGATACGTGAGCTTGAAGCGGAAGGGCTGGCCCGACGGGCTCTTCAGCACTCCGTCGCCGGTCGTGTCCTTGAAACCCGCTTCCGCAAGCATGGCCTTGGCCCGGGCCGGATCGAAGGGCCACGGCTGGATGGAAGGGTCATGCTGCTTCATTTTGTAGAAGAATGGCCCGACTGTCGGGATCGCGAAGTCCTGGTAGATCTGCGTGCAGATCGCCTGCCGGTCCGTCAGCATTGTCAGGGCCTGCCGCACCCGCTTGTCCGCAAACAAGGTGGGCTTTCCACCGCGTTCCTCATTCCATGCGATGTAGCGGTAGCCGCGGGTCGGAGTCTCGTAAGCCTGCTGCTGCGTCCGCCCCACCAGTTCTTTGTCCTTCAACATCTGGGTGAATTGCTCGGGCTGGATATGGTCGAAAAGGTCGACCTCCCCGTTGCGGAACGCAGTCATGCGGGCGACTTCATTGTCGATCTCGCGAAAGACCACGCGGTCAAACGGGCCCGGCTCACCCCAGTACCGTTCATTGCGGACGAAGTAGAGGGGCTTGCCGGGAGTCCAGCCCGCGGGATCCTCGAGGCGGTAGGGGCCGCTGCCAAGCAGCAGGCCCGGCCGCGTGTTGAATTCGTCGGGCGTGAACTTGCTGTAGAAATGCTTCGCGAGGATCGGCATGCCCGCAGCCAGATCGAAGCTCTCGAAATACGGTTCTGAGAAAACAAAAGTCACTTCGTCGGGCGCGGTCTTCGTCACGGACGCGATCTTGCTGTAATAGGACCGTTCCCGCGGCGCCTCGATCGCCGGGTTCATGATCTGCTGATAAGTGAAAATGATGTCGTCGGCCGTTACCGGTTGCCCGTCGGAAAAAATCACGCCCGGCCTCATCTTGAATTTAATGACCGCCCCTGTGGGCGCGGCCTTGGTCTCGGGCGCGGCCTGTCCCGCCGGGCCGGAAGCACCGGCCGGTGGCGCGATGATCTCCCATGAAGCGGCTAGCATGGGCTGCCAGTCTAGCGTCACCGGATCACGGGTGGCCAGCGACTCGAGCACGCGCGATTGCAGCACGCTGGCGTCGTAGGTGCCGGACGTGAGCGGGGTGATTTTGTCCAGCTTGGCTCCGGAATCGATATACCAGTCGCCTTGGGCATAACCGGGCATTTTCTGCGCGGCCCGGACCCGGGCAAAGGCGTCCGGATTAGCCGCAGCAACGACCGCACCCCCGGCCGGAGCGCCGGAGGCCACGACACGGTTTGGCTCCGAAAGAATCCTGCGAATCGCCACCAGCTCCTGGGTTTGCTCCCTCGCCTGCTCCCGTAGGGCTTGGATCTCCGGCCATTGCCGGTCGTACTGCTTCATGCCCACGAGAACCAGCACCACGAGAAGTGCCATGATGGAAACCAGAATCAAATCCTTGAAGCCGAAACGGTTTTCCATCGTGTTGCCTGTGGGTAGGAATTTTGGGAGCTGACGCGAAAAGAATTAAGCCCTGAGCGGCCTATCGGCCAAGGAAAAATCGGGCGAGAACAATCGCGAATCGTCCCGATGGGCGAAGCAAGGGTTCTCCCCTTCCGAGGACAACTGCCAAAACGCCTCCAGCGGACAAGTCACCCTGTAAATCTGCCTCAACTCACACTTGACGCAAAGCGCCAAAACCCAACTGTTGTCCGCTCGATTGATGCCCTCATCGTCTATCGGTTAGGACAGGAGATTCTCAATCTTCAAAGCGGGGTTCGATTCCCCGTGGGGGCACCATCTACAGAG
>CAIKHO010000028.1 GCA_903827245.1 uncultured Opitutia bacterium
CGGACAAAATAACAGGAATTCATCGGTGCACATCCGTGTAATCCGCGGGGAAATCCGACTCTTTTTCACTCGATCGGGTGCAGCTCGAAGTCATGCGGGATCAGCACCTGCTGTTCGAACGCGGGCTGGTTCGGCGCGAGGTGGACGGAGAAGGAGGCGGCGAGATCAGCCCAGTCGAGGGTGCTGATCTCGACCTCGCGGCCGCGCCGACCAGTGAGGGCCATGGTGATCGAATAGATGCCGGGCCGGACGGGCAGGGTGGTGTGGAAGAGCAGCAGCGCCCGGCTGCCGGCCGGCTGGCGCGGGATCCGGATGCCCTCAACCTGCGTGTTGGTGCCGGTGATGTTGATACCCGTGTCGGTGCGGCAGAAGTAGCCGATCACCAGTTCGTCGACGTCCTCGGTGAACTCACAGTAGAACTTGATGACGACGCTCTGGCCATGGACGAAATCAGCGCGCTCATGCCCGGCGGTGTCCTCGAGGCGCACGCGGACGATCCGGGCGGCGCCGTTGCCGAAGCGGGTGTTCTTGCAGCGCTTTTCCAGTTCGGGGTCGGCGGAGAACTCCACTTTTGGCAGCGGGGTATGCACGGGCGCCTCGGGCGTGCCGGGCACGTGGGCGGAGGCCACCGGGGCGGAATGGGCCTGGGTGCTCAGGCGCTCGACGTCCGCGCTCTGCCGTTCGCGGACGAGTTGGTTGTAGTGGTTCACCACCTCCTCGGCGTCGCCGACCATCAGGGTGCCACCCTTGTCGAGCAGGAGCGCGCGGCTGCAGAGGCTGGTGACGATCGTGGCGGCGTGGCTGACAAAGAGGATCGTGACGCCGCGGGCCTTCAGCTCGTTGAGGCGGTGAAAGCACTTGTTGACGAAATAATTGTCCCCGACGGCGAGGGCCTCGTCGACGATGAGCACCTGCGGGTCGACGCAGACCGAGATGGCAAAGGCGAGCCGCATGACCATGCCGCTCGAGTAGGTGCGGACCGGCTGGTGGATGAAGTCGCCGATGTCGGCGAAGTCGGCGATCTCGTCGAACCGGGCGCGGATTTCCCGCTCGGACAGCCCGAGGATCGTGCCGTTGAGGAAAACATTCTCCACGCCCGTGAAGTTGGGATCGAAGCCCGAGCCCAGCTCGAGCAGCGCGGCGACCCGACCATGGACCTCGACCTGGCCGGCGCTGGGCGTCAGGGTGCCCGCGATCAACTGCAGGAGGGTGGACTTGCCGGCGCCGTTGGAGCCGACAATGCCGAAGGTTTCGCCGCGCCGCACCTCGAAGGAGCAGTCACGCAAGGCATGAAAATCCCGGTAGTAACCATCGGCCCGGGCCTGCAGTCGCTCGCGCGCAGCGAAGCCGGGCGGGATAAAACGAGACAAACCCTCGCAGAAGGGGGCTTTCAAACGGGCCGCGGGATTATTCCAGATGCGATAAGCCTTCGCCAGATGAGAGACCCGAATTGCGATGTCGCCCGGTGCCACCGGCGAAGCGGCAGGGCTCGGTTTGGCTGAGGTGATTAGGGAGGAAACCATGGCAGCAGCACTGAAAGTGAGATGAAAGTGATAGTGCGGGCCCGGAGGAAGTGAAAGGGAAAGTGAGGGGGATTGGTGAAGGTGAATGTGCGAGTGGCAGAGGGATCTGTCGGAGCCCGGCCTGTCGGCAGCCCACTTTCACCCTCATCCTCAACTTCACACTCGAATCCGGATCACTTTCCAGCGGAAAGCGATCCGGATTCGAGGATCGCTCCATTCCAGCCCACGACCACGAACGTATCATGCGCGAAAGCCACGCTCTTGAGAAAATGCGTGACTCCGGAATTGCGGGCCTGCCAGGTAATGCCGTCAGGGGAGGTCAGGATGGTGCCCTCGGCGCCGGCGGCGACAAACGTGCCCTGGCCAAAGGCGATGCCGTTGAGGGTCTTGGTGGTGCCGGAAGTGCGTGGCGTCCAGAGCATCCCGTCGGGGGAGGTGAGGATGACCCCGTTGTCGCCGACGACGACGAACTGCTTTTTCCCGGTGGTGATGCCATGGAGCGCCGCCTTGGTCCCCGAATTCTGCGGCAGCCAATAACTCGCATCCGGCGAAAAAAGAATGATGCCGTTGGCGCCGACCGAGACGAAATTGCCGTTGAAAAACCCGACGCCGTAGAGCGGGTCGATGATTCCGGTGGGATGAATGGACCACTGGCCGCCGACCTTGGAGGTGACAACCGTGCCGCCATCGCCGACCGCGACAAAGACGCTGTCGGTATACGTGATGGCAAAGAGGGGGACGCTGACGGTGGAATTGCGGGCCGTCCAGGCTTCGCCACCCCGCGAACTCAGGATCGTGCCGCGCGCACCCACGGCGTAATAGGTCCCGTTGGCCGTGGCCACGCCGTAGAGCGGGCGCTGTGTGTTGGCGTCGATGGTGCGCCAAGCGGGGTCACCATCCTTGCGCAGGAGGATATTGAAGCCGTTGCCC
>CAIKHO010000029.1 GCA_903827245.1 uncultured Opitutia bacterium
CAATACTACGGCTCCCCCGTGCCCCACATCATCGACCAGGCCAACGCCCTCGATGCGACCTACATCGTCATGGGTTCGCACGGCCACACGGCCCTCTACGATCTCCTCGCCGGCAGCACCGCCCACGGCGTGCTCCGGAAGTGGTGACGAAGGGATGAGCGGAACGCTGGGCCTCATGGCTCGGCGGAAAGTGCAGGCCACCGCGGCCGTGGTGGTGGCGGAGGAGCTCCTTGGCGGCCAGCCAGGTGTCGAGTTCGCAACCCTCGGGGCGGCCCTGTTCCAGCCAGAGGTAATACGCCGCCTTCTGGATCTGCTCCTCCGTCGGTGCGGGCGGCTCGCCGGCTTCCGGGCGGGCGGAATGTTCGCGGTTGTTTTTCATGGGCACAGCTTAGCGGCCGGGTGCCGGGGCCGCTCCGCAACACTTGGCGAGGGCTGTGCATTTATTGCTCACCCCAAAATCTGCAGGCCAAAAAACGCGCGCGCTTCCGCAATTCCCGCGCAGCCGCGGCGGCGCCGCCGCCCCATACTGCCGCATGCAAGAAAACCTGCTGCGCGCGATGCGTGCCCGCCGACCGTCCATCCGGGAGCGGTGGGTGGACCTGCTGCATGCCGAGCGCGTGACCACGCCGCTGGCGAATCCCAAGGTGCTCGAGCACCTGATCAACGAGACGCTGGACGAGGTGTTCGCCGCGCTGGGCGGATCCCACGAGGGCCACCCGATCGCGGCCACACCCGCGATAGCGGCCGCCCGCGCCCACTGCGCGTGCGGCCGCAATCCCCTCCTCGCCTACTTCCTGGCCGGCGAGCAGGCCCTGCTCGAGGCGCTGGTGCACGCCCAGGTCGAGACGCCCGAACTGTCCCCCGGGGATCGCAGCATGGCCGTGACCGGCCTTTATGTCATCGTGCGCTCCATCGCCCGCGGCGAGATCGAGTCGTTCTGCGCGCTGTGCCAGCACCGGCCGAGCCACCCAGCGGGGCCGGCGGATCCGCCCGCGGCACCGGCGCCCTGACGCGTCCCGCCCCCCTCCGGAATCGGGACGGCGCGCCTGTTACCATTCCGTTACCTTCTAGGGATTGATTCCGGCATGCTTCCGGCTAGGTTTCCGTGCATACCGTGAAGTCCACCTTCCAATCTGTCATTGGCGGTCTTGGATCGGACCGGCATTGGCTCGCCCCGGCCGGAATTTTCACCCTCACGCTGTTGCTGTCGGCGTGCGCGAGCACTTCCTACGACATGCAGGTCCACGCGGCCGCCAAGCCCACGGCCAAGCCCGCCATTTCCTACCGCATCGAGAGCAACGATCCGGCTCTGGACCCCAGCAGCCTGCGCTACAAGGAGGCCGAGAATTTCGTGAAGACCGCCCTCTCCGGCAAGGGCATGTACGAGGCCCCGAAGCCCGAGCTGGCCGACATGGTCGTCGTGCTCGATTACGGCATCGGCCCGCCCATTATCAGGCAGAAGGCCATCTCGGAGCCGGTCTACCAGAACATTCCCGGAAGCACGACCTCGCAGGTCGTCCAGAGCGGATCGGACATCAAGGGCAACCCGATTTACACCACCGTCGTCACCCAGACTCCCTCCCGGCAGGATTACATCGGCGACCGGGAATTCATGACGACCATCACCACCTACGAGAAACGCCTCGTCATGACCGCCCGTGAAAACAAGGAAGGCACCGAGGGCAAGGCGCCCAAGCCCGTCTGGGGTGTGCAGGTGACCAGCGAGGACGAAAGCAAGGACATGCGGAAATACCTGCCCGTCCTGATCGCCGCCAGCATCGAGTACATCGGCAAGGATTCCGGCGGCGAGATACAGACCATCCGGGTCAAGGAGCAGGATCCGGCCATCGCCTTTGTGAAAAAAGGCCTGTGATCGTCCCGGCCCCCAGGTCCTCACTCTCCCTCCATGAACATGCGCCGTTCATCCCGTTTCCCCGGCCGGTGGTGGCTGTCAGGCTTGGTGGCCGCGTGCGCCCTGCTCCTTTCCGCCTGCGCAAACACGTACGAGATGAAGGTGGATTCGCTCACCAGCCCCAAGCTCGGCCACGTCGCCTCCTACCGGATCGTGAACCGGAATCCGACGGTCGACACGGACAGCCTCCGCTACAAGGAAGTCGAAAAGGCCGTCAAGGCTGCCCTCTCCGGCAAGGGCATGTATGAGGCGCCAGAACCGGACAAGGCCGACGTCACCGTGAACCTGGACTACGGCATCAAGCCGCCCCGGATCGTGCAGGAAACCCGCAGCGAGCCCATTTACGCCTCCACCCCGGGCCAGTTCCATACCCAGACCGTCCAGATCGGCATGGACCGGCAGGGCAATCCGATCTACACCACCGTCACCACCCAGGATCCGCCGACGACCGACTATGTCGGCAACGAGGATTACATCGTGCCGGTCGTCATTTACGAAAAATACCTCCGGCTTTCCGCGCGCGAAAACAAGCCGGCCGCGGAGGGTAAGCAGCCGCAGGAGGTCTGGGCGGTCGACGTGTCCAGCGAGGGCCCGAGCAACAATCTCCGGAAATACGTCCCGATCATGGCTGCCGCGACCATCGGGTACATCGGCAAGGACACCAGCGGCGAAAAGAGCGTCCGGCTGAAGGACGACAAGGAGGGCGACCTCGCCTTCGTGAAAAAGGGCATGTGACTCCGGGGCAACGACCGTTTCCCCGAATCGTTCTCTTTCCTCTTTCTCTTAATCTTTCTCTCCCGCACCGGCCCACGCCGGCTGCCTGACGAAAGAGAACGAGAAAGAGGAAAGAGAAAGGTCCAGCCGGACCCGCCTTCCGCTGTTCCCTTGGGAGCGGCAATGCGAAATGTCCGCCGTCGCCGGGCCTATGGCGGACAGGCCGCGTTACCGTGGCCTGAAAAACGATTGGACAAAACGCGGTCCGTTCGTCTCTCTTCGCCCCATGGCGCAGTCCGAAACCAAGCTTGTCTCTCCCGTCTCCCTGGTCGTCGATGCCGTGCTCGTCATCGCCTTCTTCCTCTACCTGTACAGCCTCGTCAGCCCGCACGTCCAGTCGAACAACCCCAAGTGGATCATGTTCTGGGGCAGCATGTGCGCCGCCTGCATGTCGGGTGTGTTCTGGCTGTGCATTCAGATGTTCCGGGTGGTGCTGCGCGCCCAGCGCGCCGCCAAGTCCAAGTAAGGCCCGGCGCGGCGAATATCGCCGCAGCGTGGCGGTTCGGTTGGCGTTGGGTCAGCCCAAACCATTCTCGCGCAGAGGCGCGAAGCCGCGGAGTAAGGCAGGGCGTTGGGCTCGAAGCCCGGAATTTCCCCTGCGCCTTTGCGCCTCTGCGCGAAACCACACCACGCCCCCGCGCCACGGCTTGACTCCCTCGCGGGCGGGCCGATTTTCTTCCGCGTGCCCGCCCCATCGAAACCGCCCCGCACCTCCGCGGCGGCCGAGGATTACCTCGAACGCATCAGCGAGCTGATCCGGCGCAAGGGTTACGCCCGCGTCGTCGACATCGCCGCCGAGCTCAAGATCTCGCAGGCCAGTGTCACGGCCATGGTCCAGCGCCTCGATGCGGAGGGACTCGTGAAATACGAAAAATACCGCGGCATGGTCCTCACCGGCGCCGGCGAGGAAGTGGCGCTGCGCATCGCCCACCGCCATGAACTGCTCACCGCCTTCCTCGGCCAGCTCGGACTGCCCGACGATGTGATCGCCCGCGATGTCGAGGGACTCGAGCACCACGTCAGCCCCGAGACCTTCCGCGCCATCGAGGCCCTCTCCCGCTGGCTCGGCCAGAACCCGGCCGTTGCCGCCAAGATCAAGACCGGTCGTTGAGAGTGCCGGATTGATCGTTCTCGTTCTCTTAATCGTTCCTCGTTCTCGACTTGTTCAAGGGCGAGAACGAGAACGATGACGAGGAACGAGAACGATTTTGGGACACCCGGCGCGAAACCTTTTCCGCCACACCCGCTGCATCGTTGACAGCGACGTTGCGCCGTCTATGCCGTAACCCTCTTTGCGCCCGGCGCCGGGCCCGCGTTTTATCTCTCAAATCACTCCCTCAATGGCCTCCAAATCCAAAGCGAAGAAACCCGCCAAGAAATCCGCCTCCCCGAAGGCCCTCAAATGCGTCTACACATGGGGCGCCGGCAAGGCCGATGGCAACGGCTCGATGAAGAACCTCCTCGGCGGCAAGGGCGCCAACCTCGCCGAGATGACGCGTATCAGCCTCCCCGTGCCCCCGGGCTTTACGATCACGACCGAGGTCTGCACCTATTACTACGCCAACAAGCGGACCTACCCGAAGGAACTCCAGGCCCAGATGCAGGCCGGCATTGCGAACATGGAGAAGATCATGGGCACCAAGTTCGGCGCCACCGACGGCACCCCGCTCCTCGTCGCCGTCCGCTCCGGCGCCCGCGATTCCATGCCGGGTATGATGGACACCATCCTCAACCTCGGCCTCAACGACCAGACCGTCGTCGCCCTTGTCACCGCCACCAAGAACGAGCGCTTCGCCTGGGACTGTTACCGCCGTTTCATCCAGATGTATGGCGACGTTGTCATGGGCGTGCAGAAACGCGAAGGCGAGGATCACGATCCCTTCGAGCACACCATCCACACGTTCAAGCACGAGACCTACCACAAGGACATCGTCGACTCCGAGCTCACCGCCGCCGACCAGCAGGAGCTCGTCAAGCGCTTCAAGGCCCTCGTCAAGGATCGCACCGGAAAATCGTTCCCGAACGATCCGTGGGACCAGCTCCGCGGCGCCGCCGGCGCCGTCTTCGGCTCGTGGATGAACGACCGCGCCAAGGTTTACCGCGCCAAATACGGCATCCCCTCCGAGTGGGGCACCGCCGTCAACGTGCAGGCCATGGTGTTCGGCAACACCGGTGACACCTCCGGCTCCGGCGTCGCGTTCACCCGCAACCCCGCCAACGGCACCAACGAGTTCTACGGCGAGTTCCTCATCAACGCCCAGGGCGAGGACGTCGTCGCCGGCGTCCGCACGCCCGAGCCCGTCCTCAAGCTCAAGGACCAGATGCCCAAGTCCTACGCCGAGCTCCTCAAGGTCCGCGCGACGCTCGAGAAGCACTTCAAGGACGTCCAGGACATCGAG
>CAIKHO010000030.1 GCA_903827245.1 uncultured Opitutia bacterium
GAGCCGAAGGATTTCCTTGGCGAGAAAGACGCCCATCCGGCCCTGGTTCGGCACGGCGCCCGTCACCGGCTCCGGCAGGATTCCTTCCAATTCTAGATGCCGGCCCTTCAGCGACAACAGGGCTGTGAGCTCCGCCCCCGTCCCGGTCGAGCGCACCTGGAGCGCCAGCTCGCGGGCACCCAGTTCGCCGCGGTTCTCCGTGATGGTTTCGATGAGTGAGCTCAGCGCGAACTGGAGCAGGTCCTTCGCCGCCGACAGGATGACGGGGTCCGGTCCGACCTCGACCCTGACCCCCAGCGCGGATCCCGCCGCCTGGGCCAGTTCGCGGACATCAACCTTGGCGGGCACCAGCTCATCGAGGGACTGCATCACCGCCATGCGTCCCGATAACTCCTCGAGCTTGGCAATGTCGCCCTTGATGGTCGCCACCATGGCCGGAGGCACGGTCGATCCATCCGGCACCTGGCGGAACGTCGCCAAGGAAACGAGCGCATTGCCGAGTTCATGGCTGAGCGTCAGGGCCAGTTCGCGCAGGAGACCCATTCGCGCCGCGCGCCGGCGGCCGGCCGCGTCGTGCACCTCGCCGCTCGCTTCCTCCCAAAAAGCCCATACGCCACCGGTCTCGGCGACCAACCCCGCGCTCGCGCGGAAGGGCTGGCCCTCGCTCGACGCCACCCGGCTGACCTCGCGGGTGCGGCGCACGCGTCCGATCAGGTCCCGCACGACGAGGGGAACCTGCCGCGGCACGTTTTCCTCCGGCGCGAGTATCAGGGTGCTCGGCAGGTATTTCGCGCCGAGGGTCGCCTGCGTGGCAAAAATCTGGAGGCGGCCCAGCTGCGTGGCCTTGGCGAGGAACTGGCGCAGCAACCGCGCCACGCACACGGCGCGCACCCGGTCGGATTCGTCATAGGGTTGCCCGTCATCGCGCACCCCGAGCGCGATCAGCCCCAGCAGGCGGCCGTTATCGTGAATCGGCACGAGCAAGCGCGCCCCCCACATGGCCAGCCGGTTGCGCACGGCGAGCTCGGCCATGGGATCGCCCGGCCCATCCCAGCTCGCACCGTCGATCACCGCCGGAGGCCTTCCAGGTAGCCCACCAGCGGGTCGTCGTTGGGGAAGAACGAAGTGCCACGGTCGGCGCGGAATCCATCCGTCTCCCGCAGGAAAAAGACGGCATGCGAGGCGCGCAACAGGTGGCGCGAGGCCCGGCGGAATTCGCCGAGCAACCGGTCACGCGAATCGATGCTCTCGACCGCCCCCTCAAGAAAATCCCAGAGCTCGGCCGTTTCCGTTGCCGCCGAGGCGCGCATGGGGGCACGCGAGCCCGAGCCCTCGACGCGACGGCCCTTGTCCATCAGCAGGGCGAGCATCGACTCCTTCGCGGCCAGCTCCTCCATCAGGGGCAAGAACTCGCGGAGCCGCCGGGTGCTTTCGTCGTAGTTCAGGTAGACTTTCGCCCGCCCCGCCAGCCGGGCCTGCTCGAAGGGCAGGCTGCGCGGTTCGCCTACATAAATGGTGGGGCATTTGACCAGGTTCTGGGGCAGTTGCGGCTCGGAACTCGCATCGAGCACCACCACCGCCGAAAGCCCCGCCTGCGGCACCGCCTGGCTGACCGTCGCGAACAGCCGCACAATCGGCCGGCCCGGGGGAATCTGGGCTTCCCACATGGCCGCCAGCTGGAGGTCGGTGGTCGCTAGGATGAAGGTGGTGGACATGGAAAATGCACGCGGAACGTCGCGCCCGTCCCGGGGCTCGGCGGATCGGCGGCAATTGTTGCCTTCAAACCCGAAAGGATATCGGTGCAAATTGCGAGCCCAAGTCCGAAGCCCGTCGATTTCGTCGATTGAAACGGCTGGAACAGCAGCGGCAGAATTTCCGGCGCGATCCCGGGGCCGTTGTCCGAAACCGCGATTTCAATTCCTTCCGGCACGTTGCGGGTCGCCACGCGGATCCACCGGTCGCCCTCGCGATTTTCCACCGCATGGATCGCGTTGAAACAAAGGTTGAGCAGCACCTGCTTCGTGGCGGCGGCGTCCGTGAGGGCCACGTCCGGCGAGGCGGCAAACTCGGAAATGATGCGGATCTGGCGGTGGTCCGCCTTCGTGGTGACGAGATCGAGGCTCGACCGCAGCAAGGGATGGAGCGGGGTCGGAACGGCCACATAGGCCCGGGGTGAGGCAAGATCGAGCAACTGCTCGGTCAGCCGGTCGATGCGCGACACTTCATCGCCGATCAGACGGAAGAACTTGTCCCGGAACGCGGGGTCCTGGTGGTGCTGCGGCAGGAGCTGGACGAAGGTCTTGATCGTGACGAGCGGGTTGCGGATTTCGTGCGCGAGGCTCGCCCCCAGCAGGCCTACGGTCGCGAGCTGCTCGGCATGCTGGGCCTTCACCGAGTAATGGCTGCGTTCCAGGGCGCTCTCGATGATCGACGCGAGCTCCATCAATTGCGTCACCTGCGGATAGGTGAACGGCCGGCGCGAGGCGGGCACGCCGACCCCCACCAGCAACGTGAGTGTCGGACCCTCGCTCAGGACCACCACGCCGAGGCGCTGCTCCTGCAAAAAGCGGCCCAATTCCTCGCGCTCCGGCGCGCTTTTTTCGCGCGCCAGCCGCTCCGGCGTGGCCCAGCGCAGCTGCCGCAAAATCTGCAAGGTGGCGCAATCCTGCGGCAGCTCGACCCCGCCGCCCTCCAGGGCGCTCTTGGTCCCCGAGAGCATCAACGCGCGATCCGTCTGGCCCCAACCCTTGAGGATGGAAAGAAAGGCCTGCTCCAGGCCTTGCGCCTGGATCTCGCGCCGGGCCACGGCATAGGCCGCCTGCCGGGCCGCGGTGCCCTGGGGATAGAACTGAAACGTCCGGTCCAGCCGCGAGTTCACCGCCGCCGCGAACCAAAGCGCCAGCGCGGTGGTGGCCAGAAGCGCCAGCGATGGTGACAGAAATTCGCCGATCAACAGATCCAGCAGATAGGCCACGCACGACACCGCCACAATCAGGATGATCTTTTCAACCACCACCAAGACCAGCTGTCGGGCGTCAAAAATGCGGGAGGCCGTAATCGCATAGGCCGTGCCCCCGTAATAAACCAGGGCGACGAACGGCTGCAAACCAACGTAGAGTGGATCGTGGGTCAGCGTGGAAAGCGCCTTGAGGGCAAGAATCGTGGCCGCCGAGGCGCAACCGCCCACAAGCCAGACCTGCAATTCCAGCCTCTGGGCGCCACCGACCGTTTTGATGGTCCTGAGCGAGTCGCGAAACAGGAATGCGTAGAGCACCACAATCCCGTACTCATATCCATGATAAGCCCACCCGCGGACCGGTTGGGTCGCCACGGAATAGGACGGAATAAAGACTTCCGTGAAGGGAATAACCGTCAGCACCAGCGAAACCACGACCCATCCCATCATCGGCCAGCCCAGCTTCAATTTGTCACGACCAAGGCCTGCAATGATGCTCTCTTTTACGAGAAAAAAATGCAGGGGAAGCGAGGCGCTGACAACATAGGTCCACCTCAGCCAAAACAAACCGTCGGGCGAGCCTCGCGCCGAGGTGATGGTAAGATTCAAGAACGCCAGCCACGCGGCGATATGCAGGGAACAGGTGAACACCAGGCGGTTCACCATCCGTGCCGGATTCGACCAAAAGATGAGCGCCCCAATCAGTGCGACCATCGCCGAGACCCATAATGCGTAGGAGCTCAGCATCGTTCCAGGACCAGGGCCGCGTTCACTCCTGCCAGGCCATGTGCATTGATCAATGTCACGGCATGTGAAACCGAACGGGGCTGGTTGCTAAGATTAAACGGGCAGGACGGATCCGGGTAGTCCCAATTCACGGTCGGGGGTATCAACCCGAACCGGTGCCCCAGGGCCGCCGTCGCCAGTTGGATGGCCGGTGCCGCGCCGAGGGGATTGCCGATGGATCCCTTGATCGAGACAACGGGAATCCCGGGGAGCAGGGATTGAAATACTTGGTTCATGGCGCGAGCCTCCGTTTCGTCGATCAACTTGTGTCCCGGCCCCCAGGCATTGATCACGTCAACCTGCTCCGGCCGGATCCTGGCAGAAGCCATCGCCTGGCGCGCAGCCACGGCCATGCCTCCGCAAAGATCGTTCGGCTCATCATTGGCGAAGGCATAACCGGTAATATAGCTGTATCCCGGGCGGGGACTGGTCTCGGGCTCAATCACAAACATGCTGGCTCCCTCGCTTACGACCCCCGTCGTCCGCCATAAATCAAAAGGACGCGCCAGCCGCTCAGGCATTTCATCGGTCATCGGCGTAAGGCCCGTGGCTCTCAGTTCCAGCAGCGGGCAACGGTGCAGCGGGGCTTCTGTGCCACCGCACAAAATCATGTCCGACTCTCCCGTCGCAACCAGGTTGGCGGCATAACCGATGGCATCGAGCCCGGAACAGCAGGAGCTTTGGATGACCATTGAGCGAGCTGACATGCCAAAGGCTTCATTCAAGGCCGTGGGCACACTCGCCAAATTTGCCGTGTAGACCGCCCGCCCATGGGCCGCACGTGGCCCGCGCTTGTGCACGGCATCGATCGTGCTGATCGTACCGCCAAAATCCATGAGGGACGTCCCGGTGACAATGGCATTGTTGGCCGCTGCAAATTCTTCCTGCGAGATGCCGGCGTCCTGCAATGCTAGGATCGATCCGGCAACGGCGAACAAGGTATGGCGCGCAGCCCCTTTGGGCAGTTTGCTGCGCTCGATGTGACGGTTGATATCAAACCCATCGATGTAAGCCGCGACCAAAGGTCCGTATTGATCCCCCAACTTTACGAATGGTCGCACGCGGCTGACCGGTTCGAGTATGCCCTTCCAGAAATCGTCCCGGCCGATGCCGGCGGGCGTGACCGGGCCGATGCCGGTGATTTTGACGCGCCGACGATTCATGCCGTGTCGCGGTGCAGGAAATGCTGGCTCATGCGTGCGTCAGGCCTGCACCGTCGCAGGGAAAACCAGCCGCACCGTGGTGCCCTTGCCCGGGACGGACTCAAGGCTGAAGGTCGCCCCGTGCGCGCCGAGCAAGTGACGGCAGATGCTAAGACCGAGCCCCGTTCCGTTTTGCTTGCTCGTAAACCCGCCCCGCAGCGCACGCTTCACCGCATCGGCATTCATCCCCGACCCGTTGTCGGCAATCGTCACCTCGATGGTCTCGCCGAGCGACACCAGCGCCACCTGCACCCGGGTCGCACCCGACTCCAAGGCGTTCTTCAGGAGATTCTGGAAGACGCGCATCAGCTCGAACTTCGAGCCGCGCACCGTGCCCGTCGTGAGTCCGGAAAGGATCACGGCTGCATTGCCGAAGAAGATCACCTGCCGCACCTCCTGGATCACCTGCACCAGGTCAACCGGCGCGTATTCCGCGGTTTTCTTCGAGGCCTGGCGCCAGTTCTCGGAAAGATGATGGCAGTATTCCGCCGCGCGCTCGACCATGCTGGCGTACTCCAGGAGTTTCTGGCCGCGCTCCGGGTCGAGCTTTGACACCGCGCGCACCTCCTCGATCAACAGCGTCGCATAGCCGATGACGACCGTCAGCGGGTTGTTGAGATCGTGCACCAGCTCCACCGACGCCCTCGCCTGCCAGATTTGGGGCTCGTTCTGCTCGACCTCGCGCTTGAGCGCCCCGTTCATTTCCTGCATCTCGCGCGTAAGATGGGTCTGGTGGCGGCGCACCCTGGTGGCCTGGGCCTGCTTGCGCACGGCCTCGATCAGCTCGGCGACATCCGGTGGCTTGCGCAGGTACTGACTCGCACCCGCCACCATCGCCTGCTGCGCCGTCAACAGCGTGCCGTAGCCGGTCAGCATGATCACCGAGACATCGGGATCGATCCGGCGCAATTCCTCCAGCGCCTTGATGCCGTCCATCTCGGGCATGCGGATATCGAGGACAACCGCCGCATAGGGCTGCTTGCGGATCTTGGCCAATGCCTCGGCCGCGCGTCCTGCGGTGTCCACGTTGAATTCGCCCGACAGGGTGAATGCAATCGACTCGCGCGGACCGTATTCGTCATCAACCACGAGCACGGAGGGCTTCCCATCCGGGATCGACGGCACTAAATTCTTTTCAGTGAGTGCATTCATGGACAACATGGAACCTGTCAGCGCCAAGCAGGGGAAGACATTGGCATGCGCGTGTTTGCAGAGTGAATTTCGGTGTGTTAAGGAGTGCGATTCGTCCGGGATTTAAACAAACCTTCAAAAAACAATCTTTACGTGAATTTTACGATCACAGCCAGTTTGGCGTCCTCCCTGGTCGTGGGGATAATCGTCTGGCTCGTGCTGCACAGCCGGCAGGCGACACTCGCCGAGCGGTTGCGCGCCAAGGAGGATGAAGCAGTGCGCCTGAACGCAGAGCTTGCGGCCTTGCGGGCCGAATGCGCGCGATTCGCGACGCTCAACGCCCAGCTCTCGACCCAGCTGACGACCGAGCGCGAGAACCACGAGGGGCGGACCCATGAATTCAAGGCCCTCTCCGCCGAGGCGCTCCAGCACAACAACGAGTCATTCCTCAAGCTCGCCCAGGCCACGCTCGAGAAATACCAAGATGGAGCCAAGAGCGATCTCGCCGCGCGCCAGCTCGCCGTCGAGACCCTCGTGAAGCCGCTCAAGGAATCGCTCGAGAAGGTGGACGCAAAGATCGGCGAGATCGAAAAGGCCCGGGCCAGTGCCTACGGGCAGCTTTCCGAACAGCTGAAATCGCTCGGCACGGCCCAGGTTTCACTGCAAGCCGAGGCCGCCAAGCTCTCGACCGCGCTCCGTTCGACCACCACGGCCGGCACCTGGGGCGAGTTGCAGCTCCGCCGCGTCGTGGAGATGTCGGGCATGACCGCCTATTGCGATTTCACTGAGCAGAAGACCGCCGGTGACCAACGCCCTGACTTGGTTGTCCGCCTGCCGGGTGGCCAGCAGATCGTGGTCGACGCCAAGGCGCCGAACGAGGCCTACCGCGAGGCCGCCAATGCCTCCGATGAAGCCATCCGCGCAGCCAAGCTCGCCGAGCACGCCGCCAAGGTGCGCAGCCATATCGATGCCCTCGGAGCGAAAAATTACTGGGAGCAATTCCAGCCGTCGCCCGAGTTCGTCGTGCTCTTCCTGCCCGGCGACCAGTTCCTCTCGGGCGCCCTCCAGGCCGATCCCACGCTCATCGACCGCGCCATCGGCAAGAAGGTCCTGCTCGCGACCCCGGCGACCCTTATTGCGCTCCTCAAGGCCGCGGCCTGGGGCTGGCGGCAGGAGTCCGTCTCCAAGAATGCCGAGGCCATTGCCGACCTCGGCCGCGAACTCCATGACCGCGTGGCCACTTTCGCCGAGCACATCGAGAACATCGGCACGGGCCTCAAGTCGGCCCTCGGCCACTACAACAAGGCCGTCGGCTCCTATGGCAGCTCGCTGCTCCCCGGCGCCCGCAAGCTGGCTGAGCTGGGGGCCAAGGGCGCGAAGGATCTGCCCGCGCCCGACCCGCTGGAGGTCGTGCCGCGAGAAATCGTGAAGAAAAGCTGACGGTGAAACCCGAGACCGATTCCGACCATGCGGCGCTGCAAGGTCGCTGGGCCATCGTGAAGGCCGAGCTCGCCGGCGAGGCAATGCCCCGGCTGGTGGCGGAAAAAACCGAGATCGAGCTTTCGGCCGGCACCTATGTCGTACGCTTCGACGGCCAGATCGCCGATCGCGGGACCTATCTGCTCGGCGCCACCCGCGTTCATCGCGGGCTGACCCTCATCGGCGTGGAGGGCCCCAACGCCGGCCGCACCATTCCCGCCATCTACCAGCTCGTCGGCGACCGCCTGCGCGTCTGCTACGGGATCGACGGGCAAGCTCCCGACAGCTTTGTAACCACGCCGGAGTCGTCGCTCTATCTCGTGACCTACCGGCGGAAAACGCCTTGAGCACATTGCGCAGCGAGGTGTGTATTGGCCTGTGCATCTCGCCGGACTGTTCATCCATCCCGTGAAGTCACTGCGCGCCTGCGCGGTGGATGCCGCCACCGTGGATGCAATGGGACTCGTCGGTGACCGGCGTTTCCTCGTGGTGGACGAAGCCGGGCGCTTTCTCACCCAGCGCACCCTGCCACGCATGGCCCTTGTTGCCACGGCCCTGTCCGCCCATACGCTCACGCTTTCGGCCGGGGGCGCTGGCGAACTGCGCGTGCCCCGCGCCTCCGATCCCGGCGCTCCGCTGCGCCCGGTCAGTGTCTGGAGCAGCGAAGGCCTGCAGGCCGAGGACTGCGGCGATGCCCCCGCCCAATGGCTGGGGGATTTTCTCTCGCTGAAATGCCGGCTCGTGCGCATCGGGGCCGCGTTTCAGCGTCCGATGCTGAAGCCCAAAGCGACCCGCCCCGGCGATATCGTCGGTTTTGCCGACGCCTATCCCTTCCTCGTGATCAGCGAAGCCTCGCTCGCCGACCTGAATGATCGCTTGGCCGCACGCGGTGAAGCGACGCTGCCCATGAACCGTTTCCGCCCCAACCTCGTCGTCGCCGGCTGCCCCGCCTTCGCCGAGGACACCTGGCCGCGCCTGCGCATTGGCGGCATGACCTTCCGCGCCGGAGGACCCTGCGCCCGCTGCGTGGTGACCACCACGGACCAGCTGACCGCCGAGCGTGGAAAGGAACCGCTGCGCACACTCGCCGGCTACCGTCGCGATCCCATCGATCCGACCGATGTCAACTTCGGCCAGAATCTGATTCACGAGATGAAGTCCGGCACCCTCCGGATCGGCGATCCCGTCGAAATGCTTTAGCGCGGGCGCCGCTGCACGCCCTGCGGCGTGAAGATCAGGGCCATCGGTGCCTTCTCCCTCAGCGTCAGCTGCAGCTCCTGGGTCTGCGAAACCTGCGAGGCCTCCTGGGCCACAAAACGCATCTTGATGCTCAGATATCTCCCTCAACTCCGGCGGCACCGCCGGTAGCGTCAGCGCTTTCAATCCGGGCTCTGCCTACGCCTGGACCATCGCGACCTGCGTCACCGGGATCACGGGCGGCATGGGCAATATCACGATCGATCCCTCTCAATTCGCCAGTCGTCTTGGCTCGAACGGCTTCTCGCTCAGCATCTCCGGCAATGACCTGAACCTGAACTTCTCACCTGCCCTAAGGTCGTCCACCTATGCACCGATGACACTGGGACTCGGCGCGATCGAGCTGCCGGTTCTGCGTCGCCAGCGGACGAAGGCTCGATTTCCTGATCATGCAAACCGATGAGCCGGCCGGTCAGGCCGGCTTTTTTTGCGCCGCCACCGCAGTCTCATGATTAGCGCGGCTGGCTCTGAGCCGTCCACTGTATCCGCATGGCTAATGATGCGATATTTCATCCGGCTCCGGCTGATATCCTGATTGCCTGGAAACACCGCGGACCGCAGGTTTCCGGAGCGTGAGCAAAAAATCTATTGCCGCTATCTTTCTGGCCCTGTCGCTTGGCACGGTCAGCGCATTTGCCCAAGCCATTTGGGCCGGCCTCGGTCTAACCGACGGAAATATTAACGAACCGCTCAACTGGCTGCTCCTGCCGCCTTCCTCCGGGGATTCCGTGCTCTTTGGCAGCACGATCGGCCGGAATCATGTGCTCGTCTCAACCATTACCTTGGGCGACCTCACTTTCGACGCCTCACGACCTGTCTACACCTTGAGCGGCACCGGAACCACCCCGGTTCTGACCCTGAATGGAAATGTATCCGTCGCGAACGCCGCCCCCGTTGTCACTTTCGACAACACCCTCGCCCTGACGCTGGCCGCCGGCGCTACGGATCACGTCTTCAATGTCACCGGGGCTTCAACCGTGATGGAAATCGACGGCATCATCGGCGGCAACGGTCACTTCTCCAAGACCGGCGCCGGCACGCTGATTCTCACCGGCGCGAATACTTTCAACTACAATGGCGGCGGCAGTTTCACCAACAGCTCCGCGATCAATGCCGGTACTGTGCAGGTTAAGGGCGGCACCATCAATCATGGCACCTCGGGCGACGTCACGATCGGCGATGTGAACGGCGACAATGGGACTCTTCTTATCACCAACGGCGGTACGGTCAGTGATCACTTTGGGGTCATCGGCCAATCGGGCGGCAGTGCCGGCACTGTCACGGTCGACGGCCTCGGCAGTTCCTGGACCAATGCCGGTGTACTAAATGTGGGCTATCAGGGCACGGGCGTGCTCCACATTAGCAATCATGGCAATGTCACGGTCACCGATATCACCACCATTGCGGATATTGCCGGCAGCCACGGCACCGTCACGGTCGATGGGGGCGGCAGCTCGTTCATTAATTCCACCTACCTTTACGTCGGCGCCGCCGGCACCGGTTCACTGACGATCACCAACGGCGGCGCGGTCTCGAGTCCCAACACCTCCATCGGCAACAATACCGGCGGCATCGGCACGGTCACCGTCAGCGGCACCAACAGTTCGCTGACCAATTCGAGCACGCTTTATGTGGGTAGCGCAGGCAATGGCACCTTGATCGTCAACTCCGGTGGCCGGGTCACCAATAACCAGGGCGAGATCGGCAACAACCCCGGTGGCACGGGCACAGCGATTATCACTGGCACCGGCAGTATTTGGAGCAGTCAGTTTACCGATGTGGGCTTGAGCACAACCGGCTCGCTCTCGGTTGCCAGCGGCGGATCCTTTGCGGGCAATGTCATGTCCATCGGCCGCCTGTCTGGTGTCACCGGCACAGTCACGGTCGATGGGATCGGCAGTTCCATGGCTCTTTCGGGCAATCTCCTGCTCGGCAACGAAGGGACGGGGTTGCTGACCGTCTCCGGCGGTGCGGCTGCTTCCGATTTTGGTTCCTCGCTTGGCTTCGTGGCCGGGAGCTCCGGGACAGCCACGGTCACTGGCGCCGGCAGTACTTGGACGAATGCGGATAACCTTTTCGTGGGGGATTTAGCCATTGGCGTCCTCAACATCGCCAGCGGCGGTACGGTCACCACAAATGGTCTCGGCCGCATTGGAAATAATGCGGGGCCAACGGCACGGTCATCGCCAACGGCTCAGGCAGCTCCTGGACCAATGCCCATGAGCTGGTTGTGGGCAATCAGGGCACCGGCAGCCTCACGATCTCAAACGCCGCGACTGTCAGAAGTACGGCTGGGTTCATCGGCAATGGGTCCACCGGCTCGGGCACGGTCACGGTCGATGGCGTGGGCAGCGCGTGGAACACCACCACGGATCATATCTGGGTCGGCTATTCCGGCCAGGGCACCCTCAACGTGACCAACGGCGGCTCCGTCACCAGCCTGTACAGCACACTGGGCTATCAACCCGGCAGTTCGGGCACGCTCAACGTGTCGGGGGCCGGCAGTTCCTTCGGCGTCACCCATGAATTCGTGGTCGGCATCCACGGCACGCTTTTGGTCTCGTCCGGCGGCGGCGTATCCACCGAGTTTGGCGACGTCGACGGCACGGCCGCCACCGCCACGATCACCGGCGCCGGCAGCGCCTGGAACAACACGCTGGATTTTCGCGTCGGTTATCAGGGCCAGGGTTCATTGCTCCTCTCCAACGGCGGCGCCGTGCACACCGGCGGCGGGTTCATCGGCACCCTCGGCTCCAGCAATGGCTCGGCGGTGATCGATGGCGCGGGCAGCATCTGGACCAATGTCTCCGGCATGTATGTCAGCTACTCTGCCACCGGCTCCCTGACTTTGTCGAATGGTGGCACGGTGGCCGTAAACAGCGGAGCGGGCACGGTCACACTCGCCTTGAATGCCCTTGGCAACGGCACGCTGAACATCGGCGCAGCCGCAGCCGGTCCGGCGGCCGCCGGCGGTTTTGTCAATGCCGCCACGATCACAACCGGCACCGGGAATGGCACCCTGCAATTCGACACCAACGCTGCTTCCGCCACGCCCTACTATCTCACCAAAAACGGCACCAGCGGAGGCACCGCGGTCACAATCACGGGCCCGACCAAAGTCATCAACACCGGTGGCTACAATGTCCTGCCCGGTGCCAGTACCTACACCGGCAGCACCACCATCACCGGCGGCACGCTCGTCGCCGGCAACAACTCCGCCTTTGGCTCCAGCACGGTCACGCTCAACGGCGGCACGCTCAATGTCGCCAGCGGGATCAGTTTCGGCAACACCCTGAACCTGACCGTCAATGGCGGGACGCTCGCCGGTAATGGCACCTTCACCAGTCCGCTGACCCTCGGCTCCACGGTGACCATCGCTCCCGGTAATTCGCCCGGCACCCTGCATTTCGCCTCCGGCCTGACCCTCAATAACGGCATCACCACCGACCTCGAGATCCGCGCGCCCACAGGCTCGGCGGGCACGGACTGGGATCTCATCAACGTCACGGGGACGTT
Source organism: uncultured Opitutia bacterium (assembly GCA_903827245.1). Classification (GTDB taxonomy): domain Bacteria; phylum Verrucomicrobiota; class Verrucomicrobiia; order Opitutales; family Opitutaceae; genus CAIUWA01. The sequence continues at coordinate 12,328 of CAIKHO010000030.1, forward strand.
GAACCTGACTCCGCTGTCCGCCGGCGGCTACACCCTCAAGGTCATCTCCCTCGCTCTCAGCAACAGCCCCGGCGCAGTTTCCGGGCTCGGCTCCACGGCGTCCTGGACCTTCGCCTCGGCGACCACGCTCACCGGTTTCTCCGCCTCAAAATTCACCATTGATTCCTCCAGTTTCACCGGTGGCGGTATTTTCGCGGTTACCCAGGCCGGCAATAACCTCGTGCTGAATTTCACCGCCGTCCCCGAACCCTCGACCTGCGCGCTGATGGCGCTCGGCCTCGGTTTCATCGGTTTCACCGTGCGACGGAAGATTAGCCGCTGCTGACTTGGCCTGTCTTTCTTGTGGGAGCGAGGACAAGACCGCCGTTGCCCGCTCGCTCCACTCCAATGGCAAGGAGGCAACCCTGCCAGCAACTCGTCGCGGACGACGGATAAGCGTCAGTCCGTATCTGGCCGGCTTCTTCGCGCCTTGATGCCCGCGCGATGCTTCTTGGATTGAATCATCCGGATCTTCTGGCCTCGGGATTTCTGCCGGTTCCGACGACGGCCTTGTTCCCGCTCATCCATTTGCTTGGCCCGTTCCGCGCGTTGCCGCTCCTCCAACTTCGCACAGAGTTCGGCCCAAGCCCATTCACGGTTGGCCGATTGCGAGCGTTCTCGCTGGCACCTCGTCTCGACACCGGTGGGACGATGACGCAGCCACACACAGGAACTTGTCTTCTGGAGCTTCTGCCCTCCGTGACCCGAACCGAGGATGAATCGTTCATCCACGTCCGAGGTCTTCACCCCCAGAGCCGCCAATCTGGCTTCAATCGTCTTATTCATTGGTGGAGATCTGATGCTGGCAAAGAAGCCGTGGGAATCGACTTGAACATCTTGATTTTTTGGCCGTCGGGTCCCGTACCGCGGACAAAGCGTTCCTCCACCTCGCCGGCTGGAACCCCAGCGCAGCCAGCCGCCCTTCGATTTGAGTTGGTAAAGCCATGGACGGTGGTTTTTCTCAGGGAAACTCTTATCGATTCCCGGAGTCAAATGCACACCCGCTTGTCCCACATCATTTTCCCTCGCTTCATCTCATGATCACCGGTCCAGCCTGGTCCCAGAAACTCCGCGATGAAATCGGCAAGGCCGTCATCGGCCAGGATGCCGTCGTCGAGCGCCTGCTCGTCGCCCTCCTCGCCAACGGCCATGTACTCCTCGAGGGCATGCCCGGCCTCGCCAAGACGCTGCTGGTGAAGTCCCTCGGCACCGCCCTCGGCGTGCAGTTCGAGCGCATCCAGTTCACGCCGGACCTGCTGCCGAGCGATGTCGTCGGGACGATGATCTTCCAGCCCAAGACCGGCGAGTTCAGCGCCCACCGTGGTCCCATCTTCGCCAATCTCGTGCTGGCCGACGAAATCAACCGCGCCCCCGCCAAGGTGCAGAGCGCCCTGCTCGAGGCGATGCAGGAGCGGCAGGTGACCATTGGCGGCCAGACCCACCCGCTGCCCAAACCCTTCTTCGTGATGGCCACGCAGAATCCCGTCGAGCAGGAGGGCACCTATCCCCTGCCCGAGGCCCAGACCGACCGGTTTCTGTTCAAGCTGCTCGTCGACTACCCCACGGCCGAGGAGGAGTCTTTGATGATGCAGCGCTGGGGCCAGGTCACGAAGCAACCCGAGCTCGCGGCCGCCTCCAGCGGCGCGGAATTGCTGGAGCTCCGGGTCGAAGTCGATCGCGTGCACCTCGCCCCGGCCCTGCAGGGCTACATCCTGGCGCTGGTCCGTGGCACCCGGGCCCTGGCCGAGAACAACGGCCCGGCCAAGAAACACCTCAGCTTCGGTGCCTCGCCCCGCGCCTCCCTCGCCCTCTACCAGGCCGGCCGTGCGCTCGCGTGGCTCCGCGGGCTCGATTTTGTCTCGCCCGCCCTCATCCAGGAACTCGCGCCCGATGTCCTCCGCCACCGCGTGGGCCTCACCTACGAGGCCGAGGCCGAGGAAATCAGCGCGGACAGGATCATCGCCCAGGTCGTGGAGAAAACCCCCGTGCCCTCCATCTCTTAATCTTTCTCTTTCCTGTTTCTCTTTATCCTTCTTCGGGACCTCACCGGCCAAGCCGCCCGGAGAAAGAGAAAGATCGAGAGAAGCAGGAAGGATTTTGCCGTGACCGCCGAAACCACAGCTCCGTCAAACCCGCTCGCCGTCCTGCGCCAGCTGGAGTGGCGCGTGCGACATGCGGTCGAGAACGTGCTGAGCGGCGAGTACCGCTCTGCCTTCCGCGGTCGTGGCATGGAGTTTGACCAGGTGGTAAAGTATGAGTTCGGCGACGATGTGCGCGACATCGACTGGAACGTGACGGCGCGCCTGGGCGAGGCCTACCGCAAGAAATTCGTCGAGGAACGCGAGGTCACCCTGCTGCTGGTGTTCGAGGATTCCCCCAGCCTGCAGTTCGGCTCGGGCGCGCAGTCGAAGCGCGAGGCCCTGCTGGAACTCGCCGGGCTCGTGATGCTCCTCGGCGCGGTGAACCGCGACCGGGTGGGCTTTGTGCACGCGGCCCCGGCGGGCTATTCGTTCCGCGAGCCGGTCCGCGGGCGCGGCGCGATCCTGCATGCCGCCGCCTCGCTGCTGTCGCGTCCCGCCCCGGCGCTTTCCCGCGAAAGCGCGCAGATTCCCTGGCGCTTCCTGGCCCGGGCCGCGCCCCGTCACAGCGTGTTGCTCTGGCTCGGCGATTTTCCCCCGCGAACGGATCCCGAGGGCTGGACCGTGCTGCAACGCCGTTACCAGACGATGGGCTTTCGCGTGGATGATCCTTGGGAGCGATCACTGCCCGCCGGCGAGACGCTCGCCGTCTTCGATCCCGACGCCGGGCGGCTCGTCACCCTGGACGGCTCCAGCGCCGAACGCGCCGCCCATGCCTCGTGGCGGCAGGAGCGGGAGACGGCATGGACCAGGACGTTTCCCGATCCGCTCAGCCGGCTGGTCGTCGGCACCGACCAGAACCGCCTCGATGCGTTGGTGCGCTTTTTCCACGCCCGCCAGCGCGCCGGCGCGCACTGATGTGCGCAAGCTCCAAGCTCCAATGACCAAGCGCCAAAAAAGCCGCAATGCAGACTCGCCCGCCGGGGGATGCGCCAATTGCACTGATTTGGCGTTTCATTGGAGCTTGGGGCTTGGAATTTGGAATTTTTCATCGCCGCCATGAAAGACATGGTCCTGCACGATCCCCTGTGGCTGCTGGTCCTGCCGCTCATCTTCACCGCCGTCTGGCTGCGCGGCCGCCGCAGCGTCTCGGTGGTGCTCGTGCCCTTCGCGGCGGCCTGGCACCGTTCGTCCATGGGCTCGGTCTCCCGCTGGCCCGCGGGTCTCGCCCTCACCGGGCTGGTCCTGCTCACCGGCGCGCTGGCCCGGCCCCAACGCATCGAGGACAAGCGTGAGGTGCGGTCGCAAGGCTACGACATCGTGCTCGCAATCGACCTGTCCGGTTCGATGCTCGCCGAGGACTACGAAAGGGATGGCGAGCGGATCAACCGCCTGCAGGCCATCAAGCCCGTGATCCAGGCCTTCATCAACGACCGGCCGAACGACCGCATCGGCATCGTGGTCTTTTCCGGCCGGGCCTACACGCTGGCCCCGCTGACCTTCGATCACGACTGGCTCGCCCGCCAGACCGAGCGGCTGAGGATCGGCTTGATCGAGGACGGCACCGCGATCGGCGACGGTCTCGGCGTCGCCCTGACGCGTCTGCAGCAGGCCGCCCGGGAAAACGACGGGCACCGACAGGGAGCCTTCATCGTCCTGCTGACCGACGGCGCGAACAACCGCGGCGCCCTCTCGCCCCAGCAGGCGACGGACATCGCCAAGTCGCGCGGCGTCCCCATCTACACGATCGGCGCCGGGCGCGACGGCATCGTGCCGTTTCCGGTGTTTGATGAACGGGGCAACAAGGTGGGCATGCGCGGGCTCCCGTCCGACCTCGATGAAGGCGCCCTCCGCGACATCTCCAGCGCCACCGGGGGGCAATTCTTCCGGGCCGCCGAGACGGGCACGATCAAGTCGGCCTTCAAGGCCATCGACCGCGCGCAGAAGATCGAATTCCAGGCCAAGAGCTACCTGCTGACCACGGAGCTTTTCTGGTGGCTCGCCGCACCCGGGGCCGTGCTGCTGGCCGGGGCCGGCCTGCTGGCCCGCCCGGTGTGGCGGAAGGAGGCGTTGGCATGAACTTCGCCTGGCCACGCCTGCTCTGGCTGCTGTTGGTGCCGGCCGCCCTTCTGGTCTGGGAACTCACCCACCGGCGGCGCAAGGCCGCCGGCGCAAGGCCGAAACTCCTTCGGGCCGAGGCCGGCGCGCGCCAGCTCCACCTCGCCTCCGGCGCATCGTCCCGCGAGTCCGGCCTGAAACCCAGGCTTTGGCTGCTCGCCGGCCTCGCGCTCGCCCTGGTCGCGCTCGCCCGCCCGCAATGGGGCCGCACCGAGGAACAGGTCTTCGACCAGTCGCGGGAAATCCTGCTCGCCGTCGATCTCTCGCGCTCGATGCTCTCACAGGACGTGAAGCCGTCGCGGCTCGATCGCGCCAAGCTGCTCATCCAGTCGCTGCTCGAGCGGCTCGCCGGCGAGCGCGTGGGCTTGGTCGTGTTTTCCGGCACGGCCTTCCTCCAGAGTCCGCTCAGCGCCGACTATGAGATCCTGCGGGAGTTCCTCCCGGCGCTCAACCCGGACTACCTGCCGGAGGGCGGCACCAATTACCGCGCCCTGCTGGAAACCGCCGGGCAGGCCTTCGGGACGAGTTCCGCCGCCGACCGCTTCCTGATCGTGCTCAGCGATGGCGAAGCCACGGATGACGACTGGAAACCGGTCATCGAGTCATTGAAGAAAAAGGGCATTCGCGTGATCGGACTCGGCGTCGGCACGGCCACGGGGGCCATGATTCCCGACGGTGCGGGCGGCTTCGTGAAGGATGACCGCGGCGCCGTTGTGCTCTCCAAGCTCGAGAGCGGCACGCTCGAGGAACTCGCCCGGGCGACCAACGGCGCCTACCGCGATGCCAGCACCTGGATTGATCTTCCGTCGCTGCTCGAGGCCACGGTCGACGCCGGCCGCAAGGGCGATTTTGTGGAGAAAAACCAGGTGCGCCTCGTCGAACGTTTCCAGTGGGTGCTGGCCCCGGCCCTGCTTTGCCTGCTGATGAGTTTCTGGCGGGAATTCCCGGTGCGCCCCCGGCCGCGCGAGCTCACGCTCGTGCCCGAGGCCAGGGGCCAGCAGTCAGAAATCAGAACGGTTGTCGCGGCGGTAATCGTGTTATTCTTTCTGACCTCGGGCTTCTGGCCCCTGGCCTCTCTTCGCGCCGCCGATGGCGGCGAGGACATCCTCGCGGCTCCGTTGTCCAAGGTCGTCGGCCGGATCTCCGGACAGGACAACCGCGCTGCCGCCGACTGGGCCGAGCTTGGCCGCACCACCCTGACCTATGGTCAGCAACTGCAGTCCGAAAAACAAGCCGTGCCCGAGGGACCGGTGCGGGACGCCTTGTCCGGCGTCGAAGCTGGCTCCGCCCTTGATGCCAAGGCGGCCGACTGGCCACAGCTGCGCCAGGACCTCGAGGCCCTGTTGAAGAAGTCCGAGGAGCAAAAAAAGGACCAGCCGCCACCTCCGCAAAAGCAGCCCGACCAAAATCAATCCCAGCAGCAAAAGCAGGATCAGCAGCCGCAGCAGCAACAGGATCAACCAAACCAGCCGCAATCCTCCGGCGGGCAAAAACCGGATCAGTCCGACTCCGCGAAGCAGCCCGGCCAGCAGCCGGCAAAGCCCGGCGACCAGGAGCCCAGGCAAAACCAGTCGGCCTTCGGTGACATGAAGGAGCCGCCGCCGAAGCCTCCCGCCCCGGCCGGCGGCGAAACCCAGAAAGTCGGCGGCACTCCCGAAAAAAAACCGTCCGGTGAAACCAGCTCCGACCCGGCGATGGCGTTGCCGCTGCAGAAACTCGACCAGCTCCGCAACGCGGACTCGCCCGCCAAGCTCTTTCAACTGATGGACGCCGATCACAAAAAGCCCGAGGCCCTCCCGAAAAACGGGAAAAACTGGTGAACACCATGCGACGAGTTTGCCTGCTTTCGCTGGTGCTGCTCTGCATCCCGGCGGCTCTCGCCCAGACCGTGCGGTGGCAACCGGCCGATTCAGGTGACCCCGCCGAGCTGCAGCTGCTGTTCGAGGACTGTGCGCCCAGCGGCGATCCGCGGATTCCGGCGATCGATGGACTTACCCTCACGCTCGCCGGCAACTCGAGCCAGACCAACATCATCAACGGCGCGATCACCCGCCTCGTCGCGCTGACCTATCGTGCCCGCTCGCGGCGACCCGGGCCGATCCAGATCCCGGCCTTCACGATCCAGACGGACAAAGGCGCCATGCAAGTGGCAGCCTATAGCGGTGGCACCGCAGGCGTCGCCCTTGATGTCGGGACCAACTCGACCCTGTCCGCCCCCGCCGCCTCGTATTGGGCGGGAGAAGTTTTCCCGTTGACCTACACGCTGAGTGTCCCGCGCCGCTATTTCAACCAGCTCGGCAGCGACATGGAATGGACTGCGGCGCCGCTTCTAGTCGAGGAGTGGTCCAAGCCCGAGCCGGGTGAATCCACCGCGAACGGCGAGGTGCGGCTGAACATCGCCTACAAAACACGCGCTTACGCCAAGATCCCCGGCCGGGTGGCGCTCAATTCCGTCCAGCAGCTCGTCAATCTCCAGACCGGCAGCAGCAGCTTCGGGTTTTTCCAGCAGCCCCGGATCGAGCAGATTGCGGTCACCTCGAACCGCCCGGAATTCACCATCCGCCCGCTGCCGGCCGGCGCGCCCGCGACCTTCAATGGCGCCGTGGGCCAGTTTACCCTTACCTCCAAGGTCGTACCGGCGACCGCTGCCGTGGGCGAACCCATCACCTGGACGCTCACGCTTGCCGGCACCGGCAACTGGCCGGAAATTCCCGGCCTGCCCGCCCGCGATGTCTCGCGCGACTTCCAGGTGGTGCAGCCCCAAGCCAAGCGGACCCCGGCGGAGGGCAAGGTGTTCGATGCCACGCTCAGCGAGGATGTCGTGCTCATCCCGTCCCAACCCGGCACTTACACGCTTGGCCCGGTGGCCTACACGTGCTTCGACCCGCAAAGCGGCACCTACAAGACCATCGCCGGTGAAAAATTCACCGTGACGGTCACCGCCCCGGTCGCACCCAAAATCACCATCACCGTGCCGACCAGCGATACGCCCGCCGCGCCGGCGGGAACCGCGGTCGCGCCGGCAAAGGCTCCCGCCTCGCCCGCTCTTCCCGCGCCGATCCCGCGCGATCCGCTGCCGGGTGCGGGTCATGCCTTCGCGCCGGTTCCGGCGCGGACCCTGGCGCTTTGGGTCGCCTCACCCTTCGCCGCCCTCCTGCTCTTCTGGCTTGGGCTCGCCCTGCGGCGAGCGCGCCGCACCGATCCGTTGCGGCCACGGCGCGAGGCCTATCGCCGTCTCGTCACCACCCTCGCCGCCTTACATAAGGCCAACGATAATGCCGGCCGCACGCGCCTGCTGCTCGCATGGCAGCATGACGCCGGCGCACTCTGGCAGATCAGCCATGCCGCCCCGTCCGCCTCGGCCTTCACCGTCGCCGGAGCGCCGGGTGTCAATGCGTGGCAGACGTTATGGGCGGAAGCCGACCGTGCGCTCTATGGCCCCGGCGACACCCTCCCGGCCGACTGGATCACCCGCGCCGAAGCCGCCCTCGCCGCCAGGCGCGTGAATTCATTCTCTCTCTTCCAGGTGTTCCTGGCGCGCAACCTTCTGCCGTTTGCCGCGACCCTGATAATGGGTGCGCTGATGGTGGCGACCGCCCTCGCCCAGGAAAAATCCCATTCGGCCGATCCCGTCACGGCGTATCGCGAGGGCGACTTTGCCACCGCCGAACAGTCCTGGCGCGAAACGCTCGCGGTCAATCCCACCGATTGGATCGCCCGCCACAATCTCGCGCTTGCCCTGGCGCAGGAGGATCGTCCCGGCGAAGGCGCCGCCCAGGCCGCCGCGGCCTTCGTGCAACATCCCGCCAATCCCTCTGTGCGCTGGCATTTGGCACCGGCCTTCGAGAAGGCCGGCTTCACCCCGTCTCCGTTCGGCACCTTCGTGACACCCGGTCCACTGCAGGAGTCCGCCCGGCTCGCGTCGCCCGCGGAATGGCAGCTCGCCCTCGTCCTGGCGTCAGCGCTGGCGGCGGGCGCAGGCGCGCTCTGGTTGCTTCGGGCCTATGCCTGGAAATCCCGCTGGGTGCATCCGTCCGCCCTTACTCTCCTCAGCGTGGCCCTGCTGCTCGGGGTCGCGGCATTCCTTGGACAACGGACCTACGGCCTTGCCGCCGACGCTCGGGCCGTGATCGCGTGGAAGGCCGGGACGCTGCGCTCCATTCCCACCGAGGCCGACACCGCGCAAAAAACGACGCCCCTCGCGGCCGGCAGCGTGGCCGTCGTCGACCGGACTTTCCTCGGCTGGATCCGCCTGTCCTTCGAGAACGGCCAGACCGGCTGGGTGCGCAAGGAGGAGGTCGTTTCACTCTGGAAGTGAACGTGGCCGCGAAGCGGGGACCGCGGTTCTGAAGCGGGGCGGTATCTTGCCCTCTCCGCTTCATTTCCCCGTCTTCCGCACCATCCGCGCCATCGATTCCGCCGGGTTCAAGTTGGTGACGCGGGCCACCTCCACCCAAGCCAAATCCTTCGATTCGCTGGAAACGACCAGCGCCTCCTCCGGATCCGCCTCGATCATGAAGCGCAGGTCGTGATGCCAATGCGCCGGTTCATTTTTTCGTTCCGGGATCCAATGCCGGTCAACATCGAACGGCGCCAGTGAAAGCGAGCGCAGCCGCGTCAGCCCGCTTTCCTCCCGGGCCTCGCGCAATGCCACCGCCCGCAGGTCAGGATCACCGTCGGCGTGACCGCCGAGCTGCAGCCATTTGTCGAGTTTTTGGTGATGCGTCAGCAGTGTCCACTTGCGATCAGGGCTCACAATCCAGGCCGAGCCAGTGAGGTGCCCGGTCAGGCACGACCGCAGCAGGCAGTCGGCATGCTCCTCGACAAATTGAATCGTGGCGGCCGTCATCGCCGCCTCGTGCGCGTCGAGCGGCCCGGTGGCGTGGACCCGCAGCAGGGCGAGGACGGCGGCGCGGTGCATCAGCGGGTCTCGAACCACTTCGGCTCCACCTTCGCCGCCGCCGCGGCGTCGATCTCCGTGAAAACACCCGGCACCGTGGTCGTCACCCGGAACAGGTCCATGTTTGACGGCTTAAAAAACTTCTCGGCTAGCATCCGCCCGAAGAACCGCAGCAGGTCGTCGTAAAATCCGTCCTGGTTGAAAAACACGCACGGCTTCCGGACCACGTCGAGCTGCCGCAACGTGAGGATTTCCATGATCTCCTCGAGCGTGCCAAACCCGCCCGGCAGCGCCACGAAGGCATCGGCTCGTGTTTCCATGAGCAGCTTGCGTTCGCGCATCGTCACCACCGTCACCAGCTCGTCCGCCTCGTCGTAGGCCAGCTCGCGGGCCTTCATGAACTCGGGGATGACCCCGACCACCCGTCCGCCCTCCGCCTTGACGGCCCGGGCCACGGCACCCATGAGGCCCGTCTTGCCGCCGCCATAGACCAGGCCCCAGCCGTGCCGCACCATCGCACGGCCCAGTTCGTCCGCCGCGGCCGCATACTTCGGATCCAGCCGGTCGCTGGAGGAACAATAAACGCAAAGGAGCTTGGTCATGGCATCAGGCAAACACGGATGAACACGGATGGGCACGGATTAAAAGCCTAGAATCGCCTTTCCCCGGACTTATCCGTGGCTATCCGTGTCCATGCGTGGTTAATCACTCCAGCTACCGGGGCCGCCTCGCCCCCTCGCCCACCGGGCACCTGCACCTCGGGCACGCGCGAACCTTCTGGATCGCGCAGGAACGCGCCCGCGCCGCCGGCGGCGCACTCATCCTGCGCAACGACGACATCGACTCGACCCGCTTCCGGCTGGATTTCGTCGACTCGATGCTGGAGGACCTGCGCTGGCTCGGACTCTCGTGGAGCGAGGGGCCCGACCTCGGCGGGCCGTACGCGCCCTACAACCAAAGCGCCCGGCGGGCCCATTATCGCGCCGCTCTCGGACAGCTTCACGCCACCGGATGGATTTTCCCCTGCACCCGTTCGCGCCGCGACGTGCTGGAGGCGATCGGCGCGCCCCATGAAGGGGCGGGCGCGGATGATGAACCGGTCTACCCGCGGGAATTCCGTCCCCCGGCGAACGCACCTTTGCGCGCGCTGGATGAAACCATAGCGGTAAACTGGCGCTTCCGCGTGCCCGATGGCGAGGAACTCGTCTTCGATGACGCCCGTTTCGGCGCGCAACGCGCCGTCACCGGCCGCGACTTCGGCGACTTCCTGGTCTGGCGCAAGGATGACGTGCCCAGCTACCAGCTCGCCTGCATGGTGGACGACGCCGCAATGGGGATCACCGAGGTGGTGCGCGGCGCGGACCTGATCAAGAGCACTTTCAGGCAATTGCTGCTCTACCGCGCGCTCGGCTGCACGCCGCCGTCATTTTATCACTGTCCGCTGATGAACGATGACAAAGGCGAACGCCTCGCGAAGCGCCACGATGCGCTCAGTCTCCGCACCCTGCGCGAGCGGGGTGTCACGCCAGCATCAATTATTGCAGGGTTCGCGACCGGCTCGCCGGCGTAGTCGGAGATTGGTCGTTGGCGTGAGGCTTCAGTTTTTCCGTACCAACTACCAATTCCCAACTCCCAATTCCCCGTGGCTCCGCCACGTCCAGCATTGCAGCAAGCCCGCTTCCGACGTTCCCTTCTCCGAAATGCCCCCAAAAATCGGCATCCTCAACATCTCCGACCGCGCCAGCGCCGGCATCTACGAGGACACCCCCGGCAAGGCCTGCGTCGCCCTGCTGCGCGAGTGGCTCGCCACCCTGTTTGAGGCTGACTACAAGGTGATCCCCGACGAGCGCCCCGTCATCGAAGCCGAACTGCGCCGCATGGCCGACGAAGCCGGCTGCTGCCTGGTCGTGACCACCGGCGGCACCGGGCCGGCGCCGCGCGATGTGACGCCCGAGGCCACCGCCGCCGTCTGCGATAAAATCCTGCCCGGCTTCGGCGAGCTCATGCGGGCCACGTCGCTGCAGTACGTGCCGACCGCCATCCTCTCGCGCCAGACCGCGGGCATCCGCGGCCACACCTTGATCGTCAATCTGCCCGGCCGCCCGAAGGCGATCCGCGAGAATCTTGAGGCGGTGTTCCCCGCCATCCCCTATTGCATCGACCTGATCGGCGGACCGCGGCTCGAGACGAATGAAGCCGTGATGAAGGCTTTTCGTCCCAAGGCCTAGGCCGGTCAAAGATGCCGCGGATTGCGCCACTCCACGGGCATGACCGCCTCGGGCCCGATGATGTAGAAGCGGTAATACAGCCAGAACACGACGGCGCCCAACGCCACGAGGAACAGGAACTCGCCCAACTGGCCCGCCCCCCGGCGGCTGCCATGCTGGAGCGATCCGACCAGTGCACCAATGGCAGGGGCGACAACAAACCCGACCAGCGAACCCCCGAACAACACCACGCCCATGATCGCCGCCGTGCGCAGGAGCGGGTCGGCAATCATCTGCGACTTGTAGCTCACCAGGCCGACGCTCAGGTTCAGCAGCAGCAGGCAGCAGGGCAGAACGTAATAATTGCGGACGGCACGGATATTTTTCATGGACGTAGTTGCGACGGGATGGATTCCGGAACAGCCTGCAAACCCTTTCCGATCGAATAGCCAATCGCCAGACTCCCCGTCTCATTCCCGCCGGGAAGTCCCACCCTCTCCACCCATAACCAAATGATCAACTATAGCTCACCCGACCTCACCCAACATCCGCCGCGCAGCGTGCGTGTCCGCCTCGGCGGCTACACCCACCTATCCCGCCTGCTCGACAAGGCCCGCGCCACCCTTGCAGGCAAGGGCGCCGAGTACCATTACAACTGCCCGCTGGACCAGCATTTCTTCTCCTTCACCGGAATCAATCACGAGGTCATGCTCGCGGAGATCAAATCCGGCAAGACCGACGTCCAGATCCTCGAGTGGGTCGGTAGCCAGGCCAAGCGCCTCCCCTACGAGATCATGGCCTGGTCGGCCTGGCTGGAACAGAACGGCCCAGGCGGCGCGCCCGGCCATGAGTGGGTAGCCGAGACACTTAAAAAGCACGGCTCGGCGCGGAACGATATCCGCTCGTTCGCCGACCTGCTCGATCTGGACGACTATCTGAGCTACGGCGGCAAGCCGTAGCATCACCACACTGCCGCCTGTCGGCCACTGCCAAAGTGGCCGAAGACAGGTCCCAATCCATTCCGGAAGGTATGGCCACTGATTACACAGATGAGCACAGACGCTCGCAGCCTTTGTCTGTGCCCATCCGTGTAATCAGTGGCCAAAAATGGATCGGCCCAAAGGCTCGGCGCCTCACGCGCCCCAGCTTATTTCACAGCTCGGTGTATTTGTCCGATCGCCCCCGCGCTTTCTCCACGGGGTATTTTTTCGCGTTCGCCGCCATCTTGGCCTCGATGGTCGCAGCCACATCCAGCCCGGTGGCATTCGCGAACTCCAACGCGTAGATCACGACGTCCGCCAGTTCCTCCGCGATCTTCGCGCGTTTCGCCGGGTCAGCCGCAATGGCCTTGGATTGTTCCGGCCCCGCCCAGAGAAAATGCTCCATCAGTTCGCCCGCCTCGGCGGCCAGCGCCATGCTGAGGTTCTTGGGGGCGTGAAATTGCTCCCAGTCACGCTCGCGGACAAAGGCGAGCACGCGGGATTTGAGATCTGCAACCGTCGTGGAGGAATCAGTGAGCGCAGGCATGACGCCACCGTGGCCGCCAAGGTGTTATGACGCAATCTTGGGGGTGCTGAAAATAATTCCGGCTTGGCACACGGGCTGCAATATGCAGTCTCACACTGTTCCCATGACCCGGACTCACCAACATCTCCGCAGCCGCGCCGGCACTTCGTTTACGAAGGCCTGCGTCCAGCTTTGCTGCGCCGCGATGCGTCCGGTCGTCGTTTCCCAGTGGAACAAACAGACCGGCCCGGGCTTGCAGGCCTAAACTCCTCCCTCAGGGAAGCAGTTTAACCCTCCTGAAGCCCGGCGGCCACAAGCCCCGAGGAGGCAACTGCCTTTCCCGACCACCTTCCAATTTCCAATCAGTTTTCATTTTTCACCATGCATACGATCATCAACACCCTGAGTCCCATCAGTCGCCCGCGCCTTGCGGAAAGCCCATCCTCGGATGCTTTCCGCCAGCCGAACTACGACTGCCGGGATCACCCGGACGCCGTCAAACTCGTCGTCTATGTGCCAGGGGTCGAAGCCGTCGGCGTGGACATCCAGGCCCGCGGCCCCGATCTGCTCATCACCGCCCGCAAGGCCCATTTCGTGCGCGTGAACTGGCAGGCGCTGCACCTGGAGGGAGCGCAACGCGACTACCAGCTGCGCCTGAGGCTCGGCACCGGATTCGATTATGCCGGCATGCAGGGTGAAATTCACGACGGCGTGCTCACCGTGACCTTGCCCAAGCGCACGTCCAATGAGGCCGGCGTCCCCGCGCGCCTGCGTCGCGTGGCCTGAGCTTACCCGTGGCGCCACAAAGCCGCGAACGGTTCGCGCATCCGCGCGAATGCCTCGCAGCTTCCGTGGCGTCCCGGGAAACCCGGCGCGGCCCGCCGCTCAGGCGGCGGCCGCCACCTTTTTCCGACGCGTCAGGAGCAGGACAATGAAAACGCCCGCGAGAATCACCGGGAGCACAGCCACCTTGCCCAACGCTTCCAAGCCCGCATCCGCCTGGATTTTCGTCCACAGGGCCGCCAGCTCCCCGCCCGCGGGCGCCGCCGAAAGGTCAGCCACCGTCTTGCCCGACGGGAGGCGGGCGGCGATGCCCGTGTCAACCAGGTGCCCGATCACAGGCTGGGCAAAGCTGGAGCCCAGCATGCCCGCACCACCCATGATCGCGAGGCCGAGGGCCCCGGTCCTTGAAAAATTTTCACTCACGTAGCCCAGCATCGTGGGCCAGAAAAAACAGACACCCAGCGCAAACACCGTCGCGGCGGCGAACAGCAGCGAGCCGCTCGCGTGGCTCATCGCATAAAGGCCGAGCACGCTCAGCACCGCGCTGACCACCAGCATGCCGTTCGGCGACAGCCGGTGCACAAACACCCCGGCGAACTGCCGGCCGCAAGCCATCAGGCCGTTGATCCAGACGAGCACCAGGATGCCCGAGACCCCGGCATTGGTCAGGATGCTGGGAATCCACTGGCCCGGCCCCAGTTCGGTTGAAGCGGTCATCATCATGCACGCGACCATCAGGAGGAACAGGGGATTGAGGCAGGCCGCGAACATGGCCCCGGTGGAGATGCCCTGCTGCACGCGTTCCGTCCGCGGAAACGACTGCCCGAGAAACATCACGCCGTAAATCACCAGGGGGATGAGCATGCACGCGAACTGCACTTTCCAGCCCTGCCCGGCATTGCCCAAGGCGTAGGCCAGGAGTCCGCCGATCACAATGCCGCCCGGAAACCAGACGTGGAAATGATTCAACTTGGTCGTCTTGTTGTCGGAATACAGCGTCGCGATCAACGGATTGCACGCCGCCTCGACCGAGCCATTGGCGATGCCAAAGATCAGCGTGCCCGTGAAGAGAGACCAGTAGTCCCAGGCAAAGATCGTCAGCAGGATGCCCGCGGCGTGGCCGATAAAGGCAAGTCCCACAATCCGACCCAACCCGAGCGCGTCGCACAGCGGGCCCCCGAACATCATAGCCAAGGTAAAGCCCCAGAAGGCGGCACCATTGATCCAGCCGATTTGCTCGTTGGAGAGATGGAACTGGGCAGCCCAGTCACCGGCGGCGCCACCGCGGATGGCAAAACTCATGGCAGTGACGATCAAGGCGACGCAGCTGGCCGCAAACAGACGGGATGGTTTCATCGGGGTATGATCTATCGATTGAGGTTAGGGAGCAGGAAATATCCATGGATTGGCCCAGACAGACGCGGGCATTTCATTGCGGGCAAGTGGGATGCAACCGCAAGGCCCTTGACGGGGAGACGCGACAACAAGAAACGTCGGCGCACTTCAAGCAGCCCAGGCGCGTGCTTCAGCAGGGGTTGGAGGGGGCTAACCAAAGGGGGTAAGCGACCTTTAAAGCGTCCGGTTCACTGACGTGCAAGGGACGAATTTCATCCCGGGAGTCACGACAAGGACGCACCACCGCACTTTTTGTTCAAAAAAAGCTGGCACTTTTTTTCCATTTTGCGGTCAATCCTACTCCCGTGCATCTCCCCGCGCCGATCTCCTACCCGCCATCCTTCACCGAGCCCCCGGCCATGGTGCAGGTGTTGCGGCGTGAAGACGTGTTTTGGAGCCGGCCCATATTCAAGGCTCCGCCGCTGAATGCGAAGCCACCTGTCGCGCCTCTCACCAGCTTGCCGGCAAATCCGCGCAAAGTGACGGGTTCGGTCGCCAAAGTTGCGCGCTAAAGCGCCACTTCAGCGCGTGGATGGTTGTTTGCACGCGTCCAGCGTTCGCGTGGTCTGCTCATGACGCCGATAGCCAAAGGATCTTCTCCCCATCCAAGGGACGCGTTTTCCTTTACGCAACTTGCTCCGGAACAAGCCAGCTGATCCTCGCAGCTGCACCCGGCGCTTGCTCAAGCACACCGGCGAGAAAATCCAGCAGGGTTTCTGCAGCACGATCGAACTGCCATGGCGGATTGATGATCACCAGGCCGCAGCCCTTCATCTTCAGCGCACTACCATCACCTGCCACTGCCAACTCCCCCACCAGGGTCGGCGGCGGCCCCAGGGCGAGCAATTCGGCAAAAAATGCGTCCACTTTCGCCCGCTCGGTCAGTGGATACCACACCGCGTACACGCCGCTCGGAAACCGCCGCAGGCCGTCGCGCAGCGCGCCCACGATCTGCCTCCACTCGTCCTGCGCCTCAAACGGCGGATCGATCAGCACCAGTCCGCGTTTTTCCGACGGCGGCAGCATCGCCCGCAGCGCCACATAACCGTCCATCGCCTGCACGACCGTGCGCGGGGAAAACTGGAACTCGTTCTCCAATGCCGCACATTCCCCGGGTTGCTTTTCACAGAGCGCCAACCGGTCCTGCGGTCGCGCCAGCATCCGCGCAATCCATGGCGATCCGGGATAAAACCTCGGCGTTTCTCCGCTGTTCCCGCGCTCGCGGTCAAACTGCCGCAACAGGTCGACGTAGCCGGCCAGCGCCTCCGGCAGTTCTGCTCGCGTCCACAGCCGCCCGATACCGTCGGGCCACTCCGGCTTGCGCTTGAGCGAGTCGCCTTGCTCCGCGGCGGCAAGGTCATAGCTGCCGCGCCCGGCATGCGTGTCGAGATAAAGGAAGCCCTTCTCTTTTTTCTGCAGCGCCCGGATCAGCTGGACCAGCAGTGCATGCTTCACCACGTCGGCGAAGTTGCCCGCGTGAAAATGATGGCGGTAGTTCACTCCGGCAGGCGCGCACTCAGACCGCGAAGGACCCGATCGGAACCTTGATGACCACTTTGCGCACCAATACGGGCGCCGTCACCGTCAGGCCGCCCATGTGGGCATCAATCGGAAAATAAACGGCAAGGTCGGACGGACCCAGCCGCAGCGCCGATCCCCGCTCGAACGGTTGATAAAAAATCACATCGCGGGCCGGGGTCAGATCCTCCGCCAGGACGAGACGGCCGCGGTCCGTCACTTCCATGAACTCCTCGCCAGCAATCATCGCCTGCACGTCTATGTAGGCGCGATGGGTCTCCCATTTGCCCTCGCTGCGCGGTTTCGTCAGGTAGGCCTGCAAAAGCGCGAACGCACCGCCGGCCAGCTCAACACGCTCGGTCTGCCCCGCCGCCAGGCCCGCAATGGCTCCATGGGCTGCGCTGCCGGGGCGATAGCATTCCTCCAGGTAAGCGAATGAAGCCGAGAAGTGGTCCGGCTTGATGAGCTGCGCGCGAACCGTGGAGCGGGTGCCGAAGAGAGCCATGCGCGCAAATTCACGGTTCGCCCGGGAGGTGGCAAGCCGCGAAACCGAGATTGCGCGCGGCCGGGCGCCCGTCTTCACTTTGCCGGCATGAAAAAATTATCCGCCCTGCTGATCGGCAGCGTTTTGCTCTTCCCCCACTCCCTGGCCGCCGAGGCGTTTGAGGGAAAGGTGACGATGAAAATCACCGATTCCAGCGGCAAAGCTGTCCCGCCCCTGACCTTCAACCTGAAGGAGGGTTTTTCCCGCATCGACATGGAGGCCGGCCCCGGCATGACGGCCGGCATGATCATGGATTTGAACAAAAAGGAGATGACCATCCTCATCCCCCAGCAGAAAATGTACATGGTCCAGCCGCTCACCCTCGCCGCCGCCGCATCGACCGCCGGGGTGCCCGACACCACGGCCGAGGTCAGCTTCGAGAAGGCGCCGGATACGGAAAAAATCCTCGGCTATGACTGCGTGAAATTCATCGCCAAGACCAAGGACTCGACCACGGAGATCTGGACGACCGACCAGCTCGGCACGTTTCTCGGCATGGGCATGGGTGGCGGCGGCCCGATGGGCGGCATGATGGGCGGTCGCCGGGGCGGTCCTGCCGGCGCCGGCAGCCAGCCGTGGGCGCAGGCCCTCGCGGGTAAAAATTTCTTTCCTCTCCGCGTGGTGACCCACAATGCCAGCGGCAAGGAGACCACCCGCATGGAGGTAACCGCCATCGAAAAGCAGTCGTTGCCCGCCTCCCTCTTCGCGCCGCCCGCAGGCTGGCAGAATCTCAGCGATATGATGAAGAACATGGGCGGCGGCATGCCGGCCGGGATGATGCCTCCCGGGATGCCCGGCGGGAACTGAATGTGTCCACTCGTCTGACCACGCCGGCCGCAGACCTGCGGCCGGCGTTTTTGTTTTGAGCCAGCCGTCCGTCCAAGCTTCGCCCCAAGTGCGGAAATGCCAAAAGCATTGCCCAGCCGCGGAGGCTCGCTTCTCGTCAACCTTTCATCGTGGCGGACAAACTCACTCGCATCTTTTCCGACATCCACTACGGCGATCGCAGCAGCCGGGTGCGTTCATTGGCGTCACTCGCGCCCCTCTTCGATGGAGCGGATACTGTGGTGCTGAATGGCGACACCGTCGATACCCGCAATGGCCCCCATCCCCAGCGCACCGAGGCCCTGCGCCAGGAAGCGCTCGCCTTTTTTTCCCGCAACGCCCCGAACACCGTCCTGATCACCGGCAATCACGATCCCGACCTGTCCGGCCTTCATCTGCAGTCGCTCGGCAATGACCGGGTGTTCGTCACCCATGGTGACGTGCTTTTCGACAGCATCGTCCCGTGGGGGCGTGATGTTCCCCTCATCAAGGAACTGCTGGCCGCCGAACGCATGCGCCACACCGGGGCGGAAGCCGATACCCTTGAGGGCCGGCTGACGATCTTCCGTCGCGTCTGCGCCCGTATTCCGCAGCGCCATCAGGTCGAGCCCAACCCCTGGAAGCATTTGGTCAGCTTCACCTTGGACACGGTCTGGCCTCCCCTCCACGCGTGGAATGTACTCCGGGCCTGGCAGGTCGCGCCGGAACGGGCCGCGGCCCTCGCCCGGGCGCACCGGCCCACGGCGCAATTCATCGTCTTTGGCCATACCCACCATCCCGGCTTCTGGCGCACCCGTGACGGCCGCACGGCCATCAACACCGGTTCGTTCTGCCCTCCCTTTGGCCCCTGCATGGTCGAGCTCACGTCCGACCACCTGCGGATCCGTCAGATCAAGGCACGCAAGGGCGAGTTCCGCCCGGATCGCGTCATCGGCGAGTTTACGCTGGCGGAACTTCCGGGTTAGCCCACAACCAACCGCATGAGCATCGAGTTCGGCTGGTGGAACAAGGATCCCGAGGAGGGCAAATACCAGGTGCTCGCCGCGATCCACGGGGGCAATATCGAGTGGACCCGCAAGCAGGGTCATCACACCTCCTGGGCCGTCCACCAGCCGACGGAAGCCGACTGGGAGAAATTGATGTTCGAGGCGGAAAAGCGTGTTCCGCGCCGGCTCATCTCACCCAAGCAGTTCGACGCCATCAAGAGCCTGCGTGGACGTTAGGCACCGCCGGCCAACCCTGACTCATTCGTCGCCCGCCGCCAGATCAGCCGGAAAGGCACGGCAAAAATCGCCGGCTCCACCGCCAGGCGCCGGGCCAGCTCTGAGGGGATAAACCAGTCGCCGCGCTCAATCTCGTCGGGGTGCAGCGTAAACGGCCCCGGATGCTGAAGCCGGTACACCCACACGAACTCCCAGCCCGTCTCGGCGCAGGCCTCGATGCGAAACCAGCGCGTGGGCGGGGCCGGCAGGTGCAGGCCGATTTCCTCCCCCAGTTCGCGCTGGGCGGCGGTATCGTAGTCCTCGCCCGAGTCGACGTGCCCGGAACACGAGGAATCCCACAGTCCCGGTGACGAGTCCTTGCGCAGGGAGCGCTTTTGCAAAAATACCCGCCCGGCGGCGTCGAAGACTAGCACGTGGATCGCCCGGTGCCAGAGCCCGCGGGCGTGCACTTCCCGGCGCGTCGCGCGGCCGATCACCTCGTCGCGCCCGTTCACCAGGTCGAAGAATTCCTCGCTCATCGCAGGAGGCCTTTACTTTGCGGGCGGTTCGTGTCCATTCGTGTTTCCAATTGAAAGTTATCCATGGCCAAAATTGACGTCAGCAAAGTCGCCGAGATTTTAAAGAAAAACCAGATCGATCCCTCCGTGCTCCGGCGGGTGATCGAGGAGATGAACCTCGCCGTCCAGCCCGATCCAGGCGATGACGAGAAACCGCCGGCGGTGAAGAAGCAGTTCGTGGTGCTCCTGAGCGACCCCGAGGGCCGCATGCCGAAAAACGACTTTGTCGCCTGGGTGCTCCAGCTGCCGGAAAACGAGAGCCCGGCGACAACGGCGGAGCGCGTTTTCCGCAGCGCCTACGACTACAACACGACGAAAAAAGGGCGGCTGCACCCCATCAAGACCGTCGGCGAGGCCCTCGAGAACGTGCCAGCGAAGCACTTCAAGGAAGCCGAGGTCTGGGTCAAAACCAAGGTGCCCGTGCTCGTGGTGAAGACGGACAACGAGATTCCGAAGGAATGATGACCGGACCCGGGGCCGGCTTGCGCGCCAGCCCGGGCTTGGCGATTGAAGAGGCTGAAGCGATGGTTCACGAGTGACCTGTGACAACGAGGACCGCCATCGATTACTCTCGCTCGCTCCGGCGAACCTCCGGGGTTGTCCCGGTGACGCTGCGTGCGCTGGGACTCGCGCTGGCGCTGCTGGCGGGCTGCGATGACAAGTCCGCAGGATCGGCGGCGGCCACGGACCGGGCTCCGGCGCCGACACCGCGGCTGGAACCGGCCACGACGGAGGTTCCGCTCTACTCCTACGAGGTGGTGAATGTGTGGCCTCATGACCGCGGCGCGTTTACCGAAGGCCTGGTTTACCTGAAGGGCATCCTGATCGAGAGCACGGGCCTGAACGGCCGCTCGACCCTGCGCAAAGTCGACCTCCAGACCGGCCGCGTGATCCAGCAGGTGCAGTTGTCCTCCCGTTATTTTGGCGAAGGCATAACGGTGCTGGGCGGAAAGATATTCCAGCTCACGTGGCAGAACCAGACCGGCTTCGTCTACGATCTCGAAAGCCTCAGACTCGAACAGGAATTTTCCTACGCCGGCGAGGGCTGGGGACTCACGACCGACGGCCAATCGCTGATCATGAGCGATGGGACGAACCAGATCCGGTTTATGGACCCGGTGACCTTCAAGGTGACACGAACCATCAGGGTCTTAAGCCATGGCCAGCCGCTCAAGCAGCTGAACGAGCTCGAGTACATCAAGGGAGAGCTCTTCGCCAATATCTGGCAGACCCAGTCGGTGGTGCGCATCGATCCGGACACCGGCGCGATTCGCGGCCTGATCGATTTTTCCGGATTGCTGGCGCCCGGCGACTACGCTTCCGGAACGGACGTGTTGAATGGCATCGCCTACGATGCCGCGGGTGACCGGCTGTTTGTCACCGGTAAAAACTGGCCCAAGCTCTTTGAGGTCCGGCCCAAGTTGAAATGACCGGACAACCCCGCGGATCCCGGCGGGCCCGCCGGGCGGCACGAAACCGGATTTGCGTTTTTCGCCGACTCCGTGGGTAATCACGCACTCTCCACAATTTTTACTCCGCCTCTCGTGGCCATCCCCCGGAACCTCCCTCCCCTGCTTTACGCCGACACCGAGCGCAGCGCTGACGCGCTCTATTTTGGCCGGGTGAACGTGCCCGACCCCTTCATCGCGTTTGGTGCGCGCGGCCGGAAATATGCGGTGGTCAGCGCCCTCGAATTCAGCCGGGTGCGCCGCGAATCGTCCTTTGACGTGGTGCTTCCCCTGGAAGATTGCGCCCGGCGCGCCGCGGCCCGGTGGCCAAGGCGCAAAGTGGGACCCGCCGAGATCATCTGTCTCCTCGCCGGTGAGCTGAAGCAGTCCCGGTTTGCGATTGCCGGGGATTTTCCCGCGGGGATCTACGCCAAGCTGCGCCAACTGGGCCTCGAGCTGGTGGTGGCCGAAGGGCAGCTTTTCCCTGGGCGCGAGATCAAGACCGCGGCCGAGGCCGCCGCGTTGCGCGAGGGCAACCGCTGCAGCGCCTGCGGCATCGCCGCCGCCGAGCACGTGCTGCGGGCCAGCCGGATCAAGGCCGGGCGCCTCATCTTTCGAGGCCGCGTGCTGACCAGTGAGCGGCTGAAATTCGCCATCGAGGTCGCCTGCCTGGAGGCGGGCGCCGTCTCGCTCAATACCATCGCCGCGGGCGGCGACCAGGCCTGCGACCCCCATGAGCGTGGAACCGGGCCCTTGCGCGCCAACGAACTCATCATCGTGGATGTCTTTCCCCGCGTGACGGCCACTGGCTATCACGGGGACATGACCCGCACCTTCCTCCGCGGCCGGGCCAGCGAGGCCCAGCGCGCGCTGGTGGCGGCGGTGCGCGCGGCACAGCGCGCCGCCCTGCGCGCCCTGCGCGCTGGCGTCAACGGGCAGGCGGTCCACGCCAAGGTCGTCGAAACGTTCACCGCGCGCGGATTCGAGACCAAGCGCACGCCCAAGGGGTCGTCGGGATTTTTCCATGGCACCGGCCATGGCCTCGGCCTCGCCGTGCACGAGCCGCCCCGGGTCAGCACCGTGGACTGCTTCTTAAAGAAGGGCACGGTCGTCACGGTCGAGCCCGGGCTCTATTACCCCGGCCTCGGCGCGTGCCGCATCGAGGACGTCGTCCAGGTCAGGGCCGCCGGGCCGGAGCTGCTTTCACGCTACCATTACGATTGGGAACTTCGCTGACACCATGGCCATCTCTTCTGTCCAGACCAGGGCTTTGCTGAAAAAAATCTCCCGTCTGCGCATCCTCGTCATCGGCGACGTGATGCTCGATCACTACGTGTGGGGCGACGCGACCCGCATTTCGCCGGAGGCACCCGTGCCCGTGGTCGACATCCAGCGCGACTCCTACACCGCCGGCGGTGCCGGCAATGTGGCGCTCAACATCGCCTCGCTCGGGGCCAAGTGCACGGTGGCCGGATTCATCGGGGATGACGAGCCAGGGACCCAGCTCGCGCAAATTCTCCACCGCGGCAAGATCGCCACCCTGCGGACGCCGGGCACGGGCGCAACGATCGTGAAGACCCGGGTGCTCGTGCAGCACCAGCAACTTTGCCGGCTCGATCGCGAGTCCCATCCGAGCGCCTATGGGATCGACCCGCGCAAGATCGATAAATTCTTCTCCGCAGCGATCAAGGCCGCGGACGCGGTCATCCTGTCCGACTACGCCAAGGGTATTTTTAACGATGCCCTGATTGCCCGGCTGACCTTTCTCGCCCGCGCCGCGGGGAAGTTCATCGCGCTCGACCCCAAACCCAAGCGGCCGCTCACCTTTGCCGGGCTTGATCTGATCACTCCCAACAAACGCGAGTCGCTCCTGCTTGCAGGCATAACGCCCGCCCCGCATGCCCCCTTTCCCGCAGCGGAAGTCTGCGCCAAGCTGCATCAGCTCCATGCCACCAAAAATCTCGTCATCACGCTGGGCGAAGAAGGCATGCTGCTGAGCTCTGGCGGCCGGATCCTGAAAATCATCCCGACGGCGGCCCGCGAGGTGTTCGATGTCTCGGGTGCGGGCGATACTTCGCTCGCCGGGCTGGTGCTCGCGCTTTCCGCGGGCACCGACCTCGAGACCGCCGCGCATTTTGCCAACGCCGCGGCCGGCGTCGTGGTCGGCAAGATCGGCACCGCCACGGTGACGCCGCAAGAACTGATCGCCTACGTGAATCACCGGTAGGGCACGCGCCTCCAACTTCGCCAAGGCTGCGACGGACAGGCCGATCCGCTCCGGGAAGAGAGCCGAGTCACCGCCAACCTTTTATATCATGTTCAAAGCCCTCTTTCTCGATCGCGACGGCACGCTCATCGTCGACCGGGTCTACCTCGCCGACCCAGCGGGGGTGGAACTGCTGCCCGGGGCGGTTGACGGCCTGACCCTCGCCCGGACCCGCGGGTACCAGTTATTCCTTTTCACGAACCAGTCGGGCATCGGACGCGGCCTGCACACGCTGGAGGACACCTTGCGCGTCAACGCCCGGATGGAGGAACTGATCGGGCTGCCCCGTCCCGTCTTCGCCGGAACCTGCATTGCACCCGAGTCTCCGGACCAGCCGGTCGGCTATCGTAAGCCCTCGCCGCGGTTCATCCTGGAAATGATCGACGAGCATTTCCTTGACCCGGCGCACTGCTGGATGGTCGGAGACTCGGCGGCTGACATTGGCGCCGGGCTGGCGGCAAAGATCAAGGTGGCCGCACTCCGCACCGGCAAGGTCGACCCTCAGTCCCTCCCGGAAGTCCATGCCCACAAGATACCGGTCTTTGAAAATTTCGGGGACTTCGCGGCAACTCTTTCCTAGATCCCATCCATGCCTGAACTCGCCGAGGTGGAATTCTTCCGCAAACGCTGGCAGCAGGTCGCGGCCGGAAAAACTATTCGCGGTGTGCTCGTTCACCAGCAGGCGAAGGTTTTCCGCGGGATGGAACCGGCCGTCCTGTCCAAGTCACTCACCGGGACGCGCTTCGTCTCCTCCGCGGCCTCGGCCAAGCAAATGCTCTTTCGTTTCAGCGGTGGAGCGTGGCTCGGTGTGCATCTCGGCATGAGCGGGGAATTGCGCGTGGAGGCGTCCGGCTACAGTCCGCAAAAGCACGACCATCTCGTGCTGGCCACCTCGGGTCCCGTGCTCGTGTTCACCGATCCGCGGATGTTCGGCCGCATCGCGTTTCACGCTGGACCCGCGGCGCCGGCTTGGTGGACCAGGATTGCGCCTCCCATTCTTTCCCCGGCCTTCACGACCGGGGCGGTGGCGGCATTTCTGCAGCGACGCGGACGGGCGCCGATCAAGGCCGTGCTGTTGATGCAGGAACGCTTTCCGGGCATCGGCAACTGGATGGCGGATGAAGTTCTCTGGCGGGCGGCCATCCACCCCAAACGCCTGGCCGGTTCGCTGCAGCCGGCTGAAGTACGCCGGCTCTGGCGGGAGTGTCGTCACGTGTGCCGCCTCGCCCTCGATACCATCGCCGGCCGGGGTCGCCATCTGCCGCCCGATCTTAACGTCCACATTCCCGATTCCTGGCTCTTCAACCACCGGTGGGAGCAGGTCGGCCTCTGCCCGAAAACAAAAAAACCGCTCCAGCGCGAGGAGATCGGCGGCCGCACCACGTGCTGGTCGCCTGCACGACAAAAGCTCCCCTAGCCATGCCGGCCCCCAAGCTCCGCCTCGACGAACTGCTCGTGGCCCGCGGCCTGGCGGAAAGCCGCGCACAGGCCAAGGCCCTCATCATGAGCGGGCGCGTCCTCCGCGGCACTGAGCGCCTCGACAAGCCCGGCAAGGAGTTTCCGTCCGACCTCGAGCTCACCGTGGAACAGCCGCCACGCTTCGTGAGCCGCGGTGGTGAAAAACTCGCGGGCTTCATCACGAGATTCGGTCTGAGTCTGAGCGGGGCGCACGTCCTCGATGTCGGCGCCTCAACCGGCGGGTTCACGGACTGCGCCCTCCAGGCCGGCGCGGTTGCTGTCGTGTGCGTCGATGTCGGGCGAGCCCAGCTGCACGCCCGCCTGCTGGCCGATCCACGCGTCACTAACCTGGAGAAAGTCAACGCGCGCCACCTGCGGCCGGGTGATCTGCCGCGCACGGACTTCGATGCCGTGGTGATGGACTTGTCGTTCATTTCCCTGAAAACCGTGCTGCCGGCGGTCTGGCCCTTCCTCCGGGCCGACGGCACGCTCGTGGCGCTTGTTAAGCCGCAGTTCGAGGCCGGCAAGGGCGAGGTGGACAAGGGCCGCGGCGTCATCCGCGATGCCGCGGTGCAGGACGCCGTGCTGGCGGACGTGACCGGCTTCGCCCTGCGCAGGCTGGCCGGCGCGGTGCTCATCGGGACCATGGACTCACCCATCACCGGGACAGATGGCAACCGCGAGTTTCTGCTGGGATTGAAGAAGCACAAATAAGCTTCGACTGATTTCAGCCATAGATGCACGGAAGCGCCATCCGTGGCTATCAGTGCAATCAGTGGCTAAAAAATACAAAGCTGGTGGCTCCTTAAAAATGTTTCCTCCCACGCCCCGCTCCGTGTAATTTGTCGGTTCCGCCATGCCGCCCATCCGCACACTCGCCTTCGTAATCAATGCCGAGAAGGAAGGCGCGTCCGAACTCGGCCGCACGCTGGCCGGCATTGCCGAGCGCGCGGGTGTCGCCGTGAAACAGACCTCCACCTTCCCCGTGGCCTCCGGCTATCTCAAGGGCCAGGATGCCTGCTGCGTGATCGGTGGCGACGGCACGCTGCTCGGTGTGGCCCGCGAGGCCGTGGCCGAGCAGGTGCCCATCATCGGGGTCAACCGGGGAAGCCTGGGCTTCCTCACCACCTTTTCCGCGGACGAAGCCCGCGCCCATTTCACGGGGATTCTCGGGGGTTCCTACCAGGTCGCCCACCGCTCGCTGCTCGACTGCTCGACCGGCCCCGGCTCCCACGACCTGGCCCTCAACGACGTGCTCATTAAGGACGAGGTCAATTCCCGGCTCGTGCGCCTCGAGGTCGTCGCGGATGACGAACTCGTGACGGACTACACCTGCGACGGCCTGATTTTCTCCACCCCGACAGGCTCGACGGCGTATAATCTCTCGGCCGGCGGCCCCATCATCCACCCGGCGGCGGAGGTGATCGCGATGACCCCCATCTGCCCGCACACGCTCAGCAACCGCTCCATTATTTTCCGTCACAACGTGAAGCTCCGGGTCTACAATCTGGGGGAAAACTCGCGGATCCTCGTGGCGATGGACGGCCAGCGCAACCTGGTGGTCTGCGCGGGTGCACCCGTGGAGATATCTGTCTCGGCGCTCAAACTGCCCCTCGCACAGCATATCGACTATTCGCATTTTTCGGTTGTTCGCACGAAGCTCAAGTGGAGTGGCGGCTTTGTGGAAAAACGCGCCTGACCTCCGGCGCGGACAAAGCCGCGGCACCGTGACAATAAGCCTGCGGGAAACGGATCGAATCCGGTCTCGCACGGGGCGATCTGGATGAAAAGCCCCGGCTTGAGGCCGGGGCTCGTTTTCAACGGACCTTGGACGGTTATTTCTCGCCCGTCTTTTTGGCGGCCTCCCTTTCCCTTTTCTTTTCGGCGGCGGCTTCCTTCTTTTCCGCCGCAGCCGCCTTCTTCTCCGCGGCCGCCTTGGCCTGGTCGGCCTTCAGCTCCGCCTTCTCGTCGTTGTCGAGCTTCCCATCGTGGTTCTTGTCGTACTTCTCGAGGTTTTCCTGCTCTTGCCGGGCTTTTTTGGCCGCGGCGGTCTCCGCCTTGTCGGCGGCGTGGATCACGGGTGCAAAAACGACCGCCGCGACCATCAGGGCCGCCAGCGTCGTGTAGAGGTGAACGAACCGGTAGTTTTTCATATCACCCTACTGAAACGTCCGCCAACCGCCCTATCTTTCAAAAAAAAGCGCCGGCCGCGAAAAAATCTCACGGCTGCACGGTCAGCTGGGTCCGCAGGCTGCGCTGGAAATAACGCCGCGCAAACCGCGCGAGGTCATCACGGGTGACCGCCTGAACATGGGCGTCGTAATTCCTCCAGTCATTGAGCGGCAGGGCATAGAGGCAATTGAGCCCGGCCTGCATGGCGCGCGAGCTGTTGGTCTGCAGGCTCTGCCGCCGCGCCGCCTTGAGCCGCGCCTGGCAGCGCCGCAATTCCACCTCTTCCACTTCGCCGGCCTGCACGCGCGCGATCTCGGCATCGATCTCGGCCAGCACCTCCGCCGCATGCTTGGGTGCCGTGCCGGCATAGAAATAGAACATCCCGGCATCGAGCCCGGTCACTCGCGACGAGCGAACGAAGTAGGCCAGGCCCTTCTCCTCGCGCACCCGCTCGAAGAGGCGCGACGCCATGCCGCTGAAAATTTCATCCGCCACCTCCCCGATGTAGTAGTCGGGCGCCTGCAACGCCGGGGCCGGAAAGGCCTGGAACACGACCGCCTGCTCGCGCGGCTGGCGTTCGACAAAGTCACCGGCCATCGCAGGGCCGGTGAAACCAACCCCCGCCACGGGCGGCGCGCCGGCCGGCAGGCGCCGGAGGAAGGCCTTCAGCTTGGGCACCAAGGTGCGCGCCTTGAAATCACCCGCGACGGCCATGACCACGTTGGGTGCGACCAACAGCCGGCGATGCAGCGCGGAGATATCACCTGGCGCCAGCATCTTGACGCCGGCCAGGTCGCCCGAGGCATCCAAGGCCAGGGGATGTGCGCCGAAGAATTTCCGCCGGAGGAGTTTTTTTCCCAAGGTGACGACGTCATCGTCATCCTGCTTCAACTCGGCCAGCTGGGCTTCGCGTTCAAGGGCAAAGGTCGACGGCTTGAAGGCCGGGGACAGCACTGCATCAGCCAGCACACTGAGGGCCCGATCAGCATCAGGCGGCAGTACCTCCGCCGCGAGGCCCAGGCTGCTGTTGCCTGAAAACGAATAGAAGGAGCCGCCCACCTCCTCGATAAAACGCGCGACCTCGGCGGCACTGCGCCGGCGCGTGTCCTTGGTCAGCATGGTGGCGAGAAGCCCCGCGGCACCATGCCGGCCGGACTCCTCCTGCGCCGGGCCGCCGAGGCAGAGCAACCGGAGATGCAGATTCGGCAGCCGGCCATCCGGCTGCAGGAGAAGGCGTGCCCCATTGGGTAGCCTGATCTCCTCGAAGTCCGGCCTGGCCGCCGCCGCGCGGCCCGGGGCCGCCGCCGCCGGCGCTGCGCTCCGGGGGTTGAGCGAGACGCTGGTCGCCTGACCATCCAGCAGGTATAGTTTCAACACCCGGCGCAGATCGGCCGGCGTGGCCGTCGCGAGCTGTTTGAAATAATGCCGGCCGTAATCCATGTCGCCCACCACCACCTCCGCCGCGCCCAGCCGCGAAGCCTGGCCGGCCATGGTCTTGCGCGTGTTGATCTCACCCACTGTCAGCTGGCGGACGGCCTTGCGCAGCTGGGCGGCGGTAAAGCCTCGCACGGCGCAACGGGCCAGCTCCTTCTCAATGGCAGCCGTCGCGGACTCGCGCTTCGCCGGATCACAGGTGAAGGAGACGCAGAAAAGCCCGACGCTGCCGGGATTCCAGCTCTGGGCATCGATGGTATGCACCAGCCGGGCCTTCTCCCTGATCGCCTGCCATAAGACCGAGCTGTCACCCGCGCCCAGCACGGTGGCCAGGAGGTCAAGGAGCGTCGCGTCGGGATGCGACAGCCCGGGAATCTGCCAGGCGAGACCGCCGCGCGTCAGCTCGACGTCCTCGAACTGATGCAATTCGCGGCGCGCCAGCGGGAGCGGCTCCGCCGGCACCAGCACGGGGGCCAGGCTCGCCCGAGGAACCCCGCCAAAATGTTTCTCGATGTCGGCCCGGGTGGCCGCCACATCGATGTCGCCCACCACCACGAGCACCAAGTTGTTCGGCACATAGCGCGCACGATAGTAGGCAACCAGCTGGTCGCGTTTGACCGCCGCGAACACGTCGCGATGGCCGATGATGGGAAACCGGTAAGGATGCTCGCGAAAAGCCGTGGCAAAAAGCGACTCCCAGAAGCGGCTGTCGGCATCGTCATGCGTCATGGCGATTTCCCGCAAAATGACGCCCTGCTCCTTCTCCACTTCCTCGGCCGGCAGGGTGGAATTCAACACGGCATCCGCCAGCACGTCGATCGCCACCGCCGTATGTTCAGCGGGCAGGTCGATGTAATAGACCGTACGGTCAAAGGTCGTGTAGGCATTGATGTACCCGCCATTCGCCTGGACCGTCGCGGAAATCTCCCGGCCGGCGCGGCGCGTCGTACCTTTGAAGAGCATGTGCTCAAGATAATGCGAAAGGCCGGCTCCAAGCTGGGCGCCCTCGTGCTGGCTGCCGGTCTTCACCCAGACTTGCACCGAGGCAAGCGCAGCGGATCGGTCCGGCTTGAGTATGACCGTCAGACCATTGGGCAATACCGTGCGCTCGACCGGCTCACGCCAGAAAGTCTCAAGGAGGTGGACATCAGAGGAAAATGAGGCGAACTTTGACATGGAAAGCACACAGTCAGGCCAACGGTAACAGCGACGCCAGCCCGCCTTTGAAATTAATCAGGCAGAACCGACCGATTCCGTCGTGGAAGACGAGGAGCCTGCCCCACGCGGCTTGGAGGGCAGGAACGGTTTTACAAAGGCCTCCTCGAACGAATAAATGTCCGAAAAGTCTTCACGGCGGTCATTCTCTGTTTTACTCAAAACATTGTATTCTATCATGTTAAATACAATATCACCAAAGTCGGAGCAGCGTTTCACCCCCCAGGCATTCAGCACGGTTTTAGACAACGGGCCATACTGATCCAGCGCGTAGACGCGCAACCCGTCCAACAACTCAGGCCCAGTGACATGAGCCGTGCGGGCGATTCGGGCGGAGTCCTTTTTTTTGAGCTCCTTGACCGCGTGATCCAGCCCGTGCCGGACAAAATCGTAAGCTTTGCGGTCAAACCGTGGGTCTTCCTTCCGGATGAGGGCTACGACTTCGGCAAATTCGAGATCTTGCATGGATTTCAGACCTTGAAGTAGCATACCCCGTGACCGCGCGCAATCTCACAACCGTCGACGGCAATCTGCATTAGCCAGATTTCGTCGCGAATCCAAAACAATAGCCTCGCCTCCCTGTCGCAAACCATTCTAATTAAAGAAGAAAGCTCATGATTGCCTCAACTCAGACAAATCACCCGATCGCCGCTTCCTCCACCGGCGCAGGCGGCACGGCCAACGTACTCCGGCCGATCGAAACGGCCACCGCGCGCCTCAAAGCTGCCGGTTTGCGCATCACGCAGCCACGCATTGCCATTCTGGAGACGATGATCCGTTTCGGCCAGCCCGCGAGCATCGAGAAGATTCACACCGAGTTGTCACAGGATTTTTGCGATCTCGTGACGGTTTATCGTTGCTTGGCGGTATTTGAGGAACTCGGACTCGTGCGCCGGTCGTTTTTTCACAACGGCACCAGTCTTTACGAAATCAATCTCGCCGGAACCAGCCATTACCATGTGATCTGCAAGGCCAGCAACCGGGTGGATGAAATTGATTCCGAGACCGTGGCCGAACTGCGCCGTGCGATCGAGCAGATCGAGGAAACACTCAAGGCCCGCGGCTACACCGACGTTTCGCACATGGTCGAATTTTTCGGCGTATCACCCCAGGCGATCCGCAATGCGGCTGCTTTGACGGCCGCTCCGTTCCAGCGCTGAGTCGCTTGGTTCGGCCAAGCCGGACAGGAAGGGTTTCCCCGAGCCGCGTTCGATCCGTCGTTTCAGTCGGTCATTCGAGGCCTGACCTGGAGTAATCTAGGCGAGCGCTGCGGCGTAGGTCGCCCCGGCTTGGCGCCAATTGACGACATTCCAAAACGCCTTAACGTAATCGGCGCGGAGATTTTGGTATTTGAGATAATAGGCATGCTCCCACACGTCGAGCCCGAGCACCGGGACCGCGCCATCGCTGAGCAGGGAATCCTGATTGGCGGTTGATTGCACGCTGAGCACCCCACCCTTGACGCCCAGCCAGGCCCAACCGCTGCCAAAGCGTTTGGCGGCCGCGTCGGCAAATTGAGCCTTGAACGCCTCAAGGGAGCCAAAGGTTTTGTCGATCGCGGCGGCCAGGGCGCCGTCGGGAGCCGACGCGGTACCGGCAGGCCCGAGCACGGTCCAGAAAAACGAATGGTTGGCGTGGCCGCCGACATTGTTGCGCAGGGTCGTGCGGATTTTCTCCGGCAAATCGGGCAGGCGCTGCAGCAGCTGCGTCGCCGTCAGGGCCTGCCATTCGGGATAGTCCTTCAGCGCCGCATTGGCGTTGTTGATGTAAGCCTGATGATGCTTGGTGTAATGAATCTCCATCGTGCGGGCGTCGATGTGGGGCTCCAGCGCATCGAAGCTGTATCCGAGTTTGGGCAGGGCGAAAGGCTGGGGCTTCTCCATCGCGTTGTCGGCGGAAAAAACCCGCGGGCCCAGACTGCCAAGGCTGAGAACGACCGCGCCGGTGCCGAGGGTCTTGAGGGCGTCACGGCGGGTCAGGTTGTCATCGGGATTCATCGGGGCAGGCTGGGCAATCTCCGGGCGGCGTGCAAGCGCCGTCAGTGTGTTTCACCGAGGCGGATGCGCGGATCGAGCCAGAGGAGCAGCAAATCGCTCACCAGCGTACCGACCATCCCGAGCAGGCTGAGCACCATCAGCATCGAGCCGGCGAGGTAAATGTCCTCGACCAGCAGCGCATCGAGCATGGCTGGCCCGATCATGGGCAGACTGAGCACCATGGCCACAATCGCGCCGCCCGACACGAGCTGCGGGAAAAGGCTGCCGAGACCGGAAACAAAAGGATTGAGCGCGAGGCGCACCGGGTATTTCAGCAGCAGCCGGAGCGGACGGACACCCTTGGCCCGCGCCGTGGTGACATAGGGCTTCTTCAACTCGTCGAGCAGGTTCGCCCGCATCACGCGGATCATGCCCGCCGTGCCGCCCAGCCCGAGCACGATGACGGGAAGCCAGAGATGCCTGGCCAAGTCCGCCGCCTTGGCCCAGCTCCAGCCGGGCACGGTGGCAAATCCGGGGGAAAACAAGCCGTCGATACCCACGCCGAGCCACCGCCGCGTCAGGAACATCAGGACCAGGGCCAGGAGGAAAGAAGGCACTGACATGCCAAGGAAACCCAGCAGCGTCAGCGCATAGTCCCCTGCCGAGTATTGCCGGACCGCAGAATAAATCCCGGCGGGCAGCGCAACGGCCCAGGTAAAGAGGACGGTCGCGAGTGAAACCAGCACGGTCAGGCCAATGCGATCACCGATGACTTCGTTGACCGATTTCTCGTGCTCCATGGAAAGGCCCAGATTGCCCTGCAGCAGGCCGGTGTCGCCCGGCTGGAAGCTGCCGAACCAAAGCAGGCCGACCCAGCGGGCATAGCGCTTCGCCATGGGCTCATCGAGGTGGAAGCTTTTGCGGAGATCGGCCGCCAGCTGGTCGTTTCCGCTCGTGCCCTGCATTTCAAGCTGGGCGATGCGCGTGTCGACAAAATCCCCGGGCGGAAGCTGGATGAGCACGAACACAATGACCGAGACCGCCGCCATGGTCGGAATCATCAGCAGCAGGCGCCGGCCGATAAAGGGATGCTTCATGCCGACCAAAATGAGCCCGGCCGCGAGTCCGACGCCGATCAAGCCGCGGATCATCCCGCCCACCCAGCCGCCGGCCGGCCTGGTTCCGTCATCGTCGGTCGCGATCGTATTCGGCGGGGGACTGATCGTGGTGATCTCGTGCCTGGTTTGCGCCACGACCGAGGGTTCATCGACGGGCTGATCCCAAAAATACGTTTCGATGCCGGTGTTGCCCGGCGTCTGGTACTTCCCGCCGAACAACGCGGTGCGGGGCACATTGCGGAATCCGTTTTTCACCACCACGAGCTGGGGCGGCGAGGTGGAGATGCTGATGCTCCAGAGATTTTCCGCGGCGATTTCGAGCACATCATTGAACCGTGCGCGGCGGGCCGCCTCGCCGGGGAGCGTGTTCACCTCCTGGAGAATCTCCATTGCCTCCCTCAGGGGATGGCCCAGCGGCGGCTCGATCGAATTGGGCCGCCGGGCGGCCGGGTCGCCATACAGGCCGCCATTCCGATACCATTCCCCGAATCCGGGCGCGTAGTAGGATTCGCCGTAGGTCGGCACGAAATTCCGCGGCTCCACCAGGGGATAAAACTCACTCTCCCCGGTCCACACGGTGAAGTCGTGCTCATACGTGAGTTTTTCCTGCTCAAACAGTTTGCGCGCCCGGAAGTGCTGGATGAGACGGACCCCCACATGCGCCCAGTCGTCCACGATGAACTGGGCCGGGCTCACCGGGGCGAATTCGGTCAGGTCCAGGATAAAACTCATCCGGCTGCCGTCCGGCAGCGTGCGATAGCCCTCCGCGTCGCGGCGGGTCAGGCCGATTTCGTCAAGCAGGGCGTTGGCCCTCGCCGGGTCGTAGCGGGTGAAGGCGTTGAAAAGATGCTCATTGTGATACGGCGAATCCCGGCCGGGATCGATCTGGGCCGGCACGGTCTGGCCGTTGAACTCGGCGTCAATGATGTCCTGCCGATTGATGGCCAGCGACAGGGCCTGGCGGAAGCGCCGGTCGTTGATGAGCTCGTGCTTCCACTTGGTGTCCGGCCGGGCCGGGTCAACCCGGCGATTGAGATTCGGGAAAATCGTGAAGGGAGACTGGGCGGCGGACTTCCAGTGGTAGACCTCGTAGCCGTTCCGGACCGCGCCGCCGAGGAGGAGAATCTGGTCCTCGTAACGAATATGCCGGTCCTGCATCGAGGGCTCCCCACTGGAGGCGGAGACCGCGATGAGGTCGCTGCTCTTGATGTCCAGCACCAGCCGGTCGAGGTACGGGAGTTGGTTGCCCTGGGTGTCGACGACGAAATAATACGGGTTGCGCACAAAGGTCTGCGGGGTGGTCGGCCGGTAGGTATGGTAAATCCAGGGCCACAGGCGCGGGTGCTCGGGATTCAGGTAGTGCTTCATGCGCTTGTAGAGCGCCACCGGGCTGGAAAGCTTCAGCGCATCCATGGTCTTCTGGATGAGTTCCTGGCTCCCCAGCGCGGGATGGTACTGTCGCAGGTAATGCGCCGGCACGATGTACTCGGTGTAATCGTCGTAGTTCTGGCCGGTGGAGGCCAGTCGCTCCAGAAAGAGCGGGTTCGGCTCGCTGAAGACGAAGCGGACGTGGAGGTCGTCGATCTTTTCCACCCGGCCGAGGGTGCTGCCCGCACGCAGGAAGGGCGGCTGGATATTGAAATACTTCACCTCGTGTTCATACCAGTAGGCGATGTCCTCACTGGTAAAGGGCTGTCCGTCGGACCAGCGCATGCCCTGGCGCAACGTGAAGGTGAAGCTCCGGTAATCCGGTGAAATTTCCCATGATTTTGCGATATGCGGCACCAGCGGGTAGCCCTGCGGGGACCACCGCACGAGGTTGGCCGCCGACAGACGCCAGTAGATGGTGCCGAAATCGTAGTTGGCATTGACGAGGCGATACCACGTGCCGCCGTAACGGCCGATGCCGTCAACCCCCTCCATCACCAATGGCTCCGGTCCCACGCGCTCGGCCACCGGCGGGAGTCTGCCCTCCTTTACCAGCTCATCGAGGACCGGGGCTTCCCTATGGGGCCACCACGGGGCCTTGGGCCCGGCCTGATAGTCAACCTCCCGGGTGATGACCGGGGGGTGCGCCGTGTCGATCACCTGGGCATTTCTGCGCGCAGCCTGGACGGCGGCGAGCTCGTCCGGCGGCGGCGGTTCAGGCGGGGTCACGACATCAGGCCGGAACCATAGCCCGCACAGATACAATAAGAGTGTGAATCCAATCACCGCGGCCACGAAACCCGCCAGAGTGGCCTGAAGACGTTTGTTCACTGCGCGCACAGGGGTGCCCAAAAACAAGGGCCGGCCCGACCCATGGCAACGTTCTTTCGCCCAGCCCCACCCTCGATTCGGCGGACCGTGGATGTCGGGTACAAATCAGCTCGCACTGGCGCAAAACTTGCTAAAATTAACTCCATGACCCGTTTCCGCCGACTCGTCCAGGCCGCCAGTCTTCTCCTCGTGTTTCCAGCCGTGGCACTGGCCCATCCCGGGCATGAAGGGCATGAATTGACGTGGGACCTGAACCACCTGGCCGCCCATCCGCTCGCGACGCTGATGTGTTTCTCCGTGGTGGCCGCCGGCGTCTGGTCCGCTTGGCGTATTGCGCAATGGGGCGGTTTGAATCCGAAGGGCGCCGTCGTGCGCGACCGCTCACGCCGCTGAATCGGGGAAACCGGCCGGCGGGCTCATAGTTTCCGCGCGTCACACGCGAGCCGGGGAAATTCCCGCGCCAGGATTTGCCGCGCATCGCGCAGGCCGCGACGCAGTCGCATCCCGTCCGCCGCGACCAGTTTGATGCTCCAGCCTCCACGACGCAGTGGGCTGACGCCGATCCACAGTCCGTCACCATGCAGGGCGGCCACCGCCTTGCGCCATTCCGCACCCTCGTGGTCCTCACCCGCGACCAGCACGGCATTGCCGAAGCAGGCGGCCGGACCCGAGCCCGCGAGTTCCGCGAGCGCACGCAGTTCCGGACCGGTCTGCGCGAAACGTTCGCGCAGGATCAGCTCACCCCCAAGTCGCACCTCGATATCGATACACAGTTTTTCCCACTCCCAGGCCTCGCCATGCGCCACGCGGCCCGGCATGAGCAGGTCGGCGAAAAAAAGTCCCCCACCCGCCTCGATCTCAATCCGGGTCGACTGCCGGAAATGGCTGCCGCGATGAGGCACGAGCGGCTCGGGCATGACTTCCAGCCAGCCGCCGTCCGTGACCTTGAAATGCTGCAGGGATTCGGCCCGCCCCCCCTTCATTTGGAAGACCCGGCTCGCACTCGGCGTGGTCACGACCAATGCCGCTCCTTTCCCAACCGCAATCGCCGACTCCAGCCGGTCGCCCGCCAGGATGCCGGCCGTCGGGTTCACGACCTGCACGAGCAGAGCGCGGGCCTCGGTATCCCAATAAGGTTTGCTGAGATGATACGGCGCGCGAAAGGACTGTCCGGCCAGCACCGTGTGGCCATCCGCCCGGGCCGCGGCCCGCAACGAGAGGTGTCCGGAAAACTCAGCCATGGTTCAGTTATCCCTCTCTTTTCCTCTTTCTCTTAATCTTTCTCGCCCCTTCGGGCAGTACTGACGAATGAGTAAGATAAAGAGAAAAGAGAAAGATTGTCAGTCCGTCTTCGGCTTCCGGCCGAACAGCACCTCGCGCTCGATCCACGCGATCACCTGGTCGAGGTTGTGCTCGCGCTTCAGGTCGCAAAAAAGGAACGGCCGGGCGCCCCGCTGCGCCTTGGCGTCGCGCTCCATCACGCCGAGGTCCGCACCCACCAGCGGGGCGAGGTCGATTTTGTTGATGATCAGCAGGTCGCTGAAGCGGATCGCAGGTCCACCCTTGCGGGGAATCTTGTCCCCCTCCGCCACGTCGATCACGTAGATGAAGGCGTCCACCAGCTCGGGTGAAAACGTGGCCGAAAGATTGTCGCCGCCACTTTCCACGAGCGAGAGCTGAAGATCGGGAAATTTCAGTTCCATCGCCCGCACCGCCTGCTCGTTCATGGTGGTGTCATCCCGGATCGCGGTGTGCGGACAGCCGCCGGTCTCGACCCCGGCGATCCGGCCGGGCTCCAGGGCGCCGTTGCGCGTGAGAAACTGCGCATCCTCGAGCGTATAGATGTCGTTCGTGACGACCGCCATCGAGTAGCGTTCGCGCAGTTTCTGGCAGAGCTTGAGACAAAGCATGGTCTTGCCGGAGCCAACCGGACCGCCAATGCCGATGCGTGGGGGACGTATCATAAGGATGGTTTCACACAGAGACACAGGGGGCACAGAGAAAGCAATTTTGGGTTCCGATCTCTGTGCCCTCTGTGTCTCTGTGTGAAATGATTGTCTTCATGAAATAAATAGGCGGCCATCCGCGGTCTCGTGTCGCGCCGCCGCGATGTCGAGCCAGGGATTGAACCATCCGATGTCCTCAAACGGCACGGCCTGCGCCGCCGTGATCATCGCGGGCACGGCACTCAACGCCTCGGTGAGCAGCGACTGGCTGCCATTCTGGCCGAGGCGGAGCAGCTTCATCGCGGCGGAAAGCAGCGAGGCAAGGGCCGCATAGGCCACGGCTGCCAGCACCGCCTCAAGCGGTGCGCCCAGTCCGCGGCCCTCCAGGGCCGCGGACACCGAAGGGGAAAAAGGCCAGTTCTCCTTCGCGGCATGCCGAAGATATTCCTGCGCGCGCGAATCCAGACGCAGGCCCGCCAGCAGTTCCGCGCGCTGGCGGCCGATATTTTCCGCGGCGGCGCGGGCCTCACGGGCCGTCTTGAGCGCCGACGACAACCGGCAAATCTCGCCCACCCGATTCCAATCGGGCTGCTCCAGCGCGCGCCAGGCATGGGCCGCCAGGGGCAGATCGACGTGGCGCAACGCAGGAAGCACGGACAGCAGCAGGAAGGTCCGCAAGGTCGCGCGGTCATGGACAACGCCTTCCTGCGCCAGTCCCTCAAGCCCGAACGAATGGGCATAACTGCCCGTCGGGTAAAACGAATCTCCCGCCTGGAGGAGTCCGCAGATCCACGCGAACGAGGCCGACGTCTCCCCCGGCCCCGAGGAGGCGGGGCCCGGGGTTGCAGGTTCGCGGGTTCGACCCACCGGCTTGCGCCGGCGGCGGCGCGGCTCAGTGCCGGTGGCTCGGACCGAGGTCATGGAGGGACTGTTGGGGGCCGCGGGCAAAACGTCCGGGACGAAACAGGGCGGTGGTCGGACGATATGGGACCTTGATCCGGTCAAGCAACTGGCGCACCGCTGGGTCGTCCGGCGCCAGCAGTCGCGCCGGCTCCGCCGACAGCTCCATGTGGAGGTTGCCGATCGCCCACCCTATCCCGGCCGCACCCGAGGGCGCAAGATCCAGCGGAATCTCAAGCACGGGTTCCGGCTGCTGGCGGATGACGTACCGGGCCGACGCCGTCTGCGCCACCACGTCGCCATCCTGCAGCGGCCCGGCCAGCTCAAAGCCGAATTCCGCGCCATCCGCCGCCACACCGCGCCAAAGCCGTTTCGCCAAGGTCAGCCGTTCAACCCGCACGACAACCTCGGGCAAGGCCGGGTTGCTCGAGGCCAGCGGGGCGGAGACAAGCTGCATAAGCCGAGGCAAGCAGTCCGGCCGCTTCAAAACAAGAAGTAGCGCTGGGCCATGGGCAGGACCTTCGCAGGCTCACAGGTCAGAATGCGCCCGTCGGCCTTGACCGTGTAAGTTTCGGGATCGACCTCGATTTTCGGCAGCGCGTCGTTCAGGACCATGTCGCGCTTGCCCACCTTGCGGCAGCTTTTGACCGGCTCGAGCCGCCGCGCGAGGCCGAGCTGTTTCGGCCCGGTCTTGCTGCGCAGCGAAGCCTGGCTGACGAAGGTGAGGCAGGTGCTTCCCACCGCCTTGCCGGCGGCGCCGAATTGCGGACGATAAAAAGTGGGCTGCGGGGTCGGGATCGAGGCGTTGGGATCGCCCATGTTCGCCCAGGCGATGAAGCCGCCCTTCAGTACCAGCTCGGGCTTCACGCCGAAGAGCGCCGGTTTGAACACGACGATGTCCGCGAGCTTGCCGACCTCAAGCGAGCCGACGATGTGCGAGATCCCGTGGGCGATCGCCGGATTGATCGTGTATTTCGCGAGGTAGCGCAGGGCGCGGAAATTGTCGGCCGCCGCGTGGGATTTCCCGGACAGCGCGCCGAACTGCACCTTCATCTTGTGCGCAGTCTGCCAGGTGCGGATGATAACCTCGCCGATGCGCCCCATGGCCTGCGAATCGGATGACATCATCGAGATCGCCCCCATGTCGTGCAGGCAGTCCTCCGCCGCGATGGTCTCGGGCCGGATACGCGACTCGGCGAACGCCACATCCTCGGGGATTTTCGAGTCGAGGTGGTGGCAGACCATCAGCATGTCGAGATGCTCGTCAATGGTGTTGACCGTGTACGGCCGGGTCGGGTTGGTGGACGAGGGCAGGACATTGGCCTCGCCGCAGACCCGGATGATGTCGGGGGCATGACCACCGCCCGCGCCCTCGGAATGGAAGGTATGGATCGTCCGGCCCTTGAACGCGCGGATCGAGTCATCGACAAACCCGGACTCGTTCAGCGTGTCCGTGTGGATGGCCACCTGCACGTCGAGCTCATCGGCCACGCCGAGGCAGACATCGATCGCCGCGGGCGTGGTGCCCCAGTCCTCGTGCAGCTTCAGGCCGATGGCCCCGGCCAGTACCTGCTCGCGAAGCGGCGCGGGCGTGCCGCAGTTGCCCTTGCCGAGAAACCCCAGGTTCATCGGGTAGGCCTCCGCGGCCTCGAGCATGCGGTGCATGTTCCAGGTGCCGGGCGTGCAGGTCGTGGCAAACGTGCCCGTGGCGGGACCCGTGCCGCCGCCGAGCATGGTGGTGATGCCGGCGCTGATGGCCTCGTCGATCTGCTGCGGGCAGATAAAGTGGATGTGCGTGTCGATGCCACCGGCCGTGATGATGCAGCCCTCCCCGGCCAGGACCTCGGTCGCGGCACCGACAATCATCGGGTTTTTCTTCTTCGTGCGCGGATCGGGGTAGATGGAACCGAGACCGCTTTGAATGCCGGGATTCCCGGCATGGCCGATGCCGACGATCAGGCCGTGCTTGATGCCGACGTCGGCCTTGATGATCCCGAGGATTGGATCGAGAATGAGCGCATTCGTGATGACGAGGTCCAGCGACTCGGCATCCAGCGCCGTGGGCGACTGGCCCATGCCGTCGCGGATGACCTTGCCGCCGCCAAACTTGATCTCGTTGCCGTAACCGCCGCCCTCGGCGATGAGGTCGCGTTCCACCTGGACGAAGAGGTCGGTGTCGGCGAGGCGCACGCGGTCGCCCACGGTGGGACCGAACATCTCGGCATACTGGCGGCGGGTAAGTTTGAGGGGCATGGCCGGCCTATTTTCTATTTTTGCTTTTCGTTTTTTGAATAGCGGGAACGCGTGATTTTGCGTCCAGCCGGCCATTGATCTTCGCATTGAGGCCGAAGACCTCGCGGGTGCCGGCCAATGCGACCAGCTCGACCTCCTTGGTATCTCCCGCCTCAAAGCGAACGGCGGTCCCGGCAGGAATGTTCAGGCGGAAACCACGCGACGCGATCCGATCAAAACGGAGGGCCTCGTTGGTCTCAAAAAAATGGTAGTGGGAGCCGACCTGGATCGGGCGGTCCCCCGTGTTGGCGACGACGAGGGTTTTCGTCACAAGGCCTACATTGGCCGGAAGCGGTGCGGCGCCGGCCGCCACGAAGATTTCTCCGGGAATCATGGGGAGATAATGTTGGGTCTGCGAAGGATGATGGGCGGCCTGCCGTTTGCCACTCACCGGATCGGATGATGGACCGTGACCAGCTTGGTGCCGTCAGGGAAAGTCGCCTCGACCTGCACCTCGTGGATCATCTCGGAGATGCCCTCCATGACATCGGCAACCTTGAGGATCGTGGTGCCGTAGCTCATGAGCTCGGCCACGGACTTGCCGTCGCGGGCGCCCTCGATGATCTCGTAGGTGATGATCGCGATGGACTCGGGGTAGTTGAGTTTGAGCCCACGCGCCTGACGGCGCCTGGCCAGGTCGGCGGCGGTGACGATCAGGAGTTTTTCGCGTTCCCGCGGTGTCAGGTGCATGAGGAGGAGACAGGAGTCAGGAGACAGGAATCAGGAAGGAAACGGCCGTGCGAGCGGTTTCCATCCTGAATCCTTCCATCCTGAATCCCTTTAAAATCATACCTGAAGATGCTTCTTTACCACCTCGTCGGTCAAGGTGGCGATGGGGCCGGAAATGGTGACCGCGCCGCGGTCCATGGCGTAGAAACGGTCGGCAACCTCGCGGCAAAAATCGACGTATTGCTCGACCAGCAGAATGGCGAGGGCTCCCTCGCGCTTGAGCTCCTTGACGGCGCCCATGATCTTCGACGCGTCCTGCCGGGACTGTTCCGTCGCCTCCTCCTCGGAAATGTTGCTGATCTTGAGTTTTTTCAACGTGTCGCCGATCTGGTCGATGATCGACGGCTGGATGCCTTCGGTCGGCTCGTCGAGGATGATCAGCTTGGGGTTGGTGAGCAGGGCGCGCCCGATGGCGAGCTGCTGCTGCTGGCCGCCGGAAAGCACTCCGCCCTTGCGCGAAAGCATCTCCTTCAGCACAGGAAACAGCGCGTAGACCCGGTCGAGCATGCGGCGCGCCTCCGCGCCGCGGCGGCCATGGACCACGAGGCCGACATGAAGATTCTCCTCGATCGTCATGTGCGGGAAGATGTCGCGGCCCTGCGGCACATAGCCGATGCCGGCCCGGGCCCGCACGTCGGGCGGAAGCTGGTCGATCCGCTGGCCGCCAAAAGTGATGGAGCCGGCACGCACGGGGAGGACGCCGGTGATGGACTTCAGCGTCGTCGTCTTGCCCACGCCATTGCGGCCCATGAGGGCGACGACCTCGCCGGAGTTCACCTCCAGGTTGACGCCGCGGAGGATGCGCGATCCGCCGATGTCCGTCTCGACCGAGGAAAGCTGGAGCAGCGCACTCATCGGGTGCCGTGCTTGC
This sequence comes from uncultured Opitutia bacterium, assembly GCA_903827245.1. Taxonomy (GTDB): domain Bacteria; phylum Verrucomicrobiota; class Verrucomicrobiia; order Opitutales; family Opitutaceae; genus CAIUWA01. The sequence continues at coordinate 54,105 of CAIKHO010000030.1, forward strand.
CGCGGCCCAGATAAACCTCGCGGACCTTGGGATTGGCCTGCACCTCCTCGAATTTCCCCTCGCAGAGCACGTGGCCCTGATGGAGAACCGTGACGGGGTTGTCGCGGGCGATCTGCTTGACGAAGGTCATGTCGTGCTCGATGACGATGATGCTGTGCTTGCCCGCCAGGCTGATGAGCAGCTCTCCCGTGCGGTGCGTCTCCTCGTCGGACATCCCGGCAGCCGGCTCGTCCACGAGGAGCACCTGGGGCTCCTGGGCCAGGAGCATGCCGATCTCCAGCCATTGCTTCTCGCCGTGCGCGAGCAGGCCGGCCTTCCAGTCTCGCTTGGCGTCAAGCCGGATGAGCTTGAGGAGTTCGGCGATCCGATCGCGATCGGCGGACGACTGGCGCTTGAACAGCGAAGCGAAAACGCCCCGCGGGCCCTTGAGCGAAAGCACGAGATTGTCCCAGACCGTGTGCTCGACGTAGACGCTGGGCGTCTGGAACTTGCGGCCGATGCCAAGGCGGTTGATCTCGTATTCATTGAGGGCGGTCAGGTCGCGGGTGCGCGGATCGGAGCCGAACTCGATCCGGCCCTTATCCGGCCGGGCGCGGCCGGTAATGAGGTCGAAGAAGGTGGATTTACCGGCGCCATTCGGCCCGATGACGGTGCGCAACTCCCCCGGAAAAAGGTAGAAGGTAAGGTCCGTGATGGCCTTGAAGCCATCGTAGGTCTTGGAGACGTCCTCGACGGTCAGGATGGGATGGCTCATGGGCGGTCGGGAGCGGGCTTGGTCGCCGCGAGCGGCGCAACGGGAGGCTGGCGGCGGCTGCGCCACGCCATGATTTTTGCCGGCAGGCTGACGATGCCGCCCGGCAGGAAAAGGACCACAAGGAGGAAAATCATCCCGAGGATGATGAGCCAGGAGTCCGGGTAGGCCTGGGTGGCCCAGCTCCGGAGCGCGTTGATGCTGATGGCGCCAATGATGGGACCGATGAGCGTCCCGCGTCCGCCCACGGCGACCCAGACCACAGCCTCGATTGATTTGGCCGGCGTCATTTGGTCGGGATTGATGATGCCCGCCTGCGGGACAAACAGCGCGCCGCCGACGCCAGCGATCATCGCGGCCAGAACGAAGACAAACAACTTGTAGTTGGCCGTGGCGTAGCCGCTGAACAATACGCGGTTCTCGCCGTCCCGGATGGCCTGGCGCACCAGGCCGAACTTGGTGCCGTTGAGCCAGTAGCAGATGAGGGCCACCAGCAGCAGCACCAAGGCGGTGACCATAAAAAGCCCGCGCATCGTGGCGGGCCCGACATCCTTGTCGACGAGCGAGTGGCCCAGGATGAACTTGAAGTCGGTGAAGCCATTGTTTCCACCCATCGTGAAATCGTTCCGGAAGAACATGAGCGCGGCGCCATAGGTCAGCGCCTGGGTCAGGATGGAAAAATACACCCCCTTGATGCGCGAGCGGAAGGCCAGGAAACCGAAGATGAGGGCCAGCAGTCCCGGCAGGACAAACACCATCATCACCGCAAACCCAAAGGAATGGAACGGCCGCCAAAACGGGGGCAGAAACGTATGGCCGAGAAACACCATGAAATCCGGCAGGCCGGCGGGATTCTGGCCCGCCTTGGCGTAGCTCCCAAGCATGCCGATCTGCAGCATGAGATACATGCCGAACATATAGCCACCCAGGCTGAAGAACAGGGCCTGGCCGAGACTCAGCAAACCGGTGTAACCCCAGAGCAGGTCCACCGAAATGGCCAGCAACGCGTAGCAGAGATACTTGCCCCAAAGGGTGATCGTGTAATCGCTCAGCAGGCCGTGGGCGTTCAGCACGGGGAAGACCAGCGTCAGCAGCACCAGAAAGACGCCGACGACCGTAAACTCCATGTGGCGGGAGCGGAAGAACGAGCGTCCGGTGTCAGGTGAACTCATGCGGTTTGGGCGGGGCGTGAGAAGGCGTGGTCAGTCAAGGCTGCGACTGCGGGCCGCAAAGAGCCCGGTGGGCCGCCATTGCAGGAAGAGAATGATCGCCACCAGCACAAGAATCTTTCCGAGCACGGGGTTGAGGAGAATCTGCTGGAGCGATTGGTCGGCCAGGCCGATCCCCAATGCGCTGACGACGGTGCCAAAAATGCTGCCGACACCCCCCACCACGACGGTCATGAAGCTATCCACGATATACTCCTGCCCCATCGACGGGCCGACCGTGCCGAGCTGGGTCACAAACACGCCCGCCAGCCCGGCCAGCCCGCTGCCGAGACCGAAGGTGAGCATGTTCACTCGCTCCGTGCGCACTCCCATGCACGACGCCATCATCCGGTTTTGCATGACGCAACGGATGAGCAGGCCGAGGGGGGTTTTGGTCAGCGCCAGCCAGACACCGAATACGATCACCGCCGCGAAACCGATGACGAAAACGCGGTTCCAGTCGAAGGTGATGTCAAAGACCGTCCAGTTGCTGCTGAGGTAAACCGGGCTGTCGACGTTCACGTTGTTGGAGCCGAACGTGAGCTTGAACATTTGCTGCAAAATCAGCGAAACCCCGAAAGTCGCGAGCAAGCTCTCGAGTGGGCGGCGATAAAGAAAACGGATGACGCAGCGCTCAAGCGCAATGCCCACGAGGGCGGCGCTGAGAAACCCGATGGGGATCGCGGCCACGAAATACAGCTGGTAGGCCCAGCCGGTCAGGTGCAGCCCGGGCAGGTGGATGGCGATTTTCACGAACGGCAGGGTGAAATTCATGCCTTCGCCAAAGACATTCTGGGTGATGTAGGTGGCATAGGCGCCCACCGTGATCATCTCGCCGTGGGCCATATTGATGACCCCCATCAAGCCAAAGGTGATGGCGAGGCCCAGTGCCACCACGAGCAAAATGCTGCCGGCGCTGAGGCCGCGAAAGAGCGTGCCGAAGAACTTCACCACGGACCGGTGATGGTCGATGGCGGCGAGGGCCGCGTCCGCCGCCTTGGTGACCGCCGTTTTGCCCGCGGCCTCCGCTTTGTCCCGGAGGGCCTTGATCAGGTCGTAACTGGATGAGTTGTGCAGCTCATTCAAGGTGGCGAGCGCCTTGATCTTCACCCCATCGTCCGGATCGGCCAGTTGGATCAGGGCGATCGCCTCGCGCAATTCGCTCTTGGCCCCATCATCCGTTTCAACCTGGCTGCGCGCCTGCAACACGGGGAGGCTGTCGGTTTTCTGGGCGAACCCGATGGTCTGGATGGCCCGCAGGCGCTTGGTCAAAAGGGGGGAGCCGAGATCGAGCAGATCGACAACGGTCTTCATTGCGAGCCGGAGCCGGCCATCGTGCTCCACCGCGGCCAGCTGGCTTGCATCCAGGCGGAGGGCACGGCCGGCGGCGTCCTTCAACGGTTCGCCATTATCCACGCGGACGGCGGCCCTGGCGCCTTGGGCATCCTTGTCTCCGGTCAACTCGACCGGGACCTTGGCCCCATCAGGCGCAGTATAAACAAACAGGCCGTCCTGCCGCCAGGCGGTGAAAATCTCCCGGATTGCCTCGTCACCCTGGCCGGCGAGGGAGCCAATGATCGCGCGCTTCTGTCCGTCGTCGGTCGTGAGGATCGCCCGCACGATGGTCGCCCGCGCGGTTTCCTGCGCCGCCATCGCGCGGCCGCCGGCCAGGACGGCAAGAGCCAGGCTGACAGTGCAGAGCAGCGGGCGGAGGATTATTTTCCAAGCCATGGGATTGCGACGGAATTGACCGGTGCCACGAAGGCCCGTCTAGCAGGCGGAATGCCGACCGGCATCCGCAGGTGGAACATCAGGATGAATTCTAAAAAAAAGGGACGGCTCCCAGCGGAACCGCCCCTCGCAAATTGGATTGGGCTGGTGCGCCCGGGTCAACCCGGGCGCACCGCCAGAAGCATTATTCCTTGGGCTTGAACGTGCCCTTCAGGTGGGGCTCGCCGTAGACGTCAGCAAAGGTCTTGAGGATCTTGAACTGTCCGTCCGCCTTGCTCTCCCCGATGTAAACCGTCTTCGTCAGGTGCATGTTCGGCTGGGTCGTGACTTTGCCGCCCGGGCCATTGAACGAGACACCGGACTTCCAGGCCGCGCGGACCTTGTCCACATCGAAGCTGCCAGCCTTCTCGACACAGGCTTTCCAGAGGTAAACACCGTCGTAGCTGAGGACCATGGGGGAATCCACCACGCGACCTTCCTTGACGACGCCGTCCGCCTTGGTGGTCTTGAGCCAGGACTGGAACGCAGCCAGGAAGGCCTTGTTGGCGGGAGTGTCGATCGACTGGAAGTAGGTCCAGCAGCCGATTTGGCCCACCAGATCCTTTGCCGGCAGACTGCGGAATTCATCCTCTGCGATCGAATAGGAAACGACCGGGCACGTGTCGGCGGTGAGGCCGGCAGCGGCGTATTCCTTGAAGAACGGCGGATTGGTGTCGCCGTTGAGCGTGCTGATCACGCAGGCGTCACCGCTGGCGGCGAAGTCTTTGATTTCAGCGATGATTTGCTGGTAGTCCTTGTGACCGAATGGCGTGTATTTGCCGGCGGAAATGATCTTGCCGGCGCTGTCCTTCTTGTAGCCGCCGCCGATGTTCGCCAGGGGAACGCCCTTGCTGAGGAGATACTCCAGCAGCACGAGATTGGTGGTCTGCGGGTAGACGTAGTCGGTACCGATCAGGTAGAACTTCTTTTTGCCCTGCGCGATGAAGTAATCCACCGCGGGAATCGCCTGCTGGTTGACGGCCTCGGCCGTGTAGCAGACGTTCTGGCTCTCTTCTTCGCCCTCATATTGCACGGGATAGAAGAGCAGGCCGTTGTCCTTCTCGAAAACGGGAAGGGCGGATTTGCGGCTCACGGATGTCCAGCAGCCGAAAACCACGGCCACCTTGTCCACCTCGAGCAGTTGCTTGGATTTTTCCGCGAAGGTGGGCCAGTCGGAACCGGGATCCACGATCACAGGGACAATCTTTTTGCCCATCACGCCACCCTTGGCGTTAATTTCATCGAAGGTGAAGAGGAGGATGTCACGCAGCGAGGTTTCGCTGATGGCCATCGTTCCTGAAAGGTCGTGGAGCACGCCGACCTTGACCGTATCATCAGCCGCACGGGCCGAACCAACCGAGGCGCAGAGGGCAAGAGCCGCGACGCCGAGTATTTTCTGTAGTTTTGTAATCATGACTGGAGGGATGTTGAGACAAAGGGCGGACCCAAAAAGGCAGGCAGTAGCCCACGGAAACCGCCCAAGAGCGTTGAAGAGGAGGGAAAAGCGCCGCTGAACCAGCGAGGCGCTAGGCGCAGGCGGTCATGCAAGACCGCCTGCGCGAAGACATAAAACCGCTGGGCGGTTTAGAATTTGAAGAAAGCCTGGACGCCGCTGAAGATGGCGCTCGTCGAGGCGAACTTGGTGTAATCGTAGTAGGAAACTTCCGCGCGGACGGTGAGCTTGTCGGTCACGGCCACACCGGGAGCAATCGTGTACTTGATGAAGCCCGGGCCGCCCGAGGACATCTTTTCACCGCTGATACGGAACGCGGCAGAAACCTTGTCCGTGAAGGAGTAGGTCACCAGTCCGAGCCAGTTATAACCCTTGCTCGTCGGGCCACCGTCCTTGTTGGCGTACTCGGCGGCAACCGCGGTCTTCTTGTCGAGCTGGTACTGCGCCCAGAGATCGATCAGGAACACGGAATGCGGGTCGAAGTTGCCCTTGGTGTCGTAGGCGATGCCACCCCAGAGGGTGAGGTCCGTCGCGCCCTTGTAGCTGACGTAGCCTTCGATACCGGCATTCTTCTTCAGCTCACCGTCACCCTTGAGGTAATTCGGGGAATTGTAATCGGAATCGACGAGAGCCGCACCCGCGCTCCAGTCCTTGTCCGAATAATCAACCCGCACACCCTCGTGATAGCCGGGGATCGCGCGAAGGAAATCGCCGTTGGCGAACGAGATTTCAGGATTGTTGACCGTGAAGAAGGACTCGTAGCCCATGTAGCTGAGGAACTTGCCGCCGGTGACGGAAAAACCGCCGCCCGCATCGTAAGTGACATAGGCATCGAGCACCGTCGTCTCCGACGGAGCACTCGGCACGTAGAAAAGGCTGACCACGCCCGTGACAGGCTTGAAGGAAGCCGTGAAGAGCAGCTGCGACGAATCAATGTTGAATCGATCAGTGCTGGCGCCCGGCTTCGGGTCCGTGTACTGGTAAGATCCTTCAATGTAACCGCCTAGCGACAAATTGTCGTTCAATTTGATGTCGGCTAATGCGTGAGTCGCGAGACCCAAGAGCAACGCGGCTGAGCCCGCGAGCTTGATGGCATGTTTAGTCATAGTAGTTTTCTCTGATGGCTTGCAGTTTGTTAATAAGCTAACAACTCCTCGGCGCGGACGCTGAGAAGTCCAACTGCCATTCAGCAGGTTGCTTGCCAAGTGTGCAATAGGAATTTTGTGCCTTGCTTGACCCTCGTCGATGGTGGCGGAACAACCAACCCGGCTGTGCCCTCTTACATCCATAAATGGATGGAGAATAACCTCATGCAATGAAGCATGTTGGTCTTACGATCACGCCGGTCCGTTCGGCCGGGCATTTAAAGTAACCGGGACTTCACATCGGGGCATTCAGCAGCTTGCGCAGGGTCTCGTCGATCAGCTTGGGGCTGGCTTTGCCCTTGGCCGCCTTCATCACGAAACCCTTGAAGCCATTGATCGCACTGTCCTTGCCCGTCTTGAAATCGGAGAGGGACTTGGGGTTGGCAGCAATCGCCTCGCGGCACCACTGCTCAAGTTCGCCTGCATCTGCCGGTGCGGCCTTGAGGCTCTTCCTATCGGCAATAACCCCCGGCATCTCGCCCGTCGCGAACATTTCGATGAAAACCTCCCTCGCCGCGGCGGTAAGGAGCTGACCCCCGTCGACCAACTTAACCAAGTCGGCAATATGCGCCGGACGCACCCGCGAAACTTCCAGCGAAGCCTTGGATGCACCGATCTCGCGCAACAGGTCGTTGACGATCCAGTTGCCCGCCGCCTGTGGTTTACCGGAAAGCTTCGCCGCCTCCTCGAAGTAATCGCTCAAGTCCTTATCCCACACCAACACCGATGAGATCGTATAGGGAATCTGGTAAGCTTCGATGAAACGCCGCTGCTTCTGGAACGGTAGTTCGGGGCATTCTGCCTTGAGCCGTGCCTTCCACGCCTCATCCACCTTGACCGGCATCAGGTCGGGATCGGGAAAATAACGGTAATCGTGCGCCATTTCCTTCGAACGGAGCGATTGGGAGACCCCGGTCTGGCCGTCGTAGTCGCGCGTCTCCTGCACGATGATCCCGCCGCTCTCCAGTGCCGCGACCTGGCGCCGGATCTCGTAGGCGATGCCGTCCCGCACGAACGAGATCGAGTTGAGGTTCTTCAGTTCGACCTTCGTGCCGAGTTTGGTTTCGCCGACCGGACGGATGGAGATATTCGCATCGCACCGCAGCTGCCCTTTCTCCATGTCGCAATCCGAGATGCCACCGTAAATCATGGTCGCCCGGATCGAGGTGAGATAGGCAAACGCCTCCTCGGCGGTGTGCATCGCCGGCTCCGAGACAATCTCCATCAGCGGGGTGCCGGCGCGGTTAAAATCGACGAGCGAATCGCCTGCGAAATGGTTGAGCTTGCCGACGTCCTCCTCGAGGTGGATGCGCGTCAGCGGAATCCTTTTGTGCTCGCCCATGAGGTTGCGGGCGGGCCCGGGCAGCTCGATCTCGACCTCCCCGCCGACACAGATCGGCTGGTCGTACTGCGAGATCTGGTAGTTCTTCGGCGAGTCGGGGTAAAAATAGTTTTTCCGGTCCCACTTGCAGAGCGGGGCGATCTCGCAGCCGAGCATGAGCCCGGCCTTGATGACCGCGTCGAGCGCGGCCTTGTTCATCACCGGCAGCGTGCCGGGCAGTGCCAGGACCACCGGGTCGGTCAGCGTGTTCGGCTCATGGCCGTAGCCCGCACCGACGCGCGCGAATATCTTCGAATGCGTCTTGATCTGGACGTGAACCTCAAGACCGATGACGGCTTCATATTTCATGGTTGGGCCCGCTTCAGAGTTTCGGGTGCCTGCGTTGCCAGTCGTGGCCGCCCTCGTAGAGATCGGCGATCGCCAGCAGTTCGGCCTCCTTGAAGGGCTGGCCGATCAGCTGCAGGCCGATGGGGAGGCCCCCGGACGAGAAACCACAGGGCACGCTGATGCCAGGCAGGCCAGCAAGGTTCACCCCGATGGTGTAAACGTCACAGAGGTACATCGCCAACGGATCGCTCTTGTCGCCGGCGCGGAATGCAGGTGTCGGTGACGTCGGCGTAAGGATGGCGTCGACGTCCTTGTACGCATTCAGAAAGTCCTGACGGATCAGCGTCCGGACCTTCTGCGCGCGCAGGTAAAACGCGTCGTAGTAGCCGCTGGACAGCACATAGGTGCCAAGGATGATCCGGCGCTTCACTTCCGCGCCAAAGCCCTCGGCCCGCGATTTGAAGTACAGATCGACCACATCCTTGGCCTCCTTCGAGCGGTGACCGTAGCGGATGCCGTCGTAGCGGGCGAGGTTCGACGAGCACTCCGCCGTCGCGATGATGTAATATACGCCCACGCCATACTCGGTATGGGGCAGCGACACTTCCCGGATCTCACAGCCCTGCGACTTGTAGAAACCGATCGCCTTCTCGACGGCGGCGCCAACCTCCGGATCAAGGCCCTCGCCAAAATATTCCTTGGGAATTCCGAGGCGAAACACCTTCTTTTCGCGTCGGATACGGTGCATTTCCTCGCTGTAGCGGGGAACCGGCCGGTTCACCGAGGTGGAGTCCAGCGGATCGTGTCCCGCGATGGCCTCGAGCAGCAGCGCCGCGTCATCCACCGTGCGGGCAAACGGGCCGATTTGATCCAGCGAGGAGGCGAATGCGATCAGGCCGTAGCGCGAGACAAGGCCGTACGTCGGCTTCAACCCGACGACCCCACACAGTGCCGCCGGCTGGCGGATGGAGCCGCCGGTATCGGAACCCAGCGTGGCAATCGCCTCGCCCGCGGCCAACGCGGCCGCGCTGCCACCGGAGGAACCACCCGGCACCCGCGAGAGATCCCACGGATTGCACGTGGCCTGGAATGCCGAGTTTTCCGTCGAGGAACCCATTGCAAATTCATCCAGGTTGAGACGGCCCCAGGAGATGGCGCCTGCATCCTTCAGCTTCCGCGTGACCGTCGCGTCATAGGGCGAGACAAAGTTCGCCAGCATCCGGCTCGAGGCCGTGAGTGGCTGCCCGGCGACAGAAATGACGTCCTTGAAGCCCACCGGAATGCCATCCAGCAGCCCCCTCGCCTGCCCCGCCGCCCGGCGCGTATCCGAGGCCTCCGCCTGCGCCAGCGCATCAGCTTCATCGTAGGAGTTGAACGCCTTCACGCGGGCGTCGACCGCCTTGGTCCGGGCAATGACAGCCTTGGTCAGCTCAACAGCGGACACCGTCTTGGCCTCGAGCAGTCCGGCCAGTTCGGTGACCGGCTTGAAAAAAAGCTCGGTGCTCATTCCACAACCTTTGGCACCACGATCATGTTGTCACGCTGGGCGGGGGCGTTGCGGAGCGCCACCTCGACCGGCAGGGCGGGCTGTGCCACGTCGTCAGCCCACACATTGTAGATCGGAAACGCATGCGCCGTCGGCTCGACACCGGAGACGTCGACTTTGCTCAACTGCTCGATGTGGTGGAGTACATCGCCCAATTGCTGGGAAAACTGCGCCTTTTCGCCGGGCGTGAGCGCTAGGCGGGCCAGTTTCGCCACATGATCGATGTTGAGTTCGGCGGGAGCAGGCATGGTGCGGTTTCAGCAGCGCAAACCCCGGGGTGCAGTGCCTCGTGGTTGCATGATTATTTGCGGATCTGGTAGGTCGTGGTCTTGGCCAGGTCGTCCTGGATCCTCGTGAAAACCGCATTGACCTCCTCGTCGGTCAACGTGCGGTCAGCGGCGCGAAAAACCAGCGAAAAAGCCAGGCTCTTCTTGCCCGCGGGCAGTCCTTGCCCGCGATAGACGTCGAAAACTTTGACCTCCTCCAGCTTGAAGGCGGCCCCCAGTGCGGCCCGGGTTGTCTTCGCCAGCGCCTGGCCCACGTCGCTCGCGGGCGTGGCTTCATCCACCACCAAGGCCAGGTCACGCAAAGCCGACGGAAACAGGCCAAACTCCGCATAGCGGCGCCGCACGGTGTCGTTCGCGAGTTTCTCCGGCAGGATCGCAAAGATCCCCGCGTAGACCTTTCCCTCCACTCCCAGCGCCTTGACCATGGCCAGGTTCAGCAGGCCGAACCGCGCGGTCCAGCCGTCGGCCATCTCCCCGGCGGCAGCGGAATGACCCTCCTGCCATCCATAAAAAGGCCCGCTCACGGGCACCAGCGGCTGACCCGGGAGATCGATGCCTGCCGCGGAGGCCAGCGCCTCGACGTGGTGCTTGACCGTGTAAAAATCCACCGAGGTGCGCTTCAGCCACGCGCGTTCGCCGATGGGATCGGCCATGACGAAAGCGACCGTGGCGCACTCCAAATTCTGGCCGTTGCTTTCGATGAATATCCGGCCCGTCTCGCAAAGCCGCGACACCACCACGCCCCGAGACTGGTTGAGCTTGAGCGATTCCAGCAGTCCCATGACCAGTGTCGGCCGCAGGTGCGACTGGTCTTCCACGAAGGGATTCGCGAGCGCGAGTTCCGCCGCGGCCGTCTGCGAGACCCAGGTGGAAAGCTCCTTGGCCGGCCGCAGCGTGTAGTTCACGCACTCATGAAAATCATGCCCCACCAGATAGTCCGTGACCCGCCGGTTGAAACGCACGATCGGCGCGTCGTCCCCCACGAGGCCGGGCACGGAGACGACCGTCGCGGGAATTTTCTCCGTCCCGTAAAGACGGAGCACTTCCTCCACGAGGTCGATCGGCCGGTCGAGATCATCCCGCCAGCTCGGAATTGAGACCGTCCAGGCGATGCCGCGCTCCGGCGTGGGCTCCTCGCGCACGATGTTCAGTTCCAGCGCCTCCAGCGAGGCCCTCATGTCGGCCGCGGGAATATCGAAGCCGAGTTTTTCCCGGATGAAATCGTGCGTGACCACGATCTCGCGTTTCCACGGTACATCCCCGCCGCTCTTGAACACCGGGCCGGCCACCTGCCCGCCCGCCGTCTCCAAAATGAGGTCAACCGCCCTCCAGGCGGCCTCAAGCGTCGAGTGCGGATCGACTCCGCGTTCGTAGCGGTAGGACGAGTCGGAAGACAGACTGAGCCGCTTGGACGTCCAGCGGACCGACTGGCGCCTGAATATGGCGCACTCAAGGACCAAGTCGGTGGTGTCGTCGCCCACGCCGGAATTGCCGCTGCCCATGATACCCGCGATGACCACCGGCCTCGCGCCATCGGCGATCACGAGCATCCGGCTGTTCAGGAGCCGTTCCTTGCCGTCCAGCGTGACCATTTTTTCGCCATCGCCGGCCGGACGAATGACGATCTGGGCACCGGCGAGTTTGCGGGCGTCAAAGGCATGCAGGGGCTGCCCGGTCTCGAGCATCACGTAGTTGCCAACATCGACCACATTGTTGACCGGGCGGAGGCCCACGGCCCGGAGGCGTTCCTGCAGCCAGGCCGGACTCGGACCGATCTTCACCCCCGTGATGATATGCGCAGTGTAAAGCGGGCAGTCTTCCGGCGACTCCACCCGGACCGTGCCGAGCAAATCGGGTCGCGATGCACCCGCTGCTTCACCGCGGAATTTTTCCTGCGGATAGACAAGCGGCTGCTTGAACCAGGCGGCGAGTTCGCGCGCGATGCCGAGATGCGAAAGGCAGTCGGGCCGGTTGGGCGTGACCTCGATGTCAAACACGACATCGCCGGGGGGCAGCACCGCGTTGATCGGGGTGCCGGGCGCTGGCCGGCTGGAAAGGATGAGCAGGCCGTCGGCCTCGTCCGCCACCCCGATTTCCTTCCCGGAACACATCATGCCGTCGGAAAGCTGGCCGCGGATCTTCGACTGCTTGATAACAAAATTCCCCGGCAATACTGCGCCGGCCAGCGCCACGGGCACACGGTCGCCGACCTGGTAGTTCTGGGCGCCGCACACGATGGTCTTCACCCCGCCGGCAGCGCCGACATCCACGGTGCAGACCGAGAGCTTGTCGGCATTCGGGTGTTTGTCGCGCGTGAGCACCTCACCCACGAAGACCTTGTCCAGCGACGGGGCCCCCGTCCGGATGACCTGCTCGACCTCGAAGCCCAGAAACGTGACCGCGCGGGAAATTTCCTCGATCGGAACGTCGAGCGCAACGTAGTCACGGAGCCAGTTGAGGGAGATTTTCACGGGGAAAAGGGAATTCAGCGCAAAGACGCTAAGGAATGAAGAAAAGAGAATTTTGGGTTCGAACTTTGCAGCTTTGCATCTTCGCGTTTAATCGATTCAGGCGAATTGCTTCAGGAAACGCAGGTCGTTCTGGTAGAAATATCGGATGTCATCGATGCCGTAGAGCGTCATGGCGAGCCGCTCCAGACCCATGCCGAAGGCGTAGCCGCTCCAGACCGTCGAGTCGTAACCGACGGTCTCAAACACCGAGGGATCCACCATGCCGCAGCCGCCGATTTCGATCCACTCCTTGTTCACCTTCGGCAGATGCTTCGCACTCAGGTCCACCTCGAAGCTGGGCTCGGTGTACCCGAAATAATGCGGACGGAACCGGGTTTTCGTTCCCGCGCCAAGCAGCGATTCGAAGATGTAGTCGAGCAGCGCCTTGAGGTCGCGCACCGTGACGTTGCGGTCGACATAGAGGCACTCGAGCTGGTGGAAATTCGCGCTGTGGGATGCATCGGTGGTGTCGCGCCGGTAAACGCGGCCCGGCGACACGATGCGGATCGGCGGCGCCCCCTTGAGCATCGTACGGATCTGCACCGATGAGGTGTGGGTGCGCAGCAGGTATTTCTCGCCAGGATTTTTCCTCGAGACGTTGCCGAAGCGGGCGGTCTCGGGGAAATAAAACGTGTCCTGCGCATCGCGCGCCGGGTGGTCGGCAGGGGTGTTGAGCGCGTCGAAGCAGTAGAACTCGGTCTCGACCTCGGGGCCGTCGGCCACCGTGAACCCGACCTTGCGCAGGATGCGGCACATCTCCTCGCGCACCAACGTGAGCGGATGATACGTCCCGGGACCGGCATCGGGCGACGGCAGCGTGGGATCAACGGAGGGACCGAGTTGGGCCTGCAGTTCCCCCGCCTCGATTTGACGCAGCGCACCGTCGAGCAATTCCTGGAGCCGGCCCTTGGTCTCGTTGATGAGCTTGCCCATGGCCGGGCGCTCCTCCTTCGGCACGGTCCCCATCTGCTTCATCAGTGCGGTGAGCTCGCCATTCGGGCCGACGAGGCGGGCCTTGGCAGCCTCGAACTCGGGACGCGACTTCAACGCGGCGAGGTCGGCTTGCGCCTTGGCGACGAGGGCGGTCAGGGTGGCTTGCATGGTGCTTGGGTCGTTCTCGTTCTCTTAATCGTTCTTCGTTCCCAAAATTTTCAAAGGAGAACGATTGAGAGAACGAGGAACGAGAACGAGGATGAAAATGAAAGAGGACGGCACCTCGGTTGAGGCCCGTCCTCCGGAGAGTCAGACTGGGAGGCGAGCCTGTGCCCGGCTCGCGTTTTTCAGAGTTCAGGCCTTGGCGCCGGCCTTGGTCTTCAACGCGTCCTGGACTTTTTTGACCAGGCCGTTAAAGGCCACCTCGTCGCGAATCGCGATGTCGGACAGAATCTTGCGGTCGAGCACGATGTTCGCGGCCTTGAGGCCCTCGATGAAGCGGCTGTAGGTGATGCCGGCGTTGCGGCAGGCGGCATTGAGACGCACGATCCACAGGCCGCGACGGTCCGCCTTCTTCTTGCGGCGGGCGATGTAGGCGTACTGCCAGGCATGCTGGACGGCTTCTTTCGCGTAGCGGAAGAGCTTGGATTTGTTACCGAAATAGCCCCGGGCGTATTTCAGTACTTTCTTGTGTCGCTTGCGCGACGCGGGGGAGTTGGTTGCACGAGCCATGTTGTGTTATTCCTTTATCGGTTGATCGCCGGCGGGTCGGCTTTGGGTTTCACCCGCCTGGCGAAGTTATGGTGGAGCGAGGCGCCGCAGGTCAGAGACCGAACGGCAGGCAGCGCTTGAGTGGTTTGGCATGGCCCTCGGCCACGAGCTTGTCACGGGAGGCACGGCGTTTGGACTTCGTGCTCTTCGCGGCCAGCAGGTGACGGAAGCCAGGCGTGCGGCGCATCAGCTTGCCCGTGGAGGTCAACTTGAAGCGCTTGGCGACGGACTTTTTGGTCTTTTGCATGGAGAGAGCGGTCGAAAACAGAGATCGCGGGCGGGATTGGCAAGGGGAAAGTTACCCGGTTCACGGCGGCGCCGCCACGACGACTGGATCCCAGCCGTAAGTGGCCCTCCATTCCGTCCGAATTTGCTGCAGGATCCGAGGCTTAGGCTCCAGCTGACGGCCTTCTATCACCGTTACCGCCCTCAGCCCGATCAACGAGTTTGAAAGCCAGATCTCAGAGGCCTCGGCAAGGTGGCCAACGGGATATGCTCCCTCGCTTACCTGTATTCCCCTCTCCCGGGCCAAGGCCAGCAATCGCCCGCGCATGATGCCCGGCAGAGGTCCGACCTCAAGGGAGGGTGTCTGCAAGTGCCCGTCGTGCACAAAAAACACGTTTGAGACGCACGCTTCCACCAGCTGCCCCGCTGGATCGGAAAATACGGCCTCGTCCCACCCGGCCAAGCGGGCGCGGCGCAACGTTTCCAGCCAGTGTGCACGGTTCAGATGCTTGAAGGGACGGTCTGCCGTCGCGGTCGGCAATGCCGCGCCAAGGCCAACCCGGAATTCGCGTCGGGCCATATGCGGCCGGGGCGGTCCCGCTTCCATCCTCCAGGTTACACCCTGGCCGTTCCGCCATGCCGCAAATCGCAGCACACCCGCCCGCACCGCGTTTTCATGGGCCAGCGTTCCCGCGAGAATTCCAATCTCCGCCGCCGGCGCCGGCGGCTCGAAACCATACCACCGGCAACCGGCCGCGAAACGGGCCCAGTGATCCTCAAGAAATATCGGCTCGCCCGCCTGGAGCAGCAGGGTCTCAAACACGCCCGGCCCAGCGGGCAATTCGTCCATGCCGGCGCCAGCAGCCGGCACGATCATGCCATCAACGGCCATTTTCATTTTATTGATGCCTCCCGCACCCCGAGGGCTGCGAACAATGCCCGGCCCTTGACGAGGGTCTCCTCGTATTCGGCCGCGGCATCCGAGTCCCAGACAATGCCTGCTCCCACTTGGAAAAAAGCCCGGTCCTCGCGGCAAACAATCGTGCGGATCGCGATGTTGAGGTCGATCCGCCCATGGGCGCTCACGTAGCCCATCGCTCCCATGAAAATCCCCCGGCGGTGCGGTTCCAACCGGTCGATCAGCCGGAGAGCGCTGACCTTCGGGGCCCCGGTGATCGATCCACCCGGAAACACCGCCCGCAACAGATCGCCCAGACTCACGTCCTTGCGCAGCCGCCCTTCCACCTCCCCGACAAGGTGGTGCACGGTCGCGAAGCTCTCCAACTCGTGCAGCCGGTTCACCTTCACCGTCCCGTAATCGCATACACGGCCCAGATCGTTGCGCATCAGGTCGACGATCATCAGGAGCTCAGCCCGCTCCTTCTCGCTCTCCAGCAACGCCTGTGACTGCGCCAAGTCCTCCGTGGGCGTCTGGCCCCGCGGCCGGGTGCCCTTGATCGGGCACGTCCGAATTTTTCCCGCCGGCTCAACCTCGATGAATCGCTCGGGCGAGCTGCCGAGCACCGCCCAATCACCGGCATCCTGAAACACGGCGAACGGTGCCGGGTTAAGATCGCGCAGGCGCAGGTAGGTCGCCGCCGGCGACTCAACGTGTGCACACTCGAATCGCTGCACGAGGTTCACCTGGTAGATTTCGCCCCGGGCGATGGCGGCGCGGGCCTCCTCCACCAACGCCAGGTAGTCTTCCCGCCGCAGGTCACTGGTCGCAACCTCTGGACGAGGGGCGCTGTTCTCCTGCAAATCGAGGGCTGGCCCTTCCAGCCATCCCGCCAGCTCGCTGGCGGCTTCCTCCGGCGGACGTTCCCAACCCGCACCGACGAGCCAGCTGCGTCCCGCTTGATGATCCCACACGATGGCCGCATCGTGCCATGCGAGACGGATGTCCGGCACCGGCCGGTCTTCCTTCGCGGTTCCCGCGAACGTTTCGAACTGCCGGCCGAGGTCGTACGAAAACCATCCCACCCCGCCGCCCCAAAAAGGCGCCTCCACCCCGGGCTCGTGCAAGAGCCGGTGCGCTGTCACCAGTTCATCCAGCTTGCGCAAGGGTGCGCCGCTGCCGTCCTCCACTGTCTTCCCTCCGCGCTCGATCCGCCAATCACTACCCTCCACCACAAAAACCAACCGCGGCTCACAGCCCATGATCGAGAACCGGCCGTCGCCGGGCCGCGGCAGGCTGCTGTCGAGCCAGAAGACGCCGCGTCTCCGCGCCAGCCGCCGGAAAGCCTCCGCCGGGGCGTGCCCATCGTAGGGCAATGCAACCGTCCGCATGTTCATTTTACCTCCGCCAAGCCGAGCGGATCGGCCCGTTGCAGCCAGTAGTGGAGCGGGTGCCCGTGCAACCGAAGCTCCGGCGCCAGCTCGCACCATGGCGCGAGCACAAAGCTGCGCAGGTGAGCCCCGGGATGCGGCACGGTGAGTCCGGGGCTGGTCACGCTGAAATTTTCCAGCCAGAGCACATCGATGTCGATGGTGCGTGGTCCCCAATGTTCATGGCGCACCCGGCCGAGTGCCTGTTCCAATGCCTGGCAGCGCTCCAGCAATGCGGCCGGCTCCAAATCCGTCGCAATCTCGGCCACCGTGTTGAGATACCAGTCCTGGGCCACCGGTCCCAGCGGCGCCGTGCGGTAAATCCCCGCCACCCGCCGTATCTGCAGTCCGGGAATCGCGCCCAGCGCCGCCAGAGCCGCCTTGAGATGGGCGCGCTTGTCCCCAAGGTTGCTGCCGAGCCCGAGAAAACCGCGCGTCATCGTGGCCGCTCGCGCACCACCTCGATGCCCAGCGAGGAAAATGTCCCGGGCACCGGCGCCGCGGGTTTGTGGATGCGCAGCCGCACCGCGCCCACCATCGGGAAGGTGGCGAGCAAATCCTGCACGATGGACTCGGCCAGCGCCTCCAGCAGGCGGCAGTGGCGCGCTTCGGCCACCTGCGTGATCCGCGCCATGACCGCACCGTAATCCACAGTGTCGGTCAGGCGGTCCGAGCGTCCCGCGGGCGCCAGGTCGAGCCGCAACTCGACGTCGAAGATGAAGCGCTGCCCCAGCACGGCCTCCTCGGGATGGACGCCATGACGCGCGAAGACGGTAAAACCCTCGATGAAGACTTTATCCATGGGAAACCCGGTAGATGGCATCGGCCATGCGCGCCACCCGCACGTGCTCCTGCACGTCGTGGACCCGCACCGCATCAAATCCCGCCGCCACGGCGGCGACCGTCGTCGCCAGGGATCCCTCGAGCCGCTCCGCAACCGGGAGATCGAGGACATGGCCGATGAAGGATTTCCGGGATGCACCCAGCAGCAGCGGCAGCCCGAAGCTCCGGAAGTCGCGCAATTGACGCAGCACGGCGAGATTTTGCTCCGGGGTCTTGCCAAATCCAATTCCCGGATCGAGCACGATCTGCTCGCGCGCGATTCCAGCCTGCCCGGCGATTCTCAGGGCAGCTTCAAAATACCGATTGATGGCGGGGATCAATCCATCCGGATAATCAGTGCCCCGCTGGTTATGCATGATGACCACCGAGGCACCCGCCTCGGCGACGACCCCCGCCATTTCCGGGTCGCCCTGCAGCCCACGGATATCGTTCACCCAGGTGGCCCCGGCCGCCAGGGCCGCCCGCGCCACCGAAGCTCTGGTGGTATCCACCGAGATGGCCCGCCGGGTCATCGAGCGAACCACTTCGACCACGGGTAGCAATCGCCGCAATTCCTCCGCCTCCGACACTGGTGCCGCACCCGGCCGGCTGGATTCGGCCCCGATATCGATCCAGTCCGCACCCTCCGCTTCAAACCGCCGCGCCCGTTCCTCCGCCGCGGGCGGCGCATTGTGCCGGCCGCCATCGAAAAATGAGTCTGGGGTGATGTTCAGGATGCCCACGACCAGCGTGCGCCGGCCCCACGCCAGGGGCATGATTTCGAGCGCCCTCGCAGGGGCGCGGGCATGATCGGACTGGATGGCATTCATCGGCGCGAGACCCGCGACTTTCCGCGGCTACCCCGCGGAGTCAACCCAGCCCTCTCGCAGGCCGTGTCTTAATTCAATAAAATGCAGATGCGACAGGCCGCGATTCCGCGCCGCGACGGTCACAAGCACATTTCGGCCGGCGAGCGGAATCGTCGCACGACCAGGTCAGGACACGACCTCTCCCGTGCGTGGCTTGATCCCGGCCGGGCCAGACGAGCAGTCAGGCAACCGCCGCGTTAAATCTTTTCATCCGCAATGCGGTGGAAAAAATCGCGCCTGAAATCTGCCGCAGAATCAAAGCTCCGCCGGAAATCGCTGTTGACATCACGTGCAGGTTAATGAGTTTTTTTACCTCTGTGTTTTTGGCTTCCTAGCTCAATGGTAGAGCAGCTGACTCTTAATCAGTAGGTTCGGGGTTCGAGTCCCCGGGGAGCCACCAATTTCAATGCTCAAGTTCAGGATGGAAGGCCGTCCGTCACCCGCCAGTGCCGTTGTTTGATTCGACATGCCCGTCATATAAAATGAAATTATCCGTCATTGCTTCGGCCCAGTCGTAGCCGGGCGCCCGGTGAGTTCTTTCCCACTTCCCCTCAGAATTTTTTCGGCAGGCGCCACAGCCCTTGCGCCGGCGTAGCTCAACGGTAGAGCACCTGTTTTGTAAACAGGCGGTTGCGGGTTCGAATCCCATCGCCGGCTCCAGCCTTCGCCAGGCCTTCGGCTGGCAGGCCAACTTCAAAATTAACCGGAAGCGTCCGCCCACAGCCAAGGTATCGCACTCCGCGAAGGCTGTCCGACGTAGCCTTGGCGAAGTCGGACATTACCCTCCGACCGCGAACGCGCCCGGCTCCAGCCGCAGCCGCAAAAAAATTTCCACTGCCCGATGGTGTAATGGTAGCACAAACGACTCTGACTCGTTTTGTCTAGGTTCGACTCCTAGTCGGGCAGCCATTCGAAGCGGCCGGCGCACTTCGCGCGCGGCGGCAATTCCCCCTCGAATGCGAAAGCGCCGCGCCGATTGCTGTCCGCGTTTTGCTCATAGCGGACAATAGAAAGTTTATTAACGGCCACCGGAGGGAAAGTAGGTTGACACGCCACTTTCATTTAATCCTAGTTCCCTCTCTCGTCTCTTTTTACCCCCCGATTTACGCAGCGTCATGCTGAACATTTCTTTCGCACCCATCGAAATTTTTCATCCAGCCCCGGAACGATTCCTGCAAGCTGGCCGGTCCACCGGAGAATTATTCGAAGGCCGCGCTGCGAAATAAAAATCAGCCATTTCGTTTATTTGAACCAATTGCCCCTTTTTTCTACTAACCACTCGTAACTAACGCTTCTCACTATGATCACTCCGAATCTCCCCCTCGCGATTATCCTCGGTGACGCCACGCCGATGGAGCTTTTTAAAAAGGGTGGCCCCGTCATGTGGCCCATCCTCTTGCTTACCTTCCTCGGCATCACCGTCGTGGTCGAGCGCCTGCTCTTCATCATGAAGGAAAACAAGAATCGCCAGCCCGAGGTCGTCGAGAAGATGCTCGAGTGCGTCGAGCGCCGCGACATCGACGGTGCCCTTGCCGTCGGCAAGAAGAGCCCGGATTTCATCGCCCGCATCCTTGTCTACACCTTGACGAACAAGGAGTTCTCGATGACCAACGCCTTCATCCGCGCCTCCGGTCAGGAACTCGCCCGCTTCGGTCAGGGCATGGCCACCCTCGACACCGTCATCACCGCTGCCCCTTTGCTCGGTTTGCTTGGCACCGTGACCGGCATGATGCGCACCTTCGGCAACCTCGGCGGTGGCGACATGAGTGCGGCCATGGGTTCCATCACGGGTGGTGTGGCTGAGGCCCTCATCGCCACGATGTGCGGTATCTTCATCGCCGTCACGGCCCTCCTCCCCTACAATTATCTCAACGCCCGCACGGAAGAGGCCAAGCATGAGGTAGCCGATGCCTCCAACGCCCTCGAGATTCTGGTCAAGAAGTCCGAGACGATGCCCCCGTTTGCCCCCCGCCACTAAGAAAAGTCCGGCAGCATCGTTATCCCCTAATACTCGACCCACTCTACCATGGCCGGAGGCTCCAGTTCACGCGGCAGCGGCGGTAAAAAGAAGGCGCGCATTGAGATCATCCCTCTTATTGACGTCATCTTCTTCCTGCTGGCCACCTTCGTGCTCTTCACGCTCTCCCTGAACAAATCAGGTGGCCCCAAGGTTGACCTCCCGCTCTCCGAGACCGGCGAGGTGCGCGATCCGGCCGGCTCCGTCACCATCACAGTGACCGCCGAGGGTGGGGTGGCCTGGGACAAGGACGCCATCCCCTTGGATGAGTTCATCCCCCGTCTCCAGCGCTATAAAATCGAAAATCCCGACGGTCGCATCCTGATCAACGGCGATGCGAACGCCAATTTCAGCCAGGTGTTTGGCTACGTGGTCGACGAAATCCGCAAGGCCGGTTTCCAGAAGGTTCTCATCGATACCCGCGTCCATCCCCCGGGCCTCTCCTCCTAAATCGCACCTTCGGGCCCGATTTGCATCTTTAATCAATCAAGCAACATTTACCTATGGCCGGTGGTGGATCCAGAATGGCAGACGAAGGCAAAAAGAAGGCGCGCATTGAGATCATCCCTCTCATTGACGTCATCTTCTTCCTGCTCGCGACCTTCGTGTTATTTACCCTTTCGCTGGATAAGATCCAGTCGCTGCCGGTGACCCTGCCCGTGCCGTCACCCAACACGACCGAGAAGCCGCCGGATGACGATGTGACCCTGCAGGTTTCCGACCAGAATACCTGCTATTGGAACAAGGAGCTGATCGGGATGGACGAGATCGAGGCGCGCATTGAACAGTACAAGAGCCAGGTCGCCGAGCCGCGCATCCTGATCACAGGCGACGAAAAGGCCAAATTCGGATCCACCGTCCGTATCCTCGACTTGGTGCGGAAGGCCGGCATCCAGCAGGTCTCCGTCGAGACCCGAACTCGTTTAACCGGCAAGTAAGGCCCATTCACACATGCGTCGCGACTTAATCATCGGTATGGTTGTAGCCTTTGCGCTCCTTGGCGGAACCGCCGGGATCGGTGAGTGGCTCAGGCCCGGGGCCCAGAAGGTCGTCAAACAGGAGGAAGAGCACACCATCGCCCTGAAGATGCCCCCGATCGAGCCCGACGAGCCGGACGTCAAGGAAGTCGAGGACACCCCCACCCCCGTGGTCGATTTCGCCCCGCCGATGCAGAACGACGTTCCCCAGCTCGTGCAGGTAGATTCCTTCGTCCAGCAAATCCAGCCGCCACCGCCGGAAGGACTCAAGCCGGTCACCGGCGTGATCAACATCCCGCAGGGTCGGCTCGTAGCCGGTTCCGGAATGGGCCAGATCTTCGATATTTCGCAACTGGACCAGATTCCCCAGGCCACGGTCCAAGGACGCCCCCTTTATCCGTTTGAAATGCGCCGTGCCGGCATCACCGGCACCGTTACCGTGGAGTTCATCGTCCAGAAGAATGGTGTCGTGCGCGATGCTTTCGCCCTGAAGTCCACCCAGCGTGAATTTGAAGCCGAGGCCGTGAAGGCCGTGATGAAGTGGAGATTCAAGCCGGGCAAACGCGGCGGAGCCGAAGTGGACACGCGCATGCATGTCGACATCGTATTCAGCCTCAACGACGACTAATCAGCCGTGATCGCATCCATTTTCACCCTTCCGCCCCGTCCTTTTCGCAAGGTATTTTGCCTTCTTGCGGTATTTGTCGCGCTCGCCCTGCCCTCCGCGGCACCCGCGCAGGACCAGCCGGACAGCGACAAGAAGGTGTTCTCCGACAAGGTCCGGGAGGGGCTCACCAAGTTCGGTGAACTTCAGAGCAAGGAAAAGTGGGACGATGCCCTGGCTCTGATTGCGGACTTGGTAAAGACCGCCGAGCCCGGCTCGTACGATGAGTACATGCTCAATTACATCAAGGGCCAGCTCTACCTGAGAATCGACCAGACGCCCAAGGCCTTGGCGCCGCTCGAGATCGCGCTGCGTGTTTCCGACCAGCATAATTATTTCGACGACAAGGAGGAGCGCACCGTCCTCAAGTATCTGGCCCAGATCTATTATGGCGAGGGATCGGCCAAGGGCATTACTCCCGCGCGCCAGCAGGAATGTTTCATCAAAGCCAGCGAGTACATCGGCCGCCTCGTCAACAAGGAGCGCACCAACAAGTCCCTTAATCCCGATGACGTCCTCTTCTATGCCTACCTGCTGTTGAATCGCGTGCAGGTTAACGCCGAAAAGCCGGATCCCGTGCTGCTCAAGCAGACCCAGAAGCTGTCCGAGGAAGGGCTCGCACTGACCATCACCCCCAAGGCCGAATTCTACCGCCTCCTGCTCAGCACCCTCATCCTGCAGAACAATTACGTGGATGCCGCCGAGGTGCTCGAGCTGCTCCTGCAGAAGGATCCCACCAGCAAGGATAACTGGGTGCAGCTCAGCGCCATTTATCTCAGCCTTGGCGCCGACGAGAAGGACAAGGAGAAGGCCCGCGAGAACAACATCCGCGCGATCCTCACTTTCGAGCGCGCCCAGGCCATCGGCCTGTTGAAGACGCCAAAGGACAATTACAATCTGGTCGGCACCTATGCCAATATCGGCCAGATCGAGCATGCCGCCCAGTTGCTGGAGACCGGCCTGCTGAACGGGACGATCGAGCCTGAAAAAACCAAGTGGCAGTACCTCGCCGCGTGGTATCAGCAGCTCAACCAAGCCCAGAAAGCGGTCACCATCCTGAAAGAGGCCGCCAAGCACTTCCCTGATTCCGGCGAGTTCGATTTCATGGCCGCCCAGAATTATTACGGACTCGAAAAATTCGATGACGCCCTGATGGAGGCCAAGGTCGCGGCGACCAAGGGCCTGGGCGATAAGACATGGCAGGCATGGCAGTTCATGGCCTATACTGCTTTCGAGCTCGGAAAATATGAAGAGGCCGTGGAGGCGGCGGACAAGGCGCTCAGCTTTCCTGCCTCGAAGAAGGACGCCCAGTTGCCCGGCGTGAAGGAAGCGGCCCAAAAGGCCATCGACGACCGCAACGCGCAGACTAAGGCCCTAGAGGCCAGGCAGAAGCTGTAACCCCAATTTTATCATGAAGAAGACCTACGTTTACTTCCTCGTCCCTCTGGTCGGCCTCGTTATTTTCGGAGCCATCTACTGGAACTTCAGTTCCGGTTACGATAAGCATCTGGAAGACATTGCCGCCCAAGCCAAGGAGGCTAAGCAGAAAAAGCTCGAGGTTTCCAACTTGGAGAAGAAAAAGGCCTACGATGAGGCGGTCGCCGCCTCTGATCGCCGCAAGAAGGAAAAGGATGCCAAAGAGAAGCGCGATGCCGCCGACGCTGAGGCCCGCGAACAGGCCATCGATCAGCGCAATCGGGTTCAGCGCGAGGCTTTCAGCCTTACCCAGAAAATTGACCGCCTGACCAAGGACGTCGAGGCCGCCAAGAAGGAAATCGCCGACATCGAGGACGACAAGACCAAGGCCGTCGCCGAGCAGGCCCACCTCCGCACCTTGGTCCAGATGGCCCAGGAAAATGCCAAGGGCATGGAGGCCGTGCTGCAGAAGATCAAGGATGCCGACGAAGCCGCCATCGCCGCCGCCAAGGCCGCCGCCGCCGCCGCCGCGGCCGCCAAGAAATAACTCCATTCTATTTTATCATGAAAAAGTGGATGTATGTAATTTTCCCCACCGTGGGCCTGGGCCTGTTTCTCATTCTCTACTTCGCTGAAGTGAAGAAAATGGACGAAAAGGAGCAGGCGCATGCGGTCGAGGTCGCCCAGCTCAAGAAGGCCGATGACGATCGCAAGGCCAAGCTGCAGGACGAGGCCAACGCCAGCGCGGCCAAGAAGGCCAAGGAGCGCGATGACGAGCGCACGCGTAAAGAGGCGGAAAAAGCCGCCAAATGGAAGGCCGAGGGCGACAAGATCCAGGAGGACACGGACAAGTACAAGGCCGACGCCGCCGCGGCTACGAAGAAAATCACCGACCTCGAGGCTCAGATCGAAAAACTTCGTGCCCAGAAGGACCAGGCCAATCGCGACTATCTTGCTGCGATCAAGGCGGTCGAACTCGGCAAAATCGAGCGGCGCAACGCCGAGATCGAGATCCAGCGCACGACCAAAATGCTGGTCACCCGCGCGGAGGACAGTTCGTTTGCCAAAATGCCGCCTCCCTTCGTTCCGCCGGTCGCTCGTTAACCGTACAGTCCGGTCCCAACCCCGGCTACCAATCATCGGGCGGCTCTGGTCCTCTGACCGAGCCGCCTTTTAAGTGTCCGCACGCCACGTGCCCCGGTGTAGCCAAGGTATTGGCTGTAGGAGCGGCTTAAATCGGAGCACACCCCAAAAATCCGAACTGGCTGTGCCGTGCAACCGTCACGAATCCGACTTCCTCTTTCGTGAATTCTTTTCGTGTGTTTTGTGGGTTTCGTGGTGAGCTCTCAATGCCTTCGCTCGGGTTGCCCAGCCGACTTCGTATCGCCAGCCATGCATTACCGCCCACTCGGCCAGACCGGTCTCAATGTCTCCATCTTGAGCTACGGGGCCTCCCCGCTCGGGGGAGTCTTCCGCCAGACCGATGACTCGGAAGGCATCCGCACGGTGCACGCCGCGCTGGATCTCGGCATCAATTTCATCGATGTCTCGCCCTACTATGGCGCGACCAAGGCGGAAGCCGTGCTCGGCCAGGCTCTCCAGGGCGTTCGGCGGGACCGCTACATCCTCGCCACCAAGGTCGGCCAGTATGGCGATGGCCAGTTCGATTTTTCCGCCGCCCGGGTCGCCACCAGTCTCGATGAAAGCTGCGCCCGTCTCGGCGTGGATTACATCGACCTGCTGCAATGCCATGACATTGAATTCGCCGACCTTAACCAGATCGTGGACGAAACTCTGCCCGCCCTCGTCCGCCTGCGTCAGGCCGGTCGTATTGGCCACATCGGCATTACGGGTCTGCCTCTCAAGGTCTTCCCCGCCGTCATCGACCGGGTGGAGCCCGGCGTGGTCGAGACCATCCTGTCCTTCTGCCGCTATGAGCTCAACGATTCCGCCCTTGAGTCGCTCCTGGCCTATTTCGAGCAAAAGGGTGTGGGCGTGATCAACGCGTCACCGACCGGCATGGGCCTGCTCACCGAGCGTGGCGTGCCGGGCTGGCATCCTGCCCCGCAGGCCATGATCGAGGGCAGCCGCCGGGCGGTCGAGTATTGTCGCTCCGTCGGCGCCGATATCGTCAAACTCGCGATCCAATTCGCCGTCTCTCAGCCCGGCATTGCGACCACCCTCGTCGGCACCGCCAGTCCCGACAACATCCGGAAGAATGTCGCCTATGCCGGGGAGCCGATCGATTCCGAACTCATGGCCCGGGTGCTCGAGTTGCTCCGGCCGATCAAAAACCACAATTTCACCCGCGGTCGCCCGGAAAACCGCGATCCGATCGTCGCCTGACTCTCATCAATCTAACCATCGGACCCGGATCAACCCGGACTGCGGAAACCAGTCCCGAATCCATCCCCGTTACTCGGCATCGCCCTTGTTAGAAACTACCTGCCAACCGCCATGCTCCAGATCGTCCTCGAAAAGCCCGGCCAGTTCATTACCCGCGAAGGCGTCGAACCCGTCGCGGCACCCGGCCAGGCGCTGGCGCGCGTGCACCGCATCGGGGTCTGCGGCACGGACCTGCATGCCTTTGCGGGCAAGCAGCCGTTCTTCAATTACCCGCGCATCCTCGGCCACGAGCTCGGGGTCGAGGTGATCGACCCGGGCGATGAGCCGAATGGCCTCAAACCCGGCGATCGCTGTTCCGTGGAACCCTACCTCAATTGCGGCCATTGCATCGCCTGCCGCCGCGGCAAACCCAATTGCTGCATCGAGCTCAAGGTGCTGGGCGTCCATGTCGACGGTGGCATGCGCCCGCTCATCAGCGTCCCCGCGCGCAAGCTGCACCCGTCGGCCGTGCTCGATTACGACCAACTCGCCCTCATCGAGACGCTCGGCATCGGGGCGCACGCCGTCGAGCGCGCCGAGATCAAGCAGGACGACTTTGTCCTGGTCATTGGCGCCGGGCCCATCGGGCTGAGCGTCATCCAGTTTGTCCTCGTGACCGGGGCCACGCTTGCCGTCGTGGACGTCAGCGAGTCCCGCCTCGCGTTCTGCCGTACCCAACTTGGGGTCAAGCACACCTTCGCCGCCGGCCCGGACGTGCCGGCCCTGCTCAAGGCCACAGCCGGCGATCTGCCGACCATCGTGATCGACGCGACGGGAAACCCCGCGTCAATGGCCGGCACCTTCGAGCTCGCCGCCCATGGCGGCAGGATCGTCTTCGTGGGACTTTTCCGAGGGGATGTGGCTTTCAACGATCCCAATTTCCACCGGCGCGAGTTGTCTCTCTGCGCCAGCCGCAATGCCCTGCCCGGTACCTTCCGCGACATCATCCGGCTCGTCGAAAGCGGCCGCGTGAACACCCGCCCGTGGATCACCCACCGTTTCACCCTGCCCGAGACTCCCGCCATTTTCCCGGCGTCCATTGCGGGCAATCCGTCCGTGCTGAAGGCCATGATCGAGGTGCCGGCCTAACGGGCCGCTTATCCGTTTGATGCCCGAGGATTTTCTGCTTGCGGATGAGTGCTGCGTGCCGCTTTCTGACCTGCTCGTTTGGTTGATCGGGGCGTAGCTTAGCCTGGTAGAGCGCTACGTTCGGGACGTAGAGGTCGCAGGTTCGAATCCTGTCGCCCCGACCATTTCAGACGACGAACGGATTGAAACGGAGCTCGTTTTCCGCCGTCGTCATCGGTCCATGACCGGGTGCAATGACGGTGTTGGGCGGGATCGACTCCAGCACGCGCCGAAGCTGGGCGTGGAGCTGCCGGTGGCAGAAATATCCCCCGCCCGCGGAACCGGCAAAAATCAGGTCGCCCGAGATCAGCAAGGGGCTGCTGCCACGCACCGCCGGCGCGCGAACCAGATAGCAGTTATGGGCCGCCGCATGCCCGGGCGTGCTGAAAGCCGTCACCTCGTACTGGCCGATCGTCCGCGTCTCAGCCTCCCCGAGCGCCCGGCCGCAGGGAGCCAACGCCCCCACCGGCACGTAGGCGGACTCAACCCCGAAACGCGCCACAACCTCGCACAGGCCGCCCGCATGTTCTCCCTCGACATGCGTGAGGAAAACCGCGTCGACGGTCTTGATGCTGCGCGGCCAGACGTCCGTGAGCGCCTGGAGACTCGGACCCACATCGAACAGCAGGCCGTGGCTGCCACCACATTCACCGACGACATAGGCATTGGCCACGCCAATGCCGTACGGCATGCGCAGGGGCCAGACACAGAAGGGCAGCGCCCCGATCTCGGGCAACGGGTATTGGTCCTGCGCGAGGGCACAGAAGCCGACCTCGTTGAGCCGCAGGACAGTCGCCAGCCGGCGGAGTTCCGCCATCTCCAGGTCGTAGCGGTAATCGATCGCGTCGCGAATCTTCGCCACCTCCACCCCGGCCCGCGTGGCCACTGTCTCCATCGACAGCCCCGCATGATGCAGCGCCTTTTCCAAGACGTCGCCCAATTCGTCTTCCAGCGGGATGCGGGTGATCAGCACGACGGAACGCTAAACCGGCCGGCCCCCGGATGCAATCCACCGTGTCGGCCGGTGCTGTTCTAGTTTCGCCACGCCCGGTTCAAAACCGTTCTCGTTCCTCGTTCTCGAGTCGGTATTCGGAGGGAAAACGAGAAGGAGACCAACAAGATCGGCTCGGATCGGATGTGAAATCGGGACGGCACCTGCCGGCTGGGAGCCATGGCGCCATGGACCCACCCCCAGGGAACCCGGATTTTCCTCCGGATGTTTTTCGGGATTCCGGCGCGAAAATAATTTTGTTTTTTCCCGGGCTTCTCGCAGCGTCACGCCATGGACGCCATCCAACAGGAGGTTCTCGCTATTTTCACCCGCACCAAGGCCCTCCTGCAGGGCCATTTCGTGCTGCGCTCCGGCCTGCACAGCGGCCATTATTTCCAGTGCGCGCAAGTCTGCCAGCGGATGGACGCGGTCGAGCGGCTCACGGAATTGCTCCTCGCGAAAATACGCGCCCAAGGGCTGGCGTTCACCACTATCCTCGCGCCCGCGATGGGCGGGCTCGTCATCGGCCAGGAAGTCGCACGCCAGGCCAAGGCGCGTTACATTTTCGCGGAAAAGGAGAATAACGTGCTCGTGCTGCGGCGGGGCTTCACCCTCGCCCCAGGCGAGCCGGTGCTCGTGGTCGAGGATGTCGTGACCCGCGGCGGGCGCGTGAACGAATGCCTCGAGATCATCCGCCAGGCCGGCGGGGCCTGTATCGGCGTGGCCATGCTGGTCGACCGCAGTGCCGGCACCACCCGTTTCCCCGTGCCAGCCGTTTCGCTGCTGGAGCTGAGTTTCCCAACCTATCCGGCCGATGCCGTGCCGGAATCCCTCGCCCGGATTCCCATCGAAAAGCCCGGCAGCTGAAAATGCCCGGTGGGTGGAGCGTGTTGACCTCAACGCGCTCCGCCATAGCTCAGGGCACTGCAACCACCATGATGCGGACGGCGCCCTGATCGTACACCGTCAGGAGATTCCGGCCGTGCTTCAGCAGCGTCCGGGCCGTGGCAAGGTCCGGAACCGCCGTGCGGTAGATCTCCATGATCACCATGTTGGCGACCAGGTCGTCGCGGAACGGCGAATCGTCGGCGACATCGGTGACAACCAGGCCGTTGATGCGCCCGCCGATGCCAAGGCGGCGCCTTGCCTCATCCGTGAGCGGAGTGACATTCACCCCGGTAAAAAGCTCGTTGGGATTCTCCGTCAGCTTCCCGAGCGTGACGTCGATCACCTTCTCCAGGCCGTCGCGCACGAGCTTCACCTTCGCGACTGAGCCCGGCGGCATCTGCGCCACGGTGAGCCTGAGTTCCTCGACCGAGGAGATGACATGGTCATTGATGGAAACGACGAAATCCGGACGCTTGAGCCCCGCCTTTTCCGCGGGACTCCCGGGCACCACATCGGAGACCACGACGCCCTTCGTTTCCTTGGGCAGCCCGAGTTGCTCGATCAACTCGGCGGTGACGGGATTGGGGTCGAGGGAAATGCCGAGATATCCCCGCGAAACCGTCCCGGTTTCAATCAGGCTGCGCATGATCGATGCAGCCAGGTTGATCGGGATCGTGAAGCCGATGCCGATGTTGCCGGAAGACGGTGAAAGAATGGCGCTGTTGATCCCGACCAGCCGGCCTTTGGCGTCGACCAAGGCGCCCCCGGAGTTGCCCATGTTGATGGCCGCGTCGGTCTGGATGAAGTCCTGGTAGCCATGGATGTCGTCCAGAATATGGACGCTGCGGCGGTTCTTGGCCGAGACGATGCCCATGGTGACCGTCTGGCCGACTTCCAATGGATTCCCAATGGCAAAGACCACGTCGCCCACCCGGAGCTTGTCACTGTCCGCCAAGATCGCCACCGGAAGGTTTTCCGCCTCGATCTTGATGATGGCGATGTCGGTCTTCGGATCGGTGCCGATAACCTTGGCCTTGAGGTCGCGCTCGTCAGTCAGCAGCACATTGAGTTCATCCGCGCCCTCCACCACGTGGTTGTTGGTGAGAATGTAGCCGTCGGGGGAAACGATGACGCCCGAGCCCAGTCCCTTCTCCTTCGAATCGCGTTCCGCGGGTCCTTGGTCCCCGTAAAGCTGCCGGAAAAACGGATTGACCCGCTGGTGCACGATGCGGGTCGAATAGACGGAGACCACGGCCTTCTGCACCGGCTCGATCACGTCGGCGTAGCTTGTGACCCGCACGGGGCTCGCCCCCTGTGAAACCGGCGATTCGTCGGTGACCAGCACGGGCATCTTCTTGGCCGGGGCCGGTTCCGCTGGTGCAGGCGCGGCAGCGGGATCCGCCGCAAACACAGGCAGGGTAAATGCCAACACGACCAAGCTGGACCGAAGGTGGAATTTCATGGAGGTGAGAAAGTCCTACTCTTAGCGCATTTCCCACCGGACGCAACCATGGCAGCCGGCGGATGGTGTCCTAAAGTCGCTTTCTGGAAGCGGGATCACCGGTCTGGCCGTCTTCGGTTTCCCTCGGATTGGCTCCTGTAAACCTTCGGATCCGAATCCTTTCACAGGAGGCAGACCGAGGACGATCCGAGCCAGTGGAGGCCGGGACCAGCCCCAGATTGATTGCGCAGGTTTTACTAATCCCAAATTCAGCAGTCGGATTTGAACCGCAGGATCGCAAAGGGCACAGATCGGATATTTATGAAGCAGGCCGGGCCGACGAGACTTTCACCTGTGGGGTGAAGCGCGCTTTTATCCCGGTTGCCAGCTTGGCCTCCGTGCACTTTGTGCCTTTGTGGTTGAACTGCGGTTTCCAGGTTGATCGCAGCCTTACCGGCGCCCGGAGGTCGCGGTCCACCTTGAGCCCGTCGCCCGATCCCGGCTCAAAAGCCCTTGATCCGAAACAAGCCGGTCACGCTTTCGTTGCTGTTGATGCGCACAATGGCCTGGCCCAGCAGATTGGCGATGCTGAGCACGGTGATGGGCAGGCCGCGCGTGTCGACCGGCGTGGAATTGGTGGTGATGAGCTCGTCGATCAGACCGCTCCGCAGGCGCTCGACCGCGACCTCATTGAGGATGCAGTGGCTCACGGCGGCGCGGATGCTGCGGGCGCCATGCTCGCGGAGGATCTTGGCGGCGGCAATGAGCGTGCCGGCGGTCTCGGTGATGTCGTCCACCAGGAGCACGTCGCAGCCCTCGACCTCGCCCACCACGTTGATGGCCTCGACGTTGGTCGCGCTCTTGCGCTTCTTCGCCACCAGGCCGAGGCCGGCGCCCAGCACATCCGCATAGGCGGCCGCCATCTTCATGCCCCCGACGTCAGGCGAGCACACGACCAGCTTGTCGCTCTTGGTTTTTGCGAGGTAGTCAAAAAAGACCGGCGAGGCGAAGAGGTGGTCCACCGGGATGTCGAAGAACCCCTGGATCTGCTGGCTGTGCAGATCCATCGTGAGGATGCGCGTGGCCCCCGCGGCGACGAGCAGGTTGGCCACCAGCTTCGCGGTGATCGGCACGCGAGGCTGGTCCTTCCGGTCCTGGCGGGCATAGCCATAGAACGGCAGCACCGCGGTGATGCGCTGGGCCGAGGCGCGCCGCGCGGCATCGATCATGATGAGCAGCTCCACCAGGTGGTGGTTGGTCGGCGGGCAGGTCGACTGGATGATGTAGACATCCTGGCCACGCACGTTCTCGTTGATCTTCACGAATGACTCGCCGTCGGGAAAGCTGTTCACCGTCGCCTCGCCCAGTGGCATCCCGATGTGCCGGCACATCTCCTCGGCCAGGGAACGGTTCGAATTGCCGGAAAAAATCTTAAGTCGCGATTCGCTCATGTGGGCGGAAGCGTGACGAGAATGGCATGGGGCGGAAGACTATTTTAGCCGGGCCTCAATTGCATCCATGCGCTTGAAGAGCTCGGGCAGGCGGCGCTTGAGCACCTGGATTCTCCGGTCCAGCAGGTAGGGAATGGCCACCGTGCCGTTGACACTGATACCGGCCGGTATGTCGGTGCTGATTCCCGCCTGTCCGCCGGCCTTCGCGCCGCGTCCAATCGTGATATGCCCGCTCACCCCCACCTGACCGCCCAGGATGACGTAGTCCTCCAGCGTCGTGCTGCCGGAGATGCCCACCTGCGCGCAAAGAATGCAATGACGCCCGATGATCACATTATGGGCCACCTGCACCAGGTTATCGATCTTGGTGCCTTCGCCCACGACGGTGCGGCTGAAGCGCGCCCGATCCAGCGTGCTGTTGGACCCGATCTCGACATCGTCCTCGATCACAATGGTGCCGACCTGGGGTACCTTTTCGTGCCGGCCACCGGCAAACTCGTAGCCAAAACCGTCCGAGCCGACCACCACGCCGGGCTGCAGGCGCACGCGATTCCTCAGGATCGACTCGGCGGCGATGATCACACCCGGCATCAGCCAGCAATCAGCACCGATGCTCGCGCCGCGGCCGACAAAGACCTGGGCCTGCAAATGCGTGTGCGCGCCGACCACAGCATCCGCCTCGATGACGCAAAGCGGTCCCACCGTGGCCGTGGCGGCAACCTTGGCACCCGGGGCAATCCAGGCCGTCGGGTGAATCCCCGGGGCCGGCTTCGGCCAGAGCACCTGCTCAATGCGCGAACAGAGGCGGGCCAGCGCCGCCGAGGGCCGTTCGACCAGCAGGTACAATTGATTGGGTCCCGGCTCACCGGCAAAATCAGGCGGCAGGAGGACAATCGACCCCTGCGTGGCCGCCACCTGCGGCTTGTACTTGGGATTTCCGAGAAAGGTCAGGTCACCGGCCACCGCGCTTTCCAGCGCGGCGATACCCCGCACGGTTTCAGTGGTGGCTCCACGCGTGCCCAGTGGCGCGACGATGGCCGCAATTTCGTCCGGGGTGAAGGAAATCTGCATGGCTTCAGCGTGGAGTTTTCGGCGAGTGGCGCAACGCCAACAAAAAGCCCCGTTCCGGTGGCGGAGCGGGGCTGCAAGGCTGAGGAGCGGAGCGCGTTACTTCTTCGCGCCCGGCACCGTGATCATCGGCGCGCCGGCCGCCGGGGCCGCGGGCGCCACGGCCGGAGCCGCCGTGTCGGTCTTGCCCGGGGCGGGCATCGCGGAAGCCGCGGGACGATCCTTGTTAATTTCCTTCATCACCTCATCGGTGATGTCGTAGGCAGGGTCGGAGTAAATGATGTTGGAGACACCGATCAGGGACGGGCCCGACTTGTCGATCAGGAGCGTGGCGCCCTTGTCCTTCGCGATCTTGCCCGCGGCATTGCTGATCTGCTCGAGCATGAGGTCGCGGAAGGTCTTGATGCGCTGCTGGAGCGAGCGCTGGGTGTTGGTCTGGAAGGTCTGGATATCGGTCTGCTTGCGCTGGATCTCCTCGACCTTCTTTTGCGCGTCCGCCTGGGCCTTGGCCCGCGCCTCGGTCGTCAGGGCCGGGCTCTTCGACTGCTCGTCCAATTCCTTGTACTGGTCGACGAGAGCCGTGCCCTCCTTGTTGAGCTGCTCGAGCTGGTCCTGCGCCAGCTGCTGGTCGTGATTCAACTTGGCGTTCTGCTCTTCGGTCTGCCAGTGGCCGTCGTAGAGCTTCGCCATGTCAACGACGAGGATTTTGGGCGCCGGCTGGGCATGGCCGACAAGGGTGGCGGCACTGAATAGCGCCAGCGATAACAGGGTTTGAACAATGTTCTTCATGGAATGGTTGCAGGGTGGTTTAAGGGGTCAGCCAAGCGCATTTAGAAGCGCGTGCCAAAGGAAAAATTGAACTGGTTGCCCTTTTTGTTGATCAGGTCGTGGGTGAGCGGGATGCCCAGGTCCAGGGCGACCGGCGCGCCGGCCACAAACAGCCGCAGGCCCACGCCAAAATCGTCGTTGTAGTTGGCCGGGCTGAAATCGTAGGCGTTCGAGTTGACGAAGCCCGCGTCATAAAACACCGCAAAGCGGATCGGGCTGACGATATCGAGCGTATATTCGGCGCTGAAAAAGCCGTAGGACTTGCCGCCGATCGGCTCACCCAGGGAGTCCCTCGGCCCTACATCACGGTTCTCGAACCCGCGCAGATCGTTGGGACCGCCCAGGAAATACCGGTCGTAATAGGGTACGGTCGGGCTCCGGCCGAAATTCTGCTTCACGCCGAAACGACCGATCAGGGACAGCACCTGGGCCTGGGTCTGGAAAAGCGGCAGGAAGTCCGAGCCGCGGAATTCCAGCGCATAATAATTCTCGTCACCGCCGAATGGTCCGCCAGCGACATCGGTGTCCAGCTCGATGCGATTGCCGCTCGTGGTGTTGATGATCTTGTCCCGGGTGTCCCGGAGGAGCTGGAAGCTGAGCTTCGAGATCTTGGTCTGGCCACCCAGCGACTGGATGACCGCCGAGGCGTTGGTATCGATGTTGTCGATGGTCACGATCTCGTAAGTGTACGAGAGCGTGCCCTCGATGGCCAGTTGGGGCAGCAGCATCTTGCGGAGATAGACCGTCGCGCCGGTGCGGACTTCCCGGTAGAATGAGCTGCTGTAGTCCGAACTTGTGCGGAAGAGGCTGAAGCCGAGCGCCAGCCGCTTCTGGAAGAGCCACGGTTCCTCGAACGAGGTGATGATCTCGTTCGATTTCGAGCCCAGTTGCAGCCGGAGCCGGAACTTCTGGCCGTCGCCCTGGAAAAACGAATGCCCATGGTTGAAGATGTCGAAATTGGACTGGGAGAGCTCGATGAAAAGCGTGCCCTGCTCCAGCGAGCTGAACCCGGCGCCGAACTGGAGGTTGCCGGTGCGGCCTTCCTTGACCGCGATCTTCAGGTTGCGGCGGCCCGGCAGGTTCGTCGCCTCGTCCGTCGCGTCCACCGAGTCGAAGAAGCGCGTGTTGTCCAGCGTCAGCTTGCTGATCTTCATGCTCACCGTGTTGAAGACATCGCCGGGACCCAGCGTGAGCTCCCGGAGGATCACGGTGCTCATGGTCTTCGTGTTACCCTCGAGGGTGATCGACTCGACGTTGAACTTCTCGCTCTCGGTGACCTGGTACTCGATGTCGATGTTGCCCGTGGTGAGATTGGGGTTGCGCTTCATGTACACGCGCGTGTCGAGGTAACCGCCCCGCGTGTGAAAGTCCGTGAGGGTCTCGACATCCTTGTCGAGCTTCGAGGGCGCGAAGATCGCCCCCGGATGCTGGTGGATCACGTGCTTGAGCAGCTCGCTGGGGTATATCTTGTTGCCGGAAATGCTGATCTCCCCGACATGGTACTGGCGGCCCTCGGTGACCGCGATGGTGATGACCAGCTTGTCGGGTTTCGGGTAGTCATACTGGATTTTTTCCGGCGCGATTTCCACGTCGAGGAAGCCGTGCTCGCGGTAATAATCGCGCAGCTTGTCGAGATCGTCGTCGAAGGTGTCGTCCTTGAAGCGGCCGGAACCGGTCAGCCAGGAAAACATCCACCATTTCTTCGTGTCCATCGTGCCGCGCAGCACTTTCGTCTTCACGCTCGTGTTGCCGGTGAAGCGCACATCGGCG
Organism: uncultured Opitutia bacterium; assembly: GCA_903827245.1. Classification (GTDB taxonomy): domain Bacteria; phylum Verrucomicrobiota; class Verrucomicrobiia; order Opitutales; family Opitutaceae; genus CAIUWA01. The sequence continues at coordinate 89,416 of CAIKHO010000030.1, forward strand.
ATTTTGACCTTGTTGCCCTCCTTGATCTTGAAGGTGACCGTGCCGTAGCCGGCACTGCGGTCGCGATCGATGGCATAGGTGACCGACACCTGGTTGTAGCCCTCCTTCTGGTAGTAATCGCGGATTTTTTCGGCGTCCTCCTTCACCTGGCGTTCATCGAGCGCCAGGTTGGTCTTGGACTTGGTCTCCTTGAGGAGCTGGCGGGAGGATATCTTGGCGTTGCCCTCGAACTTGATGCTCAGGACGCGAAACTTGGGGGTCACCTCGATCACGAGGTTGATGGTGTTGGCGCCGACCACCGGCTCGTGCTTCACCTGCACGTACTCGAAGAGATTCGTCCGGTAGAGCGACTTGATGTCACGATCGATCATCGTCTCATCCAGGTCCCCGCCCTCGTGCATCTGGACATTGGCGCGGACGACCTGCTCGTTGACATTGGCGGTGCCGACGAACTTGACCGTGATGGTGCCGACCTTGAAGACCGGCGCCGCTGGCTGGCCCGGATCGGCCGCCTGGCCCGCCGGCCTGGCCGGCGCAGCCTGGGCCCACCCCCGCGACCCGCCAGCAGTCAAGGCCAGCAAAACGGCAAAAAGAAGGCGGGTGACCCTCCGATGAGGGTTACTGGGTGTAGTTTTCAAAGCGGGTAAAGTCTCGGAGGAAGGTAAGTTTCAATTCTCCTACCGGCCCGTTTCGTTGCTTGGCAACGATTAACTCGGCCGAATCGGCGGCAACTTGGAATTTTTCGTCGGCGTCCTTGGGGCGGGCAAGCATAAGCACTACGTCGGCATCTTGCTCGATCGATCCGGATTCGCGCAGATCGGCCAGTTTCGGGCTGCGGTTCTCCTTTTCAGACGAGCGGTTAAGCTGACTTAATACAAGGACGGGCACATTGAGTTCCTTCGCCAGCGCCTTTAATCCGCGGGAAGCCTCGGCCACCTGCTGCTCGCGGGGCATGTTGGAGTCGGTCGGGCTGAGCAACTGGAGGTAATCGACCACGATGAAGCCCAGCGCATGGCGCGCATGGATCCGCCGGGCCTTGGCCCGCAACTGCATGATCGAGAGGCTGCTGGAATCGTCGATGAAGATGGGGGCCTTGGAGAAATCGTCCGCGGTCTTGATCAGTTCGGCCTGCTCGGACCCGTTTTTCGACAACAGGCCGTCGCGCAGCAGCTTCATGTTCACTTTGGCCCGCGAGCAGAGCATGCGGAGCGCCAGCTGCGGGGCGCTCATTTCCAGCGAAAAGATCAGTGTCGGGACCGGATCGCCCCGCTTGGGCAGCGCGGCCGCCTCCGCAAAATTCAGCGCCAGCGACGTCTTCCCCATCGAGGGCCGGGCCGCCAGCACGATCATTTCCTGGCGCTGGAAACCCCAGGTCAGGTTGTCGAGGTCCTTGAAGCCGCAGCTCACGCCGGTGAGCTCCCCTTTCTTCATCATCATCTTGGTGATAACGTTCATCGCCTCGCGCGTGGGCCCGCTCATCGCCTTCGCGCTTTCGTTCACCCGGTCCTGCGTGACAGCGAAGATGCGCTGCTCGATCTGGTCGACAAACTCCTCGATCCCACCCGAGAACTTGTAGCACTCCTCCACCGCGCCGGTGGCCGACCGGATCAGCTCGCGCAGCAGGTGCAGCTCGCGCACCTTGTCGATGTAATAGCCGGCCTGCGCCGTGGTCGGTATCCGGCTGCTGACCTGAGTGAGGAAGGCATAGCCACCGACCTCCTCGAGCTGTTTCCTCGTCTTCAGTTCCTCCGAGAGCACGCCCACATCCACCGGGGCCTGCCGGTTGTACAGCTCCAGCAGGCGTTCGTAAATGATGCCGTGGGCCGGGAGGTAGAACGACTCGGGCCGGATCCTTGCCTCCAGGCAGCGCGAGATCACGTCAGCCCCGTCGAGCAGGCAGCACGACAGCAGGTACTCCTCGGCCTCGACGCTGTGCGGCGGCATCCGCCCGGCCGCGGCGGCGGCCCGGTCCGCATGGCGGGGAGGAGGGGAAATCAGCGTGTCTTCGGCCATACAGGCGGCGTCAATGCGAGCGGGCGAACGGGGTTAAGGCAATGCGGAGTTATTGGCATTGGACTCACAGCCCCGCCGTGGTGCGCCGGCGCCAGAAACGCAAAAGCCGCGCCCAAGGACGCGGCCGGTGCGAAACTGGCTCCGGGAGCTTATTTTTTCTCCTCGGCGGCGACAATCGGGTTCTCCGACACGACATCGAACGCGAGCTCGACCGTCACGTCGGCGTGCAGCTTCACCTTCACGGTGTGCTTGCCGATCGTCTTCACCGGCGTGTGCAGGTGGATGCGCCGCTTCTCGATGGTGATCCCGGCGGCCGTGAGCTTCTCATGGATGTCAGCCACGGTGATCGCGCCGAACATGCGGCCGCCCTCGCCGGTCTTGACCGCGAAGGCGAGGCTCGTCTTCTCCAGCTTGCGCGCCAGTTCCTGGGCGCCGGAGAGTTCATGCGCCTCGCGCTCGGCCCGGCGCTTCTTCAGCGACTCGACCTGCTTGCGGTTCGCATGCGTGACGGGCACCGCAATGCTGCGGGGCAGGAGATAATTGCGCGCGTAGCCGGCGCGGACCTTGACTTGGTCACCTTCGCCGCCGAGTCCGTCGACGGGTTTGACTAGGAGTACTTCGCTGTAGGCCATGGGAGTGTTGGTTTAAGAGGTGTAAGGTTTAAGTGGTAAGTGGTGTCAGCGGTTTCCGGCTTTCAAGTTTCAGCCTTCAACCTGGCTCGATCAAAACGGCACATCCTCGTCGATGTTCCCCGCGGCCGGGCCGGGTTTGGCGGCCGGAGGCCGCGCCGGGGGCGCATGGCGCTCGGGCGAGGCCGCTTCGCCGCCCTCCTCGGGCGCGGGCGCCCCCCCGCCGCCGGCGGAGCCGCGGGTGGAGAGAAATTGCACGTTGTCGAGGACGACCTTGATCTTGCTGCGCTTCTGGCCGCTGGTCTTGTCCTCCCACTGGTCGAGCTTCAGGCGGCCCTCGACCATCGCGAGGCTGCCTTTCGAGAGATACTTGGAAACGAGTTCGCCCTGTTTGCCCCAGGCCTCGATGTCGACAAAGGTCGTCTCATCGCGGGTCGCGCCGGACTCGTCCTTGAACTGGCGGTTCACCGCGATGCCAAACTGGCAGATGGCCGTGCCCTTCGGCGTCACCCGCAGTTCCGGGTCGCGCGTCAGGTTGCCGATCAGGAAGACTTTGTTCAGGTAGGCCATGGGGACGGGGCAGCGGTCCGGCGGGCGCTCAGGCCGACTGGACGAAGGTGCGGTAGACGCTGCTGTTGAGGCGGAGGCGCTCCTTGAGCTGCGCGGGCCCCTCGGCCGGGGCGGAAAAGTTGACGTGCACGTAGGCCGCGCCCGTAAACTTCTTGTCGGTCACGCGGACGAAGTCCTTCTTGCCGATGTTCTCGACGGCGGTGACCTCGCCCTGCACGGAGGCGATGTCCTTTTTCACGCCCTCGATGATTTGCTCGATGCTGTCTTCCTTGCCGCGGTTATCGAGGATGAAGGTCGCGCGGTAGTTACGTTTGGTCGGGTTCATTTTGGTCTCTACGATTGAGGGTGTTCATGGCCTGGGCAACACCGCTTTCCAGCAGGAGGGTCAGGCCGTTGAGATAGTGGTCGAGATTCTGGTTGATGAAGATGAGTTGGTCGGGAGTGAATTTTCCGAGGACGAAATCCTTGAGGTCCATCTGCGGGGGCTCTTTCGGGCCGATGCCAAGGCGATAGCGGACAAAGCCGTCGCCAAGATGCTCGAGGAGGCTGGCCACACCGTTGTGGCCGCCGGCGCTGCCGGTCACCGAGACTTTCACGCGGCCCAGTTCGATCGTGAGATCGTCATGGATGGCAAGAATACCGGCGGTCGGCACCTTGTGAAAGCTCGCGAGGCTACGAAGGGCGGTGCCGCTGTCGTTCATGAACGTCAGCGGCTTCACCAGCCAGCGGGTGCGGCCAGGTGCGAGGTCCCAGCGGGCGACTTCCGCGTCAAACCGCGGCACGGCCTGCCAGGCAAGGCCCAGGCGCCGGGCGAACGCGTCGACCACCACCCAGCCAAGGTTGTGGCGGGTGCCGGCGTAATCGCGGCCCGGGTTGCCGAGACCGGCAACGAGCGAGATGGACATGACTCAAAGAACAATCGTCCCGACCCGTCGCGGTCAAGCGGCGGGCCGGAAGCGGAAAAGACTTACTTCTTGGCGGGAGCGGCGGGCTTGGCTCCGGCCGCGGGCTTCGCGCCGGCAGCGGGGGCGGCGGCCTTCTTGTCGCCACCAGCGGCAGGCGCACCGGCCTTGGCGTCGCCCGCGGGGGCGGCACCGGCGGCAGCGCCGGCGGCGGGGGCCACGGGCTTGCCATCGGCTCCGACAGCCGGGGCGGCAGCACCCTCGACCGGAGCGGCGGCGACGACTTCCTGCACGACCTCGGCCACGGGCTCGACGCACGAGACGACGGGCTGGCTCTTGTCGTCCATGAACTCAACCCCGGGGATCGTCTTGATTTCACCCACATGGATGGTCTCTCCGACCTTGAGGGCGGTGACGTCCACCTCGATGAACGGCGGCAGGTCCTTCGGGAAGCAGCGGATGCGCAGCGTGTAGGTGGGCGTCTCGAGCACGCCGCTCTGGTTCTTCACGCCGAACGACTCGCCGGAAAGGTGCAGCTTGACGCGGATCTCGAACTTCTCGTCGGCCTTGACCTCGCGGAAATCGACATGGAGGTACTTGTCGGTGATCGGGTCGCGCTGGACCTCCTGGAGGAAGGAAAGCGCCTTCTCGGGCTTGTCCTTGCGCTCGAGCTCGACGAGGGCGGCGGAGCCGGCGATCGCCTTGATCAGGCGGGTGAACTCGGGGCCATCGATGGCCAGGGTCTCCGGCGGCGTGTGCTTCCCGTAAAGGATCGCGGGAACCTGGTTGGCCTTGCGCATGCGGCGCGAAGAACTGCGGCCGGTCTGGGCGCGGGGCGTGACGTTGAGTTTAAGCTGTTGTTTCATGGTTTCGTTCCCCCTGTCACCCCGGAATTGGAGGCAGGCGTAATGGAAAAGAGGGTCAGGTCATACGGTCGGCCCGGGTGAAGGCAACCAAAACTTTGGGCACGTGAAGATTTTGGCCCAAACAGGCCCAGGATGTAAAACCCGCCCTGGCTCCGGCCGAAAGACCAGGCGACAGGCCCCGCACACTGGAATGAAAGGGACCGGTTGTTACCAACGCAGGGGTGTCCCACGGCTTCTTTCAAGCTTGGCACACCTGCCCTCATCCAGACTCCTGCATCCCGGCGCGCCTTCTTCATTTTCCCCGCGTCACCGCATCCCTCGTGGTGCGTCATGCGGCGGTACGGCATTTTTCTCGCGCTTCGCGGGAGGCCGCGCATCTTTTTCTTACCCCAAAATCGGTCGTTGTTACCCACCCCGGCGACAGCGGATCCCGCCTTCGACATGCCCTTTTCCCCTCGGTCGAATCATAGTCCCTCGTCCATTGTGACGACATCATGGCCGCTGGCCGTCATCCTCGGCTTGACCGGCTTGGGTCATGACGCGACCGCCGCGGACACCCGCGCGGTTCATGCTCCGCCGTCCAACCCCACTGCGGCCCTCGTTGATCATTACTGCCTCGATTGCCATGATTCGGCGACCAAGAAGGGCGGCGTTTCGCTCGAGGAGCTCGACGCCGCCCGCCCGGCCGCGAACCCGGAGGCGTGGGAGCGCGTCGTTCGCAAGCTCAGCCACCGGCAGATGCCGCCCATCGGCGAGGCCCGTCCCGACGAGGCGGCCTACAACCAAGTCGTCGCCAGCCTCCAGTCCGCGCTCGATCGCGCCGCGCAGTCGCATCCCAATCCCGGCCGCACGGACACCTTCCGCCGTCTCAACCGCACCGAATACCAGAATGCCGTCCGCGATCTGCTCGGCGTGCAGATCGATGCCGCTGCCCTGCTGCCCAACGACGAGTCCAGCCATGGCTTCGACAATGTGACCGTCGGCAACCTCTCCCCGACCCTCCTCGACCGCTACGTCACCGCCGCGGAGCGCATCAGCCGCCTCGCGGTGGGCACGCCCCTGCGCACGCCCGGGGGCGACACGATCCGCATCCGGCCCGACATCACCCAGGAGGAGCATGTCGAGGGCCTGCCAGTCGGCACCCGCGGCGGCGCCCTGATCCCCTACGAGTTTTCCGAGGACGGGGAGTACGAGATCCAGATCCGGCTCACGCGCGACCGCAACGAAATGGTCGAGGGTCTCTACAAGCCGCATGACGTGGAACTGCTGCTGGACCGCGCGCGCGTCGCCGCGTTCACCGTGGCGCCGCCCGAGGGCACGAAGAGCTACGAGGCCGTCGACCAGCATCTCAAGGCCCGCGTCCAGGTGAAAGCCGGCCCGCACCAGCTCGGGGTCACTTTCCCGAAAAATCCCTCCGACCTGCTCGAGACCGAGCGCCAGCCGTTCACCGCGCATTTTAACATGCACCGGCATCCGCGCATCACGCCCGCCGTGTATCAGGTTTCGATCACCGGTCCCTACGGCGCGGCCAGCCCCGGCGATACCCCCAGCCGCCGCCTGATCTTCGGGACCGAACCCCAGCACCCGGCCGACCCCGCGGCCGAGGAGGCCGGCGCCCGGAAGATCCTTTCCAACCTCATGCGCCGCGCCTATCGGCGGCCGGTGACCGAGGACGACTTCCGCAAGCCCATGGAATTTTTCCGCGACGGCCGTGCGAATGGCGGATTCGACGCCGGCATCGAGTCCGCCCTGAGCGCGGTGCTCGTAAGCCCGCGATTCCTGTTCCGGGTCGAGGCGGACCCCGCCGGCGTTGCCCCAGGCAAAGTGTACCCGATCAGCGACCTCGAACTCGCCTCGCGCCTGTCGTTCTTTCTCTGGAGCAGCATCCCGGACGACGAGCTGCTCGACGCGGCGGTGCGCGGAGACCTCCGGCGGCCCGCGGTGCTCGAGCACCAGGTGCGCCGCATGCTCGCCGATGATCGCGCCGCGAGCCTCGCCACCAACTTCGCCAACCAGTGGCTCTACCTGCGCAACCTCGACTCGATGAGTCCGGACCTGCGGCTCTTCCCGGACTTCGACGACAATCTGCGTCAGTCGATGCGCCAGGAAACCGAGTTGTTCTTCGAAAGCATCCAGCATGAGGACCTCAGCGTGCTCGACCTGCTGAAGTCGGATTACACCTTCCTGAACGAACGCCTCGCAAAGCACTATGGCATCCCGAACATCTACGGCAGCCGCTTCCGGCGCGTGACGCTCGACCCCGCCAGCCACCGCGGCGGGCTGCTGCGGCAGGGCAGCATCCTCACCGTGACGTCCTACGCCACCCGGACCGCGCCCACCATCCGTGGAAAATGGATCATGGAAAACCTCTTTGGCACCCCGCCGATTCCGCCGCCGCCCAACGTGCCCGCGCTGAAGGAAAGCACCGTCTCGGCCAGCCTGCCCATGCGTGCACGCCTCGCGGAGCACCGCGCCAATCCCGCCTGCGCGAGCTGCCACAACCTCATTGATCCCGCCGGCTTCGCGCTGGAAAACTTCGACGCGATCGGCCGCTGGCGCATCGTCGAGGACGGCCAGCCGATCGACCCCAGTGGCGGCCTGCCCGACGGCAGCACGTGCTCCGGTGTCACCGGGCTCGAGCAGGGCCTGCTCGCCCGCCCCGAGATCTTTGCCGGCACGATGACCGAGAAACTGCTGACCTACGCGCTCGGTCGCGGCGTCGAGGATTACGACGCCCCCGCGATCCGGCAGGTCCTGCGCCAGGCACGGACGGACAACTACCGCTTCTCCTCTTTGATTTTGGGCCTAGTCAACAGCACACCGTTCCAGATGAGGAAATCACCATGATCATCACCAAGAAGGCACTGCCACGACGCACGTTTCTCCGGGGCATGGGCGCCATGCTGGCCCTTCCCCTGCTCGATGCGATGGTCCCCGCCGCCACCGCCATGACCAGCACGCCGGCGAAACCTGTGCGCCGCCTCGGCTACATTTTCATGCCGATGGGCTGCGATCTCTCGCGCTGGACGCCCCCCGGCACCGACGGTCGCCTCGATACGCTCTCGCCGATCCTCAGCTCGCTCAATTCCGTCAAGGACCAGGTCACCGCCGTCACCAACCTCGAGCTGGCCAATGCCTACCCCGGCACGCATGCCACCTCCAACGCCGCCTTCCTCAGCGCCGCGCGCGCAAAGCACACCGAGAGCTCGGATTTCTACCTCGGCACCACGGCCGACCAGATCGCCGCCCAGCAGATCGGCCAGGAAACGCAGCTGCCCTCGCTCGAGCTCGCCATGGACATGCTCCAGACCGTCGGGCAGTGCGACAACGGCTACGCCTGCGTCTACCAGAACAACCTCTCGTGGTCCTCGCCCACCACCCCGCTCCCAGCCGAGGCCCACCCGCGGCTCGTGTTCGAGACGCTCTTTGGCGAGGGCGGCAACATGGCCGAGCGCCGCGCCGCGCTGCGGAAGCGTGCCAGTCTCCTCGACTGGGTCACGGAGGACTTGGGTAGTCTGCGGTCGAAGCTCGGCGTCGCCGACCGGGCCCGCATCTCGGAGTACCTCGACACCGTGCGCGAGGTCGAGCGCCGGATCCAGCGGGCCGAGGCCGACACGGCGGACAACCCCCTGCCCGACCTCGACCGCCCCACCGGCGTGCCGGCCTCCTACACCGAGCACGCGAAGCTGATGTTCGATCTCCAAGTGCTCGCCATGCAGGGCGACATCACGCGCGTCATGACTTTCCAGCTCGCCCGCGAAACCAGCACGCGCGTCTACCCCGAGACCGGCGTGACCGACCCCCACCACCCGCTGTCGCACCACGGCAACGACCCGGACAAGATCGCGCGGATGGCAAAGATCAACCAGTTCCACGTCTCCCTCTTCGCCTATTTCCTCGAGCGCCTGAAGGCCACCCCCGAGGGCAACGGCACCCTGCTCGACCACTCCCTCCTCCTCTACGGCAGCGGCATGGGCAATCCCAACGTCCACGACCACACCAACCTCCCCGTCCTCGTGGCGGGCGGCGCCGCCGGCGGCATGAAGGGCGGACGTCACATCCGCTACGACAAACCCACCCCGCTCGCCAACCTCCATCTGACCCTCCTCGAGAAGGTCGGCGTCCGCATCGACTCCTTCGCCGACAGCAACGGGACGATGGACGAACTGTTCGCCCCACTTGCGATATGAAGCGCGTAGATAAACCGGTAGGGCGCGGACTCCGCTCCGCGCCGGGCACACCCTCGGGCCCGTTCAAACAGTTTGCCCTCGCCGCCGCGGCCTTCCTCCTTCTCTCCGCTCCATTCGCCTCCGCCGCCGACACCCGTCTCGCCGACGCCGTCGAAAAACAGGATCGTGCCGCGATCACGCTCCTCCTCGACCAGCGGACCGACCTTAACGCGGCCCAAGTCGACGGCATGACCGCGCTCCACTGGTCCGTCTATCAGGACAACCTCGACCTCGCGAAGCGACTGGTCGCCGCCGGCGCCGCGGTGAAGACCGAGAACCGCTATGGCGTGACCCCGCTCTCCCTCGCCTGCACCAACGGCAATACCGCGATGGTCGAGCTGCTGCTCACCGCCGGTGCCGATCCGAACAAACCCCTTCGCGGCGGAGAGACGCCCCTCATGACCGCCGCACGCACGGGCCTGACCGGTCCGGTCAAGGCGCTGCTCGATCACGGCGCGACCGTCGATGCCAAGGATGCCCAGTCGCAAACCGCGCTGATGTGGGCGGCCGCCGACGGCCAGGTCGCCGTTGTCAATCAGCTCATCGCCGCGGGCGCGGATCTCCGCACACCCCTCGCCACCGGCTATACCCCGCTGTTCTTCGCCGTGCGCGAAGGCCGGACCGAGGTCGTCCGCGCCCTGCTCAAGGCCGGGCTTCCGATCAACGAGCCCATGCAGCCCAAGCGCACCGGTGGTAAATTCCCCAAGGTCGGGACCACGCCGTTGCACCTCGCGGTCGAGAACGGTCACTTCGAGCTCGCTGTCGCCCTCCTCGACGCCGGCGCCAATCCGAACGACCAGGGCCCCGGCTACACCCCGCTGCACATGATGACCTGGGTCCGCAAGCCGAGCAGCGGCGACGACGGCGATCCCTCCCCCGTCGGCTCGGGCAATCTCAACAGCCTGCAATTCGTCCGCCAGCTCGTGGCCCACGGCGCCAACGTGAACCTGCGCCTCGAAAAGGGCGTGGCCGGAGGAGGCCGCCTCACCCGCAAGGGCGCGACCGCGTTCCTGCTCGCGTCCGAGACTGCGGACCTGCCGCTCATGCACCTGCTCCTCGAGCTCGGCGCCGATCCGATGCTGCCGAACGCCGAGCACGCCACGCCGTTGATGGCGGCCGCCGGGGTCGGCACCCGCGCGCCGATCGAGGAGGCCGCCACCGAGGACGAGGCCCTTGAGGCAGTACAGCTGCTGCTCAGCCTCGGCGCGGACATCAACACGGTGGACGACAACGGCGAGACCGCGATGCACGGTGCCGCCTATGCGAATTTCCCGAAGATGGTGCACTTCCTCGCCGCCAAGGGCGCGAAGATTGAGATCTGGAACAAGAAGGACAAGCTCGGCTGGACCCCGCAGCTCGTCGCCGAGGGCCACCGCCCCGGCAACTTCAAGCCTTCCTATGAGACCCTCGACGCCGTCAAGGAAGTGATGATTGCCAACGGCGTCACCCCGCCTCCTCCCACGCCGTATATTCCCGTCATGGGTTACGGAAAATGAACTTCGGCGTGCCTTCCGGCCGCCCAACTCCCGCTTCAATCCACGCCTCCATGAAAAAACTCTTCCGAAATCTGTCGCTCGCGTTCGTCGCCGCTTGCGCCGCCACGGCTGTGATGGCACAGCCGGCTTCCGTCAAATATGCCCCGCCGTCGCAGTCGACGCCGCTCGGCACGACCTTCGTCGACTGGGATTCGCTCACGCCCAAGACCACCCCCGTCGGCCAGTCCCGCTCCGTCTTCGACAGCCCCACCCCAACCCTCGAGAAATTCGAGGTGCACATCACCACGCTCCGCCCCGGCATGACGTCGCACGCGGAGCACCACCATCCTTGGGAGGAAATGCTCCTCATCAAGGAGGGCACCCTCGAGGTCTCCATTAACGGCCAGAAGCATTCCGCCGGGCCCGGCAGCCTCGTCTTCTTCGCCTCGCATGATGTTCACAACCCGAAGAACGCCGGCGACATACCCGTCACGTACTACGTCATCAACTTCTACACCGACCTCGTCCACACCGTCGCCGACAAGCCCGCCGCCGAACAGGCCGTGCCGGGCAAGCTCCCTTCCTCCGTCATCGACTGCAACAGCCTCCCGACCACCCCCACGCCCACCGGCTCCCGCGTCACCGTCGTCGATTCCCCCACGCTCACCTTCAACACGCTCCACAGCCACATCACGACGCTCAACCCCGGCCAGACCACGCAGGCTGATATGATCGATTCGGGCGATGAGCTCTTCATCCTCAAGGCCGGCACCCTCGAGGCGCGGGTCAACGGTGTCACCTGCCGGCTCAAGGAGGGATCGCTCTTCTATTGCGCGCCGAACGACAAGCGCACCTTCAAGAACATCGGAGCCGGGCCCGCCTCCTACCAGGTCATCAAGATTGTCTCCGCCAATACCCCGAAGGCGGCGCCGGCAAAGTAAGCCACGGCAATCCACGAACCTGTCGGATCAATCCGTTTTTGCCACAGATTGCACTGATGCGGGAAATCCCAAGGAATCCCGCTTGCCAGTCTGGGTTGGAGCAGCGACCTCCCGGTCGCTGTCAGAACGCGACCGGGAGGTCGCGCCTCCATCTTCCGTCGGCTTGAATTAAATATCAGTGCCAACCGTGAAATCAGTGGCCAAAAAACCTTCCCCGTTCCTTTCATGAAAAAATCCCTCATCTCCCGCCGGCACTTCCTCGGCACCGTCGCCGTGGCCGCCGCCCTGCCCCGTGTCCTCAAGGCCGCCACCGCCGGGGTCGCCGACATTCCGATCATCGACACCCACATCCACCTCTTCGACGGCAATCGCCCACAGGGCGCGCCGTACAAGGGCGGCCGCAAGTTCGTCGGTGGCGTGGCGCTCCCCGCCATGTATGCCAAGTTCGCCCGGCCGCTCGGCATCGTCGGCGCGCTGGAGGTCGACGCCAGCCCCTGGGTCGAGGATAACCTCTGGGTCCTCGAGACGATCCAGCCCGAGACCCTCATGGTCGGCACGATCGGCAACCTGCAGCCCGAGAAGCCGGAGTTCGGCGCCTACCTCGAGCGCTACGCCAAGAACCCGCTCTTCCGCGGCATCCGTTACGGCAACAACTGGGGCTACAACATCGCCCAGCAGGCGGACAACCCCGTCTTCATCGATGGCCTCAAGCTCATGGCCAAGGGCAAGCTCGTCCTCGACACTGCCAACCCCCGCATGGACCTGCTGCAGGCAGTGGTGAAGGTCAGCGACAAGGTGCCGGACCTCCGCATCATTATCGATCACCTGCCCTCGTTCGACCCCACGCCGCAGAACCAGGCCGACTACGACGCCGTGCTGAAGGAAATCGCGTCGCGTCCGCAGATCTACACGAAGCTGTCGGAAATCGTCCATCCGGTCGGTCCCCAGCCCGGCACCCTGACGCCCGGCCTGGCCGCGTACCGCGACCGCCTCGACACCCTGATGCGCTGCTTCGGCGAGGACCGCGTGGTCTTCGGCAGCGACTGGCCCAACTGCGTCGGCGTCTCGGAGGTACCCGACACCGTGGCGCTCGTACGCGAATACTTCTCCACCAAGTCCCGCGCCGCCGCGGAAAAATACTTCTGGAAAAACTCCATTGCCGCCTACAGCTGGATCAAACGCGAACCCGGCCAGCCGGCCCTTGCCTAGGAAGCCCGAACTCAAACCAGCTTCGCGCCACGACGCAGCGACGCCACGATTCCAAGCCTGTTTTCAATTCTATTTTACCTTCCGAGTAGGGGCGTTGCTTGACGACGCCCCGACGCGGTCACACCGCGTCCCTCCGTAAAAACCGCCAGCAAACCGTCTCCAGCCAGAGCCCGACTCCATCCCATCGACTACAAATGTTGGAGCGGCGACCTCCCGGTCGCCGCCCGACGCGCCTAGGACGTCACATCTTCACCCTCTCCCCTACCCCTCATGAAATCCCTCCTCCTGTTTTTCACGCTCTGTGCGTTTTCTACCATGACCTTTGCCGCCGACGCCCAACCGGCCGCCCCCGCCACCGCCAAGGCCCCTGTCGACCAGCCGCCGCCGACCATGACCAATGTCGCCTATGGCACGCACCCGCGCGAGGTCCTCGATTTCTGGCAGGCGAAGTCGAGCAGGCCCACGCCGCTGGTGCTCCATATCCACGGCGGCGGCTGGGTGACGGGCGACAAGGCCGTCGTTCCCGGCCTGAAGCTCTATCTCGCGGCCGGGATTTCCGTGGTGTCCATCAATTACCGGTACATCACCCAGGCCATCGACGCGGGCGTGATGCCGCCGGTCAAGTGGCCGATCGAGGACGCCGTGCGGGCGCTGCAGTTCATCCGGAGCAAGGCCAAGGAGTGGAACATCGATCCGGTGCGGATCGGCGCCACCGGCAGCTCCGCCGGCTCGTGCTCGAGCCTCTACCTGGCGTTTCACGACGACATGGCCGACCCCGCCAGCAGCGATCCGATCGCGCGGCAGTCGACCCGCCTGTGGTGCGCCGCGGTGAACGTCGCGCAGACCTCGCTGGATCCGCAGCAGATGATCGAGTGGACGCCGAACAGCCGCTACGGCGGCCACGCGTTCGGCTTCTTTCCCGACCCGAAGGACCTCAAGACCCGCGACACCGCGTTCGCGCAGTTCCTCGCTGGTCGCGAAAAAGTTCTCCCTTGGATCAAGGAATACTCCCCCTACGAGCACGTGACCCGCGATGACCCGCCGATCTATCTTTTCTACCCCGCGCCCCCCGCCCTCGGCAAACCGGCGCCCGACCCGACCCACACGGCGAACTTCGGCGTGAAGCTCCAGGAACATGCCCGCAGCGTCGGCGTCGACTGCGAACTGGTCTACCCCGGCGCTCCCGACGTGAAGCATCCGCAGATCACCGACTACCTGATCGCGGTCCTCAAAGCACCGGCGAGAATGTGACCGGCTGCTGCGTATCTAGGACCTGAGCCCGGCGCTTGAACGCCGGTAGGCGTGGGTGGCCGCCGACCTCCGGGCGGCGGATTCCGGTTGGCGTTGTGCCACACCGCCGCCGATGCGTGACATAATGCCAATGTCTTTTAACTTTTAGGTCTTAGGTAAGCGAACCATACTGGGGAGCACGCGGCTCGGCAGGGACGCCTCGCCCTACCCACGGACACTCAGGCTGCGTTTATCCATTTTTTAAGGGACGTTGGTGTTACTCCGAACCGCTGTCTGGGATAATGTCTCGTTGGCCCGTCGCGCCTAAGAAACGCGCGCCCGCTTCGTTATTCTTTATCATGACACGTTCACTCGCCTTACCCTTAACCCCCACTTCCGTGCGCCGGGACTTTGTCATCGGTGTGCTGGTCGCGTTCATCACCCTCGGAGGAACAGTCGGCCTGGGCGAATGGCTCAAGACTTCCTCCCTCAAGCCCGTCAAAATCGAGGAGCCGAAGCCCTATCAAATGGTAATGCCTCCCATTGAGCCCGATAAGCCGGAGATCAAAGATCCCGAGGACTCGCCCGCACCGGTCGCCGCGTTGGCACCCCCGATGCAGCCCGATGTTCCTCAGACGATTCAGAGCGATTCCATTGTTCAGCCCATCGAACCTCCCAGCCTGAGCACACTCGCGCCCATCACGGGCCTGATCGCCATTCCCCAGGGACACCTGCCGGCCGGTCCCGGCGGCGGCCAGATCTTCGATCCGTCCCAACTGGACCAACTCCCCACGGCAACCGTGCAGGGCAAGCCCCAATATCCCTTCGCCATGCGCAGTGCCGGCATCACGGGCACCGTCACCGTGGAATTCATTGTCGAAAAGACCGGTTTGGTCCGCGATCCGTTTGCCCTCAAATCCACCCTGCCCGAATTCGAAGCCGAGGCGGTAAAGGCCGTGATGAAATGGAAATTCAAGCCCGGCCTGCGGCAGGGCGCCCCCGTGACCACCCGCATGCGCGTGGATATTGTTTTCAGCCTGAACGAGACCTGACGAGCCCCAGAAAATGGACAGGTTATCAGGAGTGCCATTTCGCGCGCTTCGTGTCTTTCGTGGTTAAATCCGGCGGGATGGTTCGATCCGACGCAAGTGGCAGGGTCTATTACCTCCTTGATTCCGCACCGCCAAGAAAGGCCCCGTGTCAGCCATCTAGCCACTGCAGCTCGCGGTTCGGGTGCGGCGGCAGACCAAGAGGACTTCGTGGACACCGGCCAGGTCGATCAGGCCGTCCGACAGCTTCAGGCGTTTTTGCAACAGCATGCCCAACGGCAGGCACAGCCAGTTGTACCAGCGGATCGCCGCCGCCCGGTGCTCGGTCAGCCATTTGACCGCGAAGCCCAGCATGCGCGGGTTGTTCGATTGCATCCCGAACACGGCGCTTTTCTCCACGACCAGCCCGTGGACGGCGATCAGAGCCAGCAGCTCGGCGGGGATGTAGCGCCGCGCGTGGCCGACGTAGTCGTCGAACACGGTCCAATGCGCGGGATGCAACGGCACGGAAAAGACCAGACAGCCGCCTTCCTTCAGCACGCGGCCCAACTCGCCGAAGACGCGCCGGTCATCCTCGACATGCTCGATCACGTCGAAGGCCACCACGAGGTCGAAGCTGTGGTCGGCGAACGGGAGCTCGGTGATCTGGCCGGCCCGGGCCAGCCCGCCGCCGGCTTTCAGGCGCGTGATGGCGGGCGGGCTGAGGTCGAGGAAATGCGTGCCGGCGAACGGCAGGCGCGGGCGCAGGCCGGGGCCGACTTCCAGCCGCATCGCGGACGAGGGCAGCAGCGCCGAGATCATCGGCCACGTATTGAAGTGCCGCGGGCTGGTCAGGTAAGTCCGTGACCACAGGGTATCGTAAAACTCGCTGTTTTTCGCAACGAGGCTTTCAGGTTTCATTGGCGGTGCATTCCGCAGGTCATCAATGAACCGGATGCGGCCGGGCGCCAGTCCTATAATCCCATGCCAAGCCCGATGGTCTCCGATTCATGATTCGAGCTCTGGCGGCCTGCCCCCGGGATCGGCAGGTCTTTTCACGGTGTGCCGCAAGATCAGCGCTAGGACTGGGGGACGACGAGCTTCTCCTTGACCAATTCCGCCCGGATGGCCGATGCGGCGTCCTTGATGAGCTGCTGCAAGTCGCCGGGGTTCGTACTGGTGGTCGCGGCCGACCAGATCAGACGCTGGCCCGGCGCTTCGTAGATATTGGTCTCGATCTTCACGATGCGATCCGTGGTGAAGTAGCCGGATTCATAGACGAAGGGGCTCAGGGCATAGGACTGGTTGTAATAGCCGCCGAAGGTCCGATAAGGCCCGGGATACATCATGCCGGGGACGTAGCTGATCTTGTCCTTGTCCGACACGGGGCGCATCACGACGATGCCATCGACCCCCGACGCCTTGAGGGCCGCCGAGACCTTGGCAACATCCCTGAGGTCCGATTCCGCTCCCAGCAGCGAATAGCTGGTGATGCATTCCGCGTGAGTGATCTGGGCCTTGAGGGCATCCTCCGCGGCGCGGCGGGTCACCCCGTCGGGGAAAGTCGCGACGACCATGATCTTATTGAAGCTGATCTTCGAGACATCCGGCGCGGTCCAAGTGTCGACGACCGAGGTGGAATTGCAGCCGGCAAACAGCAGCAGCGAAAAGGCGAACAGCGCGGATGCGGCGAGAGAAGGGATGGATTTTGTTTTCAAGGTTTTAATTCGTGTGCAGGCAAAGACATTTTTGTCCAACGGCTGCGGGGAAGTTAGGCCCAAATGCCACCTGGGGCCATGGGGTGTTGCCCTAACCCCGATGTTGCGCAGCACGCTCAGGCCGAACGCGCCGTCAAGCAACGATCACACCACCGTCGGTCAGATCAGGGCGTTCTTTCAACCCCTGTTTGTCATTCTGCGCTGGAGCAGCGACCGGGAGGTCGCGTCCCCAATCCCTGCTATTTCCTTGCCCGGGTTCCGCCGCCCTTCAAGCGTGATGGTGATCGCAGGCCGCCGGATCGTTCCGGCGATTTCGCATCCTTCCGTTTCCCACGGCGTCATCCCTTGCGTACCGTGAATTGCCCCCGTTCCCGTCTATCCCCGAGCCGTTCGCTCCTCCTTCTCCTCGCCGGTTGCTTTCTCGGCGCGGCCGCGCTGCGGGCCGATGACCGCGTCACCGTCCGGGGCAAGGCGAGCGCCGGGTACATGGCCTGGAAATTCGGTTTCAAAGACAGTGACATCAAGAACGAGTCGTATGTCTTCAACCAGGGCCGGTTCTATGGTGGTTCAAACCGCGATGCGGGCCTGGAAAAAGCGCCCTTCCTCGACCTCGCCAAGTCGCTGGCCGGTGACCTCGCCGGCCAGCACTACTATCCCGCCACAGGGCTCCAGAAAGCCAACCTGCTGATCGTCGTCGACTGGGGCGTGACCACGGTCGCGAGCAGCACCTACGCGGACATGGCCGTCAACAACTCGCTCGGCGTGGGCAACCTCGACGCCGGCCGCCAGGATACCTTGCACCAGATGGCGACGGACGAGCGGGCCAAGGGCACCCCGACGCCGGCGGTCCAGATGCTGGACCAAGGCTACGAGATGAGGCGCCTCAATGGCCTGGCCAGCGACGCGGAACTCCAGGAGCTCGATCAGAAATCGATGAACCAGAGCATCGTCTCGAATGCCGCGCTCGTCGGGTTCGACGACGACCTGCGGGCCGACGACTCCAGTCCCTTCGGCACCAGCAAGGGGGCGATGTTGCGCGCCTTCATGAGCGACGAGCGTTACTTCATCGTGCTGAATGCCTACGATTGCCAGGCGTACCTGAAAACCAAGCAGCTCAAGCTGGTCTGGAGCCTGCGCCTCAGCGCCCGGGCGCTCGACGGGGATTTCCGCGGGAGCGTCGGCCGCATGATCGCCGCGGCCCGTGACGATTTTGGCCGCCAGACCGACGGCGTCGAAATCAAGCGGCCCGCGGAAAAGCCGGCCCGCATCGAGCCCGGCGCCGCCGAGGTGTTCCCGCAGGACACCGGCCGCTCGAAGTGACGGGCGGGGCGGACTGCGGTTCAGAGTTCCACGACGAGGTAGTTTTGCTCGATGGAGACGGGATACGTCTCCGCCACATACGGTCCGGGCACCAGATCGGGCGCAGGAGGCTTAAGGTTTTTTCCGGCGACGACCGCGACCTCGTAGTTTTTCACGCGCACCCCCTTGGGATCGAACCAGGACTGGCCGGTCCGGACATCGAACTCCCAGCCGTGCCAGGGACAGCGGAGGATCTCCCCTCCCCGGCTCATCTCATAGTGTCCCGGGCCCGCCGAGCTGATGCAGCTACCGAGCGGCCCTTCGCAGAGGGCGCCGCCCTGGTGCGGGCAGCGGTTGCGCAGCGCGAAAAATTCGCCGCCGAGATTGAAGATGCCGATGCTCCTTCCGGCCACGTCCACGAGTTTTCTCCCCCCGGGGGGAATTTCCGCAACCGTGCCCACCACGTGCTTGGTCATGTTCAATTGGTTTTCAGCCCGTACAACGCGCAGGCGTTGTCGTGCCGGATGGCCTGGCGCACCCCGGCCGGCAGGATCGACGGTAGCGCGTGGTCGGGGCTGTCGAAGTCCCAGTGCGGATAATCCGACGAAAACAGCAAGTGGTCGTTCATCCCGAGGTGTTCGAGCATCGCCGTGAACTGGGCGGGCTCGGGCGGCTCCTCGATGGGCTGGGTCGTGAGCCAGAAATGACGCCGGAAATACTCCGAAGGTTTGAGCCGCAGGCGGGGCGTTTCCGCGCGGAGATGCTTCCATGACCGGTCGAGACGCCACAGCAGCGGCGCGATCCAGCCCAGCCCGGCTTCGATGAAAACAATCTTCAGGTCCGGAAACTCCTCGAACACGCCCTCGCAGATCAGGCTGATCAGCTGGGCTTGGAAGGTCTGGCTCATGCCCGTGTGATATTCCAAATAGTACGCCGGCCAGCCCGCGCCGGAGATCGGAAACCCGCCCGCCCAGCCGCCGAAATGCAGCCCGATCGGCAACCCGCGCTCCGCGGCCGCGCCCAGGACCGGCCAGTACTTGCGCTGGCCGAGCGGCAGGCTGGTGCGGGACGGAATCAGCACCTGCACAAAGCGCCGGTCCGATCCGTGACGCGCGATCTCCGCCACCGCCAGCGGCGCATCCTCGAACGGCACGAGCAGCGAGGCGCGCAGGCGCGGCTCCGGCTCCAGCCACTCGGCGATTTGGCAGGCATTCGCCGCCGTGGCCATCGCGGCATCGTACTCCCGCTCCTGGTTGCGGATCGTGATCAGGGTGTTCAGGACCCCGATGTCGATAGGCCACGCATCGAGCAGCTGCCGCCGGAGAAAGTTCAGGTCGGATCCGGGCGGACCGCCCGTGGGGGGCCAGGTATCCGTGCGCGAGGCAAACGGCATCGCCTTCGGATAAAAATCGCCCGGCAGCTGTCGCCGCCCGAACTCACGGTGATACTCCTGCCATTTTTTCGGCAGATAGGGCATCAACGCCTCGGCGGTGATCGTGTTGTGGATGTCGCAGTCCACCAGGCGCGTGAGGGAAGCCGTGCTCATGGTTCAAACCGGTACACCGCGCGGGCATTCTCGCATTTGATCCTGGTCGCAAAGGCCGGGGACAGGAATTCGAGTTCGGTCACCGCCCGGTCCTCGCCATGGGCATGGGGATAATCCGAGGCGTATAGCAGGATCGAGTCGCTGCCCAGCTGGGCGACCACCTCGCGGAGCTGCTGCGCGTCGTCCGGGGCGTCGAATGGCGCGGTCGTCAGCCGGACATGGTCCCGCACATACTCCGATGGCAGGCGCCGGACCCACGGGATCTCGCGGCGCAGACCCTTCCAGTTCTTGTCCAGCCGCCACAGCATCGGCGGCAGCCAGGCGACGCCGGCCTCGATCAGGACCAGCCGCAAATCCGGGAACGTGTCGAAGAGGCCGCCGGCCACGATGCTGATGAGCTGCGTCTGAAATACACCGGTCATGCCGGCATACTCCTCCAGATAAAACGACGGCCAGCCCACCGGCGTCGGGGGATTGCCCGGGGCGCCGCCAAAATGAAGGCCCACAGGCAGGCCGTGGCGGGCGGCCGCGGCAAACAGCGGGCGGAAATTGCGCGAGCCGTACGGCTCGGCGGAACGCACGGGCAGCAGGACCTGCACAAAGCCGGGGCGGCCCGACATCCGGTCGATCTCGGCCGCGGCCAGCTCGGGAAACTGCGACGGCACCACGATGGAGGCGCGGAGCCGGGGATCGCGCGCCAGCCATTCGGCGGCGATCCATTCGTTCAGCGCGGACGCGACCGCCGCCGCCGCGTCGGGATTGTGCAGCGTCTCAACCGCGCAGTCGTAGTTGAGGATCGCCCACTGCAGTTCCGGCCGCGCGTCCAGCACGTCGCGCTGCAGGTATTCTACTTTCGACGCCGGGATCTCGTCCTTGATTGTGGCCGCGGCCGCCACCGCTCGGGCCGAATACCACCGGTCCACCGGGCCCTTAAAACCGGTCTGCGCGATTTGTTCGCGCCAATAGTCCGACAGGTATGGGAGCAGCGCCGCGATGCCGGGCAGCACGGCGTGGACGTCGCAATCGATGAGGGAAGGTCGCACGGAGCCCATGTCAGGAAATCGTCTCCGGCACGCACCAGAACAAGGTGACCGCCGCCGTCCAGGAGAAATCGCTGCCGCCATAGCCCTCGCCGGTCAGCGGGTTGAAGTACTCGCGAAATCCCCCGCGCGCGATCAGCGACCGGGTGGAATGGCGAAGCGCCGTCGGTGGCGCCGCGTGTCCCGCCTCGGCCAGGCCCTGGGCAATCAGCCAGTTCATGTGGGGCCACACCGGCCCGCGCCAGTAGCGCTGCGGCTCGAACTCGGGCGCGTCAGGATGGGTCGACGGCAGGCCCTGCGGGACACGCGCCAGCCAGTCGTTGCAGCCGGCCAGGAGGCGGCGGTCGACTTCCACGGAGTGCGCGACCCGGCCGTACCAGGCGAGAAATGTGGAGTGCGTACGGGCCTCGAGCAGCCGTCCGGTGCGGGTGTCGCGCGAGACATAGACGCCGGACTTTTCCGACCATAAGCCGGCCAGGGCCCGCCGCGAACGGTCCGCCGCCGCGCCCATCTCCTCGGCCGCGCCGGGTTCGTCGTGACGGTGGCAAAGCTCCGCCAGGTCGTCCGTCGCGCGCAGGAGGATCGTGTTGAGCCCGAAATCCGCGACGCGGTATGGGCATTCGGCATAAATCCGCGCCGGATCGAATTTCGTCTGCCGGAAGAAATCCATCAGGTAGACGTAACGATCGTAGTCTGCCTGCCGCGGCCGCCGCGCGGCATCGACAAACCCGGTGTCCCGCCGCGCGTACGCGCGCGAGGTCGGCGGCACCGCGGCGAGCGGCTCATCCCAGGCCGGGCTGTTGTCGAGACCGGACTCCCACGGGTGAAAGGTCGCCACCAGTCCGGTCCCCTCCGGATCGCGATCGCGGAACCACCACCGGTGCCACGCGAGCAACTTCGGGAGGAGTTGCGCCACCGCGCGCTTCGCCAGGTCTGGGTCCGCTGCGCGTTCGCTCATCATCCGCACCATCGTGGCCGCGAGTGGGGGCTGGGAAATACTGCTGGTCGGGGGATGATGCCGGTCTGCGGTGCCCCACTCGCCCGGCCCGGGAAAATAGGTGTCGGCCGGAACATGGAAGACAATGTGCGGCAGCAGGCCGCTGTCCCATTGGCCCTCAAAGAGCCGGTCCAGCTCCCGCCAGGCCCGGGATTCGTCAAATGTCATCCAGCCGAGCGCGACCACGGCGGAATCCCAATTCCACTGGAAGGGATACAGCCCCGGGGACGGAACGGTGTAGCCGCCGCGGTCGTTCTGCGCGAGCACCCGGCGCGCCCGCTCCCGCCACCCGGCCGCATCGGCCATGGTTGCATCCGGGGGCGTTGCTTGGGCTGAAGGCGTCATGCCGTGCAGGGGTTTCCGGAAACGTCCTTCGGCGGGCCGTTTTCCACAAGATAATGTTGGGGAAATGTCAGTAATGGTATGTTTTGCGTTTGTAGTCCCGGCTTCAGCCGGTCCGAAATTCCGGCTGAAGCCGGAACTACAAACGGGGAGCCCTCAATACGTACCACCGCCCGTCCGCGCGGCTGCTGCTGGTCGGCATTCAAGATTTTATGTCGGATTTGCACCGGCGGCGGCGTTATTCTTGTTGAATGAGCACGGATGATCAGGAGTTGATCCGCGACTACGCCGCGGACGGTTCGCAGGCCGCCTTCACGGCCCTGGTGAATCGTTATGTGGATCTGGTCTACACCGCGGCCCGTCGGCAGGTACAGTCGCCGGACCTCGCCGAGGAAGTCACTCAGACCGTCTTCATCGCCCTCGCCCGTCACGCCCGCGAACTGAAGCCCGGGACACCGCTCGCCGCATGGCTCTACCTCGTCACCCGCCGGGCCGCCTTGGATGCGCTGCGCCGGGAATCCCGCCGCCTGGTGCGCGAACAAACCGCCTTTGAACTCGCCGCCATGAAATCGAATTCCCCCGCGTGGTCGCAGATCGAGCCCCTGCTGGACGAAGCCATGGAGGCACTCGCCGAGACCGACCGCCGAGCCATCCTGCTGCGCTACTTCGAAAACCTGAGCCTGCGCGAGGTCGGCCAGAGGCTCGGCTCGTCAGAGGATGCGGCGCAAAAGCGCGTGGGCCGGGCGCTGGAACAGCTCCGGGCCTTCTTCTCCAAGCGCGGGGTCGCGGTCGGCGCAACTACCCTCGCCGCCGACCTTGCCGGCGCCGCCGTCCAGGCCGCCCCCGTCGGGCTTGGACTCTCCATCTCTTCGGCCACGGCGCTGGTCGGCGCCGCCGGGCAGATCGCGACCCTCGAAACCGCCAAGACAATTGCCATGACCTCACTCCAGAAAACCCTCATCGTGACCACGCTCGCCACCATTGTGGGTGCGGGCCTGTACCAAGGCCATCTCATCAGTCGCCGCGACGACCAGATTGCGGAACTGCAACAGCAGGTGGACCAATGGCGCGGCGAAACCCGCCGCCTGCAGGCCGAGCGGGACAAACTCACGTCCCGGCTCGCGGACGCCCAGCGGGAAAGCGAAGCCGTTCGTACAAGGCTAGCCGGTAAAGAGGACGCCCTGCCGACCGGAGATCCGGTCGTGGATTCGGAGTTGAAGGCCATCTCCGCCCGGGTGAACACCCTCAAGGCGCAGCTCACCCAGCATCCGGAACAACAGATCCCCGAGCTTCGCTTTCTCACGGTTCAGGACTGGATGGATGCTGTCGCGAAACACAATCTGGACACGGACGACGACGTCCGCGAAGCCCTCGCCGAATTGCGCGGCCACGCCAAAGCCAATTTCACCGAGCCCGTGTCGGGCGCTCTCTGGAAATACACCCAGGCCAATGACGGAAAGCTACCCTCCGACATCATGCAGCTGATGCCCTTCTTCGATCCGCCGGTTGAGCCCGAATTGCTGCAGCGCTACGGCATCATGAACACCGGCAATATCCGGGACCTACCGCTCTCTACCTTCGTCGTGGCCGAGATCGCCCCGCCGATGGATCCCAACGAAGGGACCCTCTACCTGAGCGGACCTAGGACCCAGCCCAACGAGGGCAACGTTTCGCTCAATCGTGGCAAATACAGCGAAATTACCGGCACGGTGCTCAGCGCGGTGGCGGAATTCATCAAGTCCAAGGACGCGCAACCCTTGACCGACCCGGCTCAGCTTCAGCCCTACCTCAAGACACCGGTCGATCCCGCGCGGCTCCAAGGCTTTTGGAATTCAAGCGGACTGCCGAATCACCTTCACCCCACGTCCAACGACTGAAGGAGGACGATGGAGTTGTTGGAGCCTGCTCGCAGGCGATAGTGCCCTGATAGGGCCGTTGCGCGGTGACGCCCTCGGAGCAGGCCAAACCGGGTGTCGCTCAGGGTGGAGCGCGTTGGCCGCAACGCGCAGGGTCGTTCCGCGTCGAGCCAACGTATTGGGGTCAACACGTTCCACCCCCTATGGCCGTCGGAGGAATTCAAGTTTGCCTTGGCGCGGTCGCCGGGGCACTAACGAAACCTCATGCATTACCCCCGATACCTGATATCCGGCATGTTCCTGGCGGCTGTCGCCTTGCATGCCGAGGACACCTGGCGACCGCTCTTCAACGGCAAGGATCTTGCCGGCTGGAGCATGTTCATGGCGGCCCCTCCCCCCGAGACCGATGTCCCCGGCCTGAAGCGCGACGACAAGGGCAATTACCTCGAGCCGGTCGGTTTCAACCGCGACCCGCTGCATGTCTTCAACGTCAAGCTGGTCGACGGCAAACCGGCCATCTACGTCACCGGCGCGGGCTTCGGCGTGATCACCACGGACGAGTCCTTCTCCAACTTCCACCTCCGCCTGCAGGTCAAGTGGGGCGAGAAGAAATGGGGCTACAAGCTCGCCACCCATGCCGCGCTCGACGCCGGCCTGCTCTACTTCTCGCGCGGCCCCGCGGGGGTCGACCACATCACGTGGCCGCGCTGCCTCGAGTTCCAGATCCAGGAAAAGGACTTCGGCGATCTCTACGCCCTCGGCCTGACAGAGGTCAGCGGCAACGCCCGCATCGTCCAGGATACCGCCCCGAACGGCCGCCAGGTCAAAACCTACTTCCACGACCCCAAGGGCACGCCCGTCGTCTTCGTCGCCCGCGCGCCCATCGGCAACCGGCTGCGGCGAACGGACGACATGGAGCTCCCGCATGGCGAGTGGAACACCCTCGACCTCGTCTGCTTCGGCGACACCAGCATCCACATCGTGAACGGCAAGGTCGTGAACCGCCTGTACCACGCACAGATTCCCGACGGCAAAGGAGGACTCGTGACGCTCGATTCCGGCCAGATCTGCCTCCAAACCGAGGGCGGCGAGGTCTACTATCGCGATATCCAGATCCAGCCGATCACCGAGATCCCGGCGGAGTACGCCGAGAAATCCAACTGACCCCGTGGGGGAGCGGCTTTGCGCCGCGATGCTTGGTTTAATGGTACAGTTTCGCGCAGAGGCGCAAAGCCGCAGGATAAAAGCAGATTTCGCGAGGTACGGAGGAAACATCGTAGTTCGCCGATGATTGGTCTCTGCGCCCTCCGTTCCACTGTGTGAAATTCCGGGCTCCGAGCCCAACCTCCTGTCTTGCTCCGCGGCTTTGCGCCTCTGCGCGAAACCGGCCTGGTAGGATTGATCTCAAACTGTACGATTACTCGATGCTTGGGTCTTTCGGACAAGCCATCGCGGCAGAAAGCTGCTCCTACAACTACATGCCGCCCGCCTTGTGTTTTCGGCGAAGCGACGTGAGTTTCAGCGCCCATGGCCCGTAGCAATCCCTCGCAGGAAGACATCGCCCTCGACCGTCTGCCCAAGGCCCCGCTCAACCGCGAGAATCTCCGGCAGACCCTCGAACTCGCCCGCTATGTCCGGCCCTACCGCCCGCGGTTCTTCGGCGGGCTCGCCACCCTCTTTGTCAGCGCCGCCCTCGGCCTCGCCTTCCCCCTTCTCGCCGGTTCGCTGATCGATGCCGCCCTGCATCCGGGCCAGGCCACCCTGCCCTACCTCGGTGTCCTCAGCCTCAACCAGGTGGCGCTCCTGCTGGCCGCGTCGGTCTCCCTCCAGGCGCTTTGCTCCTTCAACAGCGCCCTTTCCTTCAACCGCGTCGGCCAGAGCGCTCTCGCCGATCTCCGCCGCGACTGCTACCAGCGGCTCATCTCCCTGCCGATGGCCTTCTTCGCCCGGCGCCGCGTCGGCGAGCTGACCAGCCGCATCTCCACCGATGTGGCCCAGATCGAGGGCGCGCTGATCGACTCGCTGCCCCAGTTGTGCCGCCAGACGGTCTTCCTACTCGGCGGCATCACCATGATCGCCTTCACGTCAGTCCGGCTCACCGTCGTGATGCTCGGCACGCTGCCCCTGCTGATCGCCGCCGCCGTGTTTTTCGGCCGACGGCTGCGCCGCTACTCGCGCGAGACCCAGGACCAGCTCGCGGCGACTAACACGATCGTCGAGGAAACCCTCCAGGCCATCGCCAGCGTGAAGGCTTTCGCCAACGAGGCCTTCGAGCTGGGCCGCTACTCCCGCGCCAACGCCCGCGTCCTCACCGCCGCCCTCGGCGCCGCCCGCTGGCGCGCGACCTTCGTCGCCTTCTTCATCATCGCGCTCTTCGGCGGCATCGTGATCGTGCTCTGGGTCGGTGCCGGCCTGCTGGAGACCGACGCCATCAGCCCCGGCAAACTCACCCGCTTCGTCCTCTACACGACGTTCGTCGCCGGCGCCATGGGCCAGTCCGCGGAGCTCTTCAGTCAAATCCAGAAGACCGTCGGCGCCACCCAGCGCGTGCGCGAGCTGCTCCGGGAAGAGGTGGAGATCGAGCTGCCCGGGGTGGGCGGGGGAACGCGGGCGAGGGACGCGGAGCAGGCGACAGTTGACAATGGACGGGAGACGGGCGCTTGGCCGCTGCCGGTGCGGTTACGGGGCGAGGTGGTGTTTGAGGGGGTTAATTTCCGTTATCCTTCGCGGCCGGAGGTGGCGGTCCTGCATGACGTCTCACTCACCGCCCGGCCCGGCGAACGCATCGCCCTGGTCGGTCCCAGCGGCGCCGGCAAGTCCACCATCACCGCCCTGCTCCTCCGTTTCTACGACCCTGAGAGCGGCCGGCTGCTGATCGACGGCCGCGACGCGCGCGATTACCCGCTGAGCTGGCTCCGCGGCCAGATGGCGATCGTGCCCCAGGATGTCCTGCTCTTCGGCGGCTCCATTGCGGAGAACATCGTTTATGGCCGCCCCGGCGCCGATGATGCGGCGGTGCGCGAGGCCTCCCGGCAGGCCAACGCCGACGACTTCATCTCCGCCTTCCCGGAGGGCTACGCGACCCTGGTCGGCGACCGCGGCATCAAGCTCTCCGGCGGCCAGCGCCAGCGTGTCGCCATCGCGCGCGCCATCCTCAAGAATCCCGCCATCCTCATCCTCGACGAGGCCACGAGCTCCCTCGACAGCGAGAGCGAACGCCTCGTGCAGGTGGCGCTCGACCGGCTGATGCAGGGCCGCACCACGTTCATCGTCGCCCACCGGCTGGCGACCATCCGCAACGCCGACCGCATCGCCGTGATCGAGGCAGGCCGCGTGGTGGAAGTCGGCAGTCACGACGAGTTGTCCGCCAAGCCCGACGGCCTCTACCGCCGTCTCAGCGCGCTGCAGTTCGGCCAGCCGGGCGACGCGTTGGAGTTCTCCCCAACCGATTGAGCAGGGCGAGGTCTCTGACCCGCCCCGACCGCAGTCGATGTCCCGAAAGCGCGGGTTTAAACCCCGCCCACTCCAAGCCATGGCTTCTGCCGGCCGCCAGAAATCAGCCGGGGCGATCGGCAACAGACCACATTATTCCCGGTCCGTATCCTGTGCTGAAGTCCCTGCAAAACGAATGCCTCAAGGTGTGGCGTTCCTCCCCGGGCGATCGGTTTCACGCGCGCTACCGGCGCACGCGCCGCCGGAAGGACAACGACGAAACCGGCCCGCGGGTGATCCGCATCGTGGTTGCCATCATCTGCGTCGGCCTTGGCTTAGCCTTCCTCCTCCTGCCGGTTCCCTCTACGCCCTTTTTCCTTACAAGCGGGGCGCTGCTCGCCTCGGAGTCTTCGTCGCTGGCCCATTTGTTTGATCGGGTCGAACTGCGCGTCCGGTTCTGGGCCGGGGCGGTGCGGAAAAAATGGCGCTCCTTCTCCCCGGCGGGAAGGTGGTTCGTGGCCGGCCTCTGCTTCGCCGCCGTCATTGGGAAGTTCTATCTTCTCTACCGGATCTATTCCGCCTGCATCAAGTGAGCGATTGAGCTTCGCCGCCTCAGGAGGAGTGTTTTCAAACGCTGTCTGCCATTCCGGGTTGGAGCAACGAACTCCCGGTTCCATCTCCACTCAGCCGGGACGATGCAGTCGCCTGTAGCAGCCGACGGGAGGAGGCTGGTTTGAGGTGAGTCACCCAACCCAGCCTCGCCGCTCGGCTGCTACGTCCAACGCCCCGTCGTTCCGGCCAAGGCAATTTCGCTGCATGGAAAAAGAATCCGGGATGAAATCCGCGGTTTGGAAAGACGCCCTAAACTGACGACGGAGGTCCGGGATAGCGCGGCGCCTCAATCCGCGCCTTGCGTCCCGGAACGCAACTGAAGTACCGCGCTGTTCCTTGCCGCTTTCGTCAGTCTGAAGCAAGGGACGCAATATTTCCGCCCGGCATTGCCGGCCCATGCCGCCGGAAAATCGTGCCCGACAGGAGGCGGATTGCTTCGCCTCGCGTGCGGCAATCGTTCTCACTGGATCCCATCCCTCCGATGAAAACCCTGCTTTCCCATTTTGTCCTGATGCTCGCGGCCACGGCGTTCCTGTCCGCCGCCGACAACGGTCCCGTCTACGAACTCCGTACCTACACCGCCGCGCCCGGGCGCCTCGACGATGTCCTCGCGCGTTTTCGCGATCACACCATCGCCATCTTCAATCGCCACGGCATGGTGAGCATCGGCTACTGGGTGCCCCAGGACGCCGCCGATGGTGCGGGCGAAAAGCTCGTCTACGTGCTGCAGCACCCGAGCCGCGAGGACGCGGCAAAAAACTGGGCCGCCTTCCGCGCCGATCCGGAGTGGCAGGCCGTCTCCAAGGCCAGTGAAGCGCACGGCAAGATCGTGACCCACACCGAGTCCGTCTTCCTCGCGCCGGCCGATTTCTCGCCCGCCCTCAAGGCGGGTTCGGGCCCGGGCGCGCCGCGCGTGTTCGAACTCCGCACCTACACGACCCCCGAGGGAAAACTCCCGGAGCTCGACGCCCGCTTCCGCTCGCCGGAGCGCAGCTACTTCGTGCGCCACGGTATGATGGAGGTCGGCTATTTCCACCCGCTCGACGCCGCCAACGGCGCCGGCCACACGCTTGTGTACATGCTCGCGCACGCCAGCCGCGCCGCCGCCGCGACGTCCTGGGTCGGATTCCGCGCCGACCCGGACTGGGTTACGCTGAAGGCCACGTCGGAAAAGAACGGCCCCCTGACCACCAAAACCGCGTCGGTCTTTCTCACGCCAACGGACTTTTCGCCGCTGAAATAGCGCCGGGACCGCTGGTCCTCCGGAATTCCCGTAAGTGGTGCAACCACGTCGAACCTCGGTTTTTGCCGCGAAAAGGCCCGACATGACACACAAATGACCGGCAGGTTTGGTCTTCGAACCACAATGCTTTCCGATAGGTTCCTGTCGTGTCATCTTGTGCTTTTTCGTGGCAAAAAATTAGTGGTTGTTTGTTGTGACGGAACCATTGCCGCGACTCCAGACTCCTTGTCTTTCCGCTGCCGCAACAATAAAACTTTGCCCCGGAGACTAGGCCCTTGGCGGCGGTCATCGTGACCGACGCCCCCTGTCCCTCCCCCCAACCCCCATGAATATCCGTTTCAAACCCCGGTATCCCTTTGTCGTGACACTCGCCCTTTCGGCCGCCGCGTCGCTCTCCGCCGCCCAGGCTTGGCGGGAAATCACCATGCCGACAGTCGCCGAGGCCGCCGCCGCGTTTCCCCAGCCGCCCACGGAGTTCAGCGCCATTCACTGGGCCATCTGGGGCGGCCCCCAGACCAAGGAGCGCATCATCGCCGACATCGAGCACGCCCATGCCAACGGCGTCGGCGTCTACATGATCGACAACTCCCAGCGCGTGCAGCCGAAGTACCTCTCCCCGGAGTACATGGACCTCGTGAAGACCGTCGTCCAGGAGTGCAAGAAACGAGGCATGAAAGTCTGGATCGAGGGCGACTGCGGCTATCCCGACGGTTTCGCCGGCGGCCTGATCACTCGCGACTATCCGCAACTCGGCATGCAGGGCATCCTCGCCGACGCGCACAGCACCGTCCCCGCCGGCCAGACCCTCGATCTTCCCTTGCCCGCCGATACCCTCGGCATCCTGGCCTACGCTCGTCCCGAAGCCGGAGCACCGCCGGCCGACGCGGCCGCACCGTCAGTGAAGGAGTTTCCGCTGCCGGCCGACAATATTTTCAAGTACACGGCGCCGCGGGGTGGCGCCGGTGAGCTGACCGTCCAGTTGCCCAACGCCGAGGTGCGCTACAACGTCACCGTCGGCGAGCCGTTCAGCATCCCCGTGCCCGCTGGCACGAAACGCATCTTTCTCACCGCGGCCGCCGCGGGCGGCGGCCGCGGCCGGGGTGGTCGCGGCGCTGGCGGCGCGCCCGAGGGCACCACGGTGCCGCTGCCGGCCGACGGGCATCTCAAGTGGACCGCGCCCGCCGGCACGGGATCATGGGAGATTGCCTTCATCCGCCATGCCTACCGCACTTCGCCCACGCGCAATGACAACGGCGACGACGGTGGCGCCACCAAGGACACGCTCTTCACGCTCATCGACTATCTCGATCCCGTCGCCACCGACACCTACCTGAAGGTGATCTACGGCGCCTACGAGCAGGCCGTCGGCGAGGAGTTCGGCAAGACCATCCTCGGCTTCCGCGCCGACGAGACCGACTACTCCGGCGTCACGCCTTGGACGCCCAAGCTGCTCGAGACCTTCCAGGCGATGAAGGGCTACGATCTGAAACCCTACATCCCCCTGATCTTCGGCGGCCATCTGACGCCCGAGGCGCTGCGCGCCAAGGCCGACTATGCGGACGTGTGGAGCCGCATGTTCCGCGACAACTTCTACCGGCACATGGGTGAATGGTGCACGTCGCGCAACATGGAGTTCATGATCCACCTCAACCATGAGGAGACGATGATGTCGCTGGTCGGCAGCGAGGGCTCCTTCTGGCGCGACATGCGCTACACCGGCGTGCCCGGCATCGACAATCTCAACCAGATCGGCCCGGGCATCACCGCGGACTTCCCGAAGCTCGCCGCCTCGGCCGCGCACATCGACGGGCATCCCCTCGCGTGGGAGGAGTCCGGCGGCAGCCCCAGCCAGACGGGAAAGTTCACCACCGACTACCACCTCGTCCGCGGCGTCAATTACCTGAACATCCGCGGCCTCAATGGCGCGCCGCCCGCGGCCGGCGCGACCCTGCTCGACCTGCCTTCCACCATGGGTCACTACGTCAGCCGCGCCCAGTACCTGCTGGCCGTCGGCCGGCCGGCCGCGCAGGTCGCACTGCTCCACCCGACCGACAGCATGTGGTATGGCGACCGTGACGCGGACACCGACACCGTGAGCATCGTGACGCAGTTGCTCGAGCATCAGATCGACTTCGATCACATCGACGCGGAATCGTTGATCACAGACTGCACGTTCGCGAACGGCGGCCTGAGGAATCTTAGCGGACAGGTCTACCACGCCGTGATCGTCCCGACTTCCACCGTGATCCAGCAGGCCGTGCTGGCCCGGCTGAGGGAATTTGCCCGCGGTGGCGGCAAGGTCGTCTTTGTCGGCCGGACGCCGACGATGGTAATGGACCGTAATTTCCTGCAGGTCGCGGACGGCGCGCCAGACCTGGGCTTTGCGACGCTCGAGCCAACCCCCAGGATCACCGCGCGCGTCGTCGCGGCGCTGCCCGCGCCCGACGTCAAGCTCGACGCCGTCGCACCGGCAATTAAGTACAACCACCGTTCGTACAAGGACGGCGAGGTATATTTCTTCTTCAACGAATCCAAGGAAACTCTGGCCCGCACCGCGACGATTGCTGGCCAGGGTCAGGTTCAGGTGTGGGACGCGACCACCGGGACCATCCACCCGCTGGCCGGCGTGGCGCGTGCCACGGGCAGCGTGGTG
Source organism: uncultured Opitutia bacterium (assembly GCA_903827245.1). Lineage (GTDB taxonomy): Bacteria > Verrucomicrobiota > Verrucomicrobiia > Opitutales > Opitutaceae > CAIUWA01. Next base: position 121,246 of record CAIKHO010000030.1, read on the forward strand.
GTGCCCCTGAATCTTGCGCCGCAGGAAGCGCGTTTCATCGTGATCGGCGCCCTCCCGGCGAGTGCCGGCGACCCGGTGCCGAGCGTCTCCACCGGCCAGCCTGTCGCCAGTCTCGACGGGGACTGGTCGGTGACGCTGGGTGAAAAGCAACTGACCGCGCCGCTCAAACCGTGGGACGAGATGGGCGTCACGGCATTCGCCGGCACGGCCGTGTACAAGCGGGACTTCACCTCGGACGCGGCTCCGCAGGGGAAGCACGTCTATCTCGACCTGGGCAATGTCCATGAACTCGCCCGCGTCCGCCTGAATGGCGAGGAATTCGCCGCGAGTCCCTGGCCGCCGTACCTCTGGGATGTGACCGCTGCCATCAAGAGCGGCGCGAACACGCTCGAAGTTCAGGTGCAGCCCGCTCCACCCGCCGCGGCACGCGGCCGGGCGATGGGGCCTCCCGGCGCTCCCGCCGGCGTTCCTCCCGGAGGCTTCGGGCCCCCGCCGCCAGCGACTCCCGCCCCAGCCGCCACCGGCTCGGGCCTGCTCGGTCCGGTGCGTATCGTGGCGCAATAAACGTTACACACGTATGGTGGGCCAGTTTGAGATTCTTCGTAGGCCGCGAGTTTGCTCGCGCCCTCAGAGCGCCTGCGAGAAGGCGGCCTACCATGGAATACCGCTCGACGACCTGACGCAGCATCAACCGAAGGCCCGAGCCTTGAGCGAACCCTGAGTCTTCGTCCCTCGGTGGTGAAAAATCCGGATCAAAAACCGGATTAACCACGGAGACACAGAGGGACGAAGGCCGGACGCAATTTGGTGGGCAACTTCCCCACATGCCGCCCGTCTGGCCTCGGCTGACCCAATCCTTCTGCCCCTGTTAATCCCGCCCCATCTATAACCGACCCTCTCGGTTCAAGCCTTTCCGTCGTTCGCGCTGCCCCCATGAAGACATTCCTGATTGCACTGGCTTTGGTCTCTTTCCTGCCCGCCATGTCGCGCGCCGCCGCGCCCGTGCGCTCGGGCATCGTGGTCCTCGATGCCACCTCGTTTTTGGGCGAACTGCCCGATGGCGACACCGCGCAAAACGGCCCGCCGCGCACCGGCGGGGGCGGACGCCGCGGGGCGGCTCCGGCGACGGCCGCCGCGCGTCCGGTCCCGACCTTCACGTTTGAGAACTTCGCCATCAATCTCACCGCGCCGACTCCGTTCTCCGCCAAGGCCGACATTCCGCAGGCCGGCACGTGGTATCTCTATGTGCGGTCGCGCAGCGCCACGGAAGGGAGTTCCTTCAAGGTTTCCGTCGGCGGCAAACCCAGCCCCGAAACCTTCGGCGCGGCCCCTGCCGGCGCGTTCCAGTCCGGCGGGAGCTTCACTCTTCCCGCCGGCCCGCTCAAGGTCACGCTCACCGACATCCATCCCGGCAGCGCGTTCGACGTCCTGCTGCTGTCGACCAAGCCCGATCTCAAGGAATCCGATCTGGACCCGCTGCAATATCCCGACGACATCGTCCTCCTGAAGGAATACCCGCTGCCCGTCGTCATCGACGGCGTGAAATTTGGCGACCTCAACGGCGACGGCAAAACCGACCTCGTCGTCCTGACGCCCAACTACTCGACCTACGCCTACGACAACAGCGGCAAGGAGCTCTGGCACTACGACGCCCCGGTCGCCGGCACCGCCGAGCGTTCCCAGTTCGAGGCTCCCGGCAACGTCTGGGACTTCGACCATGACGGCAAGGCCGAGGTCATCGCCTGGCGGATGATCGACGGGAAGGAATACCTCGTGATGTACGAGGGCGCCACCGGGGAAATTAAGTACAAGATCGAATGGCCCACGCCGGCGCTGCCGCACGTGTACAACAATTTCCGCACCGCCATCGCCAAGCTTCATCCCGGGTATCCCGACAGCCTGATTGTCTACACCGACTCCGGCGGCACCGTTTCGATCAATGCCTACGGCCCGACCCTCAACCTGCTCTGGTCCTACAGCCATCCGCGCCTCAAGGACTACCACGGCCATTACATTTATCCCGTCGACATCAACGGCGACGGCCTTGACGAGGTCTACGTCGCCCACGTGATGCTCGACCACAACGGTCACGAGCTCTGGAACAACTACGCGGAATTTCCCGACAACCACGATCACATCGACTCCGCCCGCGTTCTCGACCTGAACGGCGACGGCAAGCTCGAACTCATCACCGGCCAGTCCGACGTCGGCACCGTGATGTACGACGCGGTCACCGGCAAACTCCTCTGGCAGCGCTTCGCCAACCACAACCAGAAGATCGAGGCCGGTTACTACCGCGCCGACATCCCCGGCCAGGTGGTGGTCGCCAGCTCCCGCTTTTATGTCGGCGGCCTCGGCGCCCTGCTTCGCTGGTACGATCCCAAGGGCAACCGCATCGACATCTGGCCGCACAACCCCATTCCCGGCAACCCGAACTTCGTGAAGGGCGACTTCAAGGGTGACGGCAAGAACGCGCTTTTCTGGCAGCGCTTCCGCATCGAGCCCGACGGCACCGGCACGATCGCCTTCCCCGACGAGGCCTTCCACATGTTCGACTTCATGGGCATCGGCACCGACCAGGTCATCACCGTCAGCCGCAATGGCCTGGTCCGGATCTACGGCTACAAGAACGCCAAGCCCAACCCCACCGCCGCCAAAAGCGACCCAGTCTACCGCGCCCACTCCATCTCGAACCACACGCATTATTGAATCGAGCGACACACCCCGTCGCTTCGCGCCACCCCTCTTCCTAGAGGGGAGCCGAGCCAGATCCCCTCTAAAAAGAGGGGTGCCCAACGGGCGGGGTGTGTCGGCTCGACGATCCGCTCCCAGCGAAAACCGGACGAACCACCCAATTCACCATGACCCCCGACATTCCCACATCCAATGACCCGCTCACCGCCCCGAGCCCGTCGTCGATCCGTTCTTCCTTCTTCGCAATTCGTACTTCATTCGCCCTTCTGGGCACCTCCCTGCTCCTTTCCGCCGCCGCCTTCGCCGGCGTCTTCTACCCCGACGGCGCCACGACGATGCACTTCGCCTTCGAGGGCAGCCCGAACGGCGACCGCCCGATCGTCCGGCCTCCGGCGTTTTATCATGCCGACGACGGCTTCGGTTTCGTCAATTCATCTGGATTGATCGGCACCAACCTCGGCGTCACCGCGCCAAAATATTTCCGCTTCGACGTCAACTTGCCCGCCGGCACCTACGACGTCTCCGTCACGCTGGGTGGCACGCAGGAGGAATCGGTCACCAGCATCAAGGCCGAGAACCAGCCGACGTCCGCACAGGACGTCCACGCCGCCCGCGGACAAACCGCCGTGAAATCCTTCACCGTGACCGTCAAGCATGGTCCCGCCGGCGACAACTCCCTCGAGGGCGACGCCTGCCTGAACCTCGAATTCTCCGGCACGAACCCGTCCATGATGAAGCTCGACATCAAGCCGAGCGCGAAGTGATCGGCAGCCATCGGTGGAGCGCGTTGACCCCAACGCGCTGAAAACCTCCGTCCGCACTTGGCCGACGACGAAGCCAAACTCCTTCGCCAGGCTCAGCGCAAGCAAAGCATTGGGGTCAATGCGTTCCACCCGTAGGGGCGTCGTCGGGCGACGCCGCTGCCATCGTATTTCCCTTCGCAAGTTGCAGTTCCCGCGAAGCTGCCAACGTTGGGCTCCAATCCGATCCCCTCCCATGACCAAACCCATTTGCTATTCCACCAAGGCTTTCTCCACCGCCAGCGCCACTTCCCCGCTCGGCGCGACCAACATTGAGCGCCGCAACCCGACCGCCAGCGACGTCCAGATCAAGATCCTCTACTGCGGCGTCTGCCATTCCGACCTGCACTTCGCGCGCAACGAGTGGGGCTTCACGCAGTATCCGGCCGTGCCCGGCCATGAGATCGTCGGGCGCGTGACCGCCGTCGGGAGCGGGGTCACTAAGTTCAAGGTCGGCGACACGGTGGGCGTCGGCTGCCTCGTCGACTCCTGCCGCACGTGCCCGAACTGTCGCGCCGGCTTCGAGCAATTCTGCGACAGCGGCATGGTCGGAACCTACGGCGGCATGGACAAGCATCTCGGCACGCCGACGCTCGGCGGCTATTCGCAGAGCATCGTGGTGACGGAGGACTTCGTGCTCCGGATGCCCGCCAACCTCGATCCCGCGGCCGCCGCTCCGCTGCTCTGTGCGGGCATCACCACCTATTCCCCCCTGCGCCACTGGAAGGTCGGCCCCGGGCAGAAGGTCGGCATCGTCGGCCTGGGCGGCCTCGGGCACATGGGCGTCAAGTTCGCCAAGGCGTTCGGTGCCCACGTCGTGCTGTTCACCACGTCGCCCGGCAAGATCGCGGACGGCAAGCGCCTCGGCGCCCACGAGGTGGTCGTCTCCACGGACGAGGCCCAGATGCAGGCCCAGGCCGGCAGCTTCGATTTCATCCTCGATGCCGTGTCCGCCAGCCACGACCTCAACGCCTACCTCAACCTTTTGAAGCGCGACGGAAACCTGGTGCTGGTCGGCGCGCCCGAAAAGCCCCTGCCCGTGGCGGCGTTCCCGCTCCTGATGCGCCGCCGCTCCCTCTCCGGTTCGCTGATCGGCGGACTGCCCGAGACGCAGGAGATGCTGGATTTCTGCGGCACCCACAACATCACCAGTGACATCGAGATGATCCGGATGGACCAGATCAACGGCGCCTACGAACGCATGCTGAAGAGCGACGTGAAATACCGCTTCGTGATCGACATGGCCTCGCTCGCCTGAGGCGGAATCATGCCGTTAGAAGCCGGTTTTAAAGTGAGACTGCCGGGCTGAAAAGGTGGCCGCCGACCTCCGGGCGGCGGATTGGAGACGTGCGCAAGTCAATCGTGCCCGAATGAGCCAGAGGCGCCCAAGGGCATGCATGCCTTTGGCGCGTCACGACCCACCTCGATCCAACTCCTGGGAAGCATCCCTTGTTTGTAGTCCCGGCTTCAGCCGGAATCTGAAAAGCCTTCCGGCTGAAGCCGGGACTACGAACGCCGGGGTCCTGCTTCGTCCCGTCACGGGCAAAACCGTGTATTGCGGCCGGGACTGCATGAGTCCGGCAGCACCGGCCAAAAAAAAGCCGCGCCCTTCAAGGCGCGGCGGATTCTTAGCCCTCGGCTGATTATCGGCCGATAAACATGACGTCCAGGAGCTGCGGACCGCTGGGGCCCGCCTTGCCGCGGCCACCGCGACCGGCGTCGCCTTGCGGTCCACCGGCACCCGGGGCCGCCGCCACGGGCGCGGGAGGAGCCACCGGCGCCGGGGCTGGCGCTGCGCCCGGGGCGGGCGGCACCGCTTCCCGCGTGATCACGATGACATGGTCGGTCTTCGTATCCAGCGTGCAGGTCTTGCCGCCCGCCTTCGTTTGCACCGTGTCCTCAAGGACAAATTCCGTCGGGCTGTTCTCCTTGATGACGGACATCGTGCCGTTCCCGTGCGAGCTGAACGCCTCCATCGTGCGGGCATCAAATGCCGCGCCATCGCTGCTGCCGGCCAGCGGCAGGGTCGCGAGGATCTTCCCGTCGGTCGCGCTGACGATTACGCAGGTGGGCGTGCCGCCGTTGCCGCCGCGGCACATCGCGAAAAGAATGTGGTTCTTGGCATCGATCGCCAGGCCCGCCGGCCCCGCGCCTTTCTCGCCGAGGTCGAGAAATCCGGTCACCTTGAGCGTCTTCGCATCCACCACCGCGATGTGGTGCTGGTTGGCCACGTCGAAATAGAGATGGCCCTCGCCGTCCGTCGCACCCTGCTCGACGGCCGCATTGCCGCCATCCGGTCCAATGGCGTCCACCGTGCCGACGATCGAACCGTCCTTGGAGTCGATCACGAGCAGGTTGGGAGCCTTGTGGCTGAGAATGAAGAAGTGATGGGTCAGGGCATCGAAGAGATAGCCGTCCGCCCCCGGCGCCGGCACGGTCTTGATCACCTCGAGGGTCTTGGTGTTGAAAAAGGTCGCGGGATTGCCGGAAACCAGACCGGTGTGGTTTTCCGGGTCGATCGCGACGCCGTGCCCCGATGCATTGGGCAGGCTACCGGCCAGCTTGTAGGTATCGAGGTCGAACAGGCTCACCACATTGCCGCAGGCCACATAGACCCGGCGGTTGAGACTGTCCGCCGTGACGTAGTCAATCCCGCCGGCGGCAGGAATCTGCGTGGTCGCAAGGATCGTGAACGGCTTGGCGGCGGAATCGGCGGCCGGAGCGATAGGGGCGAGGCCGAAAAACGCGGCCAGGCCCAGAACGGTCGGAAATAGCAGGCGGGGTGATTGGGGAAGTTTTTTCATGGAGAGGGGTGACTGTAGTCCACGCTGAATCGAACTCACGTCCAAACCGTGCAGGGATGATTACAATGTCGTAATCTGTCCTGCCGTCTTCGTTTCGGCCCCGAAATGGTTTCGCGCAGACGCGCAGGGGCGCAGAGACGATCCTGGAGCGATTTAGGCCTTCACGTAGGCCGCCTGCTTGCAGGCGCGGGTAGAGCCCAGAGCGCGAGCAAGCTCGCAGCCTACCTTTGACATATCGATTCCTCGCACCCTGTTCCCGCTCTGCGTCCCTGCGCCTCTGCGCGAACCAATCCTCCTCCCCGCGCACTCTTGGCTGGCCAAAATCGCCCGGTCCCGTTCGATGGCTTCCCTTTCTTATGAAGCTCTCCCTGGCCGCCTCGCTCGGTTTTCTCGCCCTGACCCCCGCCATTGCCTCGGCCGCCTCCACCGTGGTGGTCGTGGCCGATTCGCCCGCGCGCACCGCCGCGGTCGATACCTTCACCAACATCTGCTCGCGTTGCCACAACGCCGACGGCAGCGGCTACGTCACCCTCGGCGTCCCCAACTTCACCGACCCGGCCTGGCAGAATGCCCATCCCGATGCCGAGTTCGCCGCGGCCATCCACAACGGCGTCAACAACAAGATGCCGGCCATTGGCGCAGGGTTTTCCGACCCCGAGATCGCCGCCCTCGTCGCCTACGTGCGCGAGTTCAAGGACAACCGTCCCCGCAAGCAGGGTGAGATCCCGCTGGCGATCGAGCCGAAGCTCGCCCCGCCCGGCTTTGGCGCGGGGCCAGTCGTCCTCGGGAAGGTCGGGGTTTACACCCAGCACAATGACAACGCCCGCACCGGCGCCAACCTCGGCGAGACGATCCTCACCCCCGCCAACGTCAATTCCCACGAGTTCGGCCTGCTCTTCCGCCACGTTCTCGACGATGAGGTCTACGCCCAGCCGCTCTACGTGCCCAATCTCGCCATTGCGGGCGGTCGCCACAACGTCGTCTTCGTCGCCACGGTCGCGAACACGATCTACGCCTTCGACGCGGACCGCGACGCCCCGGCCTACTGGACCGTCAACCTCGGCGTCCCGGGCAGTGTGCAGCTGCATCCGTTCTGGTGCCAGGACATCCTCGGCAAGATGGGGATCATCGGCACGCCCGTCATCGATCCCGCCACGCGGACGCTCTACGTCGTCGCGCTCACCTACGAGGGCGGCGGCTTCGTGCAGCGACTCCACGCGCTGGACATCGTCACCGGGAAGGACCGCCCCGCCAGCCCGGTCGTGATCGCTGCGGACGACTTCGACTCGATCCTGCAGAACCAGCGCCCGGCCCTGCTGCTGTCGCAGGGCAGCGTGTACGTCGGCTATGCGTCGCACTGCGACGTCGAGCCCTACCACGGTTACCTCCTCCGCTACGACGCGAAGACCCTCAAGCAGCTGGGCGTCCTCAACCTCAGCCCTGGCAAGGTCGGCAACAGCATCTGGCAATCGGGCCAGGGTCCCGCGGCCGACGAGGACGGCACGATCTACTTCGTCACCTCCAACGGCACTTGGGACGGCAAGGACAACCTCAGCGACAGCTTTCTCAAGATCTCGCCCGACCTGCACGTGCTGGACTGGTTCACGCCGACGAACTACGAGGAACTCGACAAGCGTGACCATGACTTGAATTCCTCCGGCGCGATATTGCTGCCCGGGACGCACCTGATGATGGGCGCGGGCAAGGACGGCATCGCCTACGTCATCAACCGGGACAACCTCGGCCACCTCGGCGACGAGCACGCCGTGCAGCGTTTCAAGGTGGCGAAGGGGGAGGTCAACGTCGGCAACGTGTATTGGAAAAGCGCGGCGCGCGGCGGCCTCGTCTACCTCTGGGGCCAGGACGACGCGCTGCACGAATACAGCTTCGCAGACGGCCGCTTCACGCCCGAGCCGATCGCGATCGGCGCCGCCACGAGCGCGTACCCCGGCGGGATTCTCGCCCTTTCCGCCAACGGCGACAAAGACGGCATCCTCTGGGCCAACGCGGCCCTGACGGAGCACGGCAACAGCCACATCAACGCCCCCGGCGTCCTTCGTGCCTACGACGCCAACGACGTCACGCACGAGCTGTGGAATTCCAACCAGGATGCAGACCACGACACCCCCGGCCGCATCTCCAAGAACGCTGCGCCCACGGTCGTCAACGGCAAGGTCTACCTCGCCTCCTTCGGCACCCTCCCCGTCGCCACCGGCGCCCTCTACGTCTACGGCCTGAAGCCCGCCGCGTCAGCGCCTTAAAAACGTTCTCGTTCCTCGTTCTCTTTCTCGTTCTCGCATCAGCCCGGATCGAGAACGAAGAACGAGAATGATAACGAGAACGATTAGTTCAGATTAGGTCGGTCCCTGGGGGGTCAGGCCGCCAACGCTATAATTCCGCCTTCGCTCCGTCGATGGACATTCCAAGCGCTCGCGCCCCCACTCTTCCGCGACGCCGTAAAATTAACTTGCTGGAGCAGCGACCTCCCGGTCGCGTTCGGGCAGCGACCCGGAGGTCGCTGCTCCAACTCAGAACGACAAACCGGGTTCCGGCTATTTCTTGGCGGCCCAGGACTTTGAAATAACCTGTCCCTTACTTGATCACTCACGCCGGCCGGGCCGACGTGAGGTTCCATTGGACAATGCGCGGGCGATGATCGCGGCCGGGGTCGCGGTCGAGAATGCTGCATGAAGCCGTGCCGATCGCGAAGTGTCGCGCCATGCCCAAGGGCAGGCCGATCCAGCGGACGCCCAGCACGCGTCCGAAGTGACCGTGAGAGAAAGCCGCCACGCGGCCAGAGAGCGAAGACCAGCGGGCGATCAGCCGGTCGGCGCGGGCCGTAATCTGCGCCGGCGATTCGCCGCCGGGGCAGCCGTCCGTGTAGATGTCCCACACCGGCCGGTGTGCCCGGATTTCATCCATCCGCTGGCCGTCGTAGTCGCCGTAGTCCCATTCGGCGAGATCGGGCTCGACGATCGCCTCGGCGTATCCCGCCAGCTCCGCCGTGCGGCGCGCCCGCTGGCGCGGGCTGGTGAACACATGGTCAAAGGTCACGCCGCGCAGCAGCGCGCCCAGGGCCCGGGCCTCCGCCTCGCCGTGTTCGGTCAGCGGCAAGTCAGTTCGCCCCGTGTGTTGTCCCGTCAGCGACCAGGCCGTTTCGCCGTGCCGCATGAAGTAAAGTTCCATGCCCACAGTCAGGTGCAACCGCTCCCGCCGGGCCAATTCTTTTCGTCGGGACTTGAAGTAGGGCGCGGTCTCTGACCCGCCCACTACCCCCCGGAGAGCGGGCTGGAAAACCGCCCTACTCCCAAACCTCGGCGTCACTTCTTCTTGAAATTCTCAACAAATGATGGAGCCCCGTATTAAACGGCCGCCAGCATCAGGAGTTGGCGAAGCCGTTTTGGGTCGGTGGCCGAGGTTTTCGCGACAAAGCCGCGCAGGTGGGCGAAATGCACGTCCGGCTCCGCCTTGATGCGGATGAAGTCGAGGCGCGGATGATCGCGATGCCGGGACAGTCCGTAACCGCCGCCGCGGCGGTCGGGCGCGATGACGGCGACGACCCGGTCATCCAGGCCCTGCTCCAGCACATAGCGATCGAGCCCGGCCGAAGGATCCTCCGGCAGTGGATTCGTGCGCGGCAAAAAGACGACCGCAGGGACCTGGCCGTTTTCGGCGGAGAGAGCCAACCCCTCCAGCGACCAGACTTCGGCGTTTTGGCCGATGAAGGTGAGGCGGGCGCGGAGGGTGCGCAGGTAGTCCAGCAGATCAGCCCCCACCAGGCGCATGATTTCCCACAGCGGTTCGCCGGTTTCATGGCGGGTCGCGGCGGCGAAGCGGCGCAGCAAGGTGCCATCGATGGGCGAGTTCAACTGATCGACGACCCTGCGTTCCACGCCGAGCCATTTGGCGGTGGCATTGGGCCCGCGGCAATCGAACCACTCGGCCGGTTCGAGCCAGTCGCAAAACGCCCGCGCATCCGCGTAGAGCCCGAGGTGCTGCAGCACGAGGGAAAGGGCGCAGGTCGGCGCCGCATCATCGGGGAGCTGGTGGTGATCGAAATTGTTGAGCCCGGGCTCGTGGCGGTGGCCCACATCGATCACCGCGATGGCGGGGTCGGCCAGGTCGGCGTCGGTCGGCTCGCGCCGCACGATGGGGCCCGGGGCAGAGGCGAGCAGCACGCAACAGGCGAGAAACTCATCTTTGTGGGCACTGCCCGGATGCGTCAGGATCGTGGTAAAAGGCGTCATTCGATCCCACCCCAGCACACGCGCCCGACAAAAGCCAGAATCACAAAATATTTTGCGCTCTTCGCCAGAGCCTTGTCTTAGCGGCCGGATTCCGGGTCGGCCATCAGCCGCGGACTGCCTTCTTGATTTTGGCGATATCGATTTTGTCCATTTCCATCATCGCCTCGAAGGCGCGCTTGGCGGTCGGTCCGCCGGCAGCCACGGCATCGGTCAATACGCGCGGGGTGATCTGCCAGGACACGCCCCACTTGTCCTTGCACCAGCCGCAGTAGCTTTTTTTCCCGCCGTTCCTGACGATCGCGTTCCAGTAGCGGTCCGTCTGCTCCTGGTTATCGGTGGCGACCTGAAAGGAGAAGGCCTCGCTGTGCTTGAATTGCGGGCCGCCGTTGAGGCCGATGCACGGGATGCCGAGGACGGTGAACTCCACCGTCAGGACCTGGCCTTTCTTGCCCGACGGAAAGTCGCTCGGGGCCTTGTGCACGGCCGTGACCTTGCTGTCCGGGAAGACCGAGGCGTAAAACTTCGCCGCCTTGAGGGCATCCTTGTTATACCAAATGCAGATCGTATTCCGGGGGGCTTTGGTTTTTTTCATGGTGACTACACTGACCACGACGCGGGCGAATCGGAACAGGATTTTTCGCCATCGATATCCGCGGCCTTAGCCCTTCTGGCTGTTCCCGCAAGATCGGTCGTAATCGGAACCGAACCGTATCGTGCAACGGCTCGGCGACCCATCGCGGCCGAACCGGCATCCGGATCCGGGCGCGGGGCCGGGCGACGTACATTCCCGGCCGGTGCCCTGGGTGCGAACACCGGCATAAATTATTCTGGCTTCAAGGAATGACCGGTGCCTCACTGAGTCCGGCTGGAAGAAAGCCACCGGATCCGCGGGAAGGGTTTAACCCGACTTCATTTCTCACCCTCGAGAATCAACCGCACGTTCTTCGTGCCGCCTGTTGCGGATCCAGGTGCCCTCATGGAGAACTCATCATGGAAAAGAATCTTCCCGCCCGTCCCAACCTCGACCACCTCCGGAGCCAGGCCAAGGCGCTCCTGTCCGCCCTGGAGTCCCGCCAGACCGAGGCGGTGGCCACGATCCTGCAACACCTGCCGGCGGCCAAGGACCTGACCGCCGCCCAGATCCTCGCGACTCGCTTCCGCCTGGCCGACGCGCAATCCGCGATCGCGCGGCAGAACGGATTCGCCGGCTGGCCGCACCTGGCACGCCATGTGGAGCAGCTTCGTGCGCTCGAGGGAAGCTGGGCGTTTGCACGGCTGGAAATCGACGGCACCCTCATGCCCGCCGGCGCGCTGGGCGCTTCCCGCATCCTCATCGATGGCGACCGCTTTCGCACGGAATCGCCGGAGGCCGTTTACGAGGGCGTCTTCAACATCAATGTCGAAACCCAGCCGCACGAAATCGACATTGAATTCGTGGCCGGGCCCGAGGCCGGCAACTGGAACCACGGCATCTACCGCCTCGAGGGCGATCGATTCGAGCTGTGCCTCGACCTGAACGGCCAGCCCCGGCCGGTCGCGTTTGCCACCTCCCCCGGCAGCGGCCGGGCCTACGAGACGCTGACGCGCACGTCACCGGCCCGCCCCGAAAATGTCACGGGCGGCAAAGCCCCAGCGCCGCCAGCCCCGGCCCTTCAGGACAGCGCCGGGTTTGAATATGTGGAGAGCCTGACACTCACGCGGCTGCAGGGCCGGTGGAAACCCGTGAAAATCATCCGGGACGGACAGGAGCTTCCGGCGATGATGCTCTGGACCGGACTGCGCACGGCCGACAAAAACGAGCTGAAGATTTCTTTTGGGGGCATGACCATGATCCATGCCCTGGTCAGGCTCGACGAGGGCACGAGCCCCATCCACGTGGACTATTACAACCTCGATGGCGCAACCAAAGGCACGCTCCAGCACGGACTCATGCAATGGAGCGGCGACGAAGCCTGTTTTTGCATGGCCGCACCGGGCCAACCCCGCCCGGAGGATTTCACCTGTCCCGCCGGAAGCGGCCGCACCTTCAGCCAGTGGCGGCCAAAGAAATGAGATCGCGCCGATGACGCTGGGGCACGACTTGGAACAAGCTCCTGATATCCCACAACCGATCCGTGTCGGCAACGACACGGCGACGCTACGCTTTCAAGCCGGTAGTCTGTGTCCGGGCTAGGCGTGGCGTCGTCGCATCGTAGCACGAAACCGGACTTCAGAGACCGACCTCGATGCCGGCCGCGGTCAGCCGGCACCGGCGGGCAGCGGTCCGATGATGATGAAGCGCGATTCCTGCGGCGCGAGCGCCAGCGGCACATCCACGCTGCCGTTCGCCTTGGCCGTGCCGACGGCGGCGCGGATCGTTCCGGTGGCGGGATCCCAGACCTGGACCATGCCGTGTCCGTCCAGGGTCGCCGTGCGAGTCTGCGGCTGGTCGGACTCGTTGAAGAAGAAATAAACCTCCCCGTCCTTGAGTGTCCGGTGGATGTACTTGAGCGGCGCGCAGGCGGCGTCGAGCTTGACGTCCGGCTTCGGCAGCGCGGCGACGACGCGCGGCGTGATCTCCGCGGCCGGCTCGAGCGTGGCGAAGCCGAGGTCGGGCGCGCCGGTCGCATGGAGGAAGGATTGGTCGACCACCATCGTCGGGGTGCGGCCGACAAAGATGACTTTCCCGCCGGCCGCCGCGAAGGCCCGCAGGCGGTCGAGCACGTTTTTCTCGATGGCCGTCGAACTGGGGACAACGATGGAGCGATAAATTTGCCCGCTGAGATTCTTCAACCCGCCGCCCTCGAGCGTGCAGAGGGAGGCGAGCGAATCATGGTCGATGTGATCGAAGTCAATCTGGTGCTCCATCAGCTGTGTCGTCAGTTTTACCGTGACCTCATCCGCCTCGTAGTCATCCAGCCAGTAGCTGTCCGACGGGTGATAAAGCGCGACCTGCGCCGCCGGGCGGCCCATCGTGAGCAGGTATTGCGAGCGCGTGACGTACCAGCCCGAGGCAGCGGTGACCTCCTTCGCGGAAGCCGGCGGAATGGGCGCATTGATGCCGCGGATATTCATGTAATTGATTCCCCGCACGAGCTGGTAATCGACGACGAATTTGCCCCCGGCCGACAGGTTCCCGCCCGATTCGGTCCAGGACTGGGGCCGGCCGAACAGGTGCGCCGCCGAGCCCGCGAGCTTGGGGAAATCCGCCACGATGCCGGGGCCGATTTGATTGAGATTGTCGACGCCCGGGACACCGACGTAGCGCATGTCGCGGAAGAAGGAGCCTTCGTTCTTCGTCATGTCCCCGCCGTTCCGACTGCGGACCAGCATGGTTTCCTCGTGATTGAGGTGCACCATGTAATCCATGCCGCGTGCCCGGCACCATTCTTCCAGCGGCCGGTAGAAATTGTCGCGGAACAGGCCGCTCCAGACATCGAAGTAGTCGGCCCTGGCCCGCTGTGCCTCCGGCGACAGGGTCGAACCGAAAAATTGGACGATATAGGGTTTCAGGTCGTAGCCCTTTTGTTTCTGGAAAATTTCCAGCAGCTTGGGCGTCCAAGGAATGAAGCCCGTGAAATCAGTCTCATCGCCGCGGAAGCCGAGGATGGTTTTGCCGAACTCGGAGCCGAAATCCTTTTCGTAGGGTTCGAACGCGTACTTGATGTAGGCGGCGGTGGCCTCGGGATCGAGGTAGTCGATTATCGTGTAGAAGGCGTCCTTGTCCCTCGTGCCATCCTCGCGCTGGTTGAACCGGTTGGGCGAGCTGCGATAGATGTGGCGGACGAACGACACTTCCCATGGCCCGCTGCCTGCGGGCGCGGTCCATTTTAACATTCCGTCCGACGGCACGGGCAGCACGGTGGTCACCGGTGCGGGCGGCGGCCCGCCGCCCCGGCGTCCACCGCCGCCGCCAGCGCCAGCGCCCGAGCGGAGGTTGGTCTGGATGGTTTTCGTTCCCTCGGGCAGGGGAATCGCCAGCGTCTGGCCCGAGGTCACGTTGTAATGCGGGTTGCCTGCACTGCCTTCGAAGGTCACGTCCCAGTTTCCCCCAGCCTCTCCAATCCATTTGAACTGTCCGTCCGTCGGCAGCGGCAGCGTGTGGTCCGGCGGGATCGACGCGAACATCGGTTGTCCGGGACGGGGCAGTCCGTTCGGCGCGAGGGGCTGGGTGGTCGGGCCCGTCGGCCGTGTCGCGGCCGGAACCGGTGGCGGCTGCAGGTTGGCCAGAATGCCCAGCGTGTCGGCCGGTACCGGAATGGACAGGGTTTCGCCCGCCGCCACCGTGTAATGCGCGTCGGCCACGATCGCCTGCATGCCCAGCTCCGGATGGAACTTGCGGATCATGCCACCGGCCTCGCCGTCGGGATAGCCATCATCGCCGTTGAGCCACAGCTTCATCCCGCGTTTCTTCACCTCGTCCACCGCCACCCTTACGAGGTCGAAATGCTCCTGCGAAAGAAATTTTACCGCCCGCCCGCCGTTGTTGATCATGTAAATGCCACCGCCGTTGGCGGCAGTGTGCTCGATGTCGGCCAGGATTTGCTCCTTGGGCTGGGGGAATCCGGTGACCCAGTAAATGGCGCCGTACTCCTTCGGCGGCTGGGGAAACGCCGCGGCAACCTCGGCCACGGTCGGCGTCTGGATCTGCTGCCAAGGCTGGGCGGCCTTCAGCGCGAGGGGCAGGATGGCGAGCAGGGCGAAGCGGGAGGTTGTTTTCATGGGGTAGGAATGCCCGGCCTGATCGGCATGGAGGCACTGCTTCGCCAGACGCATCCGCCGGTCAAACGGACCGCCATTTCGATCGCTCAAAGACCAGCGGAAGACCCCGTCCCCGGAGATCCCACCTGCTGGCGATCTGAAATCGTTCTCGTTCCTCGTTCTCGCAACGGCATCGACCGCGTACGGAAATCCTGAGGTCGGATCAAAATTCCGAGCCATCGAACGGTGTCGCGCAACGCCCGGCACCGACTTGTTGGAGACGCGACCTCCCGGTCGCGTTCGGACAGCGACCGGGAGGTCGCTGCTCCACCACCGAACTACGGACTGGGTTTGAATACACTCCCTTGTCTATCTTGCGCCCTTTCTGTCACCGAGACCGACTCGCACGCGTCAGGCTCTGACTTTCCCAATTCCCATGGCGGTCCCGCGAATCGCTGCAATCGCCGACCGACCCCGTAGCCCATCCCCCTTGCCGCCCGCCTCGTTTCGCCCGGGTCCAACACCATCATGAAATCCACCCCGCTTGTTCTTCTTGCCTCCCTCGCCTTTCTGGGCGCCTCCGCTTTCGGAGCCGACGCTCCGACGGCCAGTCCCATCATTCCCACGCCGCTCACGACCGGCCAGGTCATCCCCCTGTGGCCGGAGGGCGTTCCCGGATGGAAGGACATCGGCCCGGAAAAGGTGTCGGGCACGACCTACTCCAACATCAGCAATCCGCGTCTGATCGTCCACTCACCGCCGGCCGGCACACCTTCCAGCGGCACGGCCATCGTTTTCTGCCCGGGCGGCGGCTACATCCACGTCAACGTTGGCGGCGGCATCGAGGACATCTTCAATCCGCTCGGCGTCACCGTCTTCACCCTGCTCTACCGGTGCCAGGAATTCGGCGAGCCCGCTCCCCTCCAGGACGTGCTGCGCGCGGTCCGCCTCGTGCGCGCCCATGCGGCGGAGTTCGGACTCAACCCCGCGCACATCGGCGTACTGGGCGGCTCCGCCGGCTCCCATGTGGCGGGTTCGGCAGGCACCTTGTATGACGATCCGCTCGGCAAGACCGGCTCGCCCCTCGACAGTGTCAGCGGCCGCCCGGACTTCATGATCCTGATCTTTTCCGTACTTTCCATGGAGGACCCCAACGCGAGTGCCCCATCGCGCAAGGCCCTCCTCGGGGCCAATCCCACACCGGAAATGATGGAGCATTATTCCATCGAAAGGCACGTCACGCCCAACACCCCGCCGGCCTTCCTCATCCACACGCAACAGGATACCACCGTGAAACTGGAGAACGAACTCCAGCTGTATGCGGCTCTGCGCAAAAACAATGTGCCTGCGGAACTGCACCTTTATCCGTTGGGAACCCACGGATCCGGCGAGGACCCCAACTTCGGGCCTACCGCCCTGTGGCCGAAATTGTGCGAGGAATGGATGCGCTTCAACGGCTGGGTCCCGACCTCGCCGACCTCGATGATGAAGGTGCAGACCGCCGCCGAGGCGACGGCCAGAGGCGCCAGGGCCGGTGGCCGACGGGGCACCCCGGCCGCCCGGGCGGATGGAACTCCTTCCGCGACCGCAAAATAGTGCCACACCGGCCAGGCCGAGAGAACGAAGCGGTGTCGCACCAGGACGCGACGGCGCAACGCTTTCAAAACGGCAATTGGGTCAGGCTCCGGGCGTGACGTCGTCGCGCGAAACGGCCGGCTCGATCGGGCATGCGACCAGCCGCTCGGATCCGAATTTGCTCCTGCGCGCTCCCGCGCGGCGAGGTTCGGGCTTTCCAATCCCGGGCAATCGTCTTTCCCTCGGAATCTCCCATGAGCCGCTTCGACCTCTCCTCCAGGATTGCCTTTGTCTCGGGGTCGTACCGGGGACTCGGTCTTGCGATCGCGGAGGGGCTCGCCGAGCACGGGGCCACGGTCGTGCTGAACGGACGCAACGCGGACGGTGTTGCCGCCGCTGTCGCGAAGCTGAGGCAGCGCAAGTTCGCCGCCTCGGGGTACGCGTTTGACGTAACGGACGAGGCCGCGGTGAAAGAAAATATCGCCGGATCGAGCGGGAGGTAGGACCGATCGACATCGTGGTGAACAGCGCTGGGATCAGCCCCCGACAACCCGCGGTGGATTTCAAGACCGAGGATTATCACGCCGTCCTTCGGACCAACATCGACGGTGTGTTCTTCGTGAGCCGTGAGGCCGGCCGGGGCATGATCGCCCGCCGCCGCGGCAAGATCATCAGCCTCGGCTCCATCGCCGGCCAGATGTCCCGGCCCTTGCTTGCACCGTACAGCGCAAGCAAGGGGGCCGTTCACCAGCTGACCAAGGGCCTCGCCGTCGAGTGGGCCCCGCACAACGTCCAGGTGAACGCGATCGCCCCCGGGTTGATCCGGAGCGACCTGACGGAAATCCTGCGGGACGACCCGGCCTTCGTAACCTGGTCGGAATCCCGTATCCCCGCGGGACGATGGGGAAAGCCCGACGACATCGCGGGAGCCGCGATCTTCCTCGCTTCGTCCGCCGCAGACTACGTCACCGGCCACATCCTGGTCGTCGACGGCGGCTGGACCGCAACCTACTGAAGGAACGCCAGGCAGCCCGCGGTGCTTGGCCACTGATTCCACGAATGCTCACAAAATCAAGGCCCGGCATCGGCTTGATTTGTGCGGTCAGTGCAACCCGTGGCTAAAATTTCCGGGCCTCCGAGGGCGCCCGAAGCGGCGGCGGCTTGAAACCAAAGCAGTCGGCTGGGGGCGACCTGCCTTGCCCCGAGTTTAGATGATTTGTCCTATTTCGTGGCATCTTCGGCTTGGTTTTCGAACTCTGGACATAAGGAGTTTTCGCGCTCCGCCTTCGGCGACTAATGCCTGCCCCGTGCCCTGCGTGTCTCCGTTCAACGGCCCGGAAATTGCACCGATAGATAGGTTGTACCCATCGAACCGGCATGACCCAGCCCGATCCCGTCATTTACAGCGAGCTTCGCGTGATCAAGCAGATCATCAGCGATGAGACGTGGCTGGAAGGAGAGCGGCGCGGGTGCCGGGTTTCCCCGAATGACCCCGTGGTGCGGGAAAACACCTGCAAGGTCGTCCTCCGCATCGGCCAGCAAATGCGCGAGAGCATCCTGAGGAACAGCGGCGGGTCGGCCTGCAGCACCTCGTAGGCTGCCAGTCCGGGTGTATTTTCAAACCCCGCTCATCGTTCCGTGCTGGAGCAGCGACCTCCCGGTCGCTGTGCAGGGCGTCCGGGAGGTCGCGTCTCCATCGCGGCAATTTCGCCACACGACAAATGAAATGGGACAAGACCCCGGAGCTGAAAGCAGATCCTTGCTCGCGCTCCCTCCACGACGCTGACCCAGTCCTCGTCAACGACAGGCATATTCAAAGGGGTTTCGCCCCTGCCCCGTACTGTTCGTCACTGACCTTTTCCAGCCAGTCCACCGGCTTTCCGTCGAGGTACTCCTGGATGGCGATGTGCGTCAGGGCCGTGGTGGGAGCGGCGCCGTGCCAGTGTTTCTCGCCCGGCGCGAACCAGACCACGTCGCCCGGCCGGATTTCCTCGATCGGGCCGCCCCAGCGCTGGGCCCGGCCGCAGCCCGCCGTCACGATCAGGGTCTGGCCGAGCGGATGGGTGTGCCAGGCCGTGCGGGCGCCGGGTTCAAAGGTCACGCTGTTGCCCGCGGCGCGCGCCGGAGCCGTGACCGGAAAGAGCGGGTCGATCCGCACGGTGCCGGTGAACCAGTCGGCGGGGCCTTTGCCCGAGGGTTGAGAACCACTTCTTTTGATTTCCATGTTGGACTCCTGTTTTTGCTGAAATTTTGCCCGCTGATTTCAGGGATGGGCACTGATGTTGGGAACGGCCAGGCGGACTTTTAACCACCGAGCCGCAAAGGACACGGAGAAAACAATTGATCGGCTGGGATCAACCTCTGCGTCCTCCGCGTCTCCGCGTGAAATCGACTCTGCATCGTCCGGTCCGACAGCCGTCGCCGCGATTGCAACTTGCCCCTCAGAGGCTTTGCTGAATGCCGCGCCCGATCATGCCGGTTCCCGACACCACCTCCGCCGAGGCTCTCCACCGCTAGGCCGTCGGGAAGGTCATCGCCGCCAGCAAGGGCCCCGCGTGGCGGGACGTCCAGTTCACCGTGATGTCGCTGCCGCCGGCGGCAGAGGTTTTCACCATGCCAGCGTTCACGGAACCGTTCATCGCCTGGACGACCTCCGGTGAGGCCGAGACGCAGGAACGCGAAAACAACGGGTCCTGGCTGACCAGCCGCGTAAAAAAGGGCTCTATGTTCCTCACTGCAGCGGGCGCGCCGTACGACTTCCGCTACCGCACGCTCACGCCCGAGCCCTACGAGGAGGAGTTCAGTCCCGGGCGGCTCGCTGCGCACGCGGGCATGAGCGAGTTTCACTTCAACCGCCTGTTCAAGCGCGCCACGGGGGTTCCGCCGTCACAGTATCAAATCAAGCTCCGGATCGACACTGCGCGGCAACTCCTGCGCGAAACGAAAAAAGCGTGATCACGATCGCGAACGACGTCGGCTACTCCAACCCGAGCCATTTCGCGCA
Source organism: uncultured Opitutia bacterium (assembly GCA_903827245.1). Taxonomy (GTDB): domain Bacteria; phylum Verrucomicrobiota; class Verrucomicrobiia; order Opitutales; family Opitutaceae; genus CAIUWA01. The sequence continues at coordinate 141,050 of CAIKHO010000030.1, forward strand.
GCTCTTCCGCAAAGAAACCGGCCTTTCCCCCACCGACTACCGGCGCCAGCAGTAGCCAGGCCGAAGCCGCCCGGGCCCGATCCTCCAATCATGGATAAGTTTGCCCCAGGCATGCCGAGTTCGATCCGAGGCGAGCCGAAGGTGTCAGGTCATCCATCCGGCCCACCGCCCTGCTTCCGCCAACGCCAGGCCAGCGATCCCAACGAACCGACTGGAGCCATTTCGCCACCCAAGGCGGCGGACGTCCGCATTTTTGCTTGCCCGCGTTTTTCCCTCTCCCGTACTCTTTTCGGCTACTCTGATGGCGGAGTAGGTTTTGGACCGGCGTTCTTTCCCCTCTGGCTTACTTTTCCGTGGTTTCCCGTGGCTCCGTCCCCGGCGAGGCCACCGGACCGGAAAGCCACCGACGAAAGCACTGCAACAGGTTCCAGAACAATATGATTGCCCGGTAGCTCAGTGGCAGAGCAGGTGACTGTTAATCACTTGGTCGCTGGTTCGATCCCAGCCCGGGCAGCCATTTCCTTCAAGGAGATGCACGGTTTCAAGCGTTTCCCAAAAAAACGTCTGTCCCTCTTCTGTCCCTCTTTTTGACTCCTCTATCTGCCCTGCCGTCCGCACACGACAGACCGGAGAGTGAACGTTTCAGATGACCCACGCCGCTTGGCCGGCTAGGGTCTGGCGATTTGTTAGGCTCTATATTTTTCAACGGAATCAATGGTCGCCTCCTGTCCGATATACTCATCGATCTGGACCCTGTGGCCTCTGGTCTTCTTGAACTCGGAAAGAAGGCTTGGAAACTCTGCTTCCAATCGAGCAACGGCATCGGGCAAAGAGTCGCGGATTCTTCCATATACGACCTCAAAATCAGAATCCGCGCGGATGGCGTCCCATGTCACGCCACTGTCCCAATCTCTGAAATCTTCTTGGTGACAAACAGCTCGATGTTCGCGAGACCGACATCGATTCCATCCTTCACGCAAACCTCTTCTTCCTTCCCGCTCCAGCGGAGCTTCACGCACAGGCTGCGGTGATGGCCGGCATATGCGCCAATCGTGAGGATGGCATATGGGGCGCGAAACCCAAAGATCAGCGGCTCAATCGTCTGCAAGGTGGTGCCACAGTCTCTCGCAATCGGTGCGAATTCTCGCTGCACCGCATCGCAATAGGCATCATCGGCATTTTGGAAGGGCCACATATTTTCTTTGCCTAACGTTAAAAATGACCCGCGCCGCGCAGCGGCATTGGGTCTGGTAACTGGTTCGGCTCCTGCTCCCGTTTCTTTAGAAATCGCAAGACACGGTCCGGAGACCAGGTGTTAAGGATGTCGGGAAAAAGATCAGGCTCTAGAATTGCAATCTTGCCTGCCGAGTAGGTGCGAACGAATAGCACCACCTTGGCCGGCTTCCCGTCCGCGGCCAGCTCGACGCGATCTGGCGGTAAAAACCTCCAGTGTCCTCGAAGGCCCCAGGAACCTTCAGACACCGCGGTGCCATCCTTCGCTTCCTTGATGACATCGGTGAGCTGGTCGTAGGCGAAAGTACCATCTTGGCGAAGGTCAAGCGAGCGAGGCCAATACCCGTCGCTGTTCGTATAGGAGCCCGCGAGGTCATGCTCACTTACCGAGACGTGAACGCACCCGGAAAAAAGAAGTCCAATTGCGATGCACGCGCGCATGTTTCTTAGCCGAATAGTGTTATTAGCCGAAGAGGAGTGTACGGACGAATCGTGCAGCTCTCCCTAGTTTACGGGATTGTGAAATCATCGGGGCAAATTTTTGCTGGTCCATCGTGGCTCGCCTAAAAGCGCGATTTCGCATTTCTGTGAAGGATAACCGGGCGGGACGCTCTCTCAAGGTTGAACTGTTTCAGCAGCGTCGTAATTGCGGTCATGCTGTCAGCACCCGTGCGGATTCGATGAACGCGACCACGTCTGCCTCGTCGAACAGCACGACGCGCGCGTTGATCTTGTGCCGTGTAATCTTACCGGCATCGGCCCACCGAAAGATTGTGCGGGGACAGATGCCCAGCCGGTCGGCAATGGACTTGGCCTTGCTGAACTTGCGGCCCGCCAAGCCGTCGAATTGAGCAACCGGCGTGGCGAGTGATTTTGTCGTGGTCATTGTGCTCGACGAATGGTGCAAGCAGTGGAAGGGCGAACAGGACCTGACTCCCGCGATCATCGGCCATGAAAACAACGGCCAATTCCTGCTGACCGCCACGCAGGACGCGCTCTTCCTCGACCTTTCGTTCGAAGTGAATTTCGGCGGCTGCTTCGAGCAGATCCAGATCGGCGTGCCGTATTGCATGATCGAGCCGATGGTCAAACGGATCCGCGCGAACTGCCAGAAGAACACCCATGTGGTCGCCGCCCCGAAGCGCGCGACATGGCAGAAATCCTACGAGCGCGTCGATGTCCCGGTCAGTGCGCAATGGGACGCGTTTGAAATGAACTTGCGCGAACTGACGTGCTTTCGCGTCGGTGACGTCGTTGAGATGCCATCCAGGATCATCCAGCAGACCCAGGTGCTGATCAATGGCGTGCCGAAATTCAAGGGTTCCGTTGGGGTCGATGACGATCGGGTCTCCGTGCAAATCGTCGCGAAGCTTCCGAAACCGGAAGAGGTGTGACCGCCTCCGGCGGGCATCCGTCAGGCCGCGGCCTTCGAATCGGCCACGCTGCAACTGATGCGGTCCATCCGCGCGGCTACTGCACGGGTCCACCGAAAGATTTCATTTGCGAAATCCCAAATGCGACCGATGGTGAGGTCATATCCCCCGCCTAGCGGGGGATATTTGGGGTAACTAAGAAAGCAATGCCCGCCGTGTAGGGGTACACGGCGGGCTCTTTTTTTGCCCGAAATCCGGCCTCCGGCGTCGCCGGATCGCGTTTGCCCTTAATTCCCGCCCGATCGCTCCGAAGGGAATAGCCCAGAGCCCTTCGATGTGAATCCCCCCGGGTCAATGACAGGAGCGCACCACGCGAGCATGCGTCGGCAGTTGCCGGGCGCCGGCCATCCGTGCGCAACGCCCATCCGGGACCAGGAACAAAAATGAACGCCCCATCCCGCATCCTGATCGTGGAGGACGAGAGCCTGATCGCCCTCGACCTGAGCCACCGCCTGAAACGATTCGGTTACGAGATCTGCGGCACGGCCTCGACCGGCGAGGAGGCGATCCGGAAGGTTGGAGAAAGCAAGCCGGACATCGTCCTGATGGACATCTGCCTGCGCGGCGAGATGGACGGAATCATGGCGGCGGAAATCATCCGGGCCCGCCACGACCTGCCCGTGATTTTCCTCACCGCAAACGCGGACGAGCCGACCCTGCAGCGCGCCAAGCTCTCGCGGCCCTCCAGTTACCTGCTGAAACCCTTCAAGGAGCGCGAACTCCAGATCGGCATCGACATGGCCCTGATGAACCACCGGCTCCGGTCGGAGGTCCAGAAGGCGCGCGACCAGCTCGAAGACCGGGTGGCCGAGCGCACCCGGGAACTCGCCACGGCGCGGGAGGCGGCCGAGGCGGCCAGCCAGGCCAAGAGCCAGTTCCTCGCCACGATGAGCCACGAAATCCGCACGCCGATGAACGGCGTGATCGGCATGACCTCGCTCCTCCTCGACACCCCGCTCAACACCCAGCAGCGCGAGTACACCGAGGTCATTCGCAACAGCGGCGACAACCTGCTCGTCGTGATCAACGACATCCTCGATTTCTCGAAGATCGAGTCCGGCCGGCTGGAACTGGAGCAGGAAATCTTCGACCTCCACGAGTGCGTCGAGAGCTCCCTCGATGTCCTCGCGCCGCGCGCCGCCGAGAAGGGCCTGGACCTCGCCTACGAGATCCTCGGGGATCCTCCACGCGCATTCCGTGGCGACACCACCCGCATCCGCCAGATCCTGGTCAATCTGATCGGCAACGGCCTGAAGTTCACGGAACACGGCGAGGTCGCCGTCACCGTCGAGTGCGCCCCGGCCGGCTCGGGCCGGTTCGAGCTCCGGTTTGCCGTCCGCGACACTGGCATCGGCATTTCCCCGGAAGTCCAGGAGCGGATCTTCAGCTCGTTCACCCAGGCGGACGCGTCCATCACCCGGAAGTTCGGCGGCACCGGCCTTGGCCTCGCAATCAGCAAGCGCCTCGTCGAGCTGATGGGCGGGCGGATCTGGCTGGAGAGCGAGGCCGGACACGGTTCGACGTTCCACTTCACCGTGTGCGCCGGAGAAGCCCCCGCAGGATCCGGATCCGTGCGCGTCCCACCCCGCCCCAATCTTCGCGACAAGCGCCTGCTGATCGTGGACGACAATGCCACGAACCGCCGGATCCTCACCGCCATGGCCGAAAAATGGGGCCTGCACTTCACGGCCTGTGAGTCGGGTGCGGACGCACTCGCGCTGATGGGCCAGGGCGCCGTGTTCGACCTCGCCATCCTCGACCTGCAAATGCCGCTGATGGATGGTGTCACTCTCGCCCGTGAAATCCGCCGCCGACCCGGCGGCGCCAGGTTGCCACTGCTGCTGCTGTCATCGCTTGGCCGGGACGCCGCGGCCGGAGAGGCGGAGCTGTTCAACGCCCGGCTGAGCAAGCCCGCCAAGCCCTCGCAGATCTTCGACGCCATCGCGACCATCATGGGCGCCGTCGAATCCGGCGCAGCCCCGATCCCCACCCGGCTCGGCCACGACCAGCCGGCCGCCCGCCAGCCGGAGCGCCTGCTGCTGGCGGAGGACAATGCCGTTAACCAGAAGGTAGCCCTCCACATGCTCACGCGCCTCGGGTACCGCACCGACGTCGCCGCCAACGGGATCGAGGCGCTTTCCTCGCTCGAGCGGCAGAGCTACGATGTCATTTTCATGGACATGCAGATGCCAGAAATGGACGGCCTCGAGGCCACCCGGCGCATCGTCCACAGCCGGGACCGCCTGACGCCGTGGCTGCACTGGCTGTCGGGCGTGGCCGTCGCGGCCAGCGGCATCCTGTCCGGCATTTTTGTCGTGACGGCCAACGCCTGGATGAACGCGCCGGCCGGCTTCACGTTCCGCGCCGGCCGGGTCACGGGGATCGACCCGGTCGCGGCCATGTTGAACCCGGCCAGCCTGCATGAAGCGCTGCACATGACGCTGGCGGCCTTGGTCGCGACGGGATTCGCGGTGGCGGCGGTTCACGCGTTTTTGCTGCAGCGGAATCCGGCCAGCCTTTTCCATCGCCGCGCGCTCGGCCTGGCACTGGCCGTCGGGTGCATCAGCATTCCTCTCCAAATCGCCAGCGGCGATCTCAGTGCCCGCGCCGTCGGCCGCCTGCAACCGGCCAAGCTCGCCGCGATGGAGGCCCATTACCGGACCCGGGCGGGAGCGCCGCTGCTGATCGGCGGCCTGCCCGACGATGCCACGCGCACCACCCGCTACGCGCTGACGATTCCCCGCGGCCTGAGTTTGCTGCTCGCCAGCGACCCGTCGGCGAGTGTCGCCGGCCTGGAGGAAACCCCGCGCAGCGACTGGCCCAATGTACGGGTCGTCCACTGGTCATTCGACCTCATGGTTCTTTCCGGCTTCGCGCTGCTGGCCGTGGCCGGATGGTCGGGCTGGGTCTGGCTGAGGCGCGGGCCGCTGGCCGACCATCCCTGGTTGTTGCGCACCGTGGTTGCCGCCGGGCCGCTGGGTTTTGTGGCGATCGAAGCCGGCTGGGTCGTGACCGAAGCCGGGCGTCAGCCGTGGATCATTTACAACGTGATGCGAACGGCGGACGCCGTCACGCCGGTGCCCGGGATCGCCGTCCCCTTTGCCGTCTTCACCGTCCTGTATGTATTCCTGGCCTGCGTCGTGTTCGTCCTCCTGCGGCGGCAGTTCCTCGAGACCGCCGGGACGCAATCCCCGCCGGCGCCCGCCTGACGTCATGCTCGCCCTTTCCGCCAGTATTTCGATCCTGCTGTCGCTCATCCTGTATGCGCTCATGGGCGGCGCGGACTTCGGCGGCGGGATGTGGGATCTGCTGGCGACCGGACCGCGAGCCACGCGGCAGCGGAAGGCCATCGCGGCCGCCATCGCCCCCATCTGGGAGGCGAACCACGTCTGGCTCATTCTCGTGGTCGTCGTGCTCTTCACCGGGTTTCCGGCCGGGTTCGCCGCCATGATGACCGCGTTAAACATTCCTGTCACCGCAATGCTCCTCGGGATCGTGCTACGCGGCTCGGCCTTCATCTTCCGCACCTATGACTCGCGGTTGCCGGCGGTGCAGGGGCACTGGAGCAGGGTGTTCGGCACCGCCAGTTTCTTCACGCCGTTTTTCCAGGGCGTGATCCTCGGCGCGCTGGCCACCGGGCGGATTCGTGTGACGGACGGCCTGGTGACAACGGGATTTTTTGCGGGCTGGCTGACGCCGTTCGCGCTCGCCTGCGGCGTGTTCGCGACCGGCCTCTTCGCCTTTTTGGCGGCCACCTACCTGACCCTCGACACGGAAGACCAGGCCGACCTGCAAAATGATTTCCGGCGACGGGCCATCTGGTCGGGCGTGGCGCTCGTGCCGGTGGCCGGGGCGGTTTTTCTGGCGGCCCGGCAGGGTGCCCCGGAACTGTTCCAGGGGCTGACGCGCGGGTGGGCACCCCTGCTGCTCGGCGCCACCGGCCTCTGTGCGGCGGGCGCACTTGCGGCGCTGCAGCAACGGCGGTTTGCCCTGGCGCGGATCGCGGCCGCGGGCGAGGCGGTGCTCATCCTCGTGGGCTGGAGCCTGGCGCAGTATCCGAATCTCATCACGCCGGACGTCACCGTCGCCAACGCCCATGCCCCGGAGGCGACCCTGCGCCTGCTCCTCCTCGCGCTGGCCGCCGGCGCGCTCCTCCTGCTCCCCTCGCTGGTTTTTCTGTTCCACCTTTTCAAGGGCCACCGGCAATCCCGGGCGGTGGACCGCCGTTGAAACCAAGCTGGAAGCCGGACTCCATTCCCGCCAATAAATCGCCCAATGGCCACGCAGGTTTGCCTCATCCGCCACGGCGAAACCCTGTGGTCCCTGTCCGGCCGCCATACGGGCCGCACCGACCTCGCGCTGACCGAAAACGGCGAGAGGAGCGCGGCCGGGCTGCGCGCACGGTTGCAGGGCATCCCATTTGACCGCGTGCTCACCAGCCCGCTCCAGCGCGCGCGTCGGACCTGCGAACTCGCCGGCTTCGGGGCCGCGGCGCGGATCGATCCCGATCTCTCGGAATGGGACTATGGTGACTATGAAGGCCGGACGACCGCGGAAATCCATGCGGGAAATCCGGAATGGAATTTGTTCAACGACGGATGTCCGCACGGCGAATCGGTGGAGCAGATGACCGCGCGTGCCGACCGGGTCCTAGCCGGCCTCCGCTCGATGGAGGGGACGGTGGCGATTTTCTCGCACGGCCATTTTCTCCGGGTGCTCGCCGTGCGCTGGATCGGGTGGCCGCTTCAGGCGGGCCGGCATCTAGTCCTGGATACCGCCTCCGTCAGCAAGCTCGGCTACGAGCGCCCCGGCAGCAACGTCCCGGTCATCACGCTGTGGAACGCCACCGCGCCCACGGGTGGAATCGTGAAAGCATAGCTCACTGCGACCCGTCGTAGCCGAGGCCGCGAGGCCGGGTCAAATCGACGGGGAACGATGGGGAGACCGCGATCCTACCTGCTAGCGAGCCCGATCACCGGACCGGGCCCCGTGATCGCGTCCGGATGGTTCGCGGCCTCGTGCAGGCTCTGACGGGTATTCAGGTCGTTGACCGCAATGGCGGCACCCGCCGCCACGGCGGCGAGGATCGCAATCGCGTAGGGCCAGGGGATCACTTTGGCGCCGGCGTCGAGGCCGACTTCCCGGGTATAGTCTTGGGAGTACATGGGGGTATTCGCCTTCCTACGGCCACATTCGCGCAAACTTTAGTCCGGTAAGCGCAATGCATCCGACTGAAGGTGGAACAGACCCCAATGCGTTGCCTGCCCCGAGCTCGTCGAAAGGGATTGGTTCCATCAGTCACCAAACTCAGGCCGAGATTTTCAGCGCGTTGAAGTCAACGCGCTCCATCCCTTCCGATCTCTGCACCACTGTGCCTTCTTGTCCGCCAAAGCCTCAGCGACGGCGGATGAGCGAAACCCATTTTCGAACGGCACTTTTCCGATTGTGGCGTTTCCCAGCTTGGGAGAAGCTGCATCCAGAAAAAGCCCCTCCGCTCCGCCCCATGAAGACCACTCCCTTCTTCCTCGCGCCGGCCGCCATGATCTTTTGCCCGCTGCTTTTCGCCGGTCCGGGCGACTACGGGTTTGCCAGCTCGAAGATCGAGGCCCCTTCCCTCTTCCTCGCCAATCCGGCCCGACCGCCGAGCAAGTCCGAGATCGGCATGGCCTTCGCCTTTTCCGGCGGACCCAATTCGCTGCTGCAGGCCAGCCCGCTCGTCTCGCCGCCCGTGACGGCCGCCACGATCGAAAAGATGACTCTGCCGAGCCACCTTGTCTTCTCGTCCACGCCCGACCGGATGCCCGTCCTGAAGCCCAATCCCTCGGTCGACTACAAGCTGACGGTGAAGGATCCCGGCTTCCACCAGGACGACGGAATCATCGACGGCCGCCCGGATCTGCGCCCGGCGCAGAAGTGACAGTCAGCTGTAGGAGCGGCTTTACGCCGCGATTTTCCGAGAATCGCGGCGTATAGCCGCTCCTACATCACCAGCTTCGCGCGTGACTCGCGCCCTGGTAATAATCCGGGTTGGGGCCGAGCTTCAGCCGCAGCTCTTCGGTCGCGGCATTGAGCCGCTGCAGCACCGTCGGCGATAATTTCAACGTCAGCGCGCGGGCGTTTTCCTCCAGCTGGGTGAGGTTGCGGCAGCCGGCCAGCACGCAGCTGATCGCAGGGTTCGCCAGCGCCCAGCCAATGGCCAGGTCCGCCGCGGGCAATTTTTCCTCGCGCGCGATGACGCGGACCGCCTGCAGCGCCGCCATGGTTTCCGTCTCGAATCCCGCCTCCCCGTGGCGCGAGCCTTCCCTCCGTCCCGCAAAATGCCGGGTGCGCATGCGGATCGGCGGGAGTTCGTCGAACGACTCGAATTTCGCCGCCAGCACGCCCTGCATGAGCGCGACATAGCCGAGGATCGCAATGCCCCGCGCGCGGCAGAACGGAATGATGTCCGCCTCGATCGCCCGCATCAGGAGATTGTAGGGTAGTTCATTGACCGCGAGCCGCACGCCGAGCGCCAGGACCTCGTCCATTTGTTTCACCCCGAAATTGCTCACGCCGATGTGGCGGATCTTTCCCTCGCGCTGCAGGGCGGCGAGTGTGAGGAACGCCTCGTCGGTCCGGGGCGGATTCCGGATCACGGCCTCGTCGTTCGTGAAATGCCGGATCGAGTCCGCGTGGATCGGCCAGTGCACCATGTAGACATCGATAAAATCGGTCTCCAGCCGGCGCAGACTGGCCTCGCAATGCTCGCGCAGCACAGCGGGCGCCGCATTCGCGGGACTCACCTTGCTGCCGATGATGGCCCGGTCGCGCCGGCCGCGCAGCGCGAGCCCGAGCGAACTTTCGCTGGCACCGGCGTTGTACATCTCGGCCGTGTCGAAATACGTGACGCCCAGCTCAAGCGCGCGGCCCACGACGGCATCGACGTCCCCCTGGTCCTGCGGCCCCCAGTACGTCCCGCCGCCGAACGACCATGTGCCCAGACCCATGGCCGGGAGTTGGAGGGCGCTGGTGTCGGCTGCATGCATTGGGCCTTTCAACCCGGTCGCGCCGCCGAGGCAAGCTTCCGGAGATTTAATACCAACGTCCCATTGGTTTCAGGTTTATGCCTTGCTGGGTGGCCGCCGACCTCCCGCCGTCGCTCGCGCAATGGCTTCGCGAGGGCACCGTAGCCTTGGCGAAGGTGGCCGGGCGGCGGTGTGGCGCATCACCACGCGGAATCCGCCGCCCGGAGGTCGGCGGCCACCTATGCCTGCTGCATGGATCAACCATTCCTTTCGCGGGCACACCACGCCAGCGAGCCGAAATCACAGGTCCGCCAGCCGCTCGTCCGCATCGCCGAAATGGTCGAGCTTCACGCCCATCCGGTCCATGATCCCGAGATACAGGCTGCACAGCTTGCGGTTGTCATCACCGGCATCGAGGTAGTTCAGCGACCGCCCGGTCTTCAGGGTGCCGCCGAGGCCGCCCACGGTGATGATCGGCACCTTGCGGTTGTCGTGGCCGGTCCCGGACCACATGTTCGAGATGAACATCAGGCAGGAGTTGTCCAGCACCGTGCCCTCGCCCTCCGGCATGTCATCGAGCCGCTTCGCCAGGTAAGCGAGCTGGCTCACATGGAAGCGGGAAATGCTCTCGTAGGCATCGGACGTGGCATTGTGCGAGAGGCCGTGATGGCTGTCCTTCACCCCGAGGAACGGATAATAGAGCGCGGAAAGATCGCGGGCAAGCAGCAGCGAGGCCACCCGGGTCTTGTCCGTCTGGAAGCCCAGCGCGATGATGTCGCACATCAGGCGGGCGTGGTCCCGCAGATCCTCGGGCAGGCCGTTCTCCGGCCGCTTCATCGTGAACATCGGCTGGCCCTTGCCCTTGGCCCGGTCCTCGGCCTTGTCCTTGTCGGCGCGCATGCGCTCGATGCTCTTCTCGACGTCGCGCACGCTGCCGAGGTATTCCTCCAGCTTGCCCTGGTCCGAGGAGCTGATCTTGCGGCTCAACCTCGCGGCGTGGTCCTTGACGCGGTCGAGCACGCTGATGTTGCGCTGGCTGCCGCCGTTCTCGAACAGGCTGTCGAAGGCCAGCGAGGGGTACATCTCGTTGGGCACCGGCGAATCGGCGTTCTGCCACGAGATGTGCGAGCTGTAGGCGTTCGAGAAATTCGACTCATGGTAGCCCGACATCGGCTGCTCGCAGGCCAGCACCATGCTGGGCTGGAGCGTGTCCTGGCCGATGTGGTTGGCGATCACCTGGTCCAGGCTGATCCCGCTGTGGATGATCGCGCCCTTCTGGATGCGCACCCCGGACAGCAGCTGGCCGGTCATCGCGGGATGGATGCCCTGCCCGGTGGCGAGCTTGTTGAACAGGCCGTGGATGACGTTGGTCTTGCCCTTCAGCGCCTCGAGTGGCGACAGCGTCTTGCTCAGCTGCATCTCCGCCCCGGCGCCCTGCGCGGACCAATTGTTCGGGCTGATGCCGTTGCCCATGAAGAGCACGCCGAAGCGCTTGGGATAAGCGGCGGCCGCTCCCTCCTCGGTCGCGGCGGCCAGCTTCACGCCGGGGAGCGACTCGAGCAGCGGCAGGGCCATCGTGACGCCGACACCACGGAGAAAGGTCCGGCGCGAGAGCACAAGGCGGCGGTCATGGCACGAATTCAGGGGATGGCTCATGAGGTTTACCTTTCCGCGAGGTCTTCGCGACCGCGCTTGGTGAGAAACTGCGGGCTGGTGACAATACTGTCGACGAGATTGTCGAAGCGGAAGCCGTCGGCGGCAAGCTTGCGGTGCATTTCCTTGATCGTGAGGTCATCGGAAACGAGCAGGCTGCGGCCGAGCGCGTAGGCGAGCAGCTTGCCGCAAAGGTTGTCGACAAAGTCGTTCTGGCGCTTGTCGCGGATATACTGCCGCAGGCCGTCGAGCCCGGCGCCTTCGGCGCCGCCGGGAAACGTGGCGTGGTCGTCGACGGGATGGCCGGCCAGGTCCTTGTCGCGGCGGTCGCCGACCGGCCCGAAGCCCTCGAACACGAGGCCCAGCGCGTCGAATCGCGCATGGCAGGCGGCGCAATTGGGATCCTCGCGGTGCTTGGCCAGCATGTCGCGGAGCGGCAGATCCAGCTTGGCCTCGTCGCGCGGCAGTTCCGGCACCACGGCCGGCGGCGGCGGAATGCGCTCGCCCAGGACGTTTTTCACCACCCAGTTGCCGCGTTTCACCGGGCTGGTCCGCAGGCCGGGGGCATTCTTGGTGAGGAACACGGCCATCGGCAGCAGCCCGCCGCGATCGTAGGGGCTCGCGTCCTGAACGTGCATCCATGTATCCGGCCCGCCGGCCGCCACAGGCATCCCGTAGTGCTTGGCCAGGACGGGATTCACGAACGTATCGTGGCCGTAAAGCAGGTCGATGACCGGGCGGTTGGTCTGGAACACGTCGAGCAAAAGCCGGATCGGCTCCTCGTACATGGCTTCCTTCAGCTCGGCGGTGAAAGCCGGGAACCGTTCCAGGTCGACCGTGCCGATGCCCTCGAAGCGGCGGAAATCGAGCCAGTTGCCGCCGAACTCGACCGCCAGCGCCCGGCTGCGCGGATCCTGCAGCATCCGCCGCGCCTGGGCAGTGATCACCTTCGGTTCGTGCAGGTCACCCTGCGCGGCGTGGGCCAGCAGTTCCGCGTCGGGCAGGCTCGACCACAGGAAATAGCTCAGCCGGCTCGCGAGATCGAAATCCGAGAGCGGCTGGATGCCGCCCGCGGCGCCCACGAGATCGATGCGGTAGGTGAATTCCGGGGCCATCAGCACCATCGCGATCGTCTCGCGCATCGCGGTCTCATGGTCGAGATGATCGCGCTCCCGGGCCGAGCGATAAAAACCGGTCACGTCGTCGCGATCCTCCTGGGTCAGCGGCCGGCGGTAGGCCCGGGCGGCGAAGTCCAGGAGCGCCTTCAGGTGCCCGGGCTCGGCCGCCAGCCTGGCCTGCTCGACCCAGCGGATGCCTTCGTCAGTCGAGCGGAAATAGCTCTTGATCGCGTTGATCGCCTCGTCGTCGCCATTGGTCACCCGGGCGAGGTAGTCGCCCTCGAGCTGCTTGATCTCCGCGGTCGAGGCGATCTGCTCGTCGTTCAGATGGACGGCCAGCGGGACGGACGGCTCATGGTCGCGGAAACTCTCGCGCGCGCCGCGCGTTCCGCTCACGGCAAACTGCACGTAGCTGCGGACATTGGCGGCCGCGATGAAATCGAGCTCGCGCCACATCCCGTCGAGGCGGGCCTGCTCCTGCTCGTCGAGGAGCAGCTCGTAGAACGGCTGGTCGTCGCGGAAGTAGCCGAGGACATTGTGAAACCCGGCGCTGAGGTAACGGCCCTCGTCACGGCCCGTGACGAAATAATTCCGGCCGCGCGATTCCTTGTAGAACATGTCGGGAAACACGCTGCAGAACCGGCTGAACGCCGCCTCATAGCGGTCACGCTGGCCCGCCGGGACGACCAAGTCGGGATCCCCGGGCGCGTTGACGACGAGCGGCGTTTTTCCCGGGCCGAACTGGTTGCCGCCCTCGATCCTGACCCGGCCCTCGGGCTTCCGGGGTGCCTCGTCCTTGACCTGCAGCTGCGCGGGATCGAACGACCGCCGGTGCGTCGCGTACTGGATGTTCTTCCAGATGAGGAACGGCAGCCACTCGGTGCCGGGTTCGCCCGCGTTGATGTTCAGGAAACGTCCCTCGACCTTCTTGCGCACGGCCACGACGTAGTCGCGCATCTGCTCGCAACCGGTCCGCGCCAGGTCGGCCTCGTTGCCCCGCGGCGCCGGCAGGGACCGCCACAGCGACTGCAATTTGACCAGCGGGCCGGCGTCCTCGGTGCTCCCGAGGGTCGACCAGATCGTGGCCAGGTACTTGGGGCTGACGTGATTCTCCCGCGCGCAATCCGCCAGCGTCATCGCCGGCCGGCCGAGTGCCGCCCGGTGCTGGAAGCGCCACGCGGCCTGGAAGTAGTCGGCATAGTCGGTGTCCTGCCGGTGGTAGAAATCGATGATCTGCATCACGCAGAACTGGTCGCGGTCGCTTTCGACCACCATCGATTTGGGCGCAAACGCGAAGCCCTGCTCGCGAAGGTACATGTGGCTGGCCACCTCGCGCGCCGCCTGCAGGTACTTGTTCAGGAGCGTGGGCGACATGGTCAGCGACTCGCCCGAGTTGTCGAAGCCGGCCATGTTGGACGGATCGACCGGGAACTCCCGCGCCGGCCGGAGATCGACGCCGGTGAGGTCGCGGATGGAATAGTCGTACTCCGCATTGCTCAGGCGCCGGGCGAGCACGATGCCAGGATCGCCGGCGTTGCGCTGCATCTCGAAGGTGCGGACCGCCTGGAACCAGTCGATCGCCTGTTGCCGGACCTCGGCCGACGGATGCACCTTCGCCTTGGTCGGCGGCATTTCCTCCGCCTCGAGCCGGTCGAGCACCAGGTCCCAGCGCCGGCCGTCCTTCACCACGGCGTCGAGCGACGTGTAGGTTGTGAGATCCAGGTCCGCCTCGGGTTTTTCCCCACCGTGACAACTCACGCAGTAAGTCTTGAGAAAGGGATGGATCGTGGCGCCGAAACGATCGTCGAGGCGCGCGAAGGTGTCATCGGCCCCCGGCGCCGGGCAGGAAAGCCCGGCGAAGGCCGTGAGGATGAAGATGAATGCGCGGGGGGATCGCATTTCGGCAGGGGGTAGGGCCGGGACCAAATCGACGGGGTGTGAAACGGTCCGCAACCAATCGGAAAAATGTTCGTCGAATCCGTGGACGCAAAAGATATATTTCCTGCCGGGCGGAAACTTTGTCCCGGCTCATCCGTCCGCGCCGCGAGTGATGCGTCAGTGCGAAAACGGAGGAGCGGCTTTACGCCGCGATGGATGAGTCCGCGGAGCAATTCATCGCGGCGCAAAGCCGCTCCTCCATCCGATCACCGACTAATTGAAAAACCGCCGACCGACCGTCCTGTCACCGCAGTCAGCCCAACGGGCGGAGATTTTTCGAAGCGCGGTGTTGCCAAGGCTGCGCAAACTCCGCTGCATCGCCGGACCCCATGCGCCCTACCCCGGCCGAAAATACCCTCGCGGACCTTCGCGTGCAGAACGCCAGGCCGACCCAGGCCCGCCAGCTCGTCCTGGCATTCATGGTCACACTCGCGATCATCACCTACGTCGACCGGGTGTGCATTTCGCAGGCGACGCCCAACATCCGCCATGACCTGGGCCTGGACGAAAAGCAGATGGGCTGGGTGTTCGCGGCGTTTTCCTTCTCGTATGCGCTCTTCGAGATCCCGGCCGGCTGGATGGGCGACCGCTTCGGTCCGCGCAGCGTGCTGATGAAGGTCGTCGTGCTGTGGTCGGTGTTCACCGCCGCCACGGGCTGGGCCTGGAACTACCTTTCCATGCTGGTATGCCGGATCTTCTTCGGCGCCGGCGAGGCGGGATGTTTTCCGAACGCGACCAAGATCTTCACCATCTGGCTGCCGTCGTCGGAACGCGCCCGGGCCCAGAGCACCCTCTGGCTGAGCGCACGCTGGGGTGGCGCGTTCACGCCCGTGCTCGTCACGCTGGTGATGAAATACGTCAACTGGCGGTGGACCTTCACCCTGTTCGGACTCGTCGGCGTCGTGTGGGCGGTTGCCTTCTACCGCTGGTTCCGCGACCGGCCGGCGGAGCATCCGTCCGTCAACGCCGCCGAGCTCGCGCTGATGGACGGCGCGGAGACCAACGCTCCCAGCCATGCCGGCATTCCGTGGGGCCGGCTGCTCTCGAGCCCGACCGTGTGGCTGCTGTGGCTCCAGTATTTTTGCATGTCGTACGGCTGGTACTTCTACATCACCTGGCTGCCCACCTACCTGCGCGAGGCGCGCGGCGTGGCGCTGGAAAAGAGCGCCGTGCTCGCCGGCCTGCCCCTTTTCTTCGGGGGCATCGGCTCGGTCGTCGGCGGCATCGTGGCGGTCCGGCTCGCCCGCCAATGGCTGAGCGTCCGCCAGGCCCGGCGCCTCACCGCCAGCACGGGTCTTTTTTCCGCGGCGGTCATGCTTCTCTTCGTCACGCGGATCGACAATCCCGTGCTGGCGATGGTCGCGCTCGGCCTCGCCAGTTTTTCCAACGACATCGCCATGGTGCCGCTGTGGAGCGCCTGCATGGACGTGGGCGGCCGCTTCTCCGGTTCGCTCGCCGGCAGCCTCAACATGATGGGCAACTTCGGCGGTGCCATCTGCCCGCTCGTGGTCGGCTACATCCTCGACCATTTCAAGCCCGCCGTCGACGCCCCGCCCACCATGGAGGGCTGGACGCTGATCTTTTTCCTCGCCGCGGCGGTTTACGCCATCGGCGGCCTGTCGTGGTTCTTCATCGACCCCGTCACCCCGCTCGAAAAGCCCGGGGAACATCCCGCGGCGGCATAACCGGCGCATTTCGCGCGGAGGCGCAGGGACGCTGAGCGGTCTGATCGAACCGGTTTCGCGCCACGACGCGGCGTTTTAACCCGGCTGGTCTTGAGCCCGCTCCGAGCGTGGCGCCGTCGCGTCGTGGCGCGAAAATTCGGTGGTGTATCAGTTTGAAAATGCAGGGGCGGCTTGTCAGCAAACGATTGAGTTTCGCGGATCAGACTGGCGAAAAAGCTTGGGAGTAGCGCGGCGCTTCAGCCCGCGTCTTGCGTTCCAACGCGCGGGCTGAAGCACCGCGCTGCCTTGACCTCGGCCGTCAGTTTAATGGGCGGCCCTCAATAATACACTTTCTATAATTCCGTCCCCTGCGCCGCTGCGTGAAACCATTCCGGGGTATTTTTCCCCGCGGTGACGGCTTTCATTCTTCGCTTGCCGGATTGTCACCGCCCCATCGATGATGCACGTTTTTCCGCCCTCCCAGTGACCGCCATTTGCCCCTGCTGACACCACGCCTGCTTCCCCCGCATGTCCGCCCCGTTGCTCGAACTCCGACGAATCACCAAGTCCTACGCGGGCGTTCACGCGTTGCGCGGGGTGGATTTCGACCTCCAGCCCGGCGAGGTGCATGCCCTTTTGGGTGAAAACGGCGCCGGCAAGAGCACCTTGATCCGGGTCGTCACGGGCGCCCACCAGCCCGACCGCGGCAGCATCGCGATCGAGGGCAAGCGCGTCACCAACCTGACCCCGTCCGCCGCCCAGCAGCTCGGTGTCGCCTGTATCTACCAGCAGCCCGCGCTTTTCCCGGACCTCACCGTCGCCGAGAACATCGCCCTGCGGCTGGAGCCGTCCACCGGTCTCCGCCTTGTCCACTGGTCCGCCCGGCGCGAACGGGCCCGCAACCTGCTCGCCCGCATCGGCGCCAGCATCTCGCCGGAGACCGAGGTGCGCGCGCTTTCCATGCCCGAGCAGCAGCTCGTCGAGATCGCCTGTGCCCTCGGCGCCGGCGCGCGCATCGTCATCATGGACGAGCCCACCGCCTCGCTCACGCAAAAAGAGCAGCACCTGCTCTTCGCCGTCGTGCGGGACCTCCGCGCGAGCGGTGTCGGCGTCATCTACATTTCCCACCGGCTCGACGAGATTTTCACCCTGGCCGACCGCGTCACCGTCCTGCGCGACGGCGAAAGCGTCGGCACCAGCCTGGTCGGCGACATCAACGAGGCCGGTCTCATCCGCATGATGGTGGGGCGCGAGGTCACCCAGATTTATCCGCCCGCCGAGACCGAGCCGGGCGAGGTTGTCCTTGCCCTCAAGGGCATCGGTTCCTCCGCCTGCCCGGTGCATGACGTCACCTTCGACGTCCGCGCCGGCGAGGTCTTCGGCCTCGCCGGGTTGGTCGGGGCCGGCCGCACGGAGCTGGCGCGGATTCTTTTCGGCCTGACGCCAGCCGATCGCGGCGAGATCCTGCTCAACGGCCGGCCCGTGATCCTGCATTCGCCGCAGGAGGCCGTTGCGCACGGCATTGCGTATGTGCCCGAGGATCGCCGCCGCCACGGCGTGGTGCTCGAGATGCCCATCGCGCAGAACATGTCGATGGCCGTCCATCGCCGCATTTTTCCCGGCACGTGGCTCCGTTTCGGCACGGAGCGGCGGCATGCGCTCGACTTCATCCGCGACCTCGCGGTCAAGGCCTACGGGCCGGATGCACCCGGCGGCAGTCTCTCCGGCGGCAACCAGCAGAAAGTCTCCCTCGCCCGCTGGCTCGCGACCAAGCCCAAGCTTCTCATCCTCGACGAGCCCACCCAGGGCGTGGACGTCGGCGCCAAGAGCGAGATCCACAAGATCGTCCGCCGCCTGGCCAAGCAGGGCCTCGCCGTGCTGCTGATCTCCAGCGACCTGCCCGAGGTCCTCGGCATGAGCGACCGCATCGGGATCATGCGCGGCGGCACCATCGCGGCCGTCCTGCCCGGCAAGGCCGATGCGCAGGAAGTCATGGCCCTGGCACTGGGGACGGCGAAATAAAGCTCAAAATTCCAAGCTCCAACCTCCAATGAAACTCGAGACATTGAAGCATCAAATTCGCGGCGCGATTCCGCGATTTGGCGTTTGCTGCTTGGAACTTCTCTGGAGCTTGGAGCTTGGAATTTGGAGCTTTCCCTCCGCATGAACCGCTATTTCCGCGAACTCTCCGTCGCCGGGGCGCTCGGCCTCCTCCTCGCCCTGCTGGCCGTGGTGGCG
The DNA here is from genome assembly GCA_903827245.1 of uncultured Opitutia bacterium. Classification (GTDB taxonomy): domain Bacteria; phylum Verrucomicrobiota; class Verrucomicrobiia; order Opitutales; family Opitutaceae; genus CAIUWA01. The sequence goes on from CAIKHO010000030.1 coordinate 159,331, forward strand.
CCGGCCTTTTACCAGCCGCAGCCGCTGCTGTCGCTCGCGACCCGCGAGGCCCCGACGCTCGTGGTCGCCTGCGGCATGGCGCTCGTCATCATCTGCCGGCAGATCGACATCTCCGTGGGTTCGCAATTCTCCGTGTGCAGCGTGGGCGCGGGCCTGCTGGCGGCCCACGGCTGGCCCGCCGGGCTGGTGCTGCTCGCCTCCGTCTCGATCGGTGCCCTGCTCGGCGCATTCAACGGCGTCCTCATCGCCGGACTTCGCCTTCCTTCCATCGTCGTCACGCTCGCCACGCTCGTCTCGCTGCGCCAGGGCCTGAATCTCGTGCGCCAGGGCGAGTTCGTGAACCTGCCGGACGGCCTGCAGTGGTTCGGGCTCAGCCAGACCGACGGGCAATGGACCCTCGTCGCCTTTGCGCTGGGCCTGCTGCTCGTCTTCGCCGTCGCACTGCGCTATCTTTCCGCCGGCCGGTTCGTCTACGCCGTCGGCACCGACACCGAGGCCGCGCGTCTCGCCGGCATCAATCCCCAGCGCGTCACATTCGCCGTCTTCGTGCTGATGGGAGCGCTCACGGGCCTCGCGGCCATGATGAACATCATCCAGTCGCCGCAGGTGCAGCCGCTCTCGGGCAATGGGCTAGAGCTGAAGGTCATCGCCGCGGTCGTCGTCGGCGGCGTCGCCATCTCGGGCGGCCGCGGCAGCGTCTGGGGCATGTTCGCCGGCCTGCTGCTGCTGGCGTGCGTGTCGCCCACGCTCACCCACCTCCACATCGAGGCCTACTGGGAAAAGGCCATCCAGGGCGCCATCATCCTGCTGGCGGTCGTGGCTGACGGCCTGAGAAGCCGGAAGGAAAACCGCTGATCCGCGTACCCGATGCGCACCGCCTCCACCAACTCCGCCTGGAAATCCGCCGTGTTCAGCCACGAGGGCATCCTGTTCCTCGTGCTGGTCGCCGAGTGGGTCTTCTTCTATCACTTCGGCACCACCGTCAACCGGCACGACGTCGTCGTCGGGTTCGGCACGATCGACCGGCAGTTCGACATCCTCCGGCACTCGTGCGAGATCGGCCTGCTCGCGCTCGCGCTCACGCCGATCATCCTGACCGCGGGCATTGATCTCTCGGTCGGCTCGCTGCTCGGCCTGTGCGCGATCCTGTTCGGCATGCTCTGGCACGATGCGGGCCTGTCGATTCCGGTCGCTGCGGCCGGCGCCCTCGTCGTCGGTGCCCTCGGCGGCGGGCTCAACGCCCTCCTCATCACCTGGCTGCGGCTGCCCCCGCTCATCGTCACCCTCGGGACCTACTCGCTCTTCCGCGGACTGGCCGAGGCGATCACGCGCGGCGCGGTGACCTACACGGACTTCCCGGCCTCGTTCCTGTTTCTCGGGCAGGAACGCTGGTACGGCCTGCCGACGCAGGCCTGGATCTTCCTCGCGGTGGCCGCGCTGGTGGGCCTGCTCGTGCACCGCACGACCTACGGCCGGTCGTTCCGCGCCATCGGCTTTTCCCCCGAGGGCGCGCGCTACGCCGGCCTGCCGGTCGGGCGGCGGCTCGCCTTGGTCTACCTCATCGCCGGGGTCGTGTCGGCCCTCGCCGCCCTGATCTACACCTCGCGCCTCGGCCAGGCCAAGGCCGACGCCGGCACCGGCTACGAACTCTTCGCCATCACCGCCGTCGTGCTCGGTGGCACCAGCATCTTCGGCGGGGTCGGCAGCGTGACCGGCACCCTGCTGGGCGTCGCCGCCATCGCCGTGCTAAAGAACGGCCTCGCCTGCCTGCCCGTGGTCATGCGCATGAACGGCGCCGAGGAACTTTCCGGCATGCTCACCGGCGCCCTGCTGCTGCTCGCGCTCACCGGGAGCGTCCTGCCAAAATACTTGTCTAACTGGCGGGCCTCGCACCACTCTGCCCGTCCGCAAACTCCCACGTAGATTCAGACCTCTGCCCAATCGTTCTCGTTCTCCGCTTGGTTCACTTCGAGAAAGAGTAAGAGAACGAAGAACGAGAACGATTGAAGCGCCATCCCTGAAATTCAGCCTCCTTCCCCAACCTCCAACCCCTCCCGTCGCATGAAATACCTCCCCTTCCGACTGCTCCTCGCCCTCAGCCTGGCTTTTGCTGCGCTCGCCCCGGCTGTGCACGCCGCGGACCAGAAGCTCGTCGTCGCCATGTTGCCCAAGGCCAAGGGCAACGCCTACTTCATCTCCTGCAAGGCCGGCGCCGAGAAGGCCGCCAAGGAACTCGGTGTCACGCTGCTGTTTGACGGCCCGACCGATTCCAACGCCGCCAAGCAGAACGAGATCATCGAGAACTGGATCACGCTCGGCGTCGACGTGATCGTCGCCGCCTGCGAAAACAAGGAGGGCATCTCCACCGCCCTCCGCAAGGCGCAGAAACAGGGCATCAAGGTCGTCACCTACGATGCCGACGCGCTGCCGGACTCCCGCACGTTCTTCGTCAACCAGGCCACGCCCGAGGGCATCGGCTACTCGCTCATGGACGAGGCCGCCCGCCTCACCAACAGCGAGGGTGAATTCGCCATCATCACCGCCAGCCTCACGGCCTCCAACCAGCGCGAGTGGATGAAGTACATCCAGGCCCGCCTGACCGAGAAGTACCCGAAGATGAAGCTCGTGCTGACCCGCCCCTGCGACGACCTGAAGGACAAGGCCCAGTCCGAGGCCACGGCGATGATGAGCGCCAACCCGAACCTGAAGCTCATCATGGCCATCTGCTCGCCCGGGGTCCCCGGCGCCGCCGAAGCGGTGAAGCAGGCCGGCAAGACCGGCAAGGTGAAGGTCATCGGTCTCGGTCTGCCCAACGAGAACAAGCGCTACGTCCACGAAGGCGTGACCGACAGCGTCATCCTCTGGAACACCATGGACCTCGGCTACCTCAGTACCTACGCCGGCGTGGCCGTCGCCAAGAACGAGCTGAAGCCCGGCGCCAAGAGCTTCAAGGCCGGCACGCTCGGTACCTTCGAGATCCAGGGCGACAATATCCTCCTCGGAAAGCCCTTCATCTTCAACCAGGGCAACATCGACCAGTTCGACTTCTAAGCCGGTCCGGGACGTTTTCGCCCCTCCCACGCGCGCCTTCCTCCCGGAAGCGCGCGTTTTGCTTTCGTAGGGGCGTTCCTCGCGGACGCCCGGCTTGAGTTTCGCGCATCCGCCGTCGCCCGGGCTCTGGCGGACTAGGAGCAGCTGCATCAGCCTTGGGCCTCGCGATGGAAGCCGATCCTGCGTTTGGGCGGCTCGTGGGGCGGGTTCAGGAGCGGCATAAGCTTTTCGACGACATCCTGCAGTACCACATCGTGCTCCAGCAGCTTCTTGTCGATATGGGCAAGGCGCTTGAGAATGACGGCGTGGGAGAGCAGCTCCTCCCGCATCCGGACAAACGCGCGCACGACATAGACGCTCATCGCGACCGCCCGCGGGCTGCGAAGGATGGAGGCCGCCATGATGGCGCCGTGCTCAGTGAAAACGAGGGCCGGCTTTCGGCGCCCACCGCGGCCTTTTAAGGTCACAACTTGTGACCTTAAAGCACCGCGTTCCTTGGGCTTTGATATCACAATTTGTGATATCAAACGGGCGTGCTCCTCGTGATCGATCTCGAAGACAAAATCGACCGGAAAGCGGTTTCGATTCCGCCTGACAGCCTGATTGAAAGCCATCGTGGTCACGCCGTAGAGCCTGGCGAGGTCGCTATCCAGCATCACCCGCCGGCCGCGGAGGATGTGGATGGGAGGGAGATCGGAGTTGGTGTTCATATCCTCTAAAACGCACAAACCACCCCCAATCTTTCACCCAATCGTCGTCCGCCCGCGCCTTTTCGTAGGGGCACACCTCGCGTACGCTCGGATTGAATTTCGCGCGGAGCCGCAGTGACGCGGAGAGACAATCCGCGTGGATTGCTCAGCGTCACCACGCCTCCCTGTCCGCCATAGCCTTAGCGACGGCGGACGCGCGAAACATTCCGTGATCCGGACTACAGCTTCCTGGTTTCCAGCACCGCCCTGCTCGTCTCGGTGAAGGTGAATGACACCTCGGTCGTCATCTCGCGTTTCTCCTCGGACGTGAGCGACCAGATCGTTGCGCCGCCCTCCTGGCGCGGCTCGAAGTGCCGCATTTCGGCCGGATTGAATTTCCACTTGGACATCGCCACTTCGGCCGCCGCCTGGAACTTGGCGGAGAACGGACCGCCAAAAGGAATCCCGGCCATACTCGGCCGAACGTCCACCACACGCCCATCCGTGCCAATCGTGATCTCCAGCACCACGGTGACCCGGCCCGCATGCGCCGCCAAGGCGGCGGACGGATAAACCGGGACCACCAGCGGTCCATCCGGCATCGCCTGCATGAAAACATCCTTCGGCTCGGACCCTGTGAGCACGGCCTGGCCTTCGCTGATGCGAGTTCCGGCTGGTCGCTTCAGGAACTCGAACGAACCTTGGCCACTTGCGGCCGGGACCTCAATTTGGTGACAGCCCGAAAGAGTCAGGAGGCCAAGACAGCAGAGCCTAAAAAGGGCAGACCCTCGGGAAAAGTCATGATTCATGGCCGTGCCGCCGCGTTGGATGATGAAGCGGCGACTGCCCGTAAATATTTGTCCACCACGTCGGAAGAAACCTCAAAACCCCAGCCGGCCGAACCCTGCCTCAGCGTGAGCTTTGTGCTCTTCGTCGCGCCGTCGGCATTCTGCAGCTTGAGCTGCACGACGGCCACATCTGGATTCACCGGGATGCCGGGTCCTTCCAACGGTGCGCTGACCTGCATGGCCTGCATCGAACTCAGCGGCAGATCCTTCATCGCGAGCATCGCCATCATCCGCTCCGGGGTCCCGAGCGAAGCCCGGATTTGTTCGGGCAACCCGGCTAGGGCTGACTCCACCTTCGCCCGCCCTTCCGTATTCAGGTACATCATCCCGGCCAGGGTGTTGAGCTCTCCTCCGGCCGCCGCCCACAGCGCCGTCTCGACGGCGGCTGCCGGCGTGGCCCGCCCGACGTTTTTCCAATCGTGGGCCGGGATCATGGCGTCCGCAGGGGTTTCGGCCGCCAATGCGACCGATTCGCTCCGCGGCAGTTCGGCCGGCGCCTGTTCCCTGGCCTTGAGCGCATCGATCTCGCCCCGCAGGCGGACGACCGCCGCATGGTCGACGCGAAGGCGTTCCAAGTCCGCGTTTGGGAGCAAGCCGGACGAAATATTCCGGTTTTCCGACTGCAACCGGGCCACCTCGTGTTGCCGGACTACACGCAGCAATTCAACCTCACTGCGCAGTTCCGTTCCGATCCGTCGTTGCACCGCAAGGATGGTGCCGGCGGCAAACGCCAGCAATCCAGCGATGATCCATCTTCGCCCAATCACGCGCTTCATCGGGGAGTCAGCGCTGGACGTCATTTTTCGTTGATTGAGAAGACGAGCTTCACGTCAATTTGCGTGGTGACGGGCTGCCCGTTTTTTTGCCCGGGCTCGAATTTCCATTGCTTCACCGCCTGCACCGCTGCGTCGTCAAATTCGACGCGACTGGAATGGATCGGGGTCGCATCGGTCACGTTGCCCTTCGCATCAATCGTCATTCGGACCGTGACGTTGCCCGTGATCCCGTCCCGCCTCATTTCCAAAGGATATTGCGGCGTGGCCTGCGTCACCGGCTTGGGCATTTGGTCAAGCTGGGCCATCGGATAAATGCCTGCATCGGCTCCTCCCATCCCGACACCTTGCGCGTTGCGAATCCTCTGATTCGCCGCCGTCCGGGCCTGATCGGCAATGGCTCCGGCCTCGTCGCGCAGGCGTCCCATTTCCGCACCGTCGTCACGGTATTCAGCCAGCTCCGCCGCGATTGTCCGCAGCCGCTGGTTCTCCGCCAGCAGCTGAACCTCCGCCTGACTTGGGTTGCGCAGCGCTTCCAGTTCGCGAGTCAGACTCCCATTGGCCTGCTGTTGCGCCACGATCCCGCCAGCCCCGGCGGCCAGCAGGCCGACGACGATTCCGATCTGAAGTTTGGTCATGCTCATAAAAACTGCCGCCACACCACTCATCGCCGCACCCGAGAGCGCGGTGCCGGTCACGGCTGCCGCCAATCCCGCCGGGGCCGAAACCGCCGCCTGGTTCGCCAAGGTGGCCGCCAGTACCGCCGTCGTCGACGTCACCCCGCGCCGCACCAGCCGCTCGCGCAGCTTGTCCAGTGCCCGGTCCACCCGCATCCGGGCGGCGTCCTCCGTGAGGCGCAGCTTCCTGCCGATGTCAGAAAACGGCCGGCCCTCGAAGAAACGCAGCATGACCGCGTCCCGGTCGCCGTCGTTCAGTTCGCTCATGACCTGGTCCAGCACGGGGCGGAGTTTTTCCGCGTCCATATCGGCATCGGGGCTGTTCGAGAGTTCATGCATGGTTTGGGCCTCCTGTTCGCGCGCATGCCGCCGGCGCTCGGACCGCATTACGTCGATGGCGGCGAATTGCGTGCTGCGGTAAAGCCATCCGCTCAGCACGGGATGCCGCGACAGCGCCCCCGCCTTGCGCGCGAGACCTGTAAACACCGTCTGCGCCACATCCTCGGCCAGGTGCGCATCACCTTCCACCTGCCGCAGCGCCACCGAATAGACCAAGGGGAGATGCCGCTGCACCAGCTCGGCAAAAGCCGCCTCTGAGCGTTCCTCGGCATAACGACGGAGCAATTCGGCATCCTCGGTCATGGTCTTTCACCATAATACCGGCACCGACCCCAAAACCGAACAAAGAATTATTTCGCGCGGAGTCGCAGGCACGCAGAGCAATTCCATCGGATTCTTCTCTGCGTCCCTGCGCCTCCCTGTCCGCCATAGCGTTGGCGACGGTGGATGCGCGAAACAATCCGGACTACGGCTCCGACCGGGCCGGATCAGGCCGCTATGGATTTGCCGGGGGCGTCAACAGCTCCGGATGGCCGGCGCGCGCCGCATGCTGTTGCAGCAGGGTCTTGGTGGATTCCGACCCATCGTAGGCGAGCAGCCGTGCGGTCAGCGCCTGGGCGTGCACCAGATCGCCAGCGCCCGCCAAGACCTCGATATCCGTGACCGTGGTTTTAACGACGCTGTCCCGCATCATCTTTCGCATCGGGTCGGCATTCGGCATCGCCGCGATTTCCGGTCGCTCACGCGTCATGATTTCAAACAGGGAACTCATCGAGCCATAGGGCCTGCCCTCCAAGGCCGCATCGTAGCGCTGGGCGGCAACAAAAGAATCATAGGCGCCGCTGGCCAGGGTGCGGCGCCGGCGATCTCCCTCCGGCAGTTGGTCGTATAATTCCATATTGCGCGCATCGTCCCCGAGCGTGCGGTTGAGGGCCGCAAACTCCGATGCCGCATCGAAATCGTTTTCACTCGCAAGCATCCGTGCTTCGACTTGGTCACGCCGATCCCGCAATGCCGCCAGCGCCTGGGGATACAGTGCGCCAAGCTTGCCAATGTCCGCGACCAGGCCGCTAAGGCGCACGGCGTTCAGGTTGGCCGCCTGCTTCATGCCGACATCGTAGCACCAAAGAAATTCCTTGAGCGCGGCTTCATACTGTCCGCCCTTGGCCAAGACCTGCGCCTGCCTGTAGCGAGCCTGCACGGCGGCGATCGTGATTGGCGCGGCTTTGGTGGCATCGGTTGCGGCGTGCGCGGCCGCGGCGGATTGCACGGCTTTGAGCACCGCCGCCCGGTCCCGGGCCGCCGCCTCCACACGCCGCTCAGCTTCGGCGAGTCGCAGCTGTAGATTCACCTGTTGCGCCCGCAGATTTCCGAGACGCTCCGTTGCCGCGGCAAATTCGGTCTGTGCCTGGTGGGCCGCGGAGAATTGATAATAGGCCGTGCCCAAAGCGACCAGCGCCAGCACGGCAATGACGGTGTTCGTTTTGCGATCAATCATGAATGGATTTCGAGGACGAGTGGCCGGGCGACAAAGAATCAAACGGGACGGCTTAAGGTTGGGACAGGCTCGTGAGCAATTCCGGATGGCCGGCGCGTTCGAGACGTTTCCCGAGCGCGGCTTTCGTCTCCTCCGAACCATCGTATGCCAGCAGCCGGCCCGCGAGTTCGCGGGCGTGGGCAAGATCGCCATTGCCGGCCAGCACCTCGATATTCTGCGTCGTGGTTTCGACCAGGAACTCACGATTGGACTTTTGTTGTTTTTCCGCATTCGGTCCCGTTGCCTGGCCGGCGCGGTCCTGCAAAAGCTCAAAATTGGAGCTCATCATCGCATAAGGTTCGGCCAGCGCCGCATCAGCATAGCGTTGGGCCGCGACCAACTGGGTGCGGGCGTAGATGGGACAGCGGCGCGCTGTCTCATCATCGGCCTGCGCAACCTCGGCCCCGCACGCCGGGCAGGCCGAAGGAAAACGGTAGGACTGGCTGGCGGCCGGCCTCCGGGCGAGGTTCACGCCCACGATGGCAGGAATGACCTCGC
>CAIKHO010000031.1 GCA_903827245.1 uncultured Opitutia bacterium
CCCGGGCACCAAATAATCCTTCGTGATGTGTGCTTCGTTTGAAAGCGACCCAAACCACCCCGGCGATAAAGACCGCTTGGAAGGGCAGACGAAGCCACAGGACGGCAGGCGAGAAAGAAGTCCCCGTCATGTGTCCCTGCAAGGCTACATGGACATTGGCCGGAAATACGGCCACGAGAAGGGCGATCAAGCCCCAGCCGGCCGCGGTTCGAAGGCCGGGCAACAGTAGGCCGACTCCGCCAAGGATCTCACAGAAGCCGGAGATATTATTGAGCCAAGTGAAGGGTGTTCGGCTGAGTTGCATAGCGCTTTAATTTTACTGTTCCGAGGAAGTGTTGAAAATTCCCTGCTGCAGCCAGCGTAGGTCTATGCACCTCGCGATCAAATGAAGCGGCCCGCCATTTCCACCTAAGCGGGGATCGGGGTTTGTCCGTACAAAATGTGAAATCCGTCACGAGAGAGCGGCTTCGATTTAACAGACCCCTATCTGACTCCCCCGACAATATAATGTCCGTAACCCCTGGAGCATGGGAGGGAGCTGGCACAAGGGCTGCCGGTTTCCTGCGCGGTGCCATGCCTGACGTAAAGATTGTTCAACAGGCAGCCGGGGCTCTGGCTCGTGGGGGTGAAGTCATTCCTTAACGGGCTCGATGGGCTTGGTGGAATCAGGGTGTTCGATCTGGCCGGCGGCACGGGCGCCGGAAGTCCGTCGCCGCAAAACGGTTGCCGAGCCCTTTGCCGGCCGTATGAATTTTTCGATGGCAAAAACCACCCCACCGCCACCGAGAGCCGCAGGCTCCGGGCCGGGCAGTTACCGGGATCTTGGGGCGGGCCTGCTGGTTTTCTGCGCGACACTGATCGCCTACCTGCCCTCGCTTTCGGGAGATTTCATCTGGAACGACAGCGACTATGTGACTGCGCCCGCCCTGCGCTCGCTTGCGGGTCTGGGACAGATCTGGGGCAAGCTCGGCGCGACGGAACAGTACTATCCCCTCCTGCACAGTGCCTTTTGGGTGCAGCACGGCTTGTGGGGTGACGAGCCGTTTGCCTACCATGTGGTGACGCTCCTGCTTCACGCCGGGGCGGCGGTGCTGTTTGCGCTGGTCCTGCGGCGCTTGACGGTGCCCGGCGGGTGGCTTGCGGCCCTGATCTTCGCACTGCATCCGGTGCATGTTGAATCGGTGGCGTGGATCACCGAGCAGAAAAACACCCTCTCGCTGGTCTTCTACCTGCTCGCGGCCCTCGCGTACGTGCACTTCGATGAGACCCGGCGGCCGCGAACGTATTTTGCCGCGCTGGGCCTGTTCGTTCTTTCGCTGTTGTGCAAGACGGTGACCGCCACACTACCCGCTGCGCTGCTCGTGGTCTTCTGGTGGAAGCGCGGCCGGCTGGAGTGGCGGCGCGATGTCCGGCCTCTGATTCCTTGGCTGGCGACTGGGGCAGGGTGGGGACTGTTCAGCAGCTGGGTCGAAAGGCACTACCTGGGTGCAACGGGCGGGGATTTTGACCTGCCCCTGCTGGAACGCAGCCTCGTGGCCGGGCGGGCCGTCTGCTTTTACCTTTGGAATCTCATCTGGCCGTTCGACCTGAATTTCATCTATCCCCGGTGGACGCCGGATTCAGCGGTGTGGTGGCAATGGCTCTTTCCGCTTGGCGTCGTGGGGCTGGCCGTCGCGCTATGGGCTATCCGACGCCGCACCCGGGCCCCGCTCGCGGCCCTGCTGTTTTTCGTGGGTTCGCTGTTTCCCGTGCTCGGTTTCGTCAACCTCTATGGCGCACTCTTCTCCTTTGTCTGGGATCACTGGCAATACCTGCCTGATCTCGGGCCGATCGCACTGGCCGCGGCCGGCCTTGTTCAGGTTTGGGACCGCGTGGCGGGCAGTCTGCGCCGATTCGCCCCATGGCTGGCGGCGGTCATGGCGGGCGGGCTGGGAGCGCTGACGTGGGGGCACTGCGCGATGTTTCACGACGACCCGGCGCTTTATCGTGCCACGCTTGAGCGCAATCCTGCTGCCTGGATGGCGCACTACAACTGGGCCAATATTCTGGTGACCATTCCGGGGCGGGAGTCCGAGGCGATGGCCCATTATGAGGCCGTGATCCGGATCAAGCCCGATCACGCCGGGGCACAGACCAACCTCGGCAATATCCTGGTGACGATGCCCGGGCGCCTGCCGGATGCCGTCATGCATTACGAGGCGGCGCTGCGGATCAACCCTGCGGTTGCCGAGGTGCATTACAATCTGGCCAAAGCCCTCACGAAAATGCCCGGGCGCCTACCGGACGCCGTCACGCATTATGAGGCGGCGCTGCGGATCAATCCCTTGGTTGCCGAGGTGCATTACAACCTGGCCAACGCCCTCATGATCATTCCCGGGCGGGTGCCCGAGGCGATCGCCCACTATCAGGAGGCGGTGCGGATCAATCCGGACCTGGCGGAAGCCCATTACAACCTGGGTCTGGTCCTCATCGACGATCCGGGCCGGATGCCAGAGGCGATCGCTCATCTCGAGGCGGCGTTGAGGATCCGGGCGGATTTTCCGATGGCGCGTGAAATCGTGGCCCGATGGCGGGCGGCAGGGAGATAAGACTCTCGCGCGAGGATCAATCGGTCAGCCAGCGGGCTTCGCGGATTGCTCGCATAGCGTGGGGCCATCGATCCAGCGGGCCGGAATCGCCGTCATGCTGGGCCAGGCGGGTATGCCCCGGTCGTTGCGCTGCAATTGGGCGATCACGAATTCGGCGCTCCGGGCGCCGATTTCTCGCGGCTGCTGATCGAGCCCGGCGCAGGGCACAGTTTTGTAAAGATGGTTGAGGGACAGGAATCCATGGGTCGCCGGTACTTGGGCGCCGCATTCCTCCATCCACTCGATCACGGTGGTATAATGTGCGATCACCACGTCAGGATCGTATTTCCTAAACCACGCGACGAATTCCTCTCTTTTCAGTTCCGCCGGGATTAGCGGCGGCACCTTGGCCGGGATTTGCCTGAATCCGTTGAATGCCGCGCTGAATCGGTTCATGAGGCGCTCATCCTGCTGCGCCAGCAGGAACAGCCCCGGCCGCCTGTACCCCATCGAAACAAGGCGACTGAGCGCGGTTGTCATCGAGCGGTAGTGATCGCAGCAGACACAGTGCAAGGCCGGCCGCTCGATACTGTGGTCGGCATAGATTCCGGCGTAATTCTGCCATTCGAGCTTCGACCAGTCTGGCGTGGTCCACTGCGGCAGAATGACGATGCCGTGAATCCCCCGGGCTTGCAGCACCGAGTTGAGCCGGGGCATGGTCAGACCCGCCCGATCAACGATAAACTCCTCCAGTCCGAACCCAAGTTCCTGCGCCCGGATTGAGGCGCCGACGAGCAGCTCTCGAGGGAAGCTTAATCCCTGCGGGGGCTGCTCGGGCTCGTGACGACTTACGACGGCGATCAGTCCGCGAAACTTACTGCCGCGAGACCGGCGCATTTCAGACATCAAATTTGAGGCGAGGGGATTGTGTTGATATCCCATTTCGTGAGCGGCCTTGCGCACACGTTCCACGGTCCGGCTGTCGACCCGGCCAGTCCCCCGCAAAGCGTCCGAAACCGTGGTATGCGACAAGCCCAAGGCCCGGGCCAGTGAACGCAGGGAGGGTTTCGAAGAGTCCATGCCTGACTGTAAGGCACAACTGGTCGTTGATACGCAAGGGAACTCTTACATTAATGTAAGGCCATCTTTTCACCCCGGCATCCCCTGCCGACCCCAGTCCTTCCATCGCTGGTCACCTAGCTGGCGATAAATACCCATGAAAGCACACCAAATCCCGACCCTGATTGATTCCGCGGCGAGCAAGCTGTCGTCCGCGTTTTTGATTCTAGCCCTCTTGAGCCCCACGTTTGTGCGGGCGCAGGACGCTGCCACGCTCGCCAAGTATGACACCAATCATAACGGCAAGCTCGACCCCAATGAGATTGCCGCGATGCAGGCCGATCAAGCCAAGGTCGCGCAGACCCCGGTCACGAGTGGAGCATCCAAGGACGTCGTCACCCTGAACCCGTTCCAAGTGGATGCGGGCAAGGACGTCGGTTACTACGCCGAGAACACACTCGCAGGCACCCGCCTGAACACGAACGTGGGCGATCTCGCCTCGTCCATCACCGTTGTGACCAAGCAGCAGCTTGAGGACACCGGCGCCCTGAACATCAACGACGTGTTCCTCTACGAGGCCAACACCGAGGGCGCGGGCAACTATACCCCGACCTACGTCAACCGCGGCAACGCGACCGACCTGATCGGCGGCTACAGCGGTGACGACGGCACCCCGTTCGGCATCGCGACCGCGAACCGCATCCGCGGTCTCGGCACCGCCGACACGTCGCAAAACAACTTCCCGACGATCGCGCGCCTGGCGTTCGACTCCTACAACACCAATTCGGTTGAAATCAACCGCGGCCCGAACTCGATGCTCTTCGGTTCCGGCGGCGCCTCGGGCGTGGTGAACAACTCCACGTCGGAAGCGGCCCTGAACCAGCAGAAGAGCGAAGTCAGTGTCCGTTTCGGCAGCTTCGGCGCGCATCGTGAGAGCGCCAGCGTCAACGTGCCGCTCGGCAGCAAGGTCGC
>CAIKHO010000032.1 GCA_903827245.1 uncultured Opitutia bacterium
AAACGTTGATCTAGCTGCGTGTGAGCAAGCGGAAAAATAAAGTGTTTGTCCGCGGCGGGAGTGCGGCGGATTGAGTTCCAGCCGCGGAGGCGGCAACGGACAGGGACCGGGCCTGATTACGAGTAACGCGTGCGTGAGTGCGTATCGCGGCTGAACCGTGATCGTGCTGATCTTCGTGGATTGGGTACCGACGTTTCATTGGTGCGTCTTGCCCGCCTGATCTAGGCACGAGCGTCAGCGCGGTGTCGCCACCGCGCTGGCTCTCAACGTTAACAGGCATGGGCCGGCCGCCCGGTCCCTGACGATTGCCGCCACCGCGGTGGCGTCTCAAAGAACAAAAGGTTCTGGTTTACTCCTTGGTCGCGGTTCGTGGCCCGGAGCCGGAGGCGAAGACCCGTTCAGGCTTTCGGGGCGGGCACCTGCCGCAGGAGGTCCCAGACGAAGCCGGCGAGCTCGCGTGCAAGCGCCACGGTCACCTTGGCCTTCATCACCCCGCGGTGCAGGAGGTGCCAGCCGCGCTTGTGCAACCGGATCTGCGTTTTCCAGGCGAGTTCGCGGTACGCCGCGGGCTGGCCCTGCTGGCGCAAGGCGAGCGGCGCGGAGACCTTCGGCGGCAGGAAGGCGTGCTGCACCGCCTCGATCAGGATCCAGCGGGCATGGGCGTTGCCGGCCTTGGTGATCGCGCCCAGGCGGCGGGTCTCGCCGGTGGTGTTCTGCTTGGGCACCAGGCCGAGGAACGCCATCAGGTGCTGGGGATGATCGAAGCGGCGCACATCGCCGAGTTCGGCGACCAGCACCGCGGCCGCGGTGAGCTGGAAGCCCCGCAGGCACATGAGGGCCTCGACGGCCGGGTACATCCGCCAGGCCGGCACCTGGGCCGAGATCAGATCCTCCAGCCGGGCCACGCGCTTCACGCCCAGGTCAATGGCCATGAGGCATTCCTCCAGCACCGCTTTCAAGGCGGGCAGGGGCAGGACCAGTTCCCGGAGGTAGCGCTGGTGCGCCTCGCTCCAGTTCGCCTTGCCCGAGTAGCGGTAGCCCTGGCGCAAAAGGAACGCCTTGAGCCGCTGCTTTGCCCGGGTCAGGTCATGCACCGCGTCGGACCGGGCCCGCGTCAGGTCTCGGATCGATTCGTCCACCGTGTCCGGCACATGGATCGCCGTCAGTTCGCCGGCCCGGTGGAGCCGCGCGAGCATGACGGCGTCCCGCTGGTCGTTCTTCTGCCTGCCGCCCTTCGGCTGCGGGGTCTTCGAGGGCGCGACCACGATGCACTCGATCCCCAGCTGCTGCAGCCGGCGCTGCACCACAAAGCCGGTGGGTCCGGCCTCGTAGGCCACGCGCAGGGTCACGCCCTCGCCGCCGAGTTTGCGCAATACCTTCTCCAGCGCCCCCAGGTCGCCCGACACCTGGCCGTAGAGGCGGACTTCGCCCGTGCGGCCACCCTCGGCCACCGCGATCACCGTCGTATCTTTGTGGACATCCAGGCCCACGTATTTTTGCATTTTCATGTGCTTGTCCTCGCTTTTGGTTGTTGGATTCACCGCCACATCCATGCGGATAGGCTCCCTTCACCGGGAGCAACCCGCGTCGCAGGGGACAAGCACACCTTTTTTAGCTGCTGCTGGAGCACGCAGCTATAGTGTCT